>DASQCF010000046.1:0-19093 GCA_035634815.1 Solirubrobacterales bacterium | reverse complement strand
CACCGGGGGCTTCAATGGCGGCGGCAACAGCGGCATCGGGGGAGGGGGCGGTGGCTACACGACGTTCGCGCTCGACTCCACGCTCGAGGTGATTGCCGGAGGAGGTGGCGGTGGCGGCTTGGACGGCGCCAACGGCACCTTGACGGCGACCGGCGGCCACGGCGGAGCCGGCGGCCAATCGGGATCTGCCGGGGCTCGCGGCTTCCAGAACATCGCGCAGGGGGCGACTCTCGAGGGCGGCAAAGGGGGCCTCGGGGGTGGTGCTAGCGGCACGGGCGGAGAAGGAGGACAGGTGACCGGCTCAACCGCTTGCCCCGGGGGGTCTCATTCCGGCGCATCGGGCGCGGCGGGAAGCAGCCTCAGCGGCGGGGGCGGGGTGGCAGAAGCCGGCGGTGGCGGTGGCGGTGGTTTTGTCGGTGGCGGCCAGGGCGGTGGAGCCGCCGGCGACGACTGCGGCGGCACGGCCGGCTCGGCGGGCGGCGGGGGTGGGTCCAGCTTTGCGGCGCCCGGGCTTCAGGCGAGCTTTGAAACGGCCAGCGGGGAAGGCGACGGATCGCTGTCGATCGGATACGACAATCCGGTCGGCCTCGCGTCCCATAGCTATCTGACCTACGGGGATCAGGAGCTCGACGTCCCCTCCGATCTGGGTGTGCTGTCGGGCGGGTCGGTCCCAGAAGGTGTCTCACTCACCATGGTCGCCACGCCGTCCCACGGCGACCTGAGCTTGCAAGGCGACGGGTCGTTCACCTACGTGCCAGAACCGTCCTATCTCGGATCGGACTCCTTCACCTACAGGGCAACCGATCCCGCCGACAACTACGCCGAAGCCACGGTCGCGGTGAACGTAGCCGGTCCGCCATCGGCGGTGATCACCTCGCCGCCCGCCGGAAATGCGTACGTGGTCGGACAAGTAGTACCGACGACGTTCTCATGCAGCGAGGGAACCGGCGGGACCGGCCTTTCCTCGTGCGACGACTCCAACGGCGCTGCGAGCGTGAGCGGAGGCGCCGGTCAACTCGACACCTCGTCGGTCGGCAATCACACCTACACGGTCACCGCCGTGTCCAAAAGCGGCCTGACGAACAGCACATCGATCGACTATTCGGTGGCGCCGAAGCCGCCTGAGGAAAAGGAAACGCCGGGTGACTCTGAACCACCAGGTGGCGGCGGTGGAAATAAGCCATTGGAATTTGAGCTCTCCGCCCGTGGCGAGAGAAGGTCGCTCGGCGAATTACTGCAGAGAGGGAAGCTTCTTGTCGCCGTTCAGGTCGATGGGGAAGCGACGGTGGCATTGACAGGTCGAGCGAAGATCATCACCAGCCGCTCAGGAGCATCGAGGTTAGTCCCGGTCTTCAAGGGAAAGACTCTCCGCTTTGCCGCTGCCGGTGAGGAGAACGCGAGTATGGGATTGACGCGGCAGGGGCTCAGGACCTTGCGACATCTACTCAAGGTGAAGCTTGTGATCTCCGGCGAGGCCACCGATGCGATTGGTCGAATCAAGCGTGAGAGGATGGCCCTGGCTCTCCGTTAGCGGTGCGGAGCTCCAGCAGCTCAAGACCCGCCCCCCGCCGCCGCACGGCTCGCGGCCTCGATCACCCACCGTCCGCCCCTGAAGCTCCTCCAGAGGGCGAACGCTTTGCCGTTTGGGCGCCAGCGCGAGTTGAAGGTCGGAGGCTCCGTACCGCGCCCCGGGGGGGAAGGCGGCGACCTGCGTCGGCTCGCTCCAGGGTTGCCCGGGGGGCCTACTCGCAGACTGGATGGTCATTCGTTCTCCGGTCGAGGGGTCGGACAGCCAGAGGGCGATCGATTCGCCTTGGGGGGTCACCTCGATCGGAGATTCCGAGAGGTAGGGGATCTGCAGTCCTTCTGCGGCGACGCTCGTCGGTTCGCTCCAGGGGCCGCCGGGGGGATGGTTCGAGGCGGCGATCGCCTGTTCTTCGGTGGCGAGGTATCGGGACCAGAGGACCGTGGCCCGGCCGCCGGGTTCGGTGACGATCTTGGGGCTGGTCCCGTAGCCCTGCGGTTCGAGGGTCTTCAATCTCCATTTCCCGCCTGGCGTGTGGGTCGCAACCTGCACGTTGGCTTCGAGGCCTCCTTCGGGTTCCTTGACCCAGGCCCCGATGGCTTCGCCCCTGGAGGTCACCGCGAGCAGGGGCTGCGGGAACGGGCCCGGGTTCGACAGCAGGGTCGCTGATTTCCACGGTCCTTTCGGCGGCCGGCTTGAGACGCCCATGTGTGATTCTTCGTTGTAAGAAGCGCCCCAGATCGTCACCGTTTCGTCCGTGGGGGTGACAGCAACCTGAGGCGCCTCTGCTTCGTAGGAGCCGCGGATGCCGACCGGCGCGGTCCATTTAGTCCCCGCCGCGGGTTGGGTCGCCGAGGCGACGAAGGAGACCGTCAGGTGTTTTTCGTTGGTGGCGCTCCAGACGACGATCGCCTTGCCGCGACGGGTCATCGCGATCTGTGGTTCTTCGCCCCGGGGTTCTTCGCGCCACCGCTTTTCCGCCGAGATGTTCCGCGGCCTGCTCCACCGCTTGCCGCGCAGCCGGGTCGAGGTCAGGACGACCCGGTCTTCGCCGCTGCCGGTGCGGACGTTGTCGGTCCAGACGATCACCGCCTTCCCGGCGGAGACGGCGATCTGGGGACCTTGGACTTCTTCCCTGACCGGCGCGATGGTGACGGGCGGGGACCAGCCCCTCCCCGGCCGCCGGCTGCTCACCTGGACGCGTTCCGGGTGGCCGCCCGACCAGGTGGCGATCGCTTCCCCGTCGGGGGTGACGGCAACCGCCGGCGCGCCGGCATCGCGGCTTGATGGGCCGACGACGGTCGGCGAAGCCCATCGAGGGGCGGCGTCCGCCGCCGAGACGATGGCCATCGTGGCCGCGACGACGAGTGCGACCGGCACCGCGCGGGTCAGGAGAGGTCTCATGAACCCAGGATAGGAACGTCGCCTGCCCCGGACCGGGCCAACCTTGGCCCGAGCTCGGGGCCAGTGCTCCTAACATGACCCCATGGCCAGCCCGCAAGTCTCCGGTGGCGTCGTCCACGAGCTTCCCGCCGACCTGCGCGAAGCGCTAGTCGCCAAGGCCACGGTCCTCGATGCCTGGGAGGACATCACGCCGCTGGCGCGCAACGAGTTCATCTGCTGGGTCGAGGACGCCAAGCAGGAGAAGACTCGGGAGCGGCGCATCCGGCGGACCCGGGAGGAGCTGGAAGAAGGCATGCGCCGGCCCTGCTGCTGGCCGGGCTGCAAGCACCGCGAGCGCAACGGCCGGGAGCAGGCCGGCGCGTGAGCGGGCGGGGCGCCGACGTCGCCAGGAGCTTCGACGAAGACTGCGCCGAGGTTGCCTCCCGGCTGCGCGCGAGGTTTGCCGAGGTGGAATCGGGCCTCGCCACGCTTGTCGACGGGATCCCTGGCCCCCGGGACGGTGTCGACCCCGCCTACCTCGAATATCTCGACAGCCTGAAGGAGAATCGCCCCGCGGTTCTTGAGTACGCCGCCGCGGTAATCGAGCTGGGTGAGCATCGCGCTCCCGACGTTCCCGCGCCCGTGAAGCGGGCAGCACGGCTGGCCGCCCGCGCCGGTGTCTCTCTCGACACAGTCCTGCGGCGCTACTCCGCCGGCAATGCCTTCTGCACCGACATCCTGGTCGAAGAGGCGGAGGCCACCGGCTTCTCGGCCTCCAGTCTGCGCCGGCTGTTGCACAGGCAGGCCACGCTCTTCGACCGCCTGCTCGAGGCAGTGAGCGAAGAACACGCCGACGAGGCCGGCAGCCGGCCGACGACCACCGCCGAGCGGCGCCACGCCTACCTCGAAGACCTGCTCGCCGGGCGACAGCCCGACGGCGAGGTGGAGCTCGGGTACGACCTCGACGGGCACCACGTCGGGCTGATGGCGAGAGGGGAGGGCGCCCCCGCGGCGATGCGTGAGCTGGCGAAGAAGCTCGATCGGCGCCTGCTCGCGGACCCGCACGGGGACAAGCCGGTTTGGGCCTGCTGGCTCGGCGGCAGGGAGCCGCTGTTGACGGAGGAGGTGATCCGGGCCATGGCGGACATGCCCTCGACGGCGATCGTCGTCGCCCTCGGCGAGCCCGGCAAGGGCATCCCGGACTGGCGCCTCACCCACCGCCAGGCCAAGGCGGCCCTGTCGATCGCCGAGCGCCACGGACAGCGGCTCCTCCGCTACGCCGACGTCGCCGTCCTCGCCTCGATCCTCCGCGACGACCTGGGAACCACCTCGCTGCGCAAGCTTTACCTCGAACCGCTCGATGACATGCGAGACGGAGGGAAGGCGGCGCGGGAAACCCTGCGGGCCTACTTCGCCGTCGAGCGGAACGTCTCCTCGACCGCCGCCGCGCTCGGCGTCGACCGCCGGACGGTCACCAACCGCATCCGCGCCATCGAGAAGCTCTTCGGCCGCCCGCTGGGTGAGTTCGCGACGGACCTGGAGACGGCGCTGAGGCTTGCAGACTGAATGGCGGCTGCTCGGATTGGCTAACCCTCTCCCCAAGCTGGGGAGGTGGTGAACGCTCGCAGCGGTGAAGATCGAAGCGATCCAGCACCACCGAGCAAGGGGGAAAAGATGAGGCACCTGATTCGCTGCGCCGTCCTCGGCGGTGCGCTCGCTTTGTTCGTCGCCGGCGGAGCCTTCGCCAAGTCCGAAACCGTCCGCGTCGGGAACCTCTCACTCACCCACGACGGTGGGATCTCACCGACCGTCCTGCCGAGGCACGAGCAGGCGCCGATCGACGCCTTCATCAGCGCCGCGATCGCGACGATCGACGGCAGCCACCCGCCCGCCGCGCGCGAAGCCGCCCTCGACCTCGACAAGGACGTCCACGTCAACGCCAAGGGCCTGCCGGTCTGCAAGCGGGTGCAGCTCGACTCCCGCGACACGGACGCCGCCAGGAAGGTCTGCGGCGGGGCGATCGTGGGCAGAGGCTCCGCCCGGGTCGAGATCGCCTTCCCCGAACAGGGGACCGTCTTTGCCACCAGCCCGCTGACGATGTTCAACGGCGGCGTCAGGGGCGGCAAGACGACGATCTTCATCCACGCCTACCTCACCGTCCCGGTCCCGGCTGCGGTCGTCACCCCTGTCGTGCTCACCCCGATCCGCAGCGGCCCTTACGGCACCCATATCGTCGCCAAGGTCCCGGCGATCGCCGGCGGCTCCGGCTCGCTCATCGACGCCAAGCTGAAGATCGACCGCAAGTTCACCTACCGCGGCGAGCAGCGCAGCTACCTGACCGCCGCCTGCCCGACGGGGGCCCAAGTGATCAGGGGGCGCGTCCTGTTTGACGACGACACCCTCGTCCGGCTCAGCCGCCTTCTCCCCTGCACCCAGGCCGACCGGCAGCCCTAGAAGGCCCCTACGAGGAGGCGATCGATAGCCAGTCCGTTGACCTCGGCCCGACTCCGCTCGCCGAATCCGGATCTGACGAAGTAGGCGCCGACGAAGAGGGAGTAGGCGAGCATCGCCCGCGCCTCGACCTCCTGCTCGCTGTCGAGGAACTGGGCGAAGAGGGAGCGGAGGTAGGCCATGCGGCGGTCGTCGACCCGGCGCAGCCGGGTATCGACGGCGGGGTCGCGGCGCGCCCAGTCGCGAAGGGCCAGCTCGGCCGCGAAGAGGTCCTTCGCCGCGGGGGCCAGCTCGAAGAGGCGGCGCAGCTTTGCGCGCGGCTCTTCGGAGTCTTTGTCGACGGTGGCGATCACGTCCTCGGTGCCGCTCTGCTCCCAGCTGTCGAGCGTCTCCTCCATCAGCGCCGCGCGGTCGTCGAAGTGCCAGTAGAAGCCGCCCTTGGTGACGCCCAGGTCCTTGGCCAGGGCCTCGATGCGGACGGCGTCGGGACCGCCCGCCGCGAGAGCGCGCATCGCCGCCTCGATCCAGGCCTCGCGTGGGGTCTGAGCCTTCGCCATCCGCCCTATCTATACGGCACCGTATTGACAGGCGCAACCACGGTCCCTAGCATCTATACGGAGGCGTATGGAAATGAAGAGCGGGCGCATCCCCAACTCCGAACACGAGGCGCAGCCCTGGCGGATTCACGCGATCGTGCCCGACTTCACCCTCGAGGACGTCTGGGCGCTGCCGGCGGAAGGCGGCGCCGGCGAGTTTCCGGCGCTGCTGGAGATGGTGGGCTCGCTCGACCCCGCCGAAGCCGACTCGCGCGCGACCAGGGCCCTGTGGCAGCTGCGCGACCTGCTCGGCAAGTGGTTCGGCCTCGGCGAGATCCACGTCGAGGACGGAACCGGGCCCGAGGCCGTCGGCGAGCTGCCGATTCCCGGCAGCGCCGCCACCACCCTCGTCGATCGCCTGCCCCAGGATCTGCGCGGCACCGTCGATGGCGCCGACTTCGGCACGCTCCCCTTCAGCCCCCTCTACCGCACCGGCCGGGAGGCCGCCGCCGAGGTCTCGAACCGGACCGTGCACGGGGTCGCGCACTTCGCCTGGGTCGAGCGGGGCGGCGGCCGCTACCGCGGCCAGATGGCCGTCTACGTGAAGCCGCGTGGCCTCTTCGGTCGCGCCTACATGGCGGCGATCAAACCGTTCCGCTACTTGATCGTCTACCCGGCGCTGATGCGCGAAGTCGAGCGAGCCTGGTCCGAGCGCCCGCCCTCAGCGGCGGACGCGGTAGCGGAGATGGGTGGCGCCGGCGCCCTCTAGGACCCGCAGTGGCTCCAGCTCGACCTGCTCGGCGCCGAGGTGCTCGAAGAGGCGCCGGCCCTCGCCGAGCAGGACCGGGACCAGGTGGATCTGGATCTCGTCGAGGACGCCGGCGGCGAGCGCCAGCTGGGCGACGGTCGCGCCGTGGACGAGGACGTCCTTCTCGCCGGCCGCCTCCTTCGCGCTCGCCATCGCCGTCTCGACGTCGCCGACATAGGTGACCAGCGGCCAGCGCGGGTCGGTGCCGTGCTTCTCGCGGCTGAGGATGAAGATCGGCACCCCGTCGTGGTGGTCGCCGCCCCAGCCCCCCGCGGGATCGAACGTGCCGCGTCCGGCGACCACGGCGCCGGTCGCCATCGCCTCGTCCATCACCTCGCCGTCGACGCCCGCCGGACGGCCGGGAACGCCGCCGTGCCCGGTCGGCGGGCCGGCGAAGATCCACTCGTGCAGGCGCTCGCCGCCGTCGCCGAGCCCATTGTCCAGGCTCTCGTTGGGGCCGGCGACGAAGCCGTCCAGGGACATCGACATGTAGAGCACGGTCGCGGACATCAGCTCCCTCCTCGGGTCTTGGCGGCGAGCACGTGGGTGACGGCGCCGTCGGGGTAGGCGGTGGTGGAGACGGGGGCGAAGCGCTGGGGCTCGGGCAGGCCGTGCCAGAGGGGGAGGCCCTCGCCGAGGGCGACGGGATGGACCGTCAGCCGGTACTCGTCGATCAGGCGGTGGCGGGCGAGCGAGTGGGCGATGCGGGCGCCGCCGAAGAGGACGATGTCGCCGTCGGCGGCCCCCTTCATCTCCGGGATCTCCTCCTCCACCGGCCGCGCCGAGCGGCGCGAGTTGGCCCACTCGAACTCCGGCTCGGTCTGCGAGAAGACGACCTTGGGCAGCTCGTTGATCCGCCGCGCCATCGGGCTCTCGGAGCTGTGCCAGACCTCGGCCATCTCGTCGTAGGCGCCGCGGCCGACGACGATCCCTCCGGCCTGCCCGAGCAGCTCAAGGTTGGCGGCGTGGCGCGCGTCGCCGGCGCGGTCGGCAACCTCGCCCGGCTCGGCCAACCAGTCCATCTCGCCCGGCGCGCGGGCGAGGAACCCGTCCAGCGAGGCGGACATCAAGAGGATCAGTCGGGATGCGGCTTCTGCAGACATCTGGCCTTCTCCTTGCTCGTCCGGCAGGGCTCGTTCGCCCCGCCTCTACCCAGTTGACGAACGAAGGCAGCGAAAATCGACATAGGGGGTACCTGACGGGTGTGGGACACCGCAGGCATGCCCGCTCCACCCTGCTCGCATCCGCCGCGTTGGCGGCCCTCTTGGCTGTGCCGGGCGCGGCTGCGGCGGCGCCGAGCTGCGCCGAAGGGCCGGAAACCGTCGGGACGACGATCGTCGGCACGCCGTGCGCCGACACGATCCGCCTGCCGCCCGGCGCAACCGCGGCGTTCGGCGAAGGCGGGGACGACGTGCTCTACGGCCAGCGCGGCAACGACAGCCTCTTCGGCGGCGAGGGCGCCGACCGGCTCCACGGCGGCGTCGGCGACGACCGGCTGCGCGGCGGGCCCGGGGGACGACCGGCTCTTCGGCGGCTTCGGCGCCGACTCGCTCGACGGCGAAGGCGGCAACGACCTCGACCGCGGCGACGCGACGGTCGACTCGCTCGCCGACTCGGGCGGCGGCACCGACACCCTCAGCTTCGCCACCGGGGTGACGCCGGGCTTCCCCAACACGGGGTCCAACCTCACCGACGCGGGGTTCCCGGCCGGCGCCGAGGGCCGCGGCGTCTTCGTCGACCTCGGCGAAGGCTTCGCCAACGACGGCCTCGCCCCCTCGGGCGGCGGCGTCGACCAGCCGCTGGAACCGGCGACCGACTTCGCCGACTTCGAGATCGTGGTCGGCACCCCCTTCCCCGACTACCTCGTCGGCACCCCCGGGCAGGAGACCTTCTACGGGGGCGGCGGCGCCGACCTGATCGACGGCAACGGGGGCGGGGACGTCGCCCACGGCGGCGCCGACGGCGACGGCTGCGTCGAAGTTGCAACCGAGGACTGCGAGAACAACGGCGAAGAAATCGACCTGCGCGATCCCGGTGCGATCGCCGTCGGGGTCGTGGCGCCGGGGGGACCCGGAGGCCCGGGGATCTACCTGACCGGCAGCGACGAAGCCGACCGGGTGACGGCGAGCTACGCTGCGGGCGCGGTCACCTTCACCCTCGGGGCCGGCGGCGCCGGGCAGTTCGAGGCCGGGACCGCGGGCGGCTGCGCGGCGCCGAGCGCCGGGGCCGTCACCTGTCCGCTGCCCAAAGCCCCCGACTCGGTCCTGCTCGCCGGCCTCGGCGGCGACGACGTCCTCGCCGCGCCCGGCCTGCCGGAGACGACCTCGGTCGTGGTCCTGGGAAACGAAGGCGCCGACAAATTGACCGGCGGCGAAACCGAAGACGCCCTCGTCGACGGCGCCGGCGACGACGCGGTCGACGGCGCCGGCCGCGACGACGCGCTGCCGAACAACGGCGGCGAAGACGACCTGCACGCCGGCTCGGGAGAGGACCTCTTCATCTCCAACGCGGTCTGCGACGGCGACCTGCTCGACGGCGGCGCCGATCGCGACAACGCCAACTGGGCCAACTTCGAGACGGCCGTGGCGGTCGACTTGGCGCAGGGGTTTGCGGGCCTGATCGGACCGCAAGGAGAAGCGCGCTGCACCAACCCCGGCGAACGGACGAGCCTGGGGGCGCTAGAGGACGTCGAGGGCACCAAACTCGGCGACAACCTCGTCGGCGACGGCGGCGACAACCAGTTGCTGGGCCGCGAAGGCCCCGACAACTACCTCGCCGGCGCCGGCGACGACCTGCTGCTGGCCAACTCCGGCGACCCCGACCCGACCGTCGACTGCGGCGAGGGATTCGACACGGCGCTGATCGACTTCGCCCCGATCGTCGACGGCCCGCCGCTCGGCTGCGAGTCGGTCGAAGAACGCGCCCCGAACAGCTTCCGCCCGCCGGACACGCCGCCGGGTCCGGAACCCGCAGCGCCGCAGCCCGAAGTCGCGCCGCCGCCTCCGCCCCGCCGCGATCGGACGCCGCCGGCGACGCGTCTGCGCCGCCATCCACCGGCGCTGCTCTTCGCCTCAGGCCCCCGCCGTCGCGTCGCCTTCGGCTTCACCGCCTCCGAGCCCGGCTCGAGCTTCCGCTGCAAGCTCGACCGCAAACCTTGGCGCCCCTGCCGCTCGCCGCGGGCCTACCTCCTCCGCCCCGGCCGCCACGCCTTCCGCGTCTACGCGATCGACGCCGCCGGCAACCGCGACCGGACGCCGGCGGTCTTCCGTTTCCGGGTGCGCTGAAGGCGACTTTGCAAGCCGTTGGTTGACAAAGTCGCCCCGCGCTCAACGAGTGGCGCTCAGCCGCAGGATCGGGATCGTCCGCCCCGCCGCCGCGGCGCTGCGGCGGTAGGACTCGAAGGGCGGGAAGACGCTGTCGGCGAGGGCCCAGAGGCGGGACCGCTCGGCCTCGTCGCCGACGACTTCCGCCCGGTAGGTGCGGCCGTTCAGCTTCACCTCGGGGTTGGCCCGGGCGTTGAAGAACCAGGCGGGATGTCTGGGGGCACCGGCCAGGGAGGCGACGATGACGGGGCGGTCGCCATCGTGGAAGTAGATGACGCCGTTGCGCCGCGGCTCGCCCGAGCGGGCGCCGGTCGTCTCCAGCAGGGCAGTGGGCAGGAGGAGGCCGCTGCCGAGGCGCCCGCCGGTCACCCGCAGCAAGTACGGGTCGAGCCGCCAGGCAAAGGTCCGCGAGAGCCAGAGCCCGAGCCGGGTGGCGGAAAGCCTCGCCCAGGCGTTGTAGAGACGGCCACGGGGGCGGGGGTCGACCTTTCGCAGCCTGTGCGACTTTGCAAACCATCGGTTGACAAAGTCGCCCAGGCTCACTCAGTCCAGCCCGTGCGGGTGAAGGTGCTCTTCGGCCATCCGCTTGAGGCCGGTGCGGTCGATCTTGCCGGTCGGGTTGAGCGGCATCTCCTCGAGGAAGAGGATCTCCTCCGGCGCCTTGTAGCCGATCCGCTCGCGGCAGTGGACGATCAGGTCGGCGGCGCTCGGCCGCTCGACGCCCTCGCGCAGGGTTACGTAGGCGCGGACGTTCTCGCCGTGGACTTCGTCGTGGACGCCGACGGCGCCGGCGAGGTCGACGGCCGGGTGGTCGACCAGCGCGCCCTCGACCTCGTAGGGGCTGATGTTGGAGCCGTCGTGGACGATCACCTGCTTCTTGCGGCCGAAGAACCAGAGGTAGCCCTCGGCGTCGGCGCGGGCGAGGTCGCCGGAGTCGACCCAGCCTTCGAGCAGGACCTCCTCGGTCGCCTCCGGCGCTTCCCAGTAGCCGGCCATGCTGGCCGGAGTGCGGATGAAGATGCGGCCGACCGCGTCGGCGCCGACCGGCTCGCCTTCCTCGTCGCGCAGGGCGATGCTGAAGCCGCTGATCGGCCTGCCGATCGAGCCCTGCTTGACCGTGCCCGAGGGCGGGTTCAGCGTCGCCAGGCCGACCTCGGTCATCCCGTAGCCCTCGACGATCGGGAAGCCGGCGACGGCGGCGAACTCGTGCAGCAGCTCGGTCGAGACCTTGTCGGAGCCGCAGCGGCAGACCCGCAGCGAGGCGAAATCGGTCGGCTGCAGGTCGTGGTCGCGGACCAGGGCCAGGAGCGCCGCCGGGATCATCGCCAGCACCGTCGGCTGCTGCTCGCGCAGCAGCGGCAGGATCTCGTGGCTGTCGAAGGTCCGCGCGACCACCACCCGGCCGCCGACCGAGAGCGTGCTCAGCGCCCAGAGGAAGGAGCCGATGTGGGACATCGATGAGCCGGGCAGGAAGACGTCCGAGGCGTCGAGCTCGAAGGCGGCGGCGGCGCTGGCGATCATCCAGCGCAGCGAGGAGCGGGTGTGGGTGACTCCCTTCGCTGGCCCGGTGCTGCCGGAGGTGAAAAAGATCGCCGCCGGCTCGGAGAGGTCGGGGTGCGAAGCGTCGCCGAGCGGCTCGCTCGCCAGCAGGCGCTCGAAGTCGCCCGGGTAGGTGAGGCTCGTCGGCAGCGCCGCCGCCAGCCTGCTGGCACCGACGTCCTCGACGCGCTCCTCGTGCGCCAGCAGCGCCTTCGCGCCGCTGACTTCGAGCGCGTGGTCGATCTCGCGGTGGGTGTAGCGGTAGTTCAGCGGCGTCACCACCAGCCCGGCCTTGAAGCAGGCGAGGTAGTGGACAAGGAGCGCGATCCGGTTCGGCATCAGCGAGGCGATCCGGTCGCCGGGCTCCAGGCCCAGCGCCCGGTATCCGCCGGCCAGCCGCTCAGCCTCGGACTCAAGCTCCGCCCAGTCCATCGAGCGCTCGGCCGAGACCAGCGCCGGCTCCTCAGGCGCGGCCTCGAGCCCGATCCGCAGCAGGTCGTCCAGCGGCGGCGCGGGCGCGTCGAGCGGTGGGCCGTCGATCAGCACGCCGTACTTCTACCGCAGCTCAGCCGCCTTCGATCTGCTCGCCGAGCCGCTCGTTGGCCTCGCGCAGCTCCGGCGTCATCTGCTCGTCGAAGTCCTCGAGCTCGGCGATCTGGCGCAGTTCGATCTCGACGCCGCCGTCGAAGGGGGCTTTTTCGAGCCAGGCGATCGCGTCCGCGCGCGAGTCGCACTCCCAGAGCCAGTAGCCGGCGACCAGCTCCTTGGACTCGGCGAAGGGGCCGTCGGTGACGGTGCGTCCGCCGCCGTCGAAGCGGATGCGGGCGCCCTGCGCGGTCGGGAGCAGGCCGTCGCCGCCGACCATCACGCCCGCCTTGACCAGCTCTTCGTTGTAGCGGGTCATCGCTTCCAGCATCTCGGTGGTGGGCTTCTCGCCCGCCTCGGACTCGGGGGTGCCCGGGACCAGAACCATGAAACGCATGCTGCCTCCTCGTAGTTGAAGGGTGTCTTTACCTACCCGACGAACGGGCCGGGCGGAAATCGACAGGGTCAGAGAATCGCCAGCTGGCGGCTGCTCTCGAGGTCGAGCAGGGCCCGCTTGCGATCGAGGCCGCCGCCGTAGCCGGTGAGCGAGCCGTCGGCGCCGATCACCCGGTGGCAGGGGATGACGATCGCGATCGGGTTGCGGCCGTTGGCGGCGCCGACGACGCGGGCGCGCTGCCACGGCTCGACGTCGGGGTCGAAGAGCGAAGGGTCGATGCGGGCCGCCTGCTCGCCGTAGCTCGCGGTCTGCCCGTAGGGGATCTCCAGCAGCGCCCGCCAGACCGCCAGCTCAAGCGGCGTGCCTTGGGGGTCGAGGGGGAGGTCGAACTCGCGCAGCTCGCCGGCGAAGTAGGCGTCGAGCTGCCGCGTCACCTCGGGCAACGGGCGCCTCTCCGCCTCGGCGGGAGCCTGCGACCGCCCC
Organism: Solirubrobacterales bacterium; assembly: GCA_035634815.1. Taxonomy (GTDB): domain Bacteria; phylum Actinomycetota; class Thermoleophilia; order Solirubrobacterales; family 70-9; genus VAYN01. The sequence goes on along the minus strand of DASQCF010000046.1, from coordinate 6,063 downwards.
GGAAACCCGAGGGCAGTCAGCCCGCGGGGACCGGCGGCGAGGTTCAGCGGCCCGATGGGGCTCTCGTAGACGCTCCAGCCGGCTTCGATATCGCTCATATATGTAGAACGCCGGTCAGGGCCGAGATGTGAGGTCGCTAGGCGGCGCGGGTCAGCTTGCGCCGGCGCGGCAGCTCGATCAGCTCGCCGCGCTGCGCGTGGACGGGCTCGAAGGCGCTGACCGAGAGCACCACGTAGCTGTAGCCGCAGGGGCAGACCTCGCGGTCGACGTCGTCGAGCTCATCGACCAGGACCTCGGACTCCTCATCGCAGCCTGAACAGGCGACACGTATTTGCCACATGCGAACGATGGTGGCGCGCCCGGCGGACGGACTCCGTCACATTGGCGAAGCTTTTTCTCATCTTTCGAATGCAGGCCGCATCTCGGCAATCGAGGAGCGATCGAGACCGAGGCGACGTGCGACCTCCTGCCACCGGCTGGTGGCCTCGGTCACCTCGGCAAGAGCCGCCGCGGCTTCCCTGGGGTCCAGGCGGAAGAACTCGGCGACCCCGAGGAGGAGCTCGATGCTCGCCGCGTTGGATCTGCCGTCGATCGAGGTGCTTAGGTATTTCGGCCCCGGCTCCGGGTTCGGGTTGATGTCGAACGCCGGGGAAAGTGCCCAGCCTCCGGCGGTCGTTCGTAGAAAGCCGTGGTTACGAAGGTGGTCGTCCGTGTTGCTGACCAGGATCGAAAAGGCGATCCGGCGCCAAAGCTCGTGGAGATCCTTCGTCACCCGGTTGGACTGCGCTTCGATCACCTCCACGAGGTCGAGATAGCTCCGGGTCTCCCCGTCGGCCGCCTCCAGCAAGGTCATCGCGCTGACGTACCCGACCCGCAGATCTCCCTGGCGGTCGAAGCGGTCGACGACGTGAACCGAGCGACCCGCGACATCGGTGAGTTCCGACGCGGCGGCGTTGATCCCAGCATCTCGTGCCAGGCTGAGGGTGACGGCCTCCCAACCGGTGACGTTCCATTCGTCTCCCTCCGCCTTCGGGAACTTCGCGATCGCTATGCGTCCTTTGCGATCGATCACGTGGGCCTTGGGCCGGGCGCCGCCCAGGGAGCTTCCACCTCTGAGAAGCATGTCGAGCTCCTCTTGGCTGGCGACGTCGCGTTCGGCGCGGTCGGCATAGTCGAGCAGCCGCGGCAGGTCGATCAGGTGGGGGACGCCGTCCTGCTCGTCGGCCAAGAACTCGCTGCTGTCCGGATCGCGAAAGCGGACAGCTCCTTGGCGCAGGTCATCCCGGACCCCAAGGAGATAATCGGCCTCCCCGAAGCTCTGCTCCCCGGTGCTGTCGTCCGCCCCGCCGAAACGTCGGCGGATGAGCATCCTCCCCCAGCGGTCCGGCGAGCAATCTGAAAACGCCCCGAAGATCGGCCGGTTCGCCGGGGTCTGAAGCTGACCCGTAACGAGGGGGAGCGCGGGGTCGAGCGGATAGCTGTCCTTCCTGGCGAGATAAGCGGTGGCGTAGACGAAGGTGGCCGACTCGACGCGCTGGCGCCGGTGCGCCCATAACCGACCGGCGAGCACGTCCTCGCCGGCGAGCTGGACGAATACCTCGACCTCCCGGTCAGCCATCGTCCCTGCCGGCCAGGTTCACCGGCCGGATCCGCCGCGGGAGCTCTTCGTCGGAGCGAAGCCGTCCGATGTCGGATTCGTAGGGATCCAGCGCCTTGAGCAGGTTCTCGAGGATGCCCAGAGCACGAAGCATCCGCATCAGGTTCTCCAGGCTGATTCCGCCGTCGCCCTGCTCAAAGCGAGCAAGGGTCGACCGCGCGATGCCCGACCGATCCGCCAGCTGCGCTTGGGTGAGGCCTCGAAGCTTGCGCCAGGCGGCGATGTCTTCGGCCAACCCGCGGGTGGCCCGTTTGATCGCGGGAGGAGTGGGGCGTGGCTTGGCCATATGCCCCATTATAGCCTCTAAGGACCGTTAAATAGGTCATTAAAGCCTTTAACTACTGATATTTGAGTTTTAACAGTTCCAGTCGCTGACGCCGGTGACGGGGATCTTCCCGCTCTTCGGCTGCAGCGCCAGGCGGACCAGGCGGGTGCAGACGAAGTTCCCCTGCTCTTCGGTCTTGCGGTGGTCGAAGATCCGGCAGAGGACGACGCGGCGGCTGTGGCGGCGGCAGTTCTGGACGCCGGCCTTGGCGCAGGACGAGTCGTGCTTGCAGGTCGTCTCGGCGTAGTTGAGGGCGCGGTCGCGGGCGGCGGCGATCGTCAGCTTCTCCCCCGCCTGGGCGGGCAGCGCGAGGGTGGCGAACAGCGCCGCGGTGGCGAGCGCTATCCGCAGCGCCCGGCTCACGGGAACTTGTTCGGGTTGAGGCGGGGGATCGCGGCTTTGGCGATGTACTGCTCGCCGGCTTCGAGGACGACTTCCTTGTCCTTGACGAAGTCGTCGACCCAGACGGTTCCTTCGCTCACCTTGAACAGGGTCGAGGCGTCGCAGCGGTCGACCACCAGCCAGGTGGTGCCGCGCACGGTCGCCGAGCCGTAGCTGCCGCTGGTCTCGTAGTTGCCCTTGCCGCTGCCCCAGGCGCGGCGGCCGCCGCGGCGCTTGCCGCTCGCCCGCGCCACCGGCTTGCGCGCGGTGCCGCTGCGTTTCTCGCACATCCGTTTGCCGGCCAGTTTCAGCTCGACCGTCTGGTTGTCGCCTTCCTGCTGGGTGACGACGAAGACGCCGCCCCAGAAGATCGCATCCTGCAGCTCGCCGGAGGAGCCTTTCGAGGAGGTCAGCGCGATCGTGCCGTGGCGGGTGTTGACCAGGCAGCCCATCGGCACCTGCTTGAAGGAGGTGAGGCGGGAGTACTCGTCTTCGCCCGGGCACTGGAGTTCGACCGTGCCGCTGGCCGGTTCGACGTTGAAGCTCTGGCCGGCGACCGGCTGCGGCGGACCGCTGGCGATCGCGATCGGCTGGGGGACGACGACCGCGGGCGGCTCGGGTTCCGGTTCCGGTTCGACCGTCTCCACCGTGAAGCTGCGCGCCGAGGGGGTCGGGTCGGGGTGGCCGGCCTTGTTCAGGGCGCGGACTTCGAAGACGTGGTGCCCGTCGGCGAGCTCGTCGTAGCTCTGCGGCGACTCGCAGGCGCTCCACTCGCCGCCGTCGAGACGGCACTGGAAGCCGCCGTCCTCGGGCGAGGTGAAGGCGAAGGTGACCGAGTCGGTGGCGACCGTCCCGCTCGGCCCGGAGACGATCCTCGTGTTCGTCACCGACGCGTTTGCGCCGCTCGGCAGCGCGAAAATGGCGACCAGGACGAGAAAAGCCGCCAAAGCAGGTTTACGGAACATTAGGAATGGGAACCTTACCTAGTCGGCTTGAGAGCGGCAGAACTTTAGGGACAACGTTTGTTTGGCCTATTTGTCCAGGCGGCCAAGCTGCCGGTTCGTCGCATAGCCTGCCGGGCATGAGCACGAGCGCCGGGCGCAGCCGGTGATCTGGGTCGAAGTCTTCGCGGTTCTGGTCGTCTCCCACCTGGTGGGCGACTTCCTCCTGCAGACCGACTGGCAGGCCCGCTGCAAGGAAAACGGCCTCGGGCCCGACCGCGAGCACCGCCGGGCGCTCGTCTCCCACGTCCTCACCTACATGGTCGCCTTCGTCCCCGCCCTTATATGGATCGGGATCGAAACCGACGCCGCCTGGGCGGTGCTGATGGCCGCGGTGATTGCGGTCCCGCACCTGATCCAGGACGACCGCCGGCTGCTCGACGCCTACATGCGCAAGGTCAAGGGACTGGCCGAATCCAGCCCGGGCCTGCGGGTCGCCGTCGACCAGGCGTTCCACGTGCTCTTCCTCTTCGGCACCGCCCTGCTCGTCGTCGCCTGAGACCCGCCGCCAGAAGGGGTGACTAGGAGCAAACCCTCGTGTACGGCTGGCGAGCGCCGCGCCAAGCGGGGCGCGGACGCAGGGGAGACCGAACAGCAGGGCCTATGGGCTCCCTCCGGCTCTCGTTCGTCTGTTCCCTTTGGTTGCCATGGACCGACAAGGAACAGACGAGCGGCGGCGCTGACCTCACCCGTTCCTTTTCGGTGCTATCCGGCAATAAGGAACAGACGAGTCGGGGGAAGTTCGCCAATCCCTCCAGGCGGCCGGCTTGAGCGATGGCGGGTCGACTAGAGCTCGGAGAGAGGCACGGTCTCTCACAGGCTGGTGAGCTTCCGCGCGTGATCCGGATCGAGAGTGACGCTGATTCGCCGGCTTTGCTCGGACATAGGTTCACTCCGCGCTTGGCCTGGCGACTTCGCGGCTGACCCAGCGGTCGTCGGCGACGCCGCCGGCCAGCTGGCTGCTGCGGCGGTGGCCGCTCACCGCGGTGAGGAACTGCTCGCGCTCCAGCGCCAGCAGCCGGGTCGGCTCGGTGGTGCGGACGGTCGCGGTGCGCGGCACGTCGTGCAGGAGGGCGATCTCGCCGAACGATTCGCCCGGCCCCTCGTTGCGCCGGAAGTCGCCGTTTTCGAAGACCTCGACCTGGCCGGACTCGATCAGGAAGAAGCGGTCGCCGTGCTCCCCCTGGACGATCACCTCTTCGCCGGCGTCGAACTCGACCTCCACCAGGTCGTGGCTGAGCCGCTCGACGGTGGCGATCGGCAGCGGCGCGAAGATCGAGTTCTCGCGCAGCAGGTGGTACGGCCCCTCGGCGACGGGGGCGCCGACCTCGAAGGCGCGCAGCCGCGCCCAGCAGAGGACGACGAAGATCGGCATCAGCGCACCGAGGGCGATCAGGGCGCCGTCGGGGTGCAGCCATTCGACCAGCAGGATCGCCCCCAGCGAGCCGACCGCCATCGCCAGCAGGCGCCCCGCCTCCAGGGCGCTGATCACCCGCCCCATCGTCTCGTCGGAGGCGAGCCGGTACATCAGCGTTTTGCCCGCCACCTCGACGAAGGTGAAGCCGATCCCGATCCCGAACCAGGCGACGTAGGAGGTCCCCTCCTCGGGGAGGAAGCCGGGCAGCATCGTCGCCGCGCCGAGCAGCAGGCTGCCGCCGGCGATCGCGGCGACCAGGTGGCCGCGGTCGAGCATCAGCGCCAGCGCCGCGCCGCCGACCAGGGCGCCGATCCCCCAGCTGGCGTTGAGGAAGCCGACGGCGCCCTCCTCCAGGTGCAGCAGCTCCAGCGCCATCGAGATCAGGATCACGTCGGCGAAGCCCTCGAAGAGGAGCAGCAGGATCAGGGTCAGCGAGGAGAGCCGCAGCGCCGGGTGGAAGATCAGCGCCCGGGCGCCGCGGCTGAGCTCGCGGGCGGTCCCGGCCAGCTCCTCGTCGTATTCGGGCCGCTGGTCGCGGCGGACGAAGGCGAGCAGGCCGACGGTGGCGAGGGTGACCGCGGCGGCGACCGCGAACACCGTCCCCGGCGAGGTCGCGGTCAGCAGCAGGCCGGTGGCGACGGCGGCGGCGATGAAGCCGGCGTTTTCCATCGCGCTGTGGTTGACGTTGCTGGCCGAGAGCTCCTGCGGGGTCCGGGCCAGCAGCGGGAACATCGCCGCCTCGGCCGGGGCGTAGCCGCTGGAGGCGACGGCGAAGAGCGCCGGGAAGACGAAGACGACGCCGGTCGGCGCGTCGAGGCCGGCGGCGATCGCGGCGCCGGCGAGGATCGCGGCCATCAGCGCGGCGCTGGCGAGCAGCACCGTGCGCCGCGGGAAGCGGTCGGCGACAAGGCCGGCGAAGGGCGAGGCGATCGCGCCCGGCAGCAGCCGCACCAGGGCGACGAGGCCGGCGCCGACGACGCCGTGCGCCTCGAACCCGTAGACGCCGAGGGCGATCGCGAAGCTCCAGCTGGCGAAGGAGAGGCCGATGCGGGCGGCGCCGAGGAGGCCGAGGTCGCGGTTCTCGAAGTCGATGACGAGCGCGCGCAGGACGATCCGCAGCTGACCAAGGGCTCTCGCCATCGTCAGCGGCAAGATAGCCTGGCGCGACCTTGAGCGCATCCGGATCCCCGCGGCGGCGACGCGAACTGGCGATGCTGCTCGTCGTCCTCGGCGCCGCGGCGCTGGGGATCCTCGCCTACGAGACCAACCTGATGCGGGCGCT
>DASQCF010000045.1:0-4156 GCA_035634815.1 Solirubrobacterales bacterium | reverse complement strand
GATCGGGTCGCCGCCGATGCCGACGATCGAGGAGTTGCCGGTCCCGGCCTGCTTCAGCTCGTTGCCGATCTGGTAGGTCAGGGTGCCGCTCTTGGAGACGACGCCGATCGGGCCCGGGTCGAAGAACTGGGCCGGGATGATCCCGACGTTTGCCTTGCCGGGCGAGAGGACGCCGGGGCAGTTGGGGCCGATCAGCCGGACGCCCGCCTCCTTCGCCTTCCAGTACGTGTTCAGCATGTCGAGGACCGGGATCCCCTCGGTGATCGCGATCACCGTCTCGACCCCGGACTCGATCGCCTCGTCGATCGCCGCGGCGGCGAAGCGCGCCGGGACGAAGATCATCGAAGTGTTGGCGCCGGCCTCGGTGACGGCGTCGGAGATCGTGTCGAAGACCGGCGTGCCCTCGACGTCCTGGCCGCCCTTGCCGGGCGTGACCCCGGCGACGAGGTCGGTCCCGTAGGCCTTGTTGCGCAGGCCGTGGAAGGAGCCCTCGCGGCCGGTGAGGCCGGAGACGGCGAGCTTGGTGCCCTCGTCGACGATGATGCTCATGCGGCGCTCCCGGCGAGCTCGACGACGCGGCGGGCGGCGTCCAGCATCGTCTTCTCCTGGTGCAGGTTGGGCAGGTCCGCCGCGGCGAGGATCCTCAGCCCCTCCTCGGAGTTGGTCCCGTCGAGGCGGACGACCAGCGGCATCCCGAGGTCGATCTGCTGCGAGGCGGTGACGATCCCGTTGGCGATCTCGTCGCAGCGGGTGATGCCGCCGAAGATGTTGAAGAGGATCGCGCTCACCTTCGCGTCGCTCTTGATCACTTCCAGAGCGTTGACGATCGCCTCGGCTTTGGAGCCGCCGCCGGCGTCGAGGAAATTGGCCGGCGCGCCGCCCGCCTGGGCGACGACGTCGAGGGTCGACATGCAGAGGCCGGCGCCGTTGGCGAGGATGCCGACGTTGCCGTCGAGTTTGACGTAGGTGAGGCCCTTTTCCTTCGCCATCTGCTCCTGCGGGTCGTCGACGGTGTCGGCGATCTCGGCCAGGTCCTGGTGGCGGAAGAGGGCGTTGCCGTCGATCGTTACCTTCGAGTCGAGGGCGACGACGTCGCGCCCGGCGGTGACGATCAGCGGGTTGACCTCGATCAGCGTCGCGTCCTCCTCGCGCGCCACCTCGGCCAGCTTCACCAGCGCCTCGGCGGCTTCGTCGAGCGCGTCCTCGGCGAGGCCGGCATCGGCGACGATCGCCCGCGCCGCGGCGGCGTCGAACTCGGTGGTCGGGTCGATGTGCCGTTTGACCAGGGCGTCGGGGTCCTCGGCGGCGACCGCCTCGATGTCCATCCCGCCCTTGGCGGAGACCATCGCCAGCAGCTTCTTCTCGCCGCGGTCGAGGATCACCGAGGCGTAGTACTCCTCGGCGATGTCGGAGCCGCCCTCGACCCAGACCTGGTCGACGCGGAACGGCCCCTCGCCGTGGGGACCGACGATGTCCATGCCGAGGATCGCGTCGGCGTGGGCGCGCGCCTCCTCGGCGTCCTGGGCGATCTTGATCCCACCCGCCTTGCCGCGGCCGCCGATCAGCACCTGGGCCTTAATCGCGCAGGGGTAGCCGATCTTCTCCGCTGCGGCGACGACGTCGTCGACCGTGGCGGCGACCTCGCCGCTCGGCACGGCGAGGCCGTGCTTGGCGAACAGCTGCTTGCCCTGGTACTCGAGAAGGTCCATGTCAGAGGTGCGCTGGGGGGAGCGCAGCGCGGCAGACTATCCGAATGACATAATGCCGCGCTCGCTCATGCCCCTCCCCAGCCTCAAAAACATCAAATGGGTTACCACCGACTGCTACGGAACCCTCATCGATTGGGAGAAAGGCATCGTCGAAGCCTGCAAGAAAGAGGCTTCCAAAGACGGCTTCAGCTTCGAAGAGGGGCCCTTCCTGGAGCGGTTCATGGAAGTGCAGGCGGAAATCATGGCCGGGTCCTACGAGCTCTACGCCGAGGTCCTGCGCCGCACGATCGTCAAAGTCGCCGGTGAGATCGGCTGGGAGGTGGAGCCCTCGCGGGCCCAGTTCCTGCCCAACAGCGTCGCCTACTGGCTGCCGTTCCGCGAGGCCAACGCGGCGATGGACCGGCTCGGCAAGAAGTACGAGATCGGGATCATCTCCAACGTCGACGACAAACTGCTGGGAATCAGCCGCCGCCACCTGCGGACCGAACTCGACCTCGTCGTCACCGCGCAGCAGGTGCGCAGCTACAAGCCGGACCCCGTCCACTTCAAAGAGTGCGCGCGGCGGATCGGCGGCAAGAAAGGCTGGCTCCACATCGGCTGCGACTACACGACCGACATCGCGCCGGTGCTGAAAATGAACGTGCCGGTGATCTGGGTCAACCGCCACGGCGAGAAACTGGAAGGGCGCAAAGCCCCCAGCGCGACGGTCAAAAATTTCCGCGAAGCCGTGAAAAAGCTCGGCGCGTCCTGAGCGTCTTCTAGCTTTCAAGCCGCAACTCAGGCCTGAGGCGCCGGTTTCGGGGGTAATCACGCTCCTCGACTCGCTGATGCATACGTACGCTCGACAGACCAGTTCGTCGCCTGCCCGTGCCCGGGCCCGCTTCGGCATCGCCCTTGCTCTCAGCCTGCTGCTGGCGAGCCTCGTCGTCGCCGGCCTGCAGAGCGCCCGCGCGGCGGAACCCTCGGCCCTGCAGAAACCGAGCTTCGTCGTCATCCAGGTCGACGACGCGACGCTCGACCAGCTCTACGCCAGCCTCAACGTCGGCGGCGTCGAAGTGCAGGCGATGCCCTACACGCTCTCGCTGATCGCCAACCGCGGCATCACCTTCAACCGCTACTACGTCCCCTACCCCCTCTGCTGCCCCTCGCGGGTCAGCCTGCTGACGGGACGCTACGCGCACAACCACAACGTCCGCGGCAACGTGCCGCCCAACGGCGGCTACACCGGCTTCAAAGCCCGCGGCGCCTACAGCCACAACCTCGCCACCTGGCTGCAGGGGGCCGGTTACCGGACGATCCACATCGGCAAGTTCCTCAACGGCTACGGCGACGAACCGTTCGACGAAGGCAAAGACGTGCCCCCCGGCTGGAGCGCCTGGCACTCGGTCCTGCGGGCCGACACCAACCACTACTTCTACGGCTACACGCTGAACAACAACGGCCTGCTTGAAGGCCCCTACGGCGACCCCGGCAGTTGGGAAACGCGGGAATACGGCGAGCGCGACGACTTCGGCTGCCCGAGCGCGCCGTTGAACGGCAAACCCTGCTTCTACGAGACCGACCTCTTCAACACGCTCGCCTGGGAAGAGCTGAGCCAGAAGACCTCGCCCGAACAGCCCTTCTACCTGCAGATGGACTACACCGCGCCGCACGGAGATTTCCGCCGCCCGGCCGGGCCGGAGCCGGCGACGCGCCATTACAACACCTTCGCCGGCGCCCCCTATCCGCACAGCCGCTCGCAGGGGTTCAACGAGGGCAACGTCAACGACAAGCCGCGCTTCATCCGCGAAGCCCCGTACCTCTCGCTGCAGGAGATCCACACCTACCGCGTCTACTACCAGAAGGCGCTGGAGTCGCTGCGCTCGGTCGACGAAGGCGTGAAAACGATCGTCGACACGCTCGGCGGCCTGCACCGGCTGCGCAACACCTACATCGTCTTCACCTCTGACAACGGCTTCTTCTACGGCGAGCACCGGCTGACCGGCGGCAAGTTCATCGCCTACGAGCCGGCCACCCACCTGCCGCTGCTGATCCGCGGGCCGGGGATCAAAGCCGGCACCTCGACCGGCGAGCTGGCGGCCAACATCGACATCGCGCCGACGATCCTCGAACTGGCCGGGGTGCAGGCGGACAAATCGATCGACGGCCGCTCGCTGGTGCCCTACATGCGGGACCCGTCGCTGCGCTCGCGGCGGCCGCTGCTCTTCGAGTCCTTCGTCGAGACCAACGACGTCGAAGCCAACGGGGAACCGACCGGGCAGCGCGCCACGGTCAAGGAGCTGAAGCCCCGCCGCGCCCGCTCCGGAGACGGCGCCAGCGCCTCGATCGTCGCGCCGCCGAAGGACTACGAGGGAATCCGCCTCGGCCCCTACAAGTACATCGAGTGGCCCGACGGCGAGAAAGAGCTCTACGACATCACCAAGGACCCCTACGAGCTGAACAACGTC
>DASQCF010000044.1:0-42421 GCA_035634815.1 Solirubrobacterales bacterium | reverse complement strand
CCAGCCGCGCAGCGTCGTCCACCAGTCGTCGAGGCGGCTGGAGTCGGTCTGCAGCGCCCGGTACTCGCGGGTCAGCTTCGGCAGCACCTGCTTGACGTCGCCGACGATCGGGATGTGGGCGCCGACGTTCTTCGAGATCTCGGCCGGGTCGATGTCGATGTGGATCACCTTGGCGTGCGGCGCGAACTCGTCGAGCTTGCCGGTGATGCGGTCGTCGAAGCGGGCGCCGATGGCGACGATCAGGTCGGCTTTGTCCATCGCGTGGTTGGCGGCCCAGGTGCCGTGCATGCCGAGCATCCCAAGGAAACTCTCGTGCGAGGCGGGGAAGGCGCCGAGGCCCATCAGCGTCGAGGTAACCGGGAACCGGTCCGAGGCGGCGAGCTCGCGCAGCTCCTCGGAGGCGTTGCCGTTGATGACGCCGCCGCCGGTGTAGAAGATCGGCCGTCGGGCGTTCGCCAGCGCTTTGGCGGCGATCCGAATCTGCTTGATGTTGCCCTCGGTCGAGGGCTTGTAGCCGGGCAGCTCGACCGGCTCGGTGCGCGGCAGGTAGTCGATGTCGGCGCGCGAGAGGTCCTGCGGGATGTCGAGCAGCACCGGCCCGGGACGCCCGGTCGAGGCGACGTGGAAGGCCTGGTGGACGTACTCGGGGATCTGGCGCGGGTCGGTAACCGCGAAGGAGTGCTTCACGAAGGGCAGCGTGGCGCCGAGGATGTCGGCCTCCTGGAAGCCGTCGGTGCCGATCAGCTCGGTGCGGACCTGGCCGGTGATGAAGACGGTCGGAACCGAGTCCATCATCGCGTCGGCGATCGCGGTGACGAGGTTGGTGGCGCCGGGGCCGGAGGTCGCGAAGGCGACTCCGACGCGGCCCGAGGTCTGGGCGTAGCCCTCGGCGGCGTGGCCCCCGCCCTGCTCGTGGCGCACCTGGACGTGGCGGAAGTCGGCGTCGACCATTGCGTCGTAGGTCGGCAGGTTCGCCCCACCGGGGATCCCGAAGACGTCCTTGACGCCCTCGGCCTTGAGGGATTCCATCAACGTGTCGGCGGCGCGCATAAGGACTGGCGATGGTACCAGCGGCCGGGTCTCCGCCCCGCCGGCCGCTAGGGGCGAGCTACGCCTGTCCTGCAGGCGATTTGGCCGGGTTCCAGCGGGTCTGCGGGTCGATCGCGGTCTCGATCACGCGGCCTTTGTGGCGCTCGATCACGTGGATGATCGACTCGACCAGCTCCTCCCCCAGCAGGGTCGGATCGAGACCGAGGTCGAGCAGCTTGGTGTGGACCGCGTTGTAGTAGTGCTCTTCCTTCTCGACCCGCGGGTTCTCGTAGTGCTGGATCTCGACGCTGTAGCCGAGGTGCTCGCCGGCCTCCTTGACCAGCCCGGCCAGCTCCAGGACCGAGAACTGCTCCGTGAACTGGTTGAAGACGCGGAACTCGCCCCGCTCGGCCGGGTTCAGCGCCGCCAGTTCGACGCAGGCGAGGGTGTCGCGGATGTTGAGGAAGCCGCGGGTCTGGTGGCCGGCGCCGTAAACGGTCAGCGGGTGGCCGATCACCGCCTGCAGGCAGAAGCGGTTGAGCACGGTGCCGAACAGCTCGTCGTAGTCGAAGCGGGTGATGAGGCGCTCGTCGCGGACGGTCTCCTCGGTCTCGACGCCGTAGACGACGCCCTGGTTGAGATCGGTCGCGCGCAGGCCCCAGGTGCGGCAGGCGAAGTGGATGTTGGTCGAGTCGTGGACCTTCGAGCAGTGGTAGAGCGAGCCCGGCAGCTTCGGATACGGCAGGTTGTCCTTGCGACCCTTGTGCTCGATCTCGATGTAGCCCTCCTCGATATCGATGTTGGGCTGGCCGTACTCGCCCATCGTCCCGAGCTTGACCAGGTGCGCATCGGGGACGTGGTCGCGCATCGCGAACAGCAGGTTGAGGTTGCCGATCACGTTCGCGTGCTGGGTTTCGACCGCGCGCTCGCGCGAGAGCATCGAGAACGGCGCCGAGGCCTGCTGGCCGTAGTGGACGATCGCCTCCGGCTTGGTCTCGGCGACGACCTCGTCGAGGAAGTCGCCGTCCTCGACGGCACCGACGTAGCTGCGGATCTGCTCGCCGGAGACCTCGCGCCAGGCGGCGATGCGCTCGTCGAGCTCCCCGATCGGGGTCAGCGAGGCGGTGCCGTGTTCGGTGTGCCAACGGCGGCGGGAGAAGTTGTCGACGACGGAGACTTCGTGCCCGCGGGCCGAGAAACGGAGCGCGGTCGGCCAGCCGAGATAGCCGTCGCCCCCGAGGATGAGGATTCGCATGAGGGCGGCACTTTAAACGCTCGGGCGGCGCGCGGGACCGATGGTCCTAGTTGAATCCGGGCGGTGATGAGCGGACTGGCGGCGCGCAACGGAGGCCGGGTGGGCGTCGCCGCGCTGGTGGCGATCCTCCTCCTGGGCCTCGGGCTGCGCCTGGGCGAGGCGTGGGACGGCCGGGCGCCGGTCTACGACGCGAAGGCCTACGCGGCGATCGCGGCGAACCTGGAGCACGGCGAGGGGTTCACGGTCGGCCCCGGGGCGACGCAGCCGTCGAGCAACTACTCGCCGGGGCTGCCGCTGTTCGTGGCGGGGTTGTATGAGGTGACGGGCGGGGTCCACGAACGGCTCGCGCGGGTGGTGCTGGCGCTGATCGGGACCCTGAGCGTCCTGTTCGCGTACTTGATCGGGAGGCGACTGGGGCGGGCACTCCAGCGACCCCGATCAGGTGAGGTCGCTGGAGTGCCCGCCCACGAAGCGCCCTTGGTGAGTTGTGCCGGCCATAGGCGGCCAAACTCACCAATCGTCTGGCCTGCTCTGGTTGGGGCGCTCGCGGTTGCCATCTACCCGGCTCTCCTGGAGTACCAGGGGATGCTGATGAGCGAGCCGCTCGCGGCGACGCTGCTGTCGGGCGGGGTGCTGGCGGTGCTCTGGGCTTGGGACGGCGGCTGGGCGCGGTGGCTGCTGCCGGGCGCGCTGTTCGGGTCGCTGGCCCTGGCGCGGCCGGAGTACCTCGGCGTGGCGGCCCTGGTCGCGATCGTCATCGCGCTCCGGAGCCTGCGCAACGACTGGCGCACCTCCCTCCTACCTGCTGTTGTTTTTCTCACCGCAGCCCTGGTGGTCATCGCACCCTGGACGCTGCGCAACGCGGTCGCCCTCGACCGCTTCGTTCCGATCTCCACCGGCGGCGGACAGGTGCTGTTCGCCGGCACCTACCTGCCTTCCGCCGGCGACCCAGAAAAGGTCGGCGCCGAGGTGGTTTCCGAAAACCCAGATCTATTTCAACCCCAGGACGCCGACCGGCTGCGGTTGGAGCAGATCCTCGCCCGGCTCGCCTCAGACCGTTATCCCGGGATGGAAACGGACAAAGCGCTCTCGAAGCTGGGCAAGGAACAGCTCTGGGACGACGTCTCCGAGGATCCGGCGGAATACGTCGGCTTCGTCGCCGCCAAGGTCGGGCGGATCTGGTCGCACGGGCCGCGTGACGTGATGCGGGCGCCGGTATGGGAGGTCGTGCACTGGCTCCTCGTGGCCTTCGGCCTGGTCGGGCTGGCGATACTCGCCTGGCGACGGCGCTGGGAGGCGCTGCTGATCGGCACGATCTTCCTCGCGATCACCGCGCTCAGCGCCCTCCTCGTCGCCTCCCCCCGGCGGGTGCTCTTGCTGGTCCCCCTCCTCGCAGCGCTCTCCGCCACCGCTCTCACCTGGCTGGCCGCGTCGCTCGGAAGCCCATCCGATGCTCGCCTCGCAAAGCCAGGGCGAGCATCGGATGGGCTTCCCAAAGCCGGCCCCGGATAGCCTGGGCGCGTCTTGAACGCTCTCGCCGATTGGGCTCGCTCGCTGCCGCAGCGTTACGGGAAGCGGACGCTGATCGCACTCGCGGCGATCGCGCTGCTGGGCCTGGTGGTGCGCGCCTATGTGGTCGTCAACCCGGTCGAGCACCCGGCCGACGACTCGCACGCCTACTACGCGCTCTCCAAGGCGCTCTACACCGAACAGAGCTTCGGCGGACCGGAATTCCGCGACTCCAGCGACTGGTCGCCCGGCGCCCCCTTCCTCTATGCCGCCGCCTACTACGCGACCGGCGGCGCCCGCGAAGGGACGGCGCGGATCGTCGAGGCGCTGCTGGGAATCGCGACGATCCTCGTCGTCTTCGCTCTCGGCTGGCGGCTCGGCGGCCGCGAGCTGGGCCGCTGGGTCGGCCTCTTCGCCGCCTTCGCGGTCGCCGTCTACCCGCCGTTCATCCACACCACCGGCGAGCTGATGAGCGAGCCGCCGGCGATGCTGACCCTGCCGGCGGCGATCCTCGCCTTTTTATGGGCCTCGGATCGGGAAGCGAACGCAGTTGTCCCCGGTATGCGGGGACAACTGCGTTCGGTCTGGCCCTGGGCCGTTCCGGGCTTCCTCTTCGGTCTGACGGCGATGTTCCGCCCTGAGTACCTCCTGGTCGCGGCGGCGTTCGTGGTCCTCGCCGCGATCCGCGAGTGGCGGAAAGGCGGCTGGCAGCTCGGCCTCGCCGGCGCCGCGGTGCTGCTCGTCGCGCTGGTCCTGCCGATCCTGCCCTGGACGATCCGCAACCTCGTCGTCCTCGATCGCGCCGTGCCGATCTCCACCGGCGGCGGCAAGGCGCTCTACGTCGGCACCTACCTCCCCGCCGACGGCGAATACCAGCGGGTGAAGGCGATCCTCGCCGAGCGCTACCTCGGCCGCGACCTCGAACCCGGCTCCGAAGCGCTGGACGAGGTCAACCCCACCGAACTCTTCGACGAAGTCGTCAAGGAAGTGCAGCGGGACCATCCCGACCTGACCCGCGACGAGGCGCTCGGCAAGGCCGGCAAGGAAAACCTCTCCACCTACTTCGGCGAAGACCCCTGGGGCTACGCGGCGATGACCGCGCGCAAGGTCGGCCGGATGTGGAGCAGCGGCGTCGGCGAAGCGATGGACAGCACCCCCGGCCGCGCCGTCCAGATCCTCCTCGTCGCCCTCGGCCTCGCCGGTTTCGCCCTCCTCGGCCTGCGCCGACGCTGGTGGGAGCTGGTCGTGCTGGCGACCCCGATCGTGCTCGTCACCGCGGTCGGCGCGGTCTCGCTGGCGGCCCCGCGACGCAACGAGGTGCTGATGACGCTCGTCTTCCCACTCGCCGGCCTAGCCCTCTCATCCGCCCTCGCGGCCATATTCTCCGGTCGCGAATGGTCCTCACCGCAGGCATCTTCCCCGCCGAACTGACGGCGCTGCGCAGCGCCGGTCTGCTGCTGGCGATCTTCCTGGTCGGCTACGCCGTCGCCCGCCGCCGCACCCTGCGCAACGCCGACGTCCTGATCCTGATCGCCGCCGGCCTCGGCCTGGCGCTCGTCGCCGGGACCGAAATCGTCAACGGCCTGCTCTCCGCCTTCTCCTTCGAGAAAGGCAACGGCGGCCGCATCCTCGGCCTCGCCGTCTTCGCGATCTTCATCCTCTTCCTGCTCAGCCTGCGGGCGCTGTCGCAGGGGGCGCGGAACAGCCGCCAGCTGGCCGCGGCGCTGGAGGGCCTGGCCTGGGAGGAGTTCCGCCAGGCGGGGCTGCCCGAGCGCTTCCGCGGCAAGATCGCGATCTTGATCCCCGCCTACAACGAGGCCGAGAACATCGGCGTCGTCCTCGACCAGATCCCGCCCGCGGTCTGCGGCGTGCGGACCGAGGTCCTGGTCGTCGACGACGGCTCCCGCGACGGCACCGGCGACGTCGCCGCCGAGCACGGCGCCGCGGTCGCCCGCCACGTCACCAACCGGGGAGGTGGAGCAGCGCTGCGAACCGGGTACAGGTTGATGGTGGAATCGGGCGCGGAGATAGTCGTCACCCTCGACGCCGACGGCCAGCACCGGCCCGACGAGATGGAGCGCCTGGTCAAACCGATCCTCGACGGCGAAGTCGAGATGGCCCACGGCTCGCGCGTCCTCGGCCACGCCGACCGCAACCACTTCGCCCGCGAGCTGGGGATCGTCTTCTTCAACCGCCTCGTCTCCACCATCACCCGCACCCACGTCACCGACTGCTCCAACGGCTACCGCGCCGTCCGCACCGCGGTCCTGCCGCAGCTGGTCCTGCGCCAGGAGCAGTTCCACACCTCCGAGTTCATGATCGAGGCGATCAAGCGCGGCATCCCCGCCAAGGAGGTCCCGATCACCGTCGACCAGCGCCTCCACGGCCACTCGAAGAAGCCGGCCGCCTTGCGCTACGGCGCCGGCTTCGCCAACGCGATCGTCCGCACCTGGCTGCGGTGAGCACCAGGGCCGCCAGGCGAGCGCTCCTCCTGGTCGCGCTGGCCTTCGCCTGCTTCCCGCTCAGCGCCTGCGCCGGCGAGGCCTCCTTCGAGCACGGTGTGGTCGGGGTGCGGCTCTCCGACCGGGTCGGCGAGTACTCGGCCTGGTCGCCGGACGGCCGCTGGATCGCCGAACCGGCGCGCATCGGCTTTCGGCTCCGCAACGTCGAGACCGGCAAGCAACGCGAGCTGAAGGCGCCCGCCTACCAGGGCTTTCCCGAACGGCCGGGCCGCCTCGACTGGAGCGGGGACGGGAAGACGATCCGCTACGCGACCTCGCTGCCGCGCCCGGAAAACGGCAACGCCTCCTGGCTGACGGAGGCGCCGCTCGACGGCTCCGGGTATCGCCACCAGACCCTGGGGGTGCGGGCGCAGCGGGTCAGCTGGGCGGCCGACGGCTACCCGCTCGCCTTTTCCACCGGCCCCTACGCCCTCGATTTCGAAAAGGGGCCGATCGGCCCGCAGCCGGCCCTCTACGTGGTCGACGAGTTCGGCGCGACCCCTCGCCGCGTCGCCTACATCCCGCACCCGAAACGGGAAGAGGAAATCGGCGAGCCGGCGGTCTCTCCCGACGGGACCCGGGTCGCCTACCAGCGCTGGGGGGCGCACCACAACGTCAACATCTGGATCGTGGAGAGCGACGGATCGGACCCCCGGTCGCTGGTGCCCGGGCTGGTCTCCGCGTTCACCGTCGAGTGGGCGCCGGACGGGCGCACCCTCGCCCTCGGCGCCTACACCGCCAAGGGGGACCGCCGCCAGCACGTCTACACCGTCCCCACCGGCGGCGGCAGGCTGCGGCGGATCGTCGACGAGGAGATCCTCGACGGCCCGACCTGGTCCCCCGACGGCCGCTGGCTCGCCTACTCGACCTACGATGGCAAAATCTGGCGCGTCCACCCCGACGGCAGCCGCAGGCAGCTGATCGGGGAAACCCCCGGCGAAGAGCCCCGCAGCCTCCTCTGGTCTCCCGACGGCCGCCACCTCGCCTACACCGCCGATCCGCCCACGCGCGAGACCTGATCCCGGCGCCGGGCGCCTTGTGCGCTCGAGCGATGCCGTGAAAGGCTGAGCCCGACCCGGCACACGACTCGACGGAGAGGAACAGAGATGGCGATCAGCGAGCGCGAGCGAGCCGAAGTCGAGAAAGCAAACGCCGCCGGCAAGACGGCCGCGGTCTTCATCCACGGGCTCTGGCTGCTGCCGAGCAGCTGGGATCGCTGGGCCGAGGCCTTCGAAGCGGCCGGCTACGCGGCGGTGAAACCCGACTGGCCGGACGACCCGGCGAGCGTCGAGGAGGCGCGGGCGAACCCCGACGTGTTCGCCGGCAAGACGCTGGGAGCAATCGCCGACCACACCGAGGAGGTGATCGGGGCGCTCGACCGCAAGCCCGCGGTGCTCGGCCACTCGACCGGCGGCCTGCTCGCCCAGATCGTCGCTGACCGCGGCCTCTCCGCCGCCACCGTCGCGATCGACCCCGGGCCCTTCCGCGGCGTCCTGCCGCTGCCGCTCTCGGCGCTGAAATCGGCCCGGCCGGTGCTGCAGAACCCGCTCAACCGCGGCCGCGCGGTCACCCTCACCCTCGACCAATTCAAATACGGCTGGGCCAACGCGCTCGACGACGAGGAGGCGAAGGCGCTCTACGAGACCTTCCACGTCGCCGCGCCGGGGGTGGCGCTGATGCAGATGGCGAACGCCAACCTCAACCCGTTCACCGAGGCCAAGCTCGACCCGAAGAACCCGGCCCGCGGACCGCTGCTGATCATCGACGGCGAGAAGGACCACACCGTCCCCTGGGCGATCGCCAACGCCTCCTACAAGCGCCAGAGCCGCAACGAGGGCGTGACCGAGATCGAGAAGGTCACGAACCGCGGCCACTCGCTGACGATCGACAGCGGCTGGCGCGAGGTCTGCGACCGCGCGATCGCCTTCGTCAAACGGTTCGTCGAGCCCTCGCCGAGTTAGCCCGGCAATAGCCGGGTCGATTCAGCGAACGCCGGGGTGGCGGACGGCGGCGGGGTCGGGCAGATAGAGGTCGGTGCCGCAGCGCGGGCAGACCTGGACGTAGAGCTTCAGCGCCTTGTGGCAGTTCGGGCACTGGCGTTCGGGTTCGTCTTTGTCGACCCGGTAGAGGATCACCGCGATCAGGCCGAGCAGCGGCAGCACCATGCCGATCAGGAACCAGATGAAGAACGAGCTGCCCTTGCCGCGGCCGATGAGGCCGGTGGCGAGGCCGAAGAAGAAGGCGATGACGAGGTACTCCACGTACCCATTCTTGCGCCTCGCGGCCTCGGCTTAACGTCCAGAGCCGCGCGGCGGCGCTTCAATCGCGCTTCCGCGCTGCCGACAAACCCCGGGAGGCCCCGCAGGGGCCCGTTCGCGCATGGCGATCCCGCAGCAGATACCAGTCGCAGCGAGGCCGCAGCAACGGCGGCACAAACGACGCCGCGTCTGGAAGGACAAGCACTACCGCTGGGTCCCTGACGGCACCGGCGACTGGCGGGTCCAGGGCTACGTCTTCCGCCACCGGCACAAGCCGAAGAAGGGCCACTTCCGCGGCCCAGGGCCGAAGCCGGCGCGCCAAGTGCCGGCCACTGCGCCCGCCGCCGCGCCGCCCTCCGACCCGCGCCCGCCCGGCGCCTTCCAGGGCGCCTTCGGCCACGCGCAGGCGGTCCGCCTCCTGCAGCGCGCCGGCTTCGGGCCGGCGCCCGGCCAGGCCGACCAGCTCGCCTCGCTCGGGCTCGCCGGCGCGGTCCAGTCGCTGACCCGGCCCAGCGGCCCGGCCCACCTCAGCGGCCCATCGCCGCGCGACGACGAAGGCAACCCGCTCGCCCCCGCCGACGCCTGGGGGCACGACCACCTCTGGTGGCTCGACCGCATGGTCCGCAGCGACCAGCCGCTGGTCGAGCGGATGGCGCTGATCCTCCACGACTGGTTCGCGACCTCGAACGCGAACGTCTCGAAGACGCAGCAGATGATCGACCAGTCGAACCTCTTCCGCACCCGCTGCTTCGGCTCCTTCCTCGACCTCTTCCGGGCGGTGACGATCGACCCGGCGATGCTGCAGTGGCTGAACGGCAACGAAAACTTCAAGTGGGCGCCGAACGAGAACTACGCCCGGGAGATGATGGAGCTGTTCTCGCTCGGCGCCGACCGCGGCGCCTACAGCGAGGACGACATCCGCGAACAGGCCCGCTCGCTGACCGGCTGGCGCAACGACTGGTCGGGTGAAGAAGGCGCCTACCACTTCCGCTTCGACCCGAATTGGCACGACAACGACGCCAAGACGGTGTTCGGCAAAACCGGCAACTGGGGCTGGGAAGACGCCTGCCGCCTCTGCGTCGAGCACCCCCTCCACCCCTCATTCTTCGTCGCCAAGCTGTGGAACTACTTCGTCCCGGTGGCGCCTTCGGACGCGGTCCGCGAACAGCTGGAGAGCACCTACGTCTCCTCCGGCTGGCAGATCCGGCCGCTGCTGGAGGCGATCCTGATGAGCCCGGAGCTCTACGAAGGCCCGCCGATGGTGAAGCCGCCGGTCGTCCAGCTGGCGACGATGCTGCGCGCCCTGGGCCGCGGCGTCGACACCGAGGCCTGGGTCTGGCTCTGCGAAGAGGCCGGGCAGCGGCTGTTCTGGCCACCCAACGTCTCCGGCTGGGACGACAACCGCTGGCTCGACACCTCGCGGATGCGGGCCCGCTGGAACATGGTCGCCTACGCGTTGGAGGAGGTCTCGGTCGACGCCTGGAGCGACGACTACAGCACCACCGAGACCCCCGAGGAAGCGCTGGCCCGCGCGGTCGCGGCCTGGGGCGCGCCCGAACTGCGCTCCGAACACCGCGACGAGCTGCTGGACTTCGGGCGGCGCAGCGAGAGCCTGATCCTCGCCGACTGGCAGCAGGGCCCCTACCGGGCGCTGCGCCAGAACGCCCTGCTGCAGCTGATCGGCGTCAGCCCGGACACGATCCTGCAATGAGCCCGGCACCGCGACACCACGCCTGCTGCGACGGCTACACCCGCTCGCAGCTGCTGCGCTCGGCCGCTGCCGAAGCCGGCAAGGGGCTGCCGGCGATCGAGCCGGGGATGCCGGACCCGGCCGGCACCGGCCTCTCTCGCCGCAAGTTCCTCGCCCGCGGCGCCGGCCTGGCGCTGGCGGTCTACGGCGCCTCGAAGATCCCCCTCTCGGCCTTCGAGACCGGGATCGCCCAGGCGGCGCAGGGGGACAAGATCCTCGTCTCGATCTTCTTCGACGGCGGCATCGACTCGCTCAGCGTGCTGGCCCCGGTCGGCGACTCGCGCTACGCGCAGCTGCGCCCGAACCTGGCCCTGCCGCCGGGCGCCGGGACGACCTTCGCCGAGGACCCGAACCTGCAGTGGCATCCCGCCGCGGCGGCGCTCGCCACCCTGCATGGTGAGGGCAAGGTCAGCGCTTTCCCGGCGATCGGCTACGACCACCCGGACCAGTCGCACTTCACCTCCCGCCACTACTACGAGATCGGCGAGTTGCAGGTCGGCTACCGGACCGGCTGGCTCGGCCGCTACCTCGACGCCGTCGGCGACGAAGAGAACCCGCTGCAGGGGCTCTCGCTCGACGGCTCGCTCTCGCCGATGATCGCCACCGCCCAAAAGCCGGTGGCGGCGATCGACAGCGTCGACGGCTACGACCTCTGGTCGCGGGTCAGCGATCCGATCGAAGCGGAGATGTTCCGCAGCTTCGCCCGCTTCGGCTCGCTACCGGCGGACTCTCCCGGCCTCTCGCAGGTGCGCCGCGCCGCCTCCCAGACCGACAAGCTGCGCCAGGACCTGGCCGGGGTCGGCGACTTCTCCAGCCCGGTCGCCTATCCCGACGACTGGTTCGCGCACAAGCTCGCCGGCCTCGCTGCCTACATCGCCGTCGGCCTGCCGATGCGGGTGGTGACGGTGCGGGCGCCCGGCGGCTACGACACCCACGCCGACCAGGCGACCGACCTGGAAGACAACCTGCGCCGGACCTGCGAGGGCATCCTCGCCTTCCAGCGCGACCTCGAGGCGCGCGGGCTCGCCGACCGGGTCCTGATCGAGATGTGGAGCGAGTTCGGCCGCCGCCCGGAAGAGAACGGCTCGCTCGGCACCGACCACGGCGCCGCCGGCTGCGCCTTCGTGATCGGGTCCAAAGCCAAAGGCGAGATGGTCGGTGAGTTCCCCGGCCTCGCCAGCCTCGACGAGGACGACAACCTGCGGGTGACGAGCGACTTCCGCGGGATGTACTGCTCACTGCTGGAGCAGTGGCTCCAGTTCGACGCCGAACAGATCATCCCGGGGGCGGCGGGGTTTGCGCGGCCGGCGTTGGTGAAGGCGTGAACGCGTGAAGGCGAGCTTCGTGGCGGTCGGCCTTGCCGCCATTCTGCTGGCGGGTATGGCGGCAAGGCCGACCGTGGCTCCGCAGCCGCTGGCAGGGACGGCGG
Source organism: Solirubrobacterales bacterium (assembly GCA_035634815.1). Classification (GTDB taxonomy): domain Bacteria; phylum Actinomycetota; class Thermoleophilia; order Solirubrobacterales; family 70-9; genus VAYN01. Next base: position 30,690 of record DASQCF010000044.1, on the reverse strand, counting down.
GTGCGAGCGAATGCACCTGGGAGCGGCACTCCAAGCGGGTCGTGAAGCGGGTGCGGCGGCACGGCAAGGTCCGAAAGGTCGTGCGGCGGAAGCACTGGTGGGCCTGCGAGCCGGTGGGCTCGGCAGCGGCTCCCGTCGCGCCCACCGCTCCTGGGCCAGCGGTGGCTGAACCCGAACCGGAACCTGAAGCGAACCGCCTCTCAGCCCGGGCCTCCGAGTATTACTGGGTCCTCTCCCGTCCCAAGGTGAAGGCGGGTGAGCTGACGGTCGAGCTCAACAACCAGGGCGAAGATCCGCACAACCTCAACCTGCGCCGCGAAGGCGACGAAGGCGACCCGCTGGAGATCGCCGAAACCGGCTCCGGCGAGCGGACCGTCGCCAGCTTCGACCTACCGGCGGGCAAATACCAGCTCTGGTGCTCCCTCCCAGGGCACGAGGAAAAAGGGATGCACACCACCCTCACCGTGGAATAGCTCGCCGAGACCGCAAAAAGTCCGCTTGGGGAGGACTTATTACGGTCTCGGCTAGAGCAGCGGCTTCGGGTGGCCGATCGAGCCGACCTCGGAGAGGTCGCGGCGGAACGGGAGGCCGGCGGTCCAGTCGAGGACGGCGCGGAACTTTCGCGCCGAGCCCGGGATCTGGCTCATGTGGTAGGTCCGCGCCAGCCACCAGGCCGGGAAGCCGCGGAAGGTGCGGTCGCCGATCTTGCCGACCGCCTTGTAGCGGCCGAGGTTGACGAAGGCCGCTTCGGAGCGATACTCGTACGGGCTCGGGCTGCCGACGCCGAGCTCGGCGGCGATGTTGCGGGCCGCAACGGGGCCCTGGCGCACCGCGGTCTGCGCGGTCGGCGGCGAGGTGCCGCCGCTCGGGTCGGGCACCGCGGCGCAGTCGCCGATCGCCCAGACGGAGTCCAGTCCCTGCACCCGCAGGTAGGAGTCGACCGGTACCCGGCCGCGCTCGTCGAGCGGCACGTTCAGCTGTTTGAGGATCGGCTGCGGCGCCACTCCGGCGGTCCAGACGACGGTCCGGGTCGGCAGCACCTCGCCGCTGGAGAGCCGTGCCGTGTTCGCGGTGACCTCCTCCAACGTGGTCTCCATGCGGATGTCGATGCCGCGGCCGCGCAGCTCCCGCAGCGCGTACTCGCCGAGGTCGCGGTCGATCTCCGGCAGCACCCGGTCGGTCGCCTCGACCAGGACCCAGCGCATCCCGTGCAGGCGGGCGCGCGGGTAGCTGTCCATCGCGTCGGCGGCGAAGTCCTGCAGCTCGGCCAGCGCCTCGAGGCCCGCGTAGCCGCCGCCGACGAAGACGTAGGTGAGCAACTCTTCGCGGCGGGCCGGGTCCTCGGTCGCGTTGGCTTCCTCCAGGGTCTCGATCACGTGGTTGCGGAGGTAGATCGCGTCGGCGAGGCTCTTGAACCCGACGGCGTGCTCGGCCAGGCCTGGCACCGGCAGCACCCGCGAGACGGAACCCAGCGAGAGGAGCAGCTGGTCGTAGGGCAGCACCTCGGTCTCGCCGTACTTGGCCCGCATCGTCACTGTCTTGGCCTCGGGATCGTGGGCGACGATCGAGCCCAGCCGCAGGTAGGTCCGCTTGAGGATGTCCCGCAGCGGCGTCACCACGTGCCGCGGCTCCAGCGTCCCGGCCGCCGCCTCGGGCAGAAACGGCGTGTAGAGCGCGAAGTTCGTCTCGTTGACGAGCGCCAGCCGCGCCGACTGTTTCGGCATCGTCCGCTCCAGCTCCCGCGCCGCCGCAGCGCCGCCGAAGCCACCACCCGCGATCACGACGTTCCAGGCCATGAACCCAACCTAGCACTTTGTAACAACGTGTTACAAAGTATCCAAAGGCACGATCCGACTTGCCACCATCGACACCGAACGGTTAGGTATTGTCGTTCGTGCATCGGCCATCCCCGTAGTTCTCAATCCAGGATGTGCCGTGTTGCCTGTATTCCGATCTGAAGCGCTCAATATCGCCGCGGTAGTGCTTATTGCGCTCTGGAGCTTCCCCATGTGGGCCGAACGCATGCTGACGCTGAAGAAACGCTGGGACTCCCACCGCCGGCGGCAGCTTTAGCAACCGCGGCGGAAGACCAAACCCTCGCCTACAGCTTCTCCTGAATGATCCGGTTGACCTCGCCGCCGTCGGCGCGGCCCTTGGTCTCGCGCATGACGACGCCGACGATGGCGCCGATCGCCTTCGGGTTGCCGGCGCGGATTTTCTCCACGGCTCCCGGGTTGTCGGCCATCGCCTGCTCGACGATTGCCTCCAGCTCGCCCGAGTCGGACATCTGGGCGAGGCCCTCGCGCTCGACGATCGTCTCCGGGTCTCCGCCCTCCGCGACCATGGTCGCGAGCACGGCCTTGCCGCTGCCGTGGGAGATCTTCTTCGCCTGGACCAGGGCGGCGAGGGCGGCGATGTTCTCGGGCGAGACCTTGGAGGCGGCCGCGCCGCCCTCGACCTCGGCGAGGCGCAGCGCCGCCGCAAGCTCGCCGGTCACCCAGTTGCCGACCACCTTCGGCTCGGCGCCGTCGGCGGCGGCGACGGCGCGCTCGAAGTAGTCGGCCGTCTCCGGATCTGCGGCCAGCGAGAGGGCGACGTTGTCGGCGATGCCCATCTCTTCGTAGCGAGCGATCCGCGTCGCCGGCAGCTCCGGCAGCGCCTCGCGGGCCTCGCGCAGCATCTCCTCGGTCGGCGCCAGCGGCACCAGATCGGGCTCGGGGAAGTAGCGGTAGTCGTGGGCTTCCTCCTTCGAGCGCAGCGAGGTCAGGTTGCCGCTGGTGGGGTCGAAGTGGAGGGTCTCCTGTTCCACCGTCCCCCCCGCCTCGATCAGCTCGCGCTGGCGGACGAGCTCGGCTTCGACCCCGCGCTGGAGGTAGCGAAAGCTGTTCATGTTCTTCAGCTCGGTCTTGGTCCCGAGCTCCTCGCTGCCGGCCGGCCGCACCGAGACGTTGGCGTCGATCCGCAGGCTCCCCTCCTCCATGTTGACGTCGGAGACGCCGAGCTGGCGGACGGTCTCGCGCAGCAGGCGCGCCCAGTTGGCCGCTTCGGCGGCGCCGCGCAGGTCGGGCTCGGTAACGATCTCGACCAGCGGCGTGCCGCCGCGGTTGAAGTCGACCAGCGAGGCGCCGGAGCCGTGGATTCGCCCCGACTCGCCGACGTGGATCATCTTCGCCGCGTCCTCCTCCAGGTGGGCCCGGTGGATGCGGACCTCGCCGAGCCGGCCGGCGCCGCAGATCGGGATGTCGTACTGGCTGATTTGGTAGGCCTTCGGGCTGTCGGGATAGAAGTAGTTCTTGCGGTGGAAGATCGAGCGCGGCGCGATCTCGCAACCCAGCGCCATCCCGATCTGCAGCGCGTAGCGGATCGCCTGCTCGTTGGGCACCGGCAGCACGCCCGGGTGGGCGAGGCAGACCGGACAGGTGTGGACGTTCGGCTCGTCGCCGAAGGAGAGTTCGCAGCCGCAGAACATCTTCGTCTTCGTCGCCAGCTGGACGTGGATCTCCAGCCCGATGACCGGTTCGAGCTCAGCCATTCGCGTCTCCCGGGCGGGCGTCGAAGCCGATCCCCTGCTCCAGTGCGTAGGCGGCCTCCAGCAGGTTCTGCTCGCCGAAGGCGGGGGCCGCGATCTGGAAGCCGACCGGCAGCTGCTTGCCGCCGCCCTCGGGCTCGGCGAGGCCGGCAGGGATCGAGATCGCCGGGATGCCGGCGAGGCTCATCGGCACCGTGAAGAAGTCGTTCAGGTACATCGCCAGCGGGTCGTCGGTCTTCTCGCCGAGCTTGAAGGAGACCGAGGGCGCGGTCGGGGTGACGACGAAGTCGACGTTCGAGAAGGCGTCGGCGTAGTCGGTGGCGATCCGGGTCCGCACCTTCTGCGCCTTGCCGTAGTAGGCCTCGTAGTAGCCGGAGGAGAGCGCGTAGGTGCCGAGCATGATCCGCCGCTTCACCTCGGCGCCGAAGCCCTGCGAGCGCGTCGCCTCGTACATCTCGATCAGGTCGCCGTCGCCGCCGGCGCGGACGCCGTAGCGGACGCCGTCGTAGCGGGCCAGGTTGGAGGAGGCCTCAGCGGGCGCGATCACGTAGTAGGCCGAGATCCCGTGCTCGGTACTCGGCAACGAGACCTCGGCGATCTCGCCGCCCAGGTCCTCGATCTTGCGCAGGGTCGCCTCGAAGACGGCGCGGACGCCGGCGTCGTATTCGTCGTGGCCGAGCTCGGCCGGGACCCCGAAGCGGAGGCCGGAGAGGTCCTCGCGGCCCGGCAGGGAGACGCCGGCGTCGAGCCCGACCGAGGTCGAGTCGCAGGGGTCCTTGCCCTGCAGGATTCCGAGCAGCAGCGCCGCGTCGGAGACGGTGCGGGTCAGCGGCCCGCACTGGTCGAGCGAGGAGGCGAAGGCGATCATCCCGTAGCGGGAGATCGCGCCGTAGGTGGGCTTCAAGCCGACGATGCCGCAGAAGGCGGCGGGCTGGCGGATCGAGCCGCCGGTGTCGGTGCCGATCGCCCAGGGGGCGAGGCCGCCGGCGACGACGGCCGCCGAGCCGCCGGAAGAGCCGCCGGGAACCCGTTCGCGATCCCAGGGGTTGAGCACCGGCCCGAAGGCGGAGTTCTCGTTCGAGGAGCCCATCGCGAACTCGTCCATGTTGGTCTTGCCGAGGACCGGCGCGCCGGCCTCGATCAGCCTGCGGACGGCGGTCGAGGTGTAGGGCGGACGGTAGCCCTCGAGAATCTTCGAGCCGGCCGTGGTCGGCACCCCCTCGGTGCAGAAGATGTCCTTGACCGCGATCGGGGCGATGCAGTCGCGCTCGACGGCGATCGCCCCCGCCTCCTCCCCGCCCTCGTCGCGCCACAGGTAGGCGTTGAGCTCGTCGCCGGCGGCCGCCTGGCGCCAGGCGGCGGTGTATTCGGCGGCGTCGAGGTCGCCGGCGACCATTGCCTCGTGCGCCTCCAGGGCGGTGAGTGCGAGCAAGTCCGACATCTATTCGGCCTGAGGCGAGGGGGCGCGGAAGGCGCCATCCTGGGGTTCGGGCGCCTGCGAGAGGGCGAGGTCGCGGGGCAGGCTTGGCCGCGGCTCGTCGGCGCGGAGGACGTTCTCCAATGCGACCACGTGGGAGGTCGGCTCGACCCCCTCCAGGTCAAGGTTTCCAATCCGATCGACGTGGCCGAGGATCCCCGAGAGCTCGCCGACCATCCGCTCGACCTCCTCCTCGGAGAGGCGGAGGCGCGCCAGCTTCGCCACGTGCAGAACTTGGTCCCGCTCGATCATTCGCGGGATTCTAAGGTAGCTGTGGAAACTGGCTGCTCAGCCAGTTAGAGTGCCGCCGATGCAGGGACCCGCGGCCGAGAGATTCGTCGTCTTCAACCTGCGCCTGCTGGCGGCGTCCTTCGCCGTCGTCGGCCTCCTCTTCCTCCTCGTGCCGAGCGGTGTCCTCGACGTCATCTCCGACGTCGGCGAATGGTTCGGCAACGACCACCGGGCGCCGCACACCCAGGAGTACCTCTGGCTGGCGCTGTCCTTCGCCTACATGGTCGTGATCACCGGCATCTGCCTCCTCGCCCAAGCCGACGTCGTCCGCTACCGGCCGCTGCTGCTGGTCCTCGCCGCCGGCAAGACCGCCTCCTCGCTCGGCTCGCTCGCCTTCTTCGCGATCCAGGAACCAGTCTTCATCTACCTGCTCAACTTCCTCGTCGACGGCTTCCTGGCGCTGCTCGCGCTCTGGCTCTGGATGCTGGCGGGGCGCGTCGGGCGCCCGGCCGAGCCCGGTTGAAGGCGCGCGCCAGGGCTCTCGGCCGCTGAGCAGCGCACCCTGAGCGCGATCTGCGCGGCGATGGCGCCGGGCATCGACGGCTTGCCGGCGGCAGAGCGCGACATCGACGTCTCCGGCCCGGTGGCGGGCTTCCTCGCCGGGCTCTCGCCGCGCCTGCTGCTGCGGATGCGGATGGGGCTGCGCGCCTTCGAGTGGCTGCCGTTCCCCTGGCGCTTCAGCCGCCTCGACCCCGAGGGGGCGCAGGACTTCCTCCGCAAGCTTGACGCCTCACGCTTCCCCCTCCACCACGACCTGCTGCTGCTGGCGAAGATTCTCTCCACCCTCGGCTACGCGGTGGCGCCGCAGGTCGAGGAGCGGATCGGCGTCGTCACCACCTGCGCCCTGGCCGACGGGACCCTGCCGGAGCCCGCCGGCTCGCTCGGCGAGACCGCGCCGCGCGGCGAAGGCGAGGAATGCGACGTCGTCGTCGTCGGCTCCGGCGCCGGCGGCGCGGTCGCCGCGGCGGAGCTGGCCGCGGCCGGGCTCGACGTCCTCGTGCTGGAGGCGGGCGACCACTTCAACCGCGACAGCTATCCCGCCGGGCGGCTGGACGCGATCCAAACCCTGTACCGCGAATCGGGTCTGACCATCGCCGACGGCAAGCCGCCGATCCCGGTCCCGGTGGCAAAGGTCGTCGGCGGCACCACGGTGATCAACTCCGGCACCTGCTTCCGCGCCCCCGACTCGGTCCTCGAGGAGTGGCGCGGCGAGTTCGGCCTCTCCTGGGCCCACGACCTCGACGCCGACTACGCCGAGGCCGAGGACACCCTGCGGGTGACCCAGCTCGATCCGAACCGGATGGGCCGCAACGGCCAGCTGGCGATGGAGGGCGCCGAAGCGCTCGGCCTCAGCGGCGGGCCGATCCACCGCAACGCCGGCAGTTGCGTCCAGTGCAGCTCCTGCCCCTACGGCTGCGCGATCGACGCCAAGCGCGGGATGCACGTCAGCTACCTGCCGCGGGCGGTGGCCGCCGGGGCGCGGCTGCGGACCGGGGTCGAGGCGCAGCGGGTCCTGGTCGAGGGCGGGCGCGCGGTCGGCGTCGCCTGCTCGGCGCGCGACGCCAGCGGCCGTCGCCGGCCGTTCACGGTGCGCGCCCGGCGGGCTGTGATCGCCGCCGGCGGCTCGTTCGGGACCCCGGAGCTGCTGCTGCGCTCGGGCCTCGGCGGCAGCCAGGTCGGCCGCAACCTCCGCATCCACCCCGCCTGCTGGGTCGGCGCCCGCTACGAGGAGGAGGTCCGCGGCTGGGACGGCGTCATGCAGAGCTATTACGTCGACCAGTGGGAGGAGAGCCGCGGCGTGCTGCTGGAGGCGACCTTCACCCCCCTGGCCTTCGGCGGCGCCTGGCTGGTCGGCACCGGCCCCGAGCACCAGCGGGCGATCCACGACTTCGGCCGCATCGCCTCTATCGGCGTGCAGCTGCGCGACACCTCGGTCGGCGCGGTAGGCCTGGCCAACGACGGCGGCTTCCGCGCCTCCTACGACCTCAACCAAGAGGACGCCGCCAAGGTGATCTTCGGGATCGCCCGCGCGGCCGAAATCCACTTCGCCGCCGGCGCCACCGAGGTCTACCCCAACATCCCCCGCGCCGGGGTGCTGCGGCCGGGGGGCCTCGCGACCTTCGAGGCGACCCGGTTCAAGCCCTCAGAGCTGCGGCTGGAGGCCTTCCACCCGATGGCGACGGCGCGGATCTCTGCGGATCCGCGCCGTGGAGTCTGCGCCGTCGACGGCTCGGTCTACGGGACCGACGGCCTTTACGTGGCCGACGCCTCGCTGTTCCCGACCGCCGTCGGCGTCAACCCGATGATGACCATCATCGCTTTCGCGAAGCAGGTCTCCCGGGGAATAGCTACGGGGCCGGCGGACCGCCCTGGCCGGAGCTCGGCGGAGGCGGCGGGGGCGGCGGCGTAGCCGCGGGCGGCTGCTGCGGCGGGGTACCGGCACCGGTGCCGCCGCGGTTGGAGAAGCCCTCGCCGATCTCGCCGAACGAAGTCCCTTCTTCCTGCATCGCGCGGTAGCCGCCGTAGGCGACGCCGGCGGAGGCAAGCAGGCCGAGGTAGATCCCGAACGAGCGGCTGATGTCGACGCCGGGGATGTCGGTGTCGAGCGGCGGGTCGATGATCCGGTAGAGGATCAGCAGTACCGCGATGCCGCCGAGAACGGCGACCGCCGCGTTGAGCGAGAACGGCGGCTCGAAGACCGCGTCGGTCATCCGCAGTACCGCGACGCCGACGGCGACGATGACAACGATCAGCAGGATGATGTCGATCGTGCTGAAAGATTCCCAGGCGTTGCCGCCCTGGCTGACGCTGAAGAGCCCGTTGCCGCTGCTGACTTCGACCTTGAACCAGTCGAAGAACATGAAGATGAAGAGAAGGACAGCCGACCCGCCGGCGATCTTCTCCCCCATGCTGAGCCTGTCCATCTGTCTCTCCTCCTAAGGAATCGGGGTGGGCCGTTCGACCCTATACGTGCACCAGGAGGTGCATTCGACGCCGCTGGCCGGGTTTCCTACCCGGCGGTCGTCCGCAGGCGTGCAGCCTGGAGCGTGTTCGAGAGCAGCATCGCGATCGTCATCGGCCCGACCCCGCCCGGCACGGGCGTGATCGCGGAGGCGATCTCGGCTGCCGCCTCGTAGTCGACGTCGCCGACCAACCCCTCCTCGAGCCGGTTGACGCCGACGTCAATCACCACCGCCCCCGGCTTCACCGCCCCGGCGCCGAGCAGGCGCGGCACCCCGACCGCGGCGACGAGGACGTCGGCGCGGCGGCAGGTCGCGTCGAGGTCGCGGGTGCGCGAGTGGCAGACCGTCACCGTCGCGTTCGCCTGCAGGAGCAGGCGGGCGACGGGGACGCCGACCAGCTTCGAGCGGCCGACGACGACCGCCTCGGCCCCCTCCAGATCGACCCCCTCGTGGCGCAACAGCTCCATCACCCCGGCCGGCGTGCAGGGGACGAGCCCGGGGTCTCCGTGGGCGAGGAGGCCGGCGTTGATCGGCGTCAGCCCGTCGACGTCCTTGGCGGGGTCGATCGCAGCGACGATCGCGTTCTCGTCGATGTGAGCCGGGAGCGGCAGCTGCACGAGGATGCCGTCGACCTCCTCGTCGTCGTTCAGGCTGCGGACCAGGTCGAGCAGCTCCTCCTCGCCGATCGAGGCCTCCGGCTCGTGATGGATCGAGCGCATCCCGACGTCCTCGGTGTTGCGCCGCTTCATCCCCACGTACACCTGCGAGGCGGCGTCCTCGCCGACCAGCACCGTCGCCAGCCCGGGGACCCGCCCCGCCTCCTGCTGGTAGGCGGCGACGTCGACCTTGACCCGCTCGCGGACCGCGGCGGCGACGGCTTTGCCGTCGATCACCCTGGCGGCCACTCCTCAGCGCCTCCGGATCGGCGCGTAGTCGGCCATCAGCTTGCGCTCGGTTCCGTCGCCCGAGAAGCGGACGACGACCACCCCGCCCGGCTCGACCGCGGTGACCACGCCGTCGCCGAAGCTGGCGTGGACGACGTCGTCGCCGGTCTGCAGTGCCAGGGTCGGGCCGGGGTCGACCCCCTGGGCCGGCGTCACCTCGTTCGCCACCGAGGTGCTCCAGCTGGTCCCGAGGCTGCGGGCGGCGGTCGAGTGGCTCTCGGTCAGCTCGCTCGGCAGCTCGTCGACGAAGCGCGAGGGCAGGTTGTGCTCGGCGCGGCCGAAGAGGCGGCGCTCGCGCGCCCAGGTCATGTAGAGGCGTTTGCGGGCGCGGGTGATGCCGACGTAACAGAGGCGGCGCTCCTCTTCTTCGCCGCCCTCTTCCAGCGCCCGCATGTGCGGGAAGGCGCCCTCCTCGCAGCCGACGATGAAGACCGTGTCGTACTCCAGCCCCTTCGCGTTGTGCAGGGTCATCAGCGTCACCAGCTCGCTCTCGGAGGCGAGCGCGTCCTGCTCGGTGAAGAGCGAGATCTGCTGCAGGTACTCCTCCAGCGGCGTCACCTCGCTCTCCCCCTCGCGTTCGCGCTCGATGTCGAACTCGGCGGCGCCGGCGATCAGCGTTTCCAGGTTTTCGGCCCGGCCTTCGGCCTCGATCGTCCGCTCGGCCGCCAGCGCTTCCAGGTAGCCGCTCTCGTGCAGGACGGCCTCCATCAGGGTCGCCACCGGCCCGGCTTCGTCGGCGCGTTCGCGCAGCCCCGCCATCGTCTCGTAGAAGCGGCCGACCGACTTGATCGCGGCGCCGGAGAGGCCGGGCACCTCCTCGACCCGCTCGATCACCTCCCAGATCGGCTGGCCGGTGGTGTTGACGTGGGAGGCGATCCGGCCCTGGGTGGTGTTGCCGATCCCCCGCCGCGGCGAGTTGACAACGCGGCCGAAGGAGACGAGGTCGGCCGGGTTGGCGAGCAGGCTGAGGTAGGCGATCGCGTCCTTGATCTCGGCCCGTTCGTAGAACTTGGTGCCGCCGATCACCTGGTAGGAGACGTCGAAGCGCTGCAGCGTGTCCTCCAGCACCCGGCTCATCGCGTTGGTCCGGTAGAAGACCGCGACCTCGGAGCGGCTGACACCCTCCTCCCCTTCCAGCCGTTCGATCTCGCCGGCGACCCAGCGCGACTCCTCGTGCTCGTCGGTGAGCTCGTTCAGCTGCACCGGCTCGCCGCCCTCATCTTCGGTCCAGAGCTCCTTCTTCAGCCCTTCGCGGTTGCGTTCGATCACCGCGTTGGCGGCCGAGAGGATCGTCTGGGTGGAGCGGTAGTTCTGCTCGAGCTTGACCACCTCGGCCTCCTCGAAGTCGTTTTCGAAATCGAGGATGTTGCGGACGTCGGCGTGGCGGAAGCCGTAGATCGACTGCGAGTCGTCGCCGACCACCATCAGGTTTTTCTGCTCGCCGGCGAGCAGCTGCAGCAGCCGGTACTGGGCGTGGTTGGTGTCCTGGTACTCGTCGACGAGGAGGTGGCGGAAGGTGCGCCGCCAGCGCTCGCGCACGTCCTCGAACAGCTCCAGGACGTTGACGGTGCGAACCAGGAGGTCGTCGAAGTCCATCGCGTTGGCTTCGCGCATCCGTTTCTCGTAGAGCGGGTAAGCCTCGGCCACTACAGCCTCTATCCCTTCCCCTTCCATATCGACGGATTGTGCGTATGCATCGGAATCGACCAGCTGGTTCTTGGCGCCGGAAATCCTCACCTGCACCCCCCGCGGCGAGAAGCGTTTGGTGTCGACCCCGAGCTCCGTCAGGCAGCGTTTCAGCATCCGCAGCGAGTCCGCCTGGTCGTAGATCGTGAAGCTCTTGGAATAGCCGAGCCGCTCGGCGTCGACCCGCAGCATCCGCGCGCAGGCCGAGTGGAAGGTCGTCACCCACATCGCCCGCACCGAACGGCCGATCAGCTGGCCGACGCGCTCGCGCATCTCGGCCGCGGCTTTGTTGGTGAAGGTGATCGCCAGCACCTCGCCGGGGCGGGCGGCGCCGGTGGCGAGCAGGTAGGCGATCCGGTGCGTCAGCACCCGGGTCTTGCCCGAACCGGCGCCGGCCAGCACCAGCAGCGGCCCCTCGCCGTGCTCGACCGCTTCGCGCTGGGGCGGGTTGAGCCCGGCCAGCAGCCGCTCGACGCGGTCGGCGCCGGGCTCGGTCGGGGCGCCGCCAGTCGAGGCCTGCGCCTCGGAATCGGTGTCGTGCTGCTCCTGCAGGCTCACCTCGCGAGCATAGCCAGGCCCCCGGCGGGGCTCGGCGGCCTCAGATCGCGTTCGATTCGGCCGTGCAGTGAGCCGACACGTCGCGGTCTCCGAACAACAGCTCCTCCAGTTCCTTGTCGCTCATCCCTTCCATGCGACCGATCCAGCAGGAGATGTTTTCCGCGTCCCCCGTCGTTTCCGCCCGCAGCAACCCTGCGCGCCCCACTTCCAGGATCAGATGCGCGGCGTCGAGGTCAGCGAATCCCACCATCTCGTCGAACTTCCACTCTCCCCCGCGTTCGACGAAGCCGTACTTCAGCTTCTGGCCGTCGAAGAGAGACCCCTCGAAGCCGATCACGGCGGTAGCCGAGTCGCCCTCGATGTCGATCTGGGAGACGTCGACGCTTCGAGGCTCCTCTCTCAGCGGATCGAGGGCGGACGCTTCGCAGGCGCGAACCGCCGCCTCTCCTTCCCGGTCGTACATGACTTCGAGGAAGTGGAGGGTTTCGTACTTCGAGCATGACCCCGGTCCGGTGTCGACCGTGGCCGCGTGAATCATCGTTTCCAGCTCCTCACGCTCGCCACTCCCCCCGCACGAGGCGAGCACCAAGGCCGCCATGAGCACTCCCACCCCAGCAGCGAGGCGCCTTTGCAAACCATTGGTTGACAAAGTCGCGCAGCCTCAGCCGCCGGCTGAGGAGCGGCCGGTGCGGGGCTCGATCTTCGCCACCTCGGCCGAGGGGCCGTTGCCGCCGTCGAGGCGGGCGAGGCGCTCCTCGACCTCGGCGATCCGCTCCGAGAGCGCCTTGATCGCGTCGGCGATCGGGTCGGGCAGGTGGATCCAGTCGGCGTCGGGGCCTTCGACCCGGCGGCCTTCCAGGCGCACCGGGTGCCCGGGGTTGCCGACCACGGTCGCGCCCGGCGGCACGTCCTCGACGACGACGGTGTTGGCGCCGATCTTCGCCCCGTCCCCGACGGCGATCGGGCCGAGCAGCTTGGCGCCGCTGCCGACGGTGACGTTGTCGCCGAGCGTTGGATGGCGCTTGCCGGGCTGGAAGCCGGTGCCGCCCAGCGTCACCCCCTGGTAGAGCGTGACGCAGTCGCCGATCGCCGCGGTCTCGCCGATGACGACGCCGGAGCCGTGGTCGATGAAGAAGGAGTTGCCGATCCGGGCCGCCGGGTGGATCTCCACACCGGTCACTGAGCGGGTCAGGTAGGCGATCAGTCGCGGCAGCAGCGGCACCCCGGACTCCAGCAGCGCGTGCGCGGCGCGGTGGGCCAGCAGCGCCTGGACGCCGGCCCAGCTGGTGAGGATCTCGAAGCTGGAAACGCCCTGGGCGGCGGGGTCGCGCTCGCGCGCCGCCTTGACGTCGGCGTGGATCTCGCCGATCAGCCTTTTCCAGCGGTTCATGGTGAGAAGAAGGGTAGGGACATGTAGCGCTCACCCGAGTCGCAGACGATCGTCACCACCCTCTTCCCGGCCATCGCGGGGCGGCGGGCCACCTCCAGCGCCGCCCAGACGTTGGCGCCGGCGGAGATGCCGGCCAGCACCCCCTCCTCGATCGCCAGCCGCCGGGCCGTCTCCAACGCCTCCTCGTCGCCGACCGAGAGGACCTCGTCGACGACCTCGCGGTCGAGGTTCTCGGGGACGAAGCCGGCGCCGATGCCCTGGATCTTGTGCGGGCCGGGTTTGCCGCCGGAGAGGACCGGCGAACTCGCCGGCTCGACCGCGACGACCAGCGCCTCCGCCGCCCGTTCCTTCAGCATCCGCCCCACCCCGGTGATCGTGCCTCCGGTGCCGACCCCAGCGACGAAGGCGCCGACCTCGCCGTCGGTGTCGCTCCAGATCTCCTCGGCCGTGGTGCGGCGGTGGACCTCGGGGTTGGCGGGGTTGGAGAACTGCATCGGCATGAAGCCCTTGCGCTGGTCGCGGATCTCTTCGGCCAGCGCCACCGCCTCGTTCATCCCACCCAGCGACGGCGTCTCCCGCACCTCGGCGCCGTAGGCGCGCAGCAGCTTGCCGCGCTCGCGGCTCATCCCCTCCGGCAGGGTGAGGATCAGCTCATAGCCGCGGGCGGCGCAGACCATCGCCAGGGCGATGCCGGTGTTGCCGCTGGTCGGCTCGACCACGACCGAGCGGCCGGGCTGGATCTGGCCCTCGGCTTCGGCGGCGTCGATCATCGCCACCCCGATCCGGTCCTTGACCGAGCCGCCGGGATTGAAGTACTCGAGCTTGACGCAGACCTCGCCGGCCGCGCCCTCGGAGAGCCGGTCGAGCAGCACCATCGGCGTCTTGCCGACGACGGCCGAGGCCTCGGCGCCGATCCGCATCAGCGCTTGATGCGGACGATCTTGAACTTGCGGACCGCGGGCGTGGGGTCGGGGACGCCGCCGGCGACGGCGCGAACCTGGAAGCGGTAGCGGCCGGGGACGAGCTTGTAGCGCTTCGGCGACTTGCAGCCCTTGAACGCGGCCGTCTTGGTCTTCTTCCCCTTCAGCTTGGTCAGCGAACACTGGAAGGCGACGCCGGCCGTCGGCGAGGAGAAGGTGAACTTGACCTTCGCCTTCTTCTTCCTCGTCTTAACGACCTTCTTCGGGCCCTTGCCGATCTTGGTCTGCGGTGCACTCTTTACAACCGCCCGGATAGGAGTGAAGTTTTCGACGCCCGTGATCCGCGCCACCGCGGCGATGTTTTCGCCTGGGATTTCCATCGTCACCCAGACCGTGGCGCCGGGGCCGCCGGCTACCTGGCGGGGAAAGTATTTTTCAGGCAGGCCGGGGAGGGTCGTGACTTCGCCGCTGGTCGTCATCCGAATCAGTTCCGCTTTCGCCGAGCGGGCGATCCAGTAGGCGCCATCGGGACCGAGCGCTACGCCGAACGGATCACCGTTGATCTCATGTCCCACCGCCTGGTTCGGGGGGTCGATCGTCCCGACTTCCTCGGGTTCTTGGCTCTGCTGCGAAAAGGCGATCTGCCCGTTGGGCCCACCGGCCACACCCTGCGGGTTGCCTTTCAGGGCGAAGTTCACCTGGTTGCCCGCCGTGGTGAAAGTCGCGACCCGGGCGTTGGCGTCGGCGACGACGATCAGCGAACCGGCGACATCGATGTCTTTCGGGGCGAGGTTGCCTTCGATCAGAGTCGCGACTTCGGTGTTTTCCGGGTCGCCAGGGCTGAAGTGGACGAGGCTGTTGTTCGAGGCGACCCACATGTTGTCGTCGGGGCCGGCGACGATCTGGCCGCCGGCGGCGATCCCGGTCAGCGTGAAGGCTTTGTCGGTGCCCTCGGGGTCGCCCGGGGAGAACCTCGTCACCTCGTTGATCGTCGGCACCCAGAGGTTGCCGTCCGGTCCGGGGGCGATTCCCTCGGCGTCGTTTTCGACGCCTTCGAGGTCAAATTCCTGGATCTGGCCGTCGGGCGCGATCCTGGCCACGTCTTTGCCCGCGCCCAGCGTCACCCACATGTTCCCGTCGGGACCGGCGACGATCTTATTGTTGATCCCCAGCGTGTCGAGCGGGAAGACCCCATTCACTGCGGGGGCGGCGACCGCCGAGGCGGGCACGAGCAGACACACCAGCGCGCACAGAACGGCGACGAGCTTGGTGGCGTGTCTCCCCATCGGGGGTGAGTCTAACCCGGAATCCAGACCGGAGCGCTGGCCAACGCGTCGCCGAGGAGCGGCGTCGGATGGCGCGGGTCGCGCAGCCGAATCCGCACCAGATGAGGCCCGCTGCCACCGCGAGCAAGGGCAATCAGCGAGCCGCCGCCCGGCGCGTAGGAAGGCGAGGCGTACCCGAGCCGGCGCGGGAAGGTGCGGCGGCCACTCGGGGAGCGGTTCGTGAGCGCCCGGAGACGGCTGCCGTCGGCCCGCATCGTGAAGACGTCGGCGGCGGTGCCGGGGCCGAGGGTGAAGGCGATCTGGTGGCCGGAAGGGCTGAAGTCGGGATCGAACGGCTCCGCGCCCTGTTTGAGCGTGGTGAGGATGCGGCGGCGGGTGCTGTCCGGCCGAATCGAGCAGATGTCTTCGATCCGCGAATTGATTTCTCCCGGGCCGCAGGCGTAGGCGATCTGTCGACCATTCGGAGACACCGTCGGCGAGGCCTCTTGGCGGGGGCTGTCGGTGATCTTGTGCAGGTTGGACCCATCGAGGCGCACCGAGTAGAGGTTGCCTTCGTTGTCGCCTCCGCCGGCGCGAACGAAGACGATGCTCCTTCCCGAAGGGAAGAAGGACGGTTCGAGCTCCTGGACGCCCTCAGGGGTTCCCGTCGGAAGTTGCCTGAGGCCCGTGCCGTCGATCCCGATGGCGAACAGCCGCGTGACCGGAGCGGGAAAATCGCGGCTGACGACGCGCGAGAAGACGACCGTCCTCCCATCTGGCGAGACCTGGGGGTCGGCGTCGGAGGGATCGTCGGTCAGCACATGGTTGGACCCGGCCACCCCCGGCTGGAAGACCCGCAACCCGGTCGTCAGGTACCCCGACTCATACGGAAGCTCGCCCTTGCGCACCCCGAGGTAGACGATCGCCCCATCGCGCCCCGGCCAAGCCGCATCGGCCCGGTCGCCGAGAACCGCAGCGAGGACAAGTACAAGCGCCAGGGCGGCGAGGAGAACTGCGACGGCTCGGTCTCTACGGGACATGCCATCAGGGTCCCACCCCAGCCTGGCTCGACCCGGGACAACTCTGACCGCAAGGGTTAGACGGCCGTCAGAGGGCGATCGGTCAGAGTCGCCGTGGTGACGTGAAGCGGGCCGCTCTGCTCACCCTCGTTGGCAAGGTAAAGCGCAACACCCTCCTGTAGCGATTTGAACAGCTCGTCGAGGGTGTCGCCGGAGGCGAAGCAACCTGGCAGATCGGGAACCTCAGCCCAATAGCTGCCGCGCTCGTTGTGGATGCGGACAGTTAGTTCCATCGCTTAGGTCTTGCATCCTAGACCTGCTTACGATCGCTCGGGTCGATCAAGCGCGCATTTCCTGTCGGATCCAAGCGCCAAACGACCTGGCGCAGATAACGACCAATCCATTTTCAGCATCCAGCGCTCCTACAGTTCCTATAGATGCAGGAACCCAAGAAATATGAGGAGGTCGAGTGGGCACACATCGTGCCAGCCGGTTATCTGCGGAATTTTGCCGCCGGAGAGATGATCGTCAAGCACGAGCTTCAGTCGGGTCGAGCCAGGGAACGGCCAGTCAAGAAGGTCGGCACGAGGCGTCGGGCCTATTCTCGGACCCGACCTGCGACGGGAGAGCGCATCGACGATGTCGAGTGGGCCCTAAGGCACCTTGAGAACAAGGTTCAGGTGGTGCGGTTCGCTGAGAAGCGATTCCCCTTCTCCGAACTAGACCGCAGCGTCATTGCTCAGTTCGCCGGAGCCCAGCATGTGCGTGTCCCCAAGTGGAAGCGTCGACATGAAGCCCTCGTGAACGAATTGAAAGAAGAAGTGGAAATTCGGGGGGTGGAGCGACTCAGCCCCATTGCGAATGAAGTCCTCAAGGGCCGCTTGGTAGAAGAGGTGGAAGCGCAGGGGAGCGACACCGCGCGCCTCGTGGACATGCAGCGATGGCTTTACGCGGAGAGCGCTTTTTTCTTTGCGATGCACTGGACGCTCATCAGGTTCCATCGGCCCGCCCTGATCACCTGCGATCACCCGGTGGTCCTGTGGCCGGCGACGGTGGGGGCACGTGAACTGAAACCCGGAGACGGCACGGGCTTACAAAACGTCCTTGAGGCCAGATATCCGCTTACCGCACGGCTCTGCCTGTTGATGACTTGGCGAAATGGCCCCGATGCGCCCGAAATCGTCGACGGCAATCGGGAAATGGCCCGCAACATAAACGGGTTCACTCGAGCTGAAGCCGAGCTCGAATGGTTCTCCTTGCCGGGCGTAAGTCCCCCGCTGCCGAGTGAGCGATCTCGGCTGCTCCCCTTGTCTACCGCTATCTATCGCGACTATGACCTGCGTTCTGTTGAGCAGTCGGCCCGTCGCGCCCAAGCGATCCAACTCACGCGACAGACGTCGCGGCAGGCTCTGGTCCCGCAGCCAACCTTCCCGGCGCTGCAAGCTGGAAGGGCCACCTAGCCCAAACGACCGCAGCCGACGTTTGCCCCACTCACGTGTGCTCAAAGTCGGTTGGGCGCCCGCCCTTGATGTCGCTCGGCATGGCCAGCCAGACCTGCCATTGATGCACGGGAACGGATATACGATGGAGTTCGATCTAGATGAAGTACATGCCGCTGCCGGACTCTTCGGCCTCGCGGCGGGCTATTTCGGCGATCGTCGTTTGGCCGAAGACCTTGCGCAGGGCGGCGACGCCCTCGGCCCAGATGCCGCCGGCCTCGTCGGCCTCGTCGCCGACTTTGCCGTCGAGCGCCTGGACGACGTCGAGGACGGTGATCTCCTCCGCGGGGCGGGCCAGGGTGTAGCCGCCGCGCATCCCGCGGTGGCTGGTCAGCAGGCCGTTGCGGCGCAGGGTCGAGAAGAGCTGCTCGAGGAACTGCTCCGGGATATCGCGGCGCTCGGCGAGCTCCTTGATCGGCACCGGCCGCTCTCCCGCGCGTGCCAACTCCGCCATTGCGACGACGGCATACCTGGACTTTGAGGTAATCGAGATCACAAGGGGGTTTCTACCGCACCCCCCGGCTGGGTAGGATCGGCCCGCGGGCGCCGAAGGCACTCCTGCCCGTCCCGAAAACGATTTGAACGGAAAGCAGTCCTGAGCGAGCCCCCCAACTGCCTGGTGATCGACGGTCACCCTCTCGTCCGGCTTGGGATCCGTGAGGCCCTCGCCGGAGGCTTCGTCGTCCACGAGACGACGACCCGCGAAGAGGGACTCGACCTGGTTCGCGACATCGGCGACTTCGACGTCGCGATCGTCGACATGCGCTGGCGGGCCAACGGCGAGGGCCCGGCGATTAGCGGCGCCGAGGCGATCCGGAGACTGCACCGCTCCAGCGCCGCGCTCGGCATCGTCGCCCACGGCGAGCTGCCCGAACGCCACCTGGCGACCGCCGCGATCCAGGCCGGCGCCAGCGCCTTCGTCGCCCGCACCGCCGGACCGGAGGAGCTGCGCCTCGCCGTCGATGCCGCCTCCGCCCAGGAGAGCTGGATCGACCCGGCGGTGCCGCCCAAAGGCAGCCGCGGCAAGCTGACCCGCCGCCAGCGGCAGATCCTGCAGCTGCTGGCCGACGGCGAGTCGACCACCGTCGCCGCCCGTGAACTCGACCTCAGCGAGGAGACGGTGAAGACCCACACCAAGCACACCCTGGCGCGGCTGGGTGCCAAGAACCGCACCCACGCGGTGGCGATCGCCCTGCGCGAGTGCCTTATCGACTGACTAACCGCTGCGAAGTGGGACGCTCGCCGCGAGCAGGCGTGCCCACGAGGGACCGATCCGACCAAGCAGGTCGGCGGACTCTGACGAGTGAATGGCGGCGCCATTCGCGAGGAAGAGGCGGCCGAGATGCGACGGTCGGGCGGTTCATCGTGGGTGCGGATGCGAGTGGAGAGTGTCCCGCTGAGCCTAGATCCAGCAGCGGTCGCGGGCCATCAGCACAGCCTGGGCCCGGTCGACGGCGCCGATCTTGCCGTAGACGTTGTGCAGGTGGGTGCGGATCGTCGAGACCGAGAGGTGCATTTCGCTGGCGATCTGCTTGTAGACCATGCCCTCGGAGAGGTGGCGGAGGACGTCGAGCTCGCGGCTCGACAGCGGGCATGGCTCGCTGACGCGCGAGGCGTCCTGGACCGGCAGCGGCAGCTCGTAGAGCAGGTCGCGCAGCGCTTCGGGGCTGAGCCCGCAGCGCTCGGCGCTGGAGCGCAGCCGCTCGGGCGCGATCGCCTCGCCCTGGCAGTAGTGGGCGACCATGTCAGCGGTGGCGACCATCGCCGCCAGGCCGTCGGCGTCTTCGGCGTGGTGGCGCTCGATCGCGACGGCGATCCGCGAAGGCAGGTTCCAGCGACGGGCGAGGACGCCGCCGACCAGGGCGTGGTCGATCCCGAGCTGCTCGCGTTCCTCGCGCAGGCGCTGCTCGGGGGTGCGGGAGATCGCGTCGAAGTAGACCTTGTAGCCCGGGTGCAGGCGGGAGATGACCAGGCGCCCGATGTCGTGCAGCAGGGCCGCCACCGCGAGCTCGTCGCGGTCGATCCAACCGACGACGCGACCGAGGCGGTCGGCCGCCCGCTGGGTGGCGAGGGCGTGGACGCGGAAGCGCTCGGGCTTCAGATCCCAGCCGCCGTTGGAGTCGAAGAAGTCGAAGCTGGGCGAGGTGCCGGCGAGGGCGAGCACGCCGGCCGGCTTGAGGACCTCCAGCGCGGCCGGGATGCCGGCGATGCCGCCGGCGACGAGGCCGCCCCGGTTTGCCTGGCGCAGCACGGCGATGGTCAGGGCGACGTCGCACTCAACCGCCTCGACGATCTCGCCGACGCGGGCGGTCTCGGCGGTCGCCGCGGCGATCACCCGCTCGCGGGACTCGATCAGGACCGGGAACCGCTCGACCGCCTCGAACGCCTCGGCGAGGCGGCTGCCGGGGGCGGCGGCGGATCGGGTGCCGGCTTTCGCGTCCTCCTGCAGGGGGACTTTGCCGTTGCTGTGCGCAGTAGTGACGCTCATTGGCACAACACATCGGCAGTAAACGGGCGCGGGTTTAGCCCAACATGCCTACCCAATCCCCAAAATTGGGGTCTCCGGAGCGGTTTTCTCAGGCGGCGAGCCGCGAGGCGGCGGCGCGGATCCGCTCCAGCGAGCGCTCCTTACCCAGCACGGCCAGCGACTCGAAGATGCCCGGCGAGACCGAGGTGCCGGTGATCGCCACCCGGATCGGCTGGTAGAGGCGTCCGGGTTTGAGCTCGAAGCGGTCGAGCAGCGGCGCCAGCGCCGCCTCGATCGGCTCCGGCTCGAAGGGCTCGACGGGATCGAGCGCCTCGGCTACGGCGGCAAGCACCTCCCCCGTCCCCTCCTTCATCACCTTCGCCCAGGCCTTCTCGTCTTTGACGGGCGGTTCGAAGAGGAAGCCGATCAGCGGCCAGACCTCCTCCAGGGTCTGCGCTTTCTCCTGGGCGATCCCGCAGGCGGCCCGCAGCCGCTCGTCGGCCTCGCGACCGAGGTGGCGGGCGACCGCGACGGTGTACTCGTCGAGCGGCATCTCACGCATGAAGCGGCCGTTCAGCCAGCGCAGCTTTTTCTCGTCGAAGATCGCCGCCGATTTGCCGACGTCGGCGACGCGGAAGCGCGCGATCAGCTCCTCGGTCGACATCAGCGTCGTGTCGTCGTCGGTTCCCCAGCCGAGCAGCGCCAGGTAGTTGCGCACCGCGGCGGGCAGGTAGCCGGCCTCGCGCAGCTCTTGGACCGAGGCGGCGCCGTGGCGCTTGGAGAGCTTCTTGC
This sequence comes from Solirubrobacterales bacterium, assembly GCA_035634815.1. Taxonomy (GTDB): domain Bacteria; phylum Actinomycetota; class Thermoleophilia; order Solirubrobacterales; family 70-9; genus VAYN01. The sequence continues at coordinate 9,890 of DASQCF010000044.1, read as the reverse complement.
CGTCGGGCCCGTGCAGCAGCGGCAGATGCGCGTAGCGCGGCGGCTCGAAGCCCAGCGCCTCCAGCACCAGCAGCTGCTTGGGGGTGTTGGAGAGATGGTCGTCGCCGCGAACCACCTCGGTCACCCCCATCTCGGCGTCGTCGACGGCGACCGCGAAGTTGTAGAGGACCGAGCCGTCGGCGCGGGCGATGACGAAGTCGTCGTAGCTGGCGTTGGGGAAGGCGACCGGTCCGCGGATCAGGTCGTGGACGACGGTCTCGCCCTCGTCGGGCACGCGCAGCCGGATCGCCGCGGTCGGGTCGTCGGTCGCGGCGCCGCGGTAGCCGCGGCCGGCGCCGTGCTCGGCCTTCCACGCCTCGACGTCCTTGCCGGTCGCGTGGTCGCGGTAGGCGTGGCCGGAGTCGAGCAGCTTCGCCAGCGCCTCGGCGTGGCTGTCGGCGCGGCCGGCCTGGGACACGGGGCCGACGTCCCAGTCGAGCTCCAGCCAGCGCATCGCGTCGAGGATCTGCTCGACGTTCTCCTCGGTCGAGCGCTCGCGGTCGGTGTCCTCGATCCGCAGCACCAGCTCGCCGCCCTCGTGGCGGGCCGCGAGCCAGTTGTAGAGTGCCGTCCTCGCTCCGCCGATGTGCAGCGCGCCGGTCGGCGAGGGGGCAAACCTGAGACGGGAGTTATCGCTTGGCATGTTCGTAGGAGCGCACGTATCCACCGGTGGCGGGCTCGCCAACGCAGTCCAGCGCGGCAAGGAACGCGGCTGCGAATCTATCCAGATCTTCCACCAGAGCCCGCGGATGTGGCGGCCGACGAAATACGGCGAGGCCGATTTCGCCGCCTTCCGCGAGGCGATGGACGCCTCGCCGGTCGAAGCGGTGATCATCCACGCGGTCTACCTGATCAACTGCGCGACCAAAGACAAGGACCTGCGCAAGAAGTCGCTGACCTCGCTGACGCACGCGCTGCGGATCGGCGACGGGATCGGCGCCAGGGGCGTCGTCCTCCACCCCGGCTCGCAGAAAACCGACCCGCTGAAACCGTCGCTGAAGCGCGCTTCGAAGGTGATTGCCGAGGCGCTGAAGGAGACGGACTCCTGCCCGCTGCTGATCGAGCAGACGGCCGGGCACAAAGGTCTCCTCGCTCGCGACTTCGACCAGACCGCCGAGCTGATCGAGCTCGCCGGCGGCGGCAAGCGCCTCGGCCTCTGCCTCGACTCCTGTCACCTCTTCGTCCAGGGCTACGACATCACCGACGAGGCCCACCTCGGCGCCGTCCTCGACGAAGCCGACGCCAAGGTAGGGATCGAGCGCCTCGGCGCCGTCCACGTCAACGACGCCGCCGTCCCCCTCGGCGCCTGCCTCGACCGCCACGCCAACATCGGCAAAGGCGAGATGGGCAAACGCGGCCTCTCCGCATTCCTCTCGGAGCCAAGGTTCGAGGGGCTGCCGGCAACCCTGGAGACGCCGGGCCCGGAAAAGAAAGGCTCCTCAAAAGCCGAAGTAACCCTGGCGAAGCGCCTGCGTCGCGAAGGGCTTAAGCGCCGAGGGAAGTAGCCGCTGCGGCAGGGGATAGCGTTCCTTTGGTGGCGGTCGCGTAGCCCTGATCTCCCCGGCGAGGGTCGCGGAACATAGGCGCAGCCGACTTTTGCCCCACCCAGGTGTGTTCAAAATCGGATGCGATTCGTGGCTCGGTGCAAGCGACGCGACGAGTCGGGCCCTGTCGGTGGGAGTCCCTGGGTACTCAGCATGGAGCCGAGCCAGTTACTCCTGAGGCGCCAGCCCATTTCCGTACCACTCGGCGGAGGTGCTCCCAGGGACCCCCACCGACAGGCCCTCACCATCCCGCATTCAAGCAGGCGACAAGGACCGGCTGGCACCCCTGCCGCCGATCCTTGCTCTCCCGCCGTAAGTTCGTCTATTTGATGTGGAAGCCCGAGATCGCGCGGGAAATGACCAGCTGCTGGATCTCGGAGGTTCCCTCGAAGATCGTGTAGATCTTCGAGTCGCGGTGCATCCGCTCGACCGGGAACTCGCGGGTGTAGCCGTTGCCGCCGAGAATCTGGATCGCGCGCTCGGTGACCCAGACGGCGACCTCCCCGGCCTTCAGCTTCGACATCGAGCCCTCGGCGTTTTCGAATTTGTGGCCGTTGCGGCCCATCCAGGCGGCGCGCCAGACGAGCAGCCTGGCGGCGTCGATCTCAAGCTTCATGTTCGCCAGGTCGAAGGCGATCGACTGGTTCTCGACGATCTTGCGGCCGAACTGTTCGCGCTCTTTGGCGTAGTCGAGCGCGTACTCGTAGGCGGCGCGGGCGATCCCCAGCGCCTGGGCACCGACGGTCGGCCGGCTGGCCTCGAAGGTCTGCATCGCCGCCTGCGATTTGGCCTTTTTGCCCTCGCGGACGCGGGCGAGGCGTTCGTCCAGCTTCTCTTTGCCGCCCAGCAGGCAGGAGCCCGGGACGCGACAGTCGTCGAGGTGGACGTCGGCGGTGTGGGAGGCTCGGAGGCCGTGCTTCTTGACCTTGGCGCCCTGCTCGCAGCCCGGGGTGTTGGGCGGAATGACGAAGGCCGCGTGGCCGCGCGAGCCGAGCTCGCGGTCGACCGAGGCGATGACGACGTGGATGTTGGCGATGCCGCCGTTGGTCGCCCAGGCCTTCTGGCCGTTCAGCACCCACTCGTCGGTCGCCTCGTCGTACTTGGCGTTGGTGCGGATGCCGGAGACGTCGGAGCCCGCGTCGGGCTCGGAGGCGCAGAAGGCCGCCAGCTTGACGTCGTCGGCGTCGCCGAAGCACTGGGGGATCCACTCCCCCATCTGCTCCGGGGTTCCCTGCCCGAAGATCGCTGCGACCGCAAGCGTCGTGCCCATGATCGCCATGCCGATGCCGGCGTCGCCCCAGAACAGCTCCTCGTTGGCGATCGGCAGCGTCAGGCCGGTCGGATCGGCCCAGAACTGGCCCATCGCTTCGAAGCTGTAGAGGCCGATCTTGGCGGCCTCCTGGATCACCGGCCACGGCGTCTCCTCACGCTCGTCCCACTCCTCGGCGGCGGGCCGGACGACGCCCTCGGCGAAACCGTGCACCCACTCGCGGATGTCCTTCTGGTCCTGGTTGAGCTCAAGCGTGAACTGCGGTTCGCTCGGAGCGTCGGACGTGGAGTTGGCCTCGTCGAGCAGCGCTTGCGCGTCGACGTCGGCGACGGAGGAGTCGGCCATGGCGGCGAAGTCTACACGGAACGGTGTCGTGTCACGAAATCGCGACGAGATCGAGAAGTGCCTAAATCAGACCGTCTCGGACATCGCGAAGGTCGAAGGCGCGCAGGCCTTCCGTGCCCCCATCCGTGCAGTCGAAGAAGCGCTTATTGACGCAGCCGTAGGACTCGCCGCTGCCCTCGTAGGCGCGCTCGACCGAGAAGGGGCAATGCGGAAGCGGGTCGCCGGTCATCTTGACGCCGCCGAAGCCGCCCTTCTCCAGCACCGCGCTCAGCTCCACCTCGGCCGCGTAGACCTCCTGCATGCAGCCGATGTACTGCTCGCCGGTAAGGCGGTCGACGTAGCTGTAGAGGTAGCGGCAGCCGAGCTCGACGCAGCCGCGCGGCTCGACCATCTTGTCGCAGAAGGAGCGGCACTGGCGGCACTCGCCAACCTGGGTGCGCGTCGCGGTCATCCGAGAAGCTTAGGGATGCCGTACCGCGGAACCAAGCGGTTTGGACGGCTCACGCAGCGAGGGGCGTGGCGCGCAGGACGTGGTCCAGCTCGGTGCGGAGCATGCCCGAGGGCTTGACCCGGTAGCCCTCCCCCACCTTGAAGCGCCGCTCGCCGACGACGAGGAAGACCTCGGCATCGCCCTTGTGGTGTTCGAGCACGGCCTTCAGTTCCTCGCAGAGCTCGTCATTCCAGCGGGAGAGGTCGATCGGCACCTCGAACGGGCCGGAGCTGACGACCGGGGCCGCCTTGGTCGCCTTGGCGATCTCCGCCGCATCGGGTTCGAAGCGCTGCGCCTCCTGGACGACCAGCTTCGTCTCGCCGCGGTCCTTGTGGTCGATCCGACCCCTCACGAGGACGATCGCGTCGGGCTGAATCACCGCCGCGCTCTCGGCCTCGTCGGCCTTGAAGACCAGCATCTCGACCTGACCCTCGACGTCGTCGAGGGTCGCGAACATCATCTGGCTGCCGCTCTTGGTGCGGATCTTCTTGCAGTCGACGACGATGCCGCCGACCGTCACCCAGCCGCCGTCGGGCTTGGCCGCCAGCTGGGCCAGGCTGCAGTCGACCCGCGCCCGCAGCGCCGGCCCGACTTCCTGAAGCGGGTGCGATGAGAGGTAGGTGCCGAGGGTCTCCTTCTCCATCGCCAGCATCTCGGCGCGGTCGAACTCGGCGCCGGGGATCGGCGGCCGGTGGTGAGCCTGGGACTGCGCCGCCGCTCCGTCGGCTTCTTCGCCGCCGAAGTCAAAGATCGAGCCCTGCCCCATCTGCGCGTCCTCCTGCGCCTTCTGACCCGCCGACTGCGCAGCCGGCAGCGTTTCCAGCATCCCTTTGCGGCTGTCGCCGGTTGAGTCGAGAGCGCCGCACTTGACGAGGCATTCGATCGCCCGTTTGTTCACCGCGCGCGAGTCGACCCGCTCGCAAAAGTCCCAGATCGACTCGATCGGTTTCTCCTCCCGGGCGCGGAGGATCGCCTCGACCGCAGCGTGGCCGACGTTCTTGACCGCGTCGAGGCCGAAGCGGATCGCGTTCTCGGAGACGACGAAGCTGTGGTCGGAGGAGTTGACGTCGGGCGGCAGGACGTCGATCCCCATCTCCGCGCAGCGGTTGACGAAGAACGGGACCTTGTCTTTGGTGTTCATCACCGACGAGATCACCGCCGCCATGTACTCGGCCGGGTAGTTGGCCTTGAGGTAGGCGGTGCGGTAGGAGATCAGCCCGTAGCAGGCGGCGTGGGACTTGTTGAACGAGTAGTCGGCGGCGGCTTCGTTCAGCTTCCAGAGGTCGGCGGCGACGTTGGGCGCGGTGCCGGACTCCGCCAGACCCTCCATGAACTTGTCCTTCATCGTCGCCATCAGGTCGCGCTTCTTCTTGCCGATCGCCTTGCGCAGGTCGTCCGCCTGGGCTCCCGAGAAGCCGGCCATCTGGCGGGCGATCTGCATTAGCTGCTCCTGGTAGATGACGCAGCCGTGGGTCTCCTTGGTGATCGCTTCCAGGCGGGGGTCGGGGTAGCGGACCGTGGAGGGATCTTTCTTGCCGCGGGCGTAGGTGGGGATGTAGGCCATCGCGCCGGGCCGGTAGAGGGCGCCGAGGGCGACGATGTCGGCGAACTCGGTCGGACCGACCTTGCGCAGCGCGTCGCGCATCCCCTCCGACTCGAACTGGAAGACGCCGGTCGAGTCGCCCTTCGCCAGCATCGCGTAGGTCTTGGCGTCGTCGATCGGGATCTGCTCCATGTCGACGCGCTCGCCGCGCGAGCGCTCGATGATGTCGATCGCGTCCTCGATCACGTCGAGGTTGCGCAGCCCGAGGAAGTCCATCTTCAGCAACCCGATCTCCTCGATCGGGCCCATCGAGTACTGGGTCACGATCTTGTACTGGCGCTCCTGTTTCCCGGAGCCGGGGCCGGACCCGGCGCCGTTGCCGTTGGCCGGCGCCGCCGGGGCGCTCTTGTCCTCGGCCAGCTGCAGCGGTACGACCTCCTGCAGCGGCCGGTCGGCGATCACCACCGCGGCGGCGTGGATCGAGTTGTTGCGGATGATCCCCTCGAGGCCCTGGGCGACGTCGATGACCTTTTTCGCGTCGGGCTCGGCGTCGTAGGTCCGTTTCAGCTCCTGGCCGGCCTTGAGGCATTCCGCGAAGGACGGGCTGCGGCCCATGATCGGCTCGGGGATCTGCTTCGCCAGCCGGTCGCCGGTGGCGTAGTCGAAGCCGAGCACGCGGGCGGCATCGCGGGTCGCCGCGCGCGGCGCCATCTTGCCGAAGGTGATGATCTGGGCGACCGACTCGCGACCGTATTTCTCGCCGACGTAGCGGATCATCCGCTCGCGACCGCGGACCGAGAAGTCGATGTCGATGTCCGGCATCGATTTGCGGCCCGGGTTGAGGAAGCGCTCGAACATCAATTCGTTCTCGAGCGGGTCGAGGTCGGTGATTTTCAGGCAGTAGGAGACGATCGAGCCGGCGGCCGAACCGCGGCCTGGGCCGACCGCGATCCCGTTCTGCTTCGCGTAGCTGACGAAGTCCCAGACGATCAGGAAGTAGGACTCGAAGCCCATCTCCTCGATCACCCCGAGCTCGAACTCCAACCGCTCGACCGCCGCGGCCGGCAGCGGGTCGCCGTAGCGGGCGCGCAGGCCCTCCATCGCGAGCCGCCGCAGCATCGCCTCCGGCTCCTCGCCGTTCTCGGTCGGGTAGCGCGGCAGCAGCAGCTTGCCGAGCTCGATCTCGATGTTGCAGCGCTCGGCGATCTCCAGCGTGGTCGGCACGGCGTCCGGCCACCCGGCGAAGGAGGCGGCCATTTCGGCGTTGTCCTTGATGTAGAACTCGTTCGTGTCGAAGCTCATCTTCGGCATCTGCAGGGTCGACTTCGTCTGCACGCAGAGCAGCGCCGCGTGGTTGTCGAAGTCCTCGCGGCGCAGGTAGTGGACGTCGGCGGTGCCGACCAGCGGCCGGTTCAGCTCGCGGGCGAAGCGGACGATCCCCTCGTTGGCCTTGTCCTGCTCTTCGATCCCGTTCTTCTGCACCTCCATGTAGACCTGCTCGGGGCCGAAAGCCTGGATCAGGTCGTCGAGGTGGGCGCGGGCGTCGTCGGCCCGCTCTTCGATCAGCCGGCGGCAGAAGCGCGACTGCAGGCAGCCGGTGAGGACGATCACTCCCTCGGCGTGCTGGGAGAGCAGATCCATGTCGACGTTGGCCTTGCCGCGGTGGAAGCCCTCGAGGAAGCCGGCGGAGGTGAGCTTCACCAGGTTGGCGAAACCGGTATCGGTCTCGGCCAGCAGGGTCAGGTGGTTGCGCTCGTACTTGGTCTGCTCCTTGATCGCGTGACGGTCCTCGACGAAGTAGGCCTCGAGCCCGGCGATCGGCTTGATCCCGTGCTTCTTGCAGGCCTTGTAGAGGTCGACGGCGCCGTTCATCACCCCGTGGTCGGTGAGGCCGAGAGCGGGCTGGTCGAGCTCCGCCGCCCGCGCCGCCATCGCGTCGATCTTGCAGGCGCCATCCAGCAACGAGTACTCGCTGTGGGCATGGAGATGTACGGCTGACGCGGTGCTCATCGGGGGCGTCGAGCATGGCAAATCGACCCGACGAAACCGACGGCTTCGGAGACGCTTCCGCGCTAGTTCCGGGCTAGTTCAAAGCTGGGTGACGAGGGTGGCGCCGAGAACGCTGACGACGATGCTCGCAAAAAGCGAGACGAATCCGATGACCATGGTGCGCTGCATGGAGTTCATCTCGGCGCGCAGCTCGGCGATTTCACCCTTGACCTCCTCGAAGCGGCGATCGACGCCATCGAAGCGCCGGTTCATGTCGTCCCGCAGGTCGTCCAGCCGCTCGTCGGTCCACGCTTCCCTTGCCATGACTGCCATGGAGGCAACCATACGAGGCGTGTTGTCATCAGTGGCGCGCAGTTCGCAAAATCTCTGCGCCTTTTCTCGGGCGGAACTGCGACTTAGGCGCAGACCCAGGCGCTGCCGCCGGAGTCGGCCCAGATTTCGGCGGCGATCCGGTCCTGTTCGGCCTTCGGGGCGTTCTGCGGTTCGCCCTTGCCGCCGTAGAGCTCCCAGGTCGAGGGGAGGATCTGGTACGCGCCGCCGGCGCCGCTGGAGGGGTTGACGGCGCCGTAGTTGCCGCCGGACTCGCACATCACGATGTAGGTCGGGATCGAGTACGGCCCGCCGAGCCAGCGGCCGACCTCTTCTTCGGCTTCGGCTTCCGATTCGGCCAGCCGCGCCTCCTGGACCTGCCGGACCCATTCCGCGATGTCGGTTTTCAGCGTCGCCAGCGAGGCTTCGCGGCTGGCCTCCAGCGACTGCAGGTGGGCGGCGGCGGCCTGCGCCGCTTCGCGCACCGCGGCGATTTCCTCGCGGGCGGCTTCGAGCCGTTCGTCGTAGGCGACCGCTTCGGCCTTCAGATCGGCGACGGCCAGCACCTCGCGGTGGACCCCGGCCCGCACCTCGGCGACGCGGTCGGCGAGGGCGCTGTCGGCTTCGGAGATCGCCCGCAGGTAGTCGTTCTGGGCGGCCAGTTCCTCGTAGTCGCCGGAGCCGAAGACCAGGTCAGCGGTGCTGGGGGTACCGCTCTCGTAGATCGCGACCAGCCGCGCGGCCAGCACCGCCCGCGAGCGGCGCAGCCGCGCCTTCTCGACCGCCAGCCGGTGGCGGGTGAGCTTCAGTTCGCGGCTCAGCTCGGCGGCGCGTTCGCGCCCTTCGGCCAGCAGGTCGCTCAGTTCCTTCTCTTCGGCGGCGGCGTCCTTCGCTTCGGCTTCGGCGCCCGCCAATTCAGCGGTGGTCGCCTGCAACTGCGCCGATAGCGAGCCCGCCTCGTCGCGGGCGCTGGCCAGCTTCGCTTCCAGTTGCTCGGCTTCGGTCGCGCCGGCCTGGCCGGAGGCGGCGCCGAGCGCGACCAGCAGCGCGCAGAGCAGCGCCGCGGCGCAGATCCAGAGGAGATCCCGGCTGAGGCTGAGTTGCCGCACGAAGCGGCGAGGCTACCGAGCCGACCTCAAAAGTCCTGCAAGTTGCCGATAACCCGCAAGAGACCTTGCGCGACCGGGTGGGCTTGGCGATTCAGCCTTCGGGAGCGTCGCGGCTGGCGAGGTAGGCGACGGCCGCCGCGATCCCGACCCCGAAGACGCCGAGGGCGATCCGGGTCTCGCGCCGGTAGCGACGGCGCAGGTAGCGATAGGTGAACTTCAGCGAGGCCTTGCCGAGCCGGTTGTACATCAGCCCTCCCCCCTTTGGCGCAGTCGGTGCGCCATCCGCGACTGCAGCGACCAGAGCTCGATGAAGCCCGGCGAGGCGTTCTGGTCGAAGAGGCCGCCCGACTCCGAGAAGGTCGCCAGCTCGGCGTCGTAGACCGCGTTAGGCGAGGAGCGGGTGACGACACGGACGCTGCCTTTGTAGAGGCGCAGGCCGATCTCCCCCGTCACCTGCGCGTTGACCGCCTCCATGTAGGCGTCGAGGTCGCTGCGCAGCGGCTCCCACCAGAGCCCGGCGTAGACGAGGTAGCCCCACTTCTGATCGAGCGCCGGCTTGAACTGGTTCTGGTGGATGGTCCCGACCAGGCGCTCCAGCTCCTCGTGTGCGGTGAGCACGATCGCCGCCGCCGGCACCTCGTAGATGTCGCGCACCTTGAGGCCGACGATCCGGTCCTCGATGTGATCGACGATGCCGACGCCGTGGCGGCAGCCGATCTCGGCCGCCCTTTCCAGCAGCTCGACGAGGCCGAGCCGCTCGCCATTGAGCGAAACCGGAACGCCGGCCTCGAACCCGACCCTCACCGTCTCCGCCTCGTCGGGGGCCTCCTCGGGGCGCGTCACCAACTGGAAGACGTCGTCCTCGGGGGCGTGGTCGAGGTCCTCGATCCAGCGCCCCTCCGAGGAGCGGCCCCAGAGGTTGTCGTCGATCGAGTAGGGCGCCGCCTCGGTGCCGCCTTTGACCGGGATGCCGTGCTCGCGGGCGTAGGCGATCTCCTCCTCGCGGCCCATCTGCCAGGAGCGAACCGGCGCGATCGTCTTCAGCTCGGGCGCCAGGGTCGCGACCGTCGCCTCGATCCGGACCTGGTCGTTGCCCTTGCCGGTGCAGCCGTGAGCGATCGTGTCGCAGTTCGACTTCCGTGCGTATTCGACCGCGAGCTGTGCGATCAAGGGCCGGCCGAGCGCGGTGAAGAGCGGGTAGCCGTTGCCGTAGACCGCGTTTGCGCGGATC
>DASQCF010000043.1:0-41248 GCA_035634815.1 Solirubrobacterales bacterium | reverse complement strand
CGGCATGGTCAACGGCCGCGCTCTCTGCGACCTCGACTACGGCGAGGACTCCAACGCCGAAGTCGACGCCAACGTGGTGATGACCGGCGACGGCGGCCTGGTCGAGGTGCAGGCGACGGCGGAGCGGACGCCGCTCTCGCGCGCCTCGCTCGACGAGCTGCTCGGCCTCGCCGAGCTTGGGATCGGCCGCCTGCGGGAGGTGCAGGAGCGGGTCGCATGATCTTGGCCACCCGCAACCAGCACAAGGTGCGGGAGATGGCCGAGCTCCTGCCGGGCGTCGAGCTGCGGCCGCTGCCCGACGAGATCCCCTCGCCGGAGGAGACCGGCGACAGCTTCGAGGCCAACGCGCTGATCAAGGCGCGCTCCGCCCACGCCGCCACCGGCGAGGTGACGATTGCCGACGACTCCGGGATCGAAGCCGCCGACCTCGGCGGCGCCCCGGGGATCTACTCCGCCCGCTACGCCGGGGCGGGCGCCGGCGACTCCGCCAACCTGGAGAAGCTGCTGCGCGAAGTCGACGCCGCCGACGGCGATCGCCGCGCCGCCTACGTCTGCGCGATCGCCCTCGTCGACGACGAGGGGCACGAGTACGTTTTCGAGGCGCGCTGCGAGGGGACGCTGTTGCGTGAGGGGAGGGGGAGCGGCGGCTTCGGCTACGACCCCGCTTTCGTCCCCGACGAGACCGGCCACGAGGACCAGCGCACGATGAGCGAGCTCAGCCCCGAGGAGAAGAACGCGATCAGCCATCGCGGCAAGGCGGTGCGGATGCTCGCGCGGCACCTCGGACTGGAGCCCGGGGCGGGCAGATGAGGGGCGGCAAACAGGGCGCGGCGGCGCTCTCGATCGCCTCCAACTCGATCCTGATCGCGCTGAAGCTGGCGGCCGGCGCGATCACCGGCTCGATTGCGATCGTCACCGAGGCGATCCACTCGCTGATCGACCTCGTCGCCTCGGTCGTCGCCTTCGTCTCGGTCCGCAAAGCCGACGAGCCGGCCGACGAGGAGCACCCCTACGGGCACGAGAAGGTCGAGAACCTGGCCGCGACGATCGAGGGGATCCTGATCCTCGTCGGCGCCGCGGTGATCGTCTACGAGGCAACCCACCGCCTCGCCGTCGGCGCCTCGGTCGAAAGCCTCGGCGTCGGCATCGCCGTGATGGGGTTCTCGGTCCTCGCCAACCTCTTCGTCTCCGGCGTCCTCTACCGGCAGGCGCGGGCGCACGAATCGGCGGCGCTGGAGGGCGACGCGGCCCACCTGCGCACCGACGCGATGACCTCGGCCGGCGTCCTCGTCGGCCTCGGCCTGGTCCAGCTCACCGGCATCGACGCCTTCGACTCGATCACCGCCCTCGTCGTCGCCGCGGCGATCGTCTCGGCCGGGATCAACATCATCCGCCGCTCCTCCGGCGTGCTGGTCGACGAAGCGCTGCCGGACTCCGAGATGGACCAGATCGAGCGGGCGATCGCGGCGGCCCGCACCCCCGAGGTCGCCGGCTACCACAAGCTTCGCGCCCGCCGCGCCGGCCGCCGCCGCCATATCGACTTCCACGTCCAGTACCTCTCCGGCACCACCCTGGAGCGCGCCCACGAGCTCGCCCACGAGATGCGCGACTCGATCGAGGCCGAGATCCCGCAGGCCGACGTCCTCATCCACGCCGAGCCGGAGACCTCCTACCGCGAGCGCGAAAGCGGGCCCTACCGCTCGGGTTAGAAGCGCCTTCGGCTTCGCCTCAGGCCGGGGGCAGCAAGTTGACCGCGGCGGCGAGGCCGACGGCGACCAAGGTGATCGCGTAGCCGGTGTAGCCGCTGAAGGCGAAGAGGACCGCGGCGATCGCGCAGATGGCGACGGTGATGATCCAGGAGGCTCGGGCGAGGGACACTCCCGGTATCTTCGCCGACATGGCTGACGCTGCCGCAACCGCACCTCCGTCGGAGGAGTCCGCGGCGGCGGCGCTGGCATTCCTCGCCGAGATGTCCCCCGACCTGCGCGGCGCCGCGATCCTCGGCCCCGAGGGCGAGGTGCTCGCCGCCACCGGCGAGGAGCGGGAGCGCTGGGGAGAGGACGCGGCGGCGCTGTTCGCCGCCGCCGACGAGGCCGAGGGCGTGCCAGTCGAGCAGGTCCACATCGCCACCGAGCAGGGCGAGGTCTTCGCGATCCGCAACGCCGGTTTGGCGGCGGTCTCGGTTACCGACCGCTTCGCGCTCGCCTCGCTGATGCTCTTCGACCTGCGCTCGGTGCTGCGCCAGCTGGCGACTCCGAACTCTGGGCCCCCAGAGGGGACCAAACCTCGGAAGGGCGAGAAATGACCCCCGCCAAGCCGCACCGGATCCTGCTCGACCGCGTCTCCGTCTACGCCGACGAAGCCGCCGCCTTCATGCGCCGCCGCCGCGTCTCGCGCCGGCCCTTCGCCCGCCTCTATTACCCGCATGGGCGCAGCGCCGACCACGCCCAGGACTCCCGCGCCGGCGCCGAGCTCTTCGTCGCCGCCGGGCGGCTGATCGAGGTCGCCGGGAAGAAGCAGAAGCGATGAGCGGGCTGATCGACCAGGAGCTCGCCGAGCGGGCGCTGCGGCGGGCGCTCGTCAACGGCGGCCGTTTCGCCGAGGTCTTCGCCGAACGCCGCCGGGGGCAGACGCTGGCGATCGACGAGCGGCGGATCGAGTCGGTCCAGTCGGGCGCCGAGGAGGGCGCCGGCGTCCGCGTCGTCGACGGCAACACGACCTACTTCGCCCACGTCGACGGGTTGGCGCCGGCCGAGGTCGAACGCGCCGCCGACGAAGCCGCCGCGGCGCTCCGCGCCGAGCGGGCGGAGCCGCGGCCGCTGCAGGCGCGGGAGGTTGCGCCGCTGCCGATCGAACGCCGCCCCGAAGAGGTGCCGGCCGAGCGCAAGGCCGAGCTCCTGCGCGAGCTCGACGAGCGCGCCCGCGCCAGGGGCGGGGAGATCGCGCAGCTGAACGCCTCCTACGGGGAGGCGCGCCGCGAGGTGACGATCGCCAACTCCGACGGGCTCTTCACCGGCGACGACCGCACCAGGGTGCGGATCGGAGTCCAGGCGGTCGCCCGCCGCGACGGGGCCGTGGAGACCGGGGCCGAGACGCTCGGCGCCCACCGTGGCTTCGAGCTGCTCGAAGACGAACCCGGCCAGATCGCCGAGCAGGCGGCGGCCAAGGCCCTGACCCTGCTCGACGCGGTTCCCGCCCCCTCGGGCTCGATGCCGGTCGTGGTCGGCGGCGGCTTCGGCGGCGTCCTCTTCCACGAGATGACCGGCCACGGGCTGGAGGCCGACCACATCCAGAAGGGCGCCAGCGTCTACGTCGGCAAGCTCGGCGAGCGCGTCGCCGAGCCGCTGCTGAACGCCTACGACGACGGCCGCCTGCCGGGGGAGTGGGGGAGCGACGCGATCGACGACGAGGGCCAGCCGACCCAGATGACGCAGGTGATCGAGGGCGGCCGCCTCACCTCCTACCTCTACGACCGGCTTACCGCCGAGCGCGACGGCGTCGCCTCGACCGGCAACGGCCGCCGCGAGAGCTTCCGCGACCTGCCGATCCCGCGGATGACCAACACCTACATCGCCCCCGGCGAGGCGACGCCGGAGGCGATCATCGCCGAGGTCGAGAAGGGCTTCTACGCGGTCTCCTTCGGCGGCGGCCAGGTCGACCCCGCCACCGGCGACTTCGTCTTCGGCGTCTCCGAGGGCTACCTGATCGAGGGCGGCAAGGTGACCAGCCCCTGCCGCGGCGCGACCCTGATCGGCAACTGCCTCGACGCCCTGGCGGCGATCGACGCGGTCGGCGACGACTTCTTCATGAAGACCGGGATCTGCGGCAAGGGCGGCCAGAAAGTCCCGGTCGGGACCGGCCAGGGCCACGTCCGGGTGCGGGCGATGACCGTCGGCGGAACCGAGAGATGACCGAGCTGAGCGCGGTCGCTCGCCGCGCGGTCGAGGCCGCGACCGGCGCCGGTGCCGGCGACGCCGAGGCCTACGTCTCGCGCGAGTCCGGGCGCCAGGTGCGGGTCCACGGCGGCGAGGTCGAGAGCCTCACCGCGGCGACCCAGACCGGGGTCGGGATCCGCGCCTGGAGCGGGCGCCGGGTCGGCTACGCCTACGGCACCGACCTCTCCGAGGCGGGGGTCGCCGCGATCGCCGCCCGCGCCGCCGAAGCCGCGGCGGTCGCCGACGAGGATGAGTTCGCGGCGCCGCCGGCGCCCTCCGAAGTCGAGGCGCTGCCGGGGCTGAGCGACCCCTCGATCGCCGAATGGGAGACCCCGCGCGCGGTCGACCTCGCCCTGACCGTCGAGCGCACCGCGCTGGAGTCCGACCCGCGCCTGGTCGGCGTCGAGGTCGCCGTCTACGCCGACTCCGGCGAGCAGGTCGCGATCGCCTCCTCGACCGGGGTCGCCGGCGAGTACGAGTCCTCCAGCTGCTACGCCTACCTGCAGGCGCTGGCCGAGGGCGAGGGCGCTCGCGAGACCGGGCTCGGCTTCGGGCTCGCCCGGGGACCGCGCGGCCTCGACCCGGAGGCGATCGGCGCCGAGGCGGCCGAGCGGGCACTCTCGATGATCGGCGCCGGCAAGCCCGCCTCCCGCTCCTGCCCGGTGATCCTCGACGAGACCGTCGCCGCCAGCTTCGCCGGCCTGATCGGCGGTGGCCTCGGCGCCAAAGCCGTCCAACGCGGCCGCTCGCCTTTCGCCGGCCGGCTCGAAGAGGCGCTCGCCAGCGAGGCCTTCGCCCTCCACGACGACGGCCGCGACCCCCAGGGCCCGGCCTCGGCGCCGTTCGACGCCGAGGGGGTCCCCCGACGGCGCACCGCGCTGATCGAGGGCGGCCGGCTGCGCTCCTACCTCTACGACACCTACTCCGCCAACCGCGAGGGCGTCTCCTCGACCGGCTCGGCGGCGCGGCAGGGGTACCGCTCGCTTCCCTCGGTCGCTCCTTCGAACCTGGTCGTGGCCCCCGGCGCGCTCTCGCTGGAGCAGCTGCTGGCCGAGGCGGGGGACGGGATCCTGGTCACCGACGTCGCCGGGCTGCACTCCGGCGTCAACCCCGTCACCGGCGTCTTTTCGGTCGGCGCCTCCGGCCGCGAGATCCGCGGCGGCGCCCTCGCCGAGCCGGTGCGCGAGTTCACGATCGCGGGCGAGCTGACGGCCATGCTGGGGGCGGTCAGCGCCGCCGGCGCGGAGACCCGCTGGGTTCCTTTCGGCGGCTCGGTCAGCACTCCGCCGCTGCTGATCGCCGAGATGGCGATCAGCGGCTCGTGACATTTGGCTCCAGGGCGCGAGTTCTTACGCCGTAGCCGCTGTTAGATTGCGGCCGTCTTCAAACCCCGAGGAGGAATCAAGACGTGACCAAGGCTGAATTTCTGGACCAACTTGCAGGCGACGAGCGCCTCGGCAGCAAAAAAGCTGCCAGCGACGCTGTCGACGCTGTTCTCGAGGCGATCACCGGTGCTCTGAGCAAGGGCGAGGAGGTCGCCTTCACCGGGTTCGGCAAATTCCACGTCGCCGAGCGCGGTCCGCGCCAGGGCGTCAACCCGCGCACCGGCGAAAGGATCACCATCCCGGGCGGCAAGGTTCCGCGCTTCTCCGCCGGCTCGGCCCTGAAGACCAAAGTCAAGGGCGGCTGATTCGCTGACTGGCTTTTCCGATCGGCTCGCGGCGCTCGTAGAAGAGCGCCGCAGCCAGATCTGCCTCGGCCTCGACCCCGACCCGGCCAAGCTCGCCGGGGAGGGGACGAGCCCAGGCGATCCCGGGGCGCCGGCCGAGCTGGCAGCCGCCGCGGTCGCCAAGCACTGTCGCGACCTAATCGAGCGGGCCGGCCCCGCCTGCGTCGCGGTTAAGCCGCAGCTCGCCTGCTTCGAGCGCCTCGGCGCTCCCGGCTGGTCCGCCCTGGAAGAGGTCTGCGTCGCGGCGCGGGAGGCCGGCTTGCTGGTCGTCGCCGACGGCAAGCGCGGTGACGTCCCGGTCACCGCGGCGGCCTACGCCCAGGCGCTGGTCGGCGAGACGCCCACCCCGTGGGGGCCCGTCCCCGGGCTCGGCGCCGACGCCTTCACTGCCAACCCTCTGCTTGGCCGGGACGCGCTGGAGCCGCTGGTCGCCGCCGCGGCCGAGACCGGAGCGGGGATGTTCGCGCTGGTCCGCACCAGCAACCCCGGCGCCGCCGACCTCCAGGACCTGCCGGCCCCCGACGCGCCTCTGCACGAGCGCCTTGCCGGCATCGTCGACGAGCTCTCCGGCCGCCTGCTCGGCGAGTGCGGCCTCAGCGGGATGGGCGCCGTGGTCGGCGCCACCGAGCCGCAGCACTTCGCCCGCATGCGGGAGCTGATGCCGCGGGCGATCTTCCTCATCCCCGGCGTCGGCGCCCAGGGCGGCCGGCCCGACCTGCTCGGCGCCGCTTTTTCGGCCGGCCGCGCCGCCGGCCTCGTCGCCGCTTCGCGCGGCATCTCCGCCGATCCCGACCCAGCCGCCGCGGCCGAGCGCCTGCGCGCTGCGGTTTGGGAGATATCGACCGCCTGAGAACGCCTCCCGCGACTACGATCAGCCGCCCCGACCGATTCGCCCTACCTGTTCAATGGAAAAACGCTCAAGCGCCGCCGCCCGCATCGCCGCCGCCATCGCCCTGATCGCGGCGGTCGTGGTCGTGGTCGCGGTCGTCACCTCGGTGTCGAGCGAAGACTCCTCTCCGAACAAGCACCAGGGCAAGAGTCAGCCCCAGAGGGAAAAGAAGCACCGCACCAAGGCCAAGTCCTACACGGTCGAATCCGGCGACACGCTGACCGCGATCGCCCACAAGACCGGGGTCCCGGTCGCCGAGATCCTGGCGCTGAACCCCGAAGTCGATCCCCAGATCCTGATCGCCGGCCAGACCCTGAAGCTCAGGTGAGCGGCCGCCGACGAGGCGCCCTGGCGCTGCTCGCGGCGCTGGCCTGCCTGCTGCTGCCGGCGCTCGCGGCGGCGGCGCCGGCCCAGCAGCTCCAGTCCCAGAAGCAGCCGGGGCCGCAGCTGGCGGCGCGCTCGTGGGGCGTGGTCGACGCCCGCACCGGCGACGTCCTCATCACCCACGCCGGCAACCGGGAGCTGCCGATCGCCAGCACCACCAAGCTGATGACCGCCTACGTGGCGATGAAAGAGCTGCCGCTCGGCAAGATCGTCCGCGCCCAGCCCTACGACCCCGAGTACGGCGAGTCGCTGATGGGGCTGCGGGCGGGCGAGCGGATCAGCGTCCGCGACCTGATCTACGGCCTGATCCTGCGCAGCGGCAACGACGCCGCTCACACCCTGGCGGTCGCCGCCGCCGGCTCCCAACGACGCTTCGTCGCCGAGATGAACCGCTACGCGGCCGCCCTCGGGCTCTCCCACACCCACTACGCCAACCCGGTCGGGCTCGACCAGAAGGGCAACTACTCCAGCGCCCTCGACCTGATGACCCTGACCCGGCGCCTGCTCGCGATCCCCGCCTTCGCCAGGATCGCCGACTCGCGCAGCGCGGTCCTGCGCAGCGTCCACCCGCGGCGCCGGATCGCGACGATCAACGAGCTGCTGCTGATGGCGCCCTGGGTGACCGGGGTCAAGACCGGTCACACCTTCGGCGCCCTCTACGTCCTCGTCGGCTCCGGCCAGCGCCGCGGCGTCAGCCTGATCTCGGCCGTGGTCGGCACCTGGACCGACGAAGAACGCTTCGACGACAGCCTCGAACTGCTCGAATGGGGCTTCTCCCAGTACCGGAACCGAATGCCGGTGCGGCGCGGCGAGGACCTCGCCGAACCGGAAATCCGCTACTCCGGCGGCAAGCTGCCGCTGCGGGCCGAACGCTCGTTGCAGGCCGGCGTCCGCCGCGGCCAGCAGCTCGATCTGCGGGTGCGGGCGCCCGGGGAGGTGGAGGGGCCGATCGACCGTGGCGCCAGGCTCGGCCGGGCGGTCGCCTACGTCGACGGCCGCCGGGTCGGCGCCGTCACCCTGCGCGCCAGCCGCTCGGTCCCGGAGGCGAGCTTTTTCGACCGGGCCCGCGCGACGGTCGCTGACAACTCGATCCCTATCGGAATCGCGGCGTTCGTGATACTCATTTTCGCGCTGGTGGTGGCCCGCCGGCTGACCGGTCGAAACAAGTCCAGGAGCAGAATCGGGTGAAGGCCGAGTGATCCTCACGGTGACCCTGAACGCGGCGATCGACCGCACCGTCGCGGTTCCGAACTTCCGCCTCGGTCGGCGCCATCGCGCGGTCGAGAGCCGCACCGTCGCCGGCGGCAAGGGAATCAACGTCGCCCGCGCCCTCAACCTGCTCGGCCGGCCGGTGATCGCGACCGGCTTCGTCGGCGGCCCCAGCGGGACCCGGGTCCTCGAACAGCTGCACTCCGAATCGGTGCTGACCGACTTCACCCGGATCGCCGCCGAGACCAGGATCAACCTGGCGGTGATCGACCCGACCTCCGGCGAGCAGACCGAGATCAACGAGCGGGGTCCGGCGGTCAGCCCGGAGGAGGTGAAGCGGCTCTTCGACCGGATCTCCTACCTGGCCGGCGGCGCCAAGCTCTGCGTCCTCGCCGGCTCGGTCCCCCCGGGCGCCGGCGACGACCTCTACGCCCGCCTGATCGACGACCTTAACCGCCGCGGCGTCCCCGTCGTGCTCGACGCCGAGGGCGAGGCGATGCTGGCCGGGGTCAGGGCCGGGGCCTCGATGGTCACCCCGAACGAGACCGAGGCCGAGGAGCTGGTCGGGCAGGAGTTCGCCGACCGCGGCGACCTCGCCCAGGGCCTGCTGGAGCTGGTCCGCCTCGGCGCCGGGGAGGCGGCGATCACCCGCCCCGAAGGCTGCGTCGCCGCCGTCGGCGAGGGCAACTCGCGAAGGCTGCTGGAGGTCCACACCGAGCCGCTGGAGCCGGTCTCGACGGTGGGTTCGGGCGACGCCTTCCTCGCCGGTTACGTCGCCGCTCGATACGAGGGCCGCTCGCCCGAGGACTGCCTCGCCTACGGGGTCGCCTGCGGGGCCGAGTCGACCCAGCACTTCGGCGCCGGCACCGTCGACCGCAACCAGGTCGAGCGCCTGCTCGGCGAGGTCTCCGTGCACGACTTGGAGGTCCCCGCCGAAGTGTAGGCTCAGTGGTTCAACGCCACGCCTTGGAGGATTGACTTGGAAATTGA
Source organism: Solirubrobacterales bacterium (assembly GCA_035634815.1). Lineage (GTDB taxonomy): Bacteria > Actinomycetota > Thermoleophilia > Solirubrobacterales > 70-9 > VAYN01. Next base: position 32,112 of record DASQCF010000043.1, on the reverse strand, counting down.
AATCGGCCGCGGCAAGAAGGGGCGCCGGGCTTATGGATTCGACGACATCGCCATCGTTCCTTCCCGCCGAACGCGCGATCCCGACGACATCGACGTCAGCTGGACCCTAGGTCCTTACCGCTTCGAGATCCCGCTCGTCGCCTCGGCGATGGACGGCGTCGTCTCGCCCGACACCGCGGTGCGGGTCAACGAGCTGGGCGGTCTCGGGGTTCTGAACCTGGAGGGGATCTGGTCTCGCTTCGAGGACGCCGAGGAGAAGCTGGAGGCGATCGCCGCCGCGCCCAAGCACGAGGCGACGCGGCTGATGCAGCAGATCTACACCGAGCCGGTGAAGGCCGAGCTGATCGCCAAGCGGGTCGAGGAAATCAAGTCCCGCGGGGCGGTGGTCTGCGGCTCGCTGACCCCGCAGAAAGTCCGCGAGTACTACGAGGTCGCGGTCGAGGCCGGGCTCGACATTCTCGTCATCCAGGGCACGGTGATCTCGGCCGAACACGTCTCGACCACGGTCGAGCCGCTGAACCTGAAGGAGTTCATCGCCGAGGTGCCGGTGCCGACCGTGGTCGGCGGCTGCGCCTCCTACTCGACCGGGCTGCACCTGATGCGGACCGGGGCGGTCGGCGTCCTCGTCGGGGTCGGCCCCGGCGCCGCCTGCACCACCCGCGGCGTGCTCGGGATCGGCGTCCCGCAGGCGACCGCGATCGCCGACGTCGCGGCCGCCCGCGCCCAGCACATGCTGGAGACCGGCGAGTACGTCAACGTGATCGCCGACGGCGGCATGCGGACCGGCGGCGACGTCTCCAAGGCGATCGCCTGCGGCGCCGACTCGGTGATGATCGGCTCGCCGCTGGCGCGGGCCAAGGAGGCCCCTGGTCGCGGCTTCCACTGGGGGATGGCGACCTTCCATCCCTCGCTGCCGCGCGGCACCCGCGTCTCGACTAAGCAGGACGGGACGATGGAGGAGATCCTCCTCGGCCCGGCCAAAGAGAACGACGGCACCTTCAACCTGATGGGGGCGCTGAAAACCTCGATGGCGACCTGTGGCTACGAGGACATCCGCTCCTTCCAGCGGGCCGAGGTGATGGTCGCCCCGGCGCTGATGAGCGAGGGGAAGAAGCTGCAGAACGAGCAGCACGTGGGCATGGGCTCCAACGGGCGGGCTGCAGTCTCCACGGGAGTTGCCGTATCGGATGACTGAGGGGGTTCAGGCCACTCGGCCGGCGGGTCCTGTCACGGCAGGGGACCCACCTCCTCCTGCGCAGCAGGGGGAGGTCCCCCCTACCGCGCCACCCGCCGGAGGAGCGCTGGAGGAGGTACTCGTTCTGGACTTCGGCGGTCAGTACTCGCAGCTGATTGCCAGGCGGATCCGGGAATGTGGGGTCTTTGCCGAGTTGCTGCCGGCGAGCACCTCGGTGGAGAAGATCCGGGAGCGGAAGCCGAAAGGGCTTGTGCTCTCCGGGGGGCCGGCTTCGGTTTACGAGCCGGGGGCTCCGAAGTTCCCGACGCAGCTGCTCGATATCGAGATTCCGATGCTTGGCATCTGTTACGGGATGCAGGCGATGGTGCTGGCGCTTGGCGGCAGGGTCGAGTCGGCGGAGTCGGGGGAGTTCGGGCGCACCGATCTGATCCTCCGCGACGGCGGCGGCCGGCTGCTGGGTGGCCTCCCCGAGGAGCAGGCCTGCTGGATGAGCCACCGCGACGCCGTCTTCGAGGCGCCGGAGGGGTTCACCGCCCTCGCTTCCAGCCCGAGCTCGCCGGTCGCCGCCTGCGAGATGCCCGACCGCGGCCTCTACGGGATTCAGTTCCACCCCGAGGTCGTCCACACGCCCTACGGGACCGAGATCCTCACCCGCTTCCTGCGCGACGTCGCCGGTTGCGTCGAGCAGTGGTCGCCGCAGTCGGTGATCGCCGAGCAGGTCGAGAAGATCCAGGCGCAGGTGGGGGAGGGGAAGGTGATCTGCGGCCTCTCCGGCGGGGTCGACTCCTCGGTCGCCGCGCTGCTGGTCCACAAGGCGGTGGGCGACAAGCTGACCTGCGTCTTCGTCGACCACGGGCTGATGCGGATGAACGAGGCGCAACAGGTGGTCGAGGCCTTCAGCCAGTTCGGGATCCCGCTGGTCCACGTCGACGCCGAAGAGCGCTTCCTCGCCAAGCTGGCGGGCAAAGACGATCCGGAGGAGAAGCGGAAGATCATCGGCGCCGAGTTCATCCGCGTCTTCGAGGAGGAGGCGGCGAAGCTCGAGGACGTCGACTACCTGGTCCAGGGCACCCTCTACTCGGACGTGATCGAGTCCGGCGGCTCCGACCACGCGGCGACGATCAAGTCCCACCACAACGTCGGCGGCCTGCCCGAGGACCTCGAATTCGAGCTGGTCGAGCCGCTGCGGATGCTTTTCAAGGACGAGGTGCGGGCGGTCGGCGCCGAGTTGGGTCTGCCCGAGCGGATGGTCTGGCGCCAGCCCTTCCCGGGGCCGGGGCTGGGCATCCGGATCGTCGGCGGCGAGGTGAACAAAGAGCGGCTCGACATCCTCCGCGCGGCCGACGCGATCCTGCAGGAGGAGATCCGCGCCGCGGAGCTCTACCGCCAGCTCTGGCAGTCCTTCTGCGTCCTGCCGGTCGTCCGCTCGGTCGGCGTTCAAGGCGACGGCCGCACCTACGCCTACCCGATCGTGATCCGCGCCGTCACCTCCGACGACGCGATGACCGCCGACTGGGCCCGCCTCCCCTACGACCTCCTCGAGCGGGTCTCGAACCGGATCATCAACGAGATCCGCGACGTCAATCGGGTTGCCCTAGACATTTCTTCGAAGCCTCCGGCGACTATCGAGTGGGAGTGAAGCCGAAGCGGTAGGGAGGGGCGGGGTACCCCCGTCCGGAGCACCTCCGCCGAGAGATGCGCCGACGGCTGACCGCGATCGTTCCTGGCTCGGCTCCATGCTGAGTACCGGCCGGGGGTACCCCGCCCCTCCCCGCGTCAGCGCTCAGCAACTCGGCCGATCCCACAACAGCTTGGGTTGAAGAGAGCTGTCGCTTATTTGGAAGCTTTCGCACCTCGGGCGTCTGGCGGGAGCTCGCTTCGCTGGGGGGTGTTGGTGGGGGTCCCTGGGTACTCAGCATGGAGCCGGCCCAATATGGCTTGAGGCGTCAGCCAAATCCAATCTTTTCAGCCGGCGGAGGTGCTCCCAGGGACCCCCACCAACACCCTCCTCACCCAACTACGCAGCCTCGATCGACCCGGCGGTCTCAAATGCCGCCATCCCGACCACGGTCGAAACCGTGTCCTTGCCGCCGTTCTCGTTGAGCCGGTCCTGGCTGCGCACGTGGGCCGCCAGCATCAGCTTCGTCGCCTCTTCGAGGATCGAGACCACCTCTTGGAACCCCTCCTCGTCGAGGTGCAGCGGCATCCAGCGGAAGACGGTGTCGTCGCGGCCGTCGAGGGTGCCCGCTTCCAGGGCGGCGATCGCCTTGTCTAGAAAGGTCTGCAGAGTCGCCGCCGAGACGCCGCCCCGCACCGCTTTCGGCACCCGGCGCCACATCGGCCCGCCGACGAAGGCGCCGGGGGTGGCCTTGTAGAAGTGCTCGGTGGCGCCGCGCCGCTGGGCGGTGTCGACGAGCTCGAGCGCCCCGTAGCGATCGAGCGCGCGGGTGTGGTACGCGACGTCGCTGAGCCCGGCCTCCAACTCGCCGGCGAGCGCGTTGGGGCTCGCCACGTGGTCGGTCAACAGCTCCAGGATCTGCACTCGCAGGGGATGGGCGAGGGATCGGACCAATCGCTGGTCGATTGCTTCGGGAAATGGCTCCTTCATGATCGGCTCCTTGGCCACGGATGGACGGTACGGCTGCGTTCGTTAGCTAGATACGTATAGATCATTCAGTCGTCTCAATCCAGAACACGCGGTTACTCGATTAGTGGCGCTTTTTGATTTGAAGAGTTTGACTAAACGCTGGCGAGGCGGGTCACGGCAAAGATCACGACAAAGCCGAGGCCGGTCAGCGCCACCCGCCCCCAGGAGCCCTGGGAGTGGGCCTCCGGCAGCAGGTCGCTGGCCCCGATGTAGAGAAAAATCCCGCAATAGGCGCAGAGGACGTAGCCCAGCGTGTGGTCGGAGACGGCGATCTGCGAGCCGACGATCGCGCCCACCAGCGGCGCCAGGGCGTCGATCGTCAGCCACCTGACGGCGGCACGGCGGTTGCCCGAGCGGCGCAGCACGTAGCTGACGGTGTTCAGCCCGTCGGCGAAGTCGTGGCTGATCACGGCCGCGAAGACGAGAAAGCCGGTGGCTGAGTCGACCCCGAAAGCGAACCCGATCCCGAGCCCGTCGAGGAAGCTGTGGGCGGAGAGCCCGGCGGCGCCGAGGATGCCGACCCGCTCGGAGGAGAGGGTCTCCATCGCCTCGTCGCGGTCGTGCAGGACCAGCATCCGCTCGGCGAAGAAGAAGCCGAGGAACCCCGCCGCGACCAGGGCGGTGGCGAGGTCGACGTCGCCGACTCCTTCGATCCCCTCCGGCAGCACGTCGAGCAGGGCGACGGCGACGACGACGCCGCCGGTCAGCGCCAGCAGGGTCGGCAGGCGGTCGGCGAAGCGCAAGCCGACGCGGCCGCCGATCAGCGTCGCGACCACGGTCAGCCCGGCGAGCGGGATCGCGATCGACATCTCAGCCCGCTTCCCCGCAGCGGGGGCAGACGCCGCGCAGCAGCACGTCGTGGGAGACGACCTCGAAGTCGGCCCCCTCGCCGACCCGGTGGATCTCCCGCTCCAGGCCCGGGTCCTCGAAGGGGACGAGCCGGCCGCAGCGCACGCAGACCATGTGGTGGTGATGCCCGCCGGGGTCGTTGCGCTCGAAGGCCGCGACCTCGCCGCCGACGTCGACGCGGTTGATCAGACCGAGCTGCTCGAGCTGCTCCAGCGTCCGGTAGACGCTCGCCCGGCCCACGGCGGGAAGGCGGCGGTCGATCTCCAGCGCCGTCACCGCGCAGCGCTCGCCCTCGAGCAGCTCGATCACCTGCCGGCGAGCCGCTCCGGCCCGGAACCCGGCCTCGTTCAGCCGCCCTGTCGCCTCCTCGCTCCAGCTCATCGCGGAGCAGCCTACATGAAAATGAGAACCATTCTCGTTACTACGAGAATGGGACCTCAGCTATACGCGTCCCACTTCTGGAGATAGGGGAGGGGATCGAAGGGGGAGCCGCCCTCGTACCAGCCGGGGGCGCCCCACATCTCGAAGTGGAGGTGGCAGCCCTGGGCGTCGCCGGTTTCCCCGACCACCCCGATCGGCTGGCCGGTGCGGACCGTGTCGCCGGTGTGCAGCGGCGAGGGTTCGGCCAGGTGGGCGTACATGAAGTCGTTGCCGGTGCCGCGGCCGTCGATCACGACGTAGTTGCCGGCGGCGCCCTGGTAACCCGCGTACTGGACGACGCCGCCGCGCGCGGCGACCAGCGGGGTCCCGCAGGCGGCCATCACGTCCTGGCCCTGGTGGGTGTGGCCGGAGCGGCTGGCTCCGAAACGGCCGGCGCTCATCCCGTATTCGTGGGCGCCGAGGATCGGGAAGGCGTAGCCGTAGAAGGAGAAGCCGAGGCTGAGCGTGGTCGAGCTCGACGCCTTGCGCGCGGCCGGGGCGGTGGCGGTCGCCGACTGGGGGCTGATCCGGAAGCTGTAGCGGCCGTTGCGCGCCGGGCGGCCTTCGTTGGTGGTCCCGTCCCAGCGCACCTTGCTCTCGACCTCCGGCGCGACGTTTTCCCGGTAGAAGGTCTTGACGACTTCGCCGGCCGCGTCGACGACGTCGATCTGCAGGTCGTTTTCGGGCTGGGTGCTGCCGATCGTGTAGCTGAGGCGGGGGTAGCGGAAGCCGAAGTAGAAGGACTTGCGCGGCGAGGTCGAGGCGGCGAGGAGGCTGATCGCGCCGGCGCTCGGTGAGGCGGCGGGGCTGCCGGAGGGGCTGCCCTTGGCGCTCGGGGCCGAGCCCGGGGTGCCGGCGCCGCCGGTCGCCGCCAGGGCGCTGCCGCAGAGGCAGGCGAGCAGCGCGACGATGGCCGCTATGCCTATCTGGCCGACCCACACGGGCCGGACGAACCCTTTGCCGTTCAACCGCTAGCCCTCTCTTTCCATCGCCTGCGGAGTTAGCTGACGGGCTCGCGCTGAAAGAGTCGCGCTACGGACGCTTTTCGTCCGATTCGCCCCTGAGACCTGCAAGGCCTCTTCGGTTCCTCCGCTCCCGCACAGTGGCCTGCACGGGATTCGGCTATTTGCTCGGGCGGCAGTATAGAGCCCGACCTGGCTATCATCCTGCGGCCGCGTGGGAAGGTCCCCGCGGTTTTTGCGCGATGAAGACCTTTGTAGCCACTCCAGCCAACCGCCAGCGCGACTGGTACGTCGTCGACGCCGAGGGCAAGACCCTGGGCCGGCTGGCGACGCAGATCGCCGACACGCTGCGCGGCAAGCGCAAGCCGGAGTACACGCCGCACATCGACACCGGCGATTTCGTCGTCGTCGTCAACGCCGAGAAGATCCGCGTCACCGGCGACAAGCTCGCGCAGAAGACCTATTACCGCCACAGCGGTTACCCCGGTGGGATCAAGTCCCGCACGCTCGGCGAGATGTTGGAGCGCAAGCCCGAGGACGTGATCCGCAAGGCGGTCAAGGGGATGCTGCCGCGCAACCGCCTCGCCCGCCAGCAGCTGACCAAGCTGAAGGTCTACGCCGGGCCCGACCACCCGCACGCGGCGCAGCAGCCGAAGACGATGGAGACGAACTGAACTTGATGGACGACGAGACGCGCAAAGACGAAGAGACCCAGGACGAGGCGCCCGAGGCCCAGGAGCCCGAGGCCGTCGAGGAGACGCCCGCCGAGGAGCAGCCGTCCGAGGAGCCGGTCGCCGAGGCCGAGCCGGCCGAGGAGCCCACGCCTGAGGAGCCGGTCGCCGAGGAGCCTGCGGCCGAGGAGCCTGCGGCCGAGGAGCCCGTCGCCGAGGAGGTGACCTCGCCCGAGCCCGACCAGGAGGTCGAGAAGCCCAAGGCGGAGGAGAAGAAGAAAGACGTGATTCCCGGCGCCGACCTGGAGCCGATCCTGGTCGAGCCTGACAAACCGGAGCTGAGCGCCGAGGAGCGCGCTCGCCTGGAAGCCGAGGAAGAGGAGAAAGCCCGCCGCGAAGCCGAGCTCGCTGCCGCCGAGGAGACCGACGCCGCGGCCGCCAGCCGCGCCCCGGCGAAGATGGAGAAAGGCGCCCGCTTCCTCGCCACCGGCAAACGCAAGAGCGCGATCGCCCGCGTCATTGTGATGCCGGGTAACGGCAAGATCGAGATCAACAAGCGCAGCATCGAGGAGTTCTTCCCGCGGCCGCTACATCAGACGATGGCCAAGCAGCCGCTCGCCGTCTCCGGCTACGAGGGCAACGTCGACGTCCGCGTCCGCGTCCACGGCGGCGGCATCAGCGGCCAGGCCGGCGCGGTTCGCCACGGGATCGCCCGGGCGCTGACCGAGATCGACGCCGAGCTCCGCGGCGACCTCAAGCGCCGCGGCTTCCTCACTCGCGACGCGCGCGTCAAGGAGCGCCGCAAGGCCGGGTTGAAGAAGGCTCGTAAGCGGCCTCAGTTCAGCAAGCGCTGAGCGGAGCGGGGTGAAGACCGCGCGCAAGCTCTTCGGAACCGACGGGGTCCGAGGAGAGGCTGGCACCTTCCTCAGCGCCGAGCTGGCGACCGCACTGGGGCGAGCCGTCACCGCGTCGTTGGAGGCCGAGCGCCCCCAGGTACTGATCGTCCGCGACACCCGCGAGTCGGGTCCGATGCTGGAGGCGGCGCTGGCCGCCGGCATCGCTGCCGCCGGCGGGGACGCGCTGCTGGGCGGGGTCCTGCCGACTCCGGCCGCCGCGATCCTCGTCAAGCGCCTCGGCCTCGACCTCGCGGCGGTCGTCTCCGCCTCCCACAACCCCTTCCACGACAACGGGATCAAGTTCTTCGACGCCCAGGGCGTCAAGCTCGCCGACGAGGTTGAGGCCCGGATCGAGGCGCTGGTCGAGGCGGTGCCGGCGGCCGAGCACGCCGGCCACGTGCGCGATCTCAACGGCGGCCTCGACGACTACCTGCGCGAGCTGGAGAAGGCCTTCCCGCTCGACCTCGCCGGCCGCAAGGTCGTCCTCGACTGCGCCAACGGCGCCACCCACCGCGCCGCGCCGGCGATCTTCGAGCGCCTCGGCGCCGAGGTCGAGGCGATCGGGGTCGAGCCCGACGGGCGCAACATCAACGCCGGCTGCGGCTCCACCCACATGGAGCGCCTCTGCGAGCGGGTCGCCGCTTCGGCGGCCGAGATCGGGTTTGCCTTCGACGGCGACGGCGACCGCGTGCTCGCGGTCGACGGCTCCGGTCGCGTCCACGACGGCGACGAGCTGATCGCCCTCACCGCGCGGGGGATGGCGTCCCGCGGCGAGCTCGACGGCGGCGTCGTCGTCACCGTGATGAGCAACTTCGGCTTCCACCGGGCGATGGAGGAGGAGGGGATCGAGGTCGCCGTCACCCAGGTCGGCGACCGCTACGTGATCGACGAGATGCGCCGCCGTGGGTGGCCGCTCGGCGGCGAGCAGTCGGGCCACATCATCGCCTCGGACTTCGTCTCCACCGGCGACGGCATCGCCGCCGCCCTGATGACGATGCGGGAGCTCGGCGCCGCCCGGCTCGAGGACGCGGTGCCGATGGAGAAGCTGCCGCAGGTCCTGGTCAACGTCGAGGTGGCGAATCGGGAGGCGATCGAGGGCGCCGCCGCGGTCTGGGAGGCAGTCGAGCGCGAGGGCGAGGGTCTGGAGGGCCGCGGCCGCGTCCTCCTGCGCCCCTCCGGCACCGAGCCCCTGGTCCGGGTGATGGTCGAGGCGCCGACCGCCGAGGAAGCCGAGACGATCGCCGCGCGCCTGGCCGACCTCGTGCGCCGAGAGCTCGGCTGAGCTAGAGCTCTAAAAGCTCTTTGATCTGCGTATTGCCGCCGCTGAAGTAGCTGGAATGGGTTTGTTTGATCGTCTTCAGCGAGTCCGCGCTGAGGAGAACGATGTCCCGCTTCTCCCGTAGGCCGTTCTCCTGCTCGGCCTGCGCGTAGGCGGCCCGAGCAGCCTCGTAGTCGGTGCCGAAACGGCGCACCGTGGATTTCCCCGCCTTCGGGTCATAGATGACGAGGAAGTGTTTGATCTCCTCAGGGCTCATCATGCGCCCTTCTTAAGGTAACGACTCGGTCCCGCAAACTCAGAACACGGCGGAGCAGGGCGTTGTCCATCGGGCCTTCTTGATCGGCGATGGCAAGAAAGTCCCCCAGCGCCACATAAAAGTCGCGCAGCTCCGCCGGCCCGGCGCCGAACTTCAATCCTGGGGCGACCCTTCGGGTGTCCGCCTCCACAGAGTTCGCCCAAGCGTCCTGCAATTTCGTTCGCAGCTGCACCTCGATCAGGCGCCCTCGGTGGCGGTTGATCAGGTGCAGCGCTCGGTAGCCGTCCTTCTTCGGCTCGGCTACGTAATCACGCACCCTCGTGATCGTCCAGTTCCTTCGGAGCCGCCTCGCGATGCTGTAGGCGGCTTCCTGGCTTGGGAGAACCGCTCGCACTCCACCGATGTCGGCCATTCGAGAGAGCTTCATCTTCGGCTCGCGGAGGAGCTTGTCGGCGATGGTCGGAAATTTCTTTAGGCGCTGCGCGACCACCGGTCTTCCCTCTTTGGCCACGTAGTGACTCAGGCTTGCGGAGACCCTTGAGAGCGATTTCGCATGCTCGTCGCGCCACCAATCGATTACTTCGACGGCCTTTAGAAGCTCGGGAGAATGTTGCCCCACAATCGCCTTGCCTTCGTCGACCAAGCGCAGGCGATCGGCAAGGACCTGCCCGGCGCGATCGACCTGGGTCTTGCTGTAGTCCGCCACCGGCTGAACCGTAGTCATTCGGGCGGCCCTCTACCCTTACTCGCCTTCTATGTGCGGCATCGTCGGATACGTGGGCGCCAGGCCCTGCGAGGAGCTGCTCCTCTCCGGTCTGGAAAAGCTCGAATACCGAGGCTATGACTCGGCCGGCCTCTCGGTGCTCGCCGGCGGCGAGGTCGAGAGCGTCCACGCGGTCGGCAACCTCGCCAACCTGCGGGCCGCGGTCGACGAGCGCGCCAGCAACGGCGCCGGAGCGCTGCCCCCTTCGGCCACCGGCATCGCCCATACCCGCTGGGCGACCCACGGCCGCGTCACCGAGGAGAACGCCCATCCGCACGACGACAGCTCCGGCCGCGTCCACATCGTCCTCAACGGGATCGTCGAGAACCACTCCGAGCTGCGCCGCCGGCTGCAGGAGCAGGGGCAGACCTTCACCTCCGAGACCGACGCCGAGGTCGTCGCCCACCTGATCGCCAGCCACTACGACGGCGACCTCGCCGCCGCGGTCCGCGCCGCCTTCGCCGAGCTGCGCGGCCACTACGCCTTCGTCGCCATGCACGCCGACGAGCCGCAGCGGCTGATCGGGGCCCGCAAGGAGTGCCCGCTGGTCGCCGGCATCGGCGAGGGGGAGACCTTCCTCGCCTCGGCGATCCCCGCCTTCCTCGCCGACACCCGCATCGCGATGCCGATCGAGAACGGCGAGATCGTCGAGATCGAAGCCGGCTCGATCCGCGTCACCGACGCCGAAGGCAACCCGGTCGCGCGCGAGAGCGAAGAGGTCACCTGGGACGCCGACGCGGCCGAGAAGGGCGGCTACGAAACCTTCATGCTGAAGGAGATCCACGAACAGGCCGACGCCGTCGCCGAGACGATCACCGACCGCCTCCCCCGCACCGACGGGGTCGACCTCACCGGCGTCGAGCTCTCCGACGAGCTGCTGCGCGGCGTGCGGCGGATCGTGATCGTCGCCTGCGGCACCTCCTACCACGCCGGTCTCGTCGGCCGCTACGCGATCGAGGAGTGGGCGCGGGTGCCGGTGGAGATGGACATCGCCTCCGAGTACCGCTACCGCAACCCCGTCGTCGGGCCCGACGACCTGGTGATCGGGATGACCCAGTCGGGCGAGACCGCCGACACCCTGGCGGCGATGCGGCTGGCCCGCGAGGCCGGCGCCACGGTGCTGGCGATCACCAACATCATGGGCAGCCAGGCGACCCGCGACGCCGACGCCGTCCTCTACATCCGCGCCGGGATGGAGATCAGCGTCGCCGCGACCAAGACCTTCGTCGCCCAGGTGGCTGCGATGTACCTGCTGGGGCTGCGTCTGGCCGAGCTGCGCGGGACGCTGAGCGCCGAGCGACTCTCCGAGCTCGTCGCCGAGATGAAGGCGCTGCCGTCGAAGATGGAGGAGACCCTGGCCTCGACCGAAGCGGCGGCCAAAGGGGTCGCCGACCGCCACTCCGACCAGGACTTCTTCCTCTACCTCGGCCGCCACATCGGCCTCCCGGTCTGCCTGGAGGGGGCTCTGAAGCTGAAGGAGATCAGCTACATCCCGGCCGACGCCTACGCCGCCGGCGAGATGAAGCACGGCCCGATCGCGCTGCTCGACGAGTCGACGCCGGTGGTCTGCATCGCGACCGCGAGCCCGATCCTGGAGAAGGTCCTCTCCAACGTCGAGGAGGTGCGCGCCCGCGGCGCCCAGACGATCGGGATCGCCACCGCCGGCGATTCGCGGGTCGCCGAGGTGGCCGACGAGACGATCGAGGTCGCCGCCAGCGACTGGATCCTGCAGCCGATCCTGGCGATCCTGCCGCTGCAGCTGCTCGCCTACGACATCGCCCGCAACCGCGGCCTCAACGTCGACCAGCCGCGCAACCTGGCGAAGACGGTCACCGTCGAGTGACAATTCGTCCGGCCCAAGCCTGGTCGGCTGAAGTTGTCCAAACGGGGCGTTAGAGTGCCCGCCTCCGTGAAGCTCCGTCTCGTCCTACCAGTCCTGATCGCGGCCCTGGTCGCCCTGCTCGTCGCCGGCTGCGGCGGCGGTGGCGACGGTGGCGGCAGCGGCACCGACCCGGCGACGGTCGCGCCCCCGAAAGCGCCGGTCTTCATCGACTTCACGGTGCGGCCGGAAGGCGAAACGAAGCAGAACCTCGACGCCCTGGCGAAGGAAATCGCCGGAATCGACAACCTCGGCGACCTGATCGTCACCGAACTCGAAAACTCCGCTTCGGAGGAAGGCGAAGAGTTCGACTTCGAAAAGGAAGTCGAACCCTGGCTGGGCGAGCGCGGCGGCCTCTTCCTGCGCGAATACGAAGGGGAGGACTTCGAAGGCTACGGCGCCGCCGTCCAGGTCGAAGACGAAGACGAAGCGAGAGCGTTCGTCGACAAGCAGGCCGAAGCCGGCGACGAAGAGGTCACCGACGGCTCCTACCAGGGCGTCGACTTCAAGGTCCAGGAAGACGAAACCACGATCGGGGTCTTCGACGGCCTCCTCGTCTTTGCCGAAGACGAAGCGACCTTCAAGTCGATGGTCGACGCCTCCGAAGGCGAGAGCCTGGGCGGCGAAAGCCACTACACCGACGCCGTCGGCAACGTTCCCGGCGACAGCGCCGCCGACGTCTTCGTCGATGTCGGCGCCCTGATCGAAGAATCGGGCGGCGAAATGGACTCCGACACGGAACTCTTCCTCGACACCCTCGGGATCGAACCCGAAGAAGCGACCGCGGTGGCGAGCCTCGTGCCCGGCTCCGGCCAGGTCGAGATCGACCTCAGCACCGACCTCAGCGGCGACGAACCGCCCTCGGGAGACGCCTCGGAGCTGTTGGAAACGCTGCCGGCGACCTCGGTCGCGGCCTTCGCCTCCGCCGACTTCGGCAAGCGCTTTGAAGAAGGCATCGACCAGATCGACAAGGAAGGCATTCCCGGCGAGGTGCCACCCAACCAGCTGAAGAAGACGTTGAAGCAGGCCGGGATCGACCTCGAATCGATCACCTCCTCGATCGGCGACGTCGGCGGTTACGTGACCGGCAACAGCGAAAGCAGCCTCGGCGGCGCGGTCGTGCTCGAAACCGAAGACGCCGACCAAGCGAAGGCGACCGTCGCCAACATCGGCCTCTTCCTCCGCTCCACCGGCACCCCCGGGATCACCAAGATCACCGAAGGCGCCAGCGGCTTCTCGATCCGCAGCCCGGAACTCGGTCGCCAGCCGGTCGTCGTCGTCGCCAAGGGCAGCCGGATCGCGATCGGCTACGGCCTCGCGCCGACGCTCTCCAGCTTCCAGGAAGCCAACAAGACCCTGGCCGACGCTCCCGCCTTCCAGGACGCGATCGACGCCCTCGGCGGCACCCCGGTCGCGATGTACGTCGACGGGCCGTCGGCGCTAAAGCTGGCCAAGGCGCTCGTCCCCCCGGGCGAAGAAGAATTCGAAGCGGCCGAGGAATACCTGCGGAAGATCGACTACCTCGCCCTCGGCTCCGAAGCATCCGGCGATCTCGCGACCGCCAAGCTCATCGTCGGACTTAAGTAGCGCCTCAGGCTAGTTTCAGCTGACGCCGATCGCGCACGATCGAAAAGGGGTCGTCTGCCGATTTAGGTGAGCGTTTCGAGCGTTGCAGTTCCCGCAACCGATTCAGAGTCTCTCCGGCGAGGTAATAACGGCCACGGCGCTCACCCACCGCCTCCAGTAACCCTGCGGCGACCATTGCTTTCAAGTCTCGGGAGGCGGTTAGATCGCTGACTTCCTCGCCCATCGCGGCTCCGACAGAGGATCGATATACCTTTCGACGGATGCGAGCTCCGATTGCCGCGTCCATCAGGCCCGCTGCGCAGCGTTCCGGCAAACGGTGGCGGTTGGTTAGCTCCACGCACTCGTTCCACAGTCCCTCGATCTCTTCCCTGCGCCTCATCGTGGTGGTCGCCTGGAGGTAGTGGGCGCGCATGCAGAAGCGAACCCAGGGCCGTGCGTTGCGCTCGGGGTTCCATGCCCCCGCTGCGACCTCTTCGAGCACGTCGTAGTAAGCCTGGGTGTTCCGCCCCAAGAACTCCTCGATGCTCGAGAAGACCGGGGCGATAACCCGATCCCGCGCCAGGATCAGAGTCTGGAGGCACCGCGCCATCCGGCCGTTGCCGTCGCTGAATGGGTGGATCAGCGTCAGATTGAGATGAGCCATAGCCGCCTTGATGACGACCGGCTCGTCGCCGTCGTCGAGCTGATCCAACATTTCAGAGATCAGAGAGGGGATCTCTCCGCTGGGTGGTCCTTCGTAGACGATCTCGTCGGTCGCTTCGCGGTGGACAAAAATCGGCCCTGGCCGCCAGCGGCCCGGGTTCTTCTTCAGGTCGTACTTGAGCATCATGAAATGAAGGCTCTTGAGGAGGCCCTCGTCGACATCGAGGCTGTCGTCGTCGGCGATCTGAAGGACATAGGTCATGGCGTCGCGATATCCAGCCAGGGCAAGTTGGGTCTCCTCCTCCGCCCCGAGAGTCGGTTCTTCCTCCACCGCCGCGAGGACGTCGTCCAAGGAGGCGTTGAATCCCTCGATGCTGTTCGATCCCTGGACGGCTCGTGCGAAGGCCATGCGGCGGAGGGTCCCCGACCAGCGCCGCGGCTCAGCTACGCGATCGCGCAGACGCTCGCGTTGCTGAGCCAGGAGGTCGATCACCTCCAGCTCTTCTTCCTGTAGTTCGGGAATGTCGAAAACCATGATATTTACAAACTATCATTGAATCATGCCAATGACATTAAGTAAATATCAACAGATCAAATGTCGGGTGCGCGTCACATAGGGTGAGACGAATGGAGTCCTGGTTAATGCCGCTTTATGACGCCGACGGGATGCGGGCTGTTGATCGGTGGGCTATTGAGGAGGTTGGGGTTCCTTCTCTGGATTTGATGGAGGCTGCGGGGCGGGCTGTGGCTGAGGCGGTGGCCGGGCTTGCTCCTGACGGGCCTGTGCGGGTGGTTTGTGGGAAGGGGAACAACGGGGGAGATGGGTTTGTGGCGGCTCGGCTCTTGCGGGAGATGGGGTTCGAGGTCGAGGCGCTTCTGCTCTGGCCCAGGGAGGAGCTGCGGGGGGACGCGGCGGTCAATTTCGAGCGGTTCGGGGGGGAGCTGCTGGAGGGCGATCCGACGAGTCGCCTGGCCGGCTCGGGGGCGATCGTCGACGCGATCTTCGGGACCGGGTTCGAGGGCGCGCCGCGCGAGCCGGCGGCCGCGGCGATCCGGGCGATCAACGGCGCCGGGGTGCCGGTCGTCGCCTGCGACATCGCCTCCGGGGTCGACGCCTCCACCGGCGAGGTGGCGGGCGAAGCGGTCGAGGCCGACGTCACCGTCAGCTTCCACGCCGCCAAGCTGGGCCAGCGGGTCGCGCCGGGCAAGGCGTGCACCGGCGAGTTGCGCGTCGCCGCGATCGGGATCCCCGAGGGGGCGCCGGGCGAGGCGGTCGCGGGGGAGATCGAGCCGGCGGTGCTGGCGCTGGCGCCGCGCCGCGGCCCCCGCTCGACCAAGTTCAGCTCCGGCCAGGTGACGATCGCCGGCGGCTCCCGGGGCTTGACGGGGGCGGTGCGGATGGCCTCCCTGGCAGCGATCCGGGCCGGCGCCGGCTACGCCACGGTCGCCGTGCCGGCCGACCTGGAGACGGTCTTCGAGCTCGCCCAGCCCGAGGTGATGTCGGTCGCCTGTCCCGGCGGCGACGGCTGCCTGGTGGCGGCCTCCGAAAAGGCGGTTCTGCGCGCCTTCGAGCGCGCCGCCGCCGGTGTCTTCGGCCCCGGCCTGGGCAAGGACCCCGGTTCCTTCGAGCTGGCGCGCGAAGTGGTCGGCAAGGTCGAGGCCCCGCTGGTCCTCGACGCCGACGGCCTCAACGCCTTCGCCGGCCGCCTCGGCGAGCTGGCGCCGCGCCAGGCGCCGACGGTTCTCACCCCGCACGCCGGCGAGCTCGGCCGGCTCCTCGGGCGCGAGTATCGCGAGGTCGACGCGCACCGGGTCGCCGCCGCCCGTGAGGCCGCCAGCGCCGCCGGCGCGATCGTCGTCCTCAAGGGCGACGACACGATCGTCACCGACGGCACCCGCCTCGCCGTCAACGCGATCTCGGCCCCGGCGCTGGCGACCGCCGGCAGCGGCGACGTCCTCACCGGGATCGCCGCCGCCCTGCTGGCCCGTTTCGCCGACCCCTTCACCGCTGTCTGCGCGGCCGTCGTCGCCCACGCCCGCGCCGGGCTCGACGCCGCCGCCCGGGTGGGAGCGGCGGAGTCGGTGATCGCCACCGACGTGATCGACTCGATCGCCGCGGGGCTGCGCCCCGACGGCTCCGTGGAATAACCTCGCGCCCATGAAGACCGCCGGAGAGATCATGGCCAGGGACGTGCCCAGCGTCCATCCCTCAGACGACGCCCGCACCGCGATCGACCTGCTCTCGAAGTCCGATCTCGGCGCGATCCCGGTGGTCGACAACGACAACAAGCTGATCGGCATCGTCAGCGAGTCGGACCTGATCCTCAGCGAGGAGGAGTCCGACCTGCACCTGCCGCACTACCTCAACATCATGGGCGGCATCGTCTTCGTCGGCTCGATGAAGGGGTTCGAGGAGCGGCTCGAGAAAGCCTTCGCCACCGACGTCTCGGAGCTGATGACGGCGGACCCGGTCGTCGCCCACGACTACGAGGCGGCGGACCGGGTGGCGAAGAAAATCGCCGACAAGCACCACAACCACCTGCCGGTCGTGGACGCCGACGGCTACCTGGTCGGGATGGTCACCAGGGCAGACGCGCTCGCCGCCCTCGTCGCCGAGCCGGAGTAATCGTGCAGCGGGCCGTTGCCCGGATCGACTTCGGCGCCGTTCGCGCCAACTGCGAGCGCCTGAAGACGGAGCTGGGGGAGGCCGAGCTCTGCGCGGTGGTCAAGGCCGACGGCTACGGGCACGGCGTCCTCGGTTGCGCGGAGGCCGCGCTCGCCGGCGGCGCCACCCGGCTGGCGGTCGCGACGGCCGCCGAGGCCGAGCAGATCGGCCGCCGGCTCCAGCACGTGCCGCTGCTGACGATGGGCGCCCTGACCGCCGAGGAGGTCGACGGCGCGATCTCGGCCGGCTCGGAGCTCTCGGTCTGGCGGGAGGGCTTCCGGCGCCTCGTCGCCGATCGCGCCCGGGCCCACGGCCACCCCACCCGCCTCCACGTCAAGTTCGACAGCGGCATGGGGCGGCTCGGGAACCGCGATGCCGCCGAGACGATCGAGCTGGCGCGTGCTTGCGCGGCGGACCCCAACCTGGAGCTGGCGGGCATCTGGACCCATTTCGCGACCGCCGACGAACTCGATTCGGGCTACTTCGACGAGCAGTTGCAGCGCTTCGACGAGGTCACGAAGGCGGTCAAAGCCGAGCACCCGACGGTCACCGTCCACGCCGCCAACAGCGCCGCTGTCCTCCGCGACAAGCGCTCCCACTATGAGATGGCCCGCTGCGGCGTCGCCGTCTACGGGCTCGACCCGTTCCAGCGCGACCCCGCCGAGCAGGGCCTGCGGCCGGCGCTCTCGCTGCGCTCGCACGTCGCCGACGTCAAGCGCTTCCCCGCCGGCGCCAGCGCCGGCTACGGGCGCAAGTGGAAGGCGCCTGTCGACACCTGGGTCGGGGTGGTGCCGCTCGGCTACGGCGACGGCGTCCGCCGCGCCCTCAGCAACAACGCCGACGTCCTCGTCGGCGGCCGGCGCCGTCCCCTGGTCGGCACCGTCTCGATGGACAACCTGACGATCGACCTCGGCCCGGAGACCGAGGTCGAGCCGGGCGACGAGGCGGTTCTGATCGGCCGCCAGGGGGAGGAGGAGATCCTCGCCGAGGAGCTCGCCGGCCGGCTGGAGACGATCAACTACGAGGTCACCTGCGCGATCTCGCCGCGGGTCCCCCGGCGGGCGGCGTGACCTGGGCGAGTTTGCGTCCCAATGGTTGACAAAGTCGCCCAGCGCCTCTATGTCGCGCCGATCGTGGCGGCCGTCCGCGGCGCCCTCGACGGCAGCGAGGGCGTCTGGGTCGTCGGCGGCGCCGTCCGCGACGCGGCGCTGGGGCGCGAGATCGCCGATCTCGATCTCGCCGTCGCCGGCGATCCCGGCGCCGTCGCCAAGGCGCTCGGCGCCGCCCTCGGCGAGCACCCCTTCGAGCTTTCGGCCGAGTTCGGCACCTGGCGGGTCGTCTCCCACTCGCGCGGCTGGCAGATCGACCTCACTGCGCTGCGCGGGGGGACGATCGAGGCCGACCTCGCCGAGCGCGACTTCACGATCGGCGCCGTCGCGGTCCCGCTTGCCGGCGGCGAGCCGCTCGACCCACACGCCGGCCTCGCCGACCTCGCCGAGGGGCGCCTCCGCGCCCTCGGCGAGGAGAGCTTCGCCAGCGACCCACTGCGGCTGCTGCGGGCGCCGCGGCTGGCGGCCGAGCTCGAACTGGAGATCGACGAGGGGACCGTCGCCCTCGCCCGCGCCGCCGCCGGGCGCGCGGCCGAGCCGGCCGGTGAGCGCCAGCTGGCGGAGCTGCGCCAGCTCGTCGGCGGCCCCGACCCCCTCCGCGGGTTGCGCCTGCTCGGCGAGCTCGGAATCACCGCCGTGGTCCTGCCCGAGCTGGAGACGCTGCGCGGGGTCGAGCAGGGGCCCAACCATCACCTCGACGTCTACGACCACACGATCGCCGTGCTCGAACACACGCTCGAAGTCGAGGGCGACCTGGCGCGCTTCGCCGGCGAGCGCGCCACCGAGGTCGAGGCGCTGCTCGACGAGCCGCTGGCCGACGAGATGACCCGCCGCACGGCGCTGCGCTTCGGGGCGCTCTTCCACGACATCGCCAAGCCTGCGACCAAGGCCGAGTTCAACGGTTTCGTCGGCTTCAAGGGCCATGACGAGGTCGGCGCCGAGGTGATCGGCGACGTCTGCGGCCGCCTGCGCGCCAGCCGCCGGCTGACCCAGCACCTGCAGGGGATGTCCCGCCACCACCTCCGGCTCGGGTTCCTGATCCCGGAGATGCCGCTGCCGCCGCGCCGCGTCCACGCCTACCTGCGCGCCACCGACCCGGTCACCGTCGACGTCACCCTGCTCACCGTCGCCGACCGCCTCTCCGCCCGTGGGGTGGGGCCGATCGCGAGCCCGGAGATGGTCGCCGCCCACCTCCAGCTCGCCCGCGAGATGATCGCCGCCGGGCTCGACTGGCGGCAGCAGGGACCGCCGCCGCCGCTCCTGCGGGGCGACGAGATCGCCGCCGAGCTGGGGATCGAGCCGGGGCCCGAGCTGGGGGCGGCGCTCGCCGAGCTGGAGGCTGCGCAATATGCAGGGGAAGTGAGCGACCGCATGGGTGCGCTCGAACACCTGCGCCGTTAGATACGCTGCGCCCCGCATGGCCAAAGAGGAAAAGATCGAAATGGAGGGGGAGATCACCGAGGCTCTCCCCAACACGATGTTCCGCGTCAAACTGGACAACGGTCACGACGTGCTCGGCCACATCTCGGGCAAGATGCGCCGCCACTACATCCGCATCCTCCCCGGCGACCGCGTCAAGATCGAGCTCTCGCCTTACGACCTCGACAGAGGTCGCATCACCTACCGCTACAAATAGCGGTCCTCAGAGCGGCCGCGGGTCCGCCATCTCGGCTACCAGCGTCGACCAGGCGAAGTCCTTGGCGCCGAGCCCTTTGCCGTCGCGCGGGTCGTAGTACTCGCGCAGGCCTTCGCGGGCGGCGGCGCCGATCACTCCGTCGGCCAGGCGCTTCGCCTCCGCCTCGTAGCCCAGCCGCCGCAGCCCCAGCCAGACCATCCAGGCCGAGTTGACCCAGGTCGGCCCGCGCCAGTAGCGGCGGATCGGGCCGTGGCCGCCGTCGGGTTCGTAGCCGCGCTCGCCGACCGCGACCGAGGGCGGCGCCACCGGGGTGCGGAACTCGCGCTCGTTCAGCAGGTGCTCCTCGACCAGCCGCCGGCCGATCTCCTCCGGCAGGTCGGGCAGCGCCAGCGGCGCCAGCGAGGCCCAGGTCAGGGTCTGCGGCCGCAGACCGCCCGGCTGCGCTTCGTCGAGGAAGAGGCCGCGCCGCTCGTCCCAGAGCCGGTCGACCAGCGCCGGCGTCGCCGAAGGCTGCCCCGTCGCCTGCAGTGAGAGCGACCAGAAGGTGTTGACCAGCGGTTCGCAGAGGACGGGGCCGCCGGCGTCGCGGATTCGCCGCGCGTCCCAGCCCAGGCGGCGGTTGCGGTGGACCAGCAGCGGGAAGCCGATGCGGCCATTGGCCCGCCGGCCCCAGACCTCTTCGAACTTCGGCGAGGCGTCGAGCCCGGACTCGTCCGGCTGCACGATCCAGAGCAGGCCGTCGCCCTCGAGGTCGCGGCTGCGCCGCAGCCAGTCCAGGTGGAGGCCGATGCGCGGCTCCTCGGCGGGGTCGCCGACGGCGACCCGCCAGGCCCAGGCCAGCAGCGGCGGCTGGATCGTCTCGGTCTGCTCGGCGCGCCGGTTGACGACGTTGTAGAAGAGCAGCCGCAGCCAGGAGACGCGGCTGCGCCAGAAGATCGTGTGGCCGAGGAAGCCGTCGGGCCGCTGTGCAGCCAGCAAGCTCTCCAGCTCGGCGCGGGCGTGGGCAGCCTCGAAGCGGCGCCAGACGATCGCCGCGAAGCAGGAGTCCCAGTACCACTGCCACGGATAGCGGCCCGGGCTCGGCTCGGTGTAGCTGAAGCGCGTCTCGCCGCGGCTGCCCACCACCCAGTTCTGCCGCAGGACCCGCTCGGCCTCGGCGAGGACCGCGTCGCGCTCAGACATTGGTGCGGCGCATCTCGCGCAGCGCCAGCGAGCCCAGCAACAGCAGCAGGCCGGCGATCGACACCAGACCCGGCCAGGTATCCGCCCAGGTGACGCCGCCGACGAACCCCTGCCGCGCCGCTTCCAGCACCTGGGTGAGCGGGTTGACGTTGGCGACCTTCTCCAGCCACGGCTGCAGCAGCGCCAGCGGCGCGTAGGCGGGGGTGAAGAGGATCAGCGCCATCATCCCCGCCTGCATCAGCGGCGCCGCCGACTGGCTCTTGAAGTGGAGCGCCAGCATCGACCCCCAGCATGCCGCGGCGGCGGCCGTCGCGGCGACCATCAGGTAGCAGATGACGAGCCCGTCGAGGCCCGGCCATTCGGCGCCGATCGCGAAGGCGATCGCCAGCACGAAGGTCGCCGGAATCAGCGAGCGGGCGCTCGCCGCCAGCACGTTGCCGGCCAGCAGGACCCAGCGCGGGGCGGGGGAGACGAGCAGGCGGTCGACCCAGCCCCCTTCGTAGTCGCGGGCGAGGTTGACCCCCGCGGCGGCGCCGGTGAAGCCGGCCCCCTGCAGCATGCTGACCGGGACGATGAAGCTCTCGTATGAGCCCGTTTCGAACCCCTGCAGCTGGGTCAGGGCGCCGAAGACGCCGTTGAGGCCGAGGAAGAAGATCGTCGGCGCCAGTACGCCGGGGATCGCTGCGGCAGGGACCCGCACGAGCTCGTTCTTCGCCCGTGCCATCAGGGCGCCGATCGTCGCCAAGTTGGCGCGCCAGGCCGGCGGCGCCAGCGCTTTCCCGGGCGGGTTTGCGGCGGCCTCCATCAGCCCACCCGCAGCCGGTGTCGCAGGGCGCGGGCGCTGAGCACCAGGCCGAGGGCGACGACGCCGGCGATCGCCGCCACCGCCTCCAGCGTCTGGGTCGCGTCGATCCCGGAGATGATCGGCCCGCGCACGCCTTCGACGATGAAGCTCAGCGGGTTGTACTCGGCGATCGTCTTCGCCGGCTCGATCATCAGTTCCAGCGGGAAGAAGGCCGAGGAGAGGAAGAGGACGACGAGGACCAGCGGGAACAGCCCCTGGACGACGCTGGCGCTGCCGGTGCGCAGCGCGATCGCGGCGCCGATGCCGCCGACCGCGAGCGCCGAGGCGGTGACCAGCGCCATCGCCAGCAGGGCGCCGGGCACCCCGCCCTCGATCGGGGTGCCGAAGACGAGGCCGATCGCCAGGAACCAGAGCGCCGCGAAGAGGCCGAGCGCCGCCGTCCCCGCCAGCCGCCCGAGGACGATCGCGAAGCGCGGGATCGGCGCCGCGAAGAGGCGGTCGGTGAAGCCCATCTCGATGTCGACCGCAAAGGCGATGCCGCCGCTGTTGCCTGCCAGCATCATCGACTGCATCATCGAGCCGGCGAGCATGAACTGGAGGAAGCTGTGAACCGGCGGGAAGCCGGGCAGTTCGATGCTGGCGCCGGCGCCACCGGTCTGGATCGCCAGCAGCAGGGTGGGGAAGACGACGATCGGCGCCAGCAGCTGTGGCCGGCGGAAGGTCTGGCGGATCGAGCGCGCGCCCAGCGCCCCCACCACCCTCGCGCTCCTCGCCAGCTCGCTCACGCCGGCACCGGCTCCTCGCCGCCGTCCTCGCTCTCCTCCTTTTCGAGGTGATGGCCGGTCTTATCGACGAAGACGTCGTCGAGGGTCGGGCGCACCAGCTCCAGCGACTCGACCCCGATCCCGGCCTCGTCGAGGGCGCGGACGACGCGGGGGATGTCGGCGGCGCCGTTCTCGACCTCGACCAGGACCCGCTTGCCGTCCTTCGGCGGCAGCAGCCGGCCGATCTCGGCGCAGACGCGCTCGGCCTCGGCCACCGAGCCCTCGGCCAGCAGCAGCTCGACGTGGGGGTCGCCGATTTCGTCCTTCAGCGACTCGGGGGTGCCCTCGGCGACGATCCGGCCGCGGTCGATGATCCCGACGTTGTCGGCCAGCTGGTCGGCCTCCTCCAGGTACTGGGTGGTGAGGAAGACGGTGGTGCCGTCTTCGTTCAGCGCCCGCACCTCCTCCCAGATGGTTTTGCGGCTGACCGGATCGAGGCCGGTGGTCGGCTCGTCGAGGAAGAGGACGCTCGGTTCGTGGACGAGAGCGGCGGCGAGGTCGAGGCGGCGCTTCATCCCGCCCGAGTAGGTCCCCACCCGGCGGTCGGCGGCGCCGGTCAGGTCGACCCGTTCCAGCAGCGAGTCGGCGCGCTCGCGCCCGGCGGCGGGCGGCAGGCCCTGCAGCGTCGCCTGCAGCCGGATCAGCTCGCGGCCGGTCATCAGCGGGTCGAGCGCCGCTTCCTGCAGGGCGACGCCGATCGAGGCGCGCACCTGGCGGGCCTCGGCGACGACGTCGTGACCGGCGACGCCGGCGCGGCCGCCGGTCGGCAGCAGCAGCGTCGTCAGCATCCGCACCGTGGTCGTCTTGCCGGCGCCGTTGGGGCCGAGGAAGCCGTAGATCTCGCCCTCGGCGACGGTGAGGTCGATGCCCTGAACGGCGAGGACGTCGCCGAAGGCGCGCTCGAGGCCCTCGACCGTGATCGCCTGCACGCTAGGCCTCCAGCGGCTCGGCGCCGAGGGCGGGCGGGACCGCCTCCACCCAGCGGCGGCCGTTGGCGCGCTCGATCGCCTCGGCGGCGTCGAGCAGCAACTCGTCGCGGCCCCAGGCCGCCTGCAGCTGCAGGCCCACCGGCAGCCCCTCCGAGGAGCCGACGGGGACGCTGATCGCCGGGATTCCGGTGAGGTTGGCGAGGGCGCCGGCGCGGACGTTGGCTTCGTCGGCGGTGAGGTGGCCGCTCGGCAGCTCGACCACCGGCGCCTCCAGCGACGGCGCTACCGCCGGCGCCGTCGGGCAGGCGAGCACGTCGACCTCCTCGAAGACCCGGGCGAGCGTCTGGCGCGCCAGCGTCCGCAGCCGGCCGGCCTTGATCGTCGCGATCGCCGGCACCAGCACCCGGTACTTGAGCAGGCCGCGGCCGAGCGGGCTCAGCTCCGGGTCGAGCCGGTTGAGGCGCTCGGGGGTGATCCCGCCGAGGCTCTCGCTGTTGGCGATCAGGACCGTCGCCAAGGTCGCCGCCGCGAGTTCGGGCAGCTCGATCTCCCGCACCTCGCCGCCGCTCTCGCGGCGCAGGTCCTCGATCGCGGCCTCGCAGGCCTCGCGCACGTCCGGGGCGACGTCTTCGCTGACCTCGCCGCGGATCACCCCGATCCGCAGTCCCCGCGGCTCGCCCACCGCCAGCTCTTCCCCGAAGAGGGCCGAGTCCAGTGCCCGGCAGTCGGCGGCGTCGGCGCAGAGGGCGCCGGAGACGATCGTGGTCGAGACCTCGGCCATGTGGTGCCCGGCCATCGCCGAGCGTCCGAAGGTCGGCTTCAGCCCGGTGAGGCCGCAGTAGGCGGCCGGGTAGCGGATCGAGCCGACCCCGTCGGCGCCGACCGCGCCGGCGACCAGGCGGGCGGCGACCGAGGCCGCGGGGCCGCTGGAGGAGCCGCCCGGGCAGCGGTCGAGCTTCCAAGGGTTGTGCGCCGGCCCGTAGACCGAGATGTTGCCGGTGCTGCTGGCGCCGAGCTCGTGCATGTTGCCGACGCCGACGATCACCGCGCCGGCGTCGCGCAGCGCCCGGTAGGGGCCGGACTCGCCGGGCGCGGCCGGCGCCAGCATCTCCGCGGCGCCGAACCGCTGCGCCCGCCAGGGCAGCGGCCACTCGTCCTTGATCACGATCGGGACGCCGTGGAGGGGGCCGCGGGGTGCCGCCGCGAGCATCTCCCGCGAGCGCTCCGGGAAGGTCTCGACGACCGCGTTCAGCGCCGGGTTGCGCTCCTCGATCCGCGCCAGGGTCGCCTCCAGTAGCGCCGCCGGGTCGAGCTCGCCGGCGGCGATCGCCGCCGCCTGCTGCCGCAGCGAGAGGTCGAGGCCGTCGCTCATCGGCTCGGCGGCGCCTGCGAGAGGTCGGGGTCGCGCTCTAGCGGGACGGCCGCAGTGTCGAGGTCGAGCAGCTCGAGGATCGGCGGCCAGAGCGTCTGGTGGGCGGCCTGGATTACCGCCAGCTCGATCTCGTCGGCCTCGATCCCGTAGGCGGCCAGGGCCGCCGGGATGAAGTCGCCAGTGTGGTCGGAGGCCTCCATTTCGCGCCGCGAACCCTACCTGGGGACTTGGCCGGGATCGTGCAACGGTCCCCGGGACGCCGCATCCAGCCGCAGCGGACGGCAAGATTGGCGCCGCAACTGGGCTCCTAGCCCCGTGTTTGCCTGTTCGATGCCAATCGCAGAAGCCAAATCCACTTCCGGGCGCGTCTGGGCCCTCGCGGCTGCCGCCTGCCTGCTCGCGGCGCTGGTCGCGGTCGTGGTGCCGCGCCCGGCCGATTCGGCGCCGCTGCGCGTCGTCACCCTCGGCCGGACGGCGGAAACGCCGCCCGCCTCCTGCCCGGGCAAAATCGTCAACGGCCAGGAGATCACGCCCTGCCGGGTGGAGGGTCACGTCACCGGCTTCCAGTCGATCGCCGACGGCGTCCCCCGGCCGTTCGAGGCTCCCTTCGAAGGCAAGATCGTCGCCTGGTCGATCACCCTCTCGAAGCCCTCGACGGTGGAAACGAAAACGACCACCGACGAGACGGGCTTCTTCAACGACTTCTTCGGCACCCCCGCGGAGGCGAGGATCGGCGTCCTGCGGCCGGTCGAGGGCTCGAAGCCGCCGCAGTACAAACTCGTCCGCCAGAGCCCGACCGAGGTCCTCAACCCCTACTTCGGCAGCACCCCGGTCTTCGCCCTCGACCACCCGCTGACGGTCCTCAAGGGCCAGGTCGTGGCGCTGACGATTCCCACCTGGGCGCCGATGTTCGCCTTCAACGTCTCCGCTGACAACACCTGGCGGGGCAGCCGCCTGCCCGAACACTGCATCGCCCGGGAAGACATCCAGGGCGGCCACCCCCAGCAGGGCGTGGGCAAGGTCAAGACCTACGGCTGCTACTACTCCGCCGCGCGCCTGCTCTACACGGCGACGCTCGTCAAGAAGCCGTAGCGCTTTAGCCGCGAAGATCTTGCGTTCTGCGCGCCACGCGTGCGGCGGCAAGCTTCAGCATCCGGTCGCGATGCCGGCTGTCGCGATCTTCCTTGGGCCTGCTGGCGCTTCTGGTTCAGCTAACATCGAACCTGTGAAACGATTTGTCCGAGATGACGGTCGGACCATTTTGGTCACGTTTATCGCGATGGTCGCGGCCTCGGCTTTGACCGGAGGAAGCGTCGGAGCGATCTACCTGACGATGCTCGGCTGCCTTTCGTTGGCAGCCTGGCGAGCTAAACGGAAAGAGCCTCGCGCCTAAAGCGCTTCTTGACGCAGCCCGCAATACGGGCAGTCGCTGACGTCCAGCCCTAGAAGCTGGTCGCAGCGGCGGCAGGCGCGGAGGTTCTCGGGGCTGCGCGGCAGGGAGGAGACCGAGGGCGCCAGCGGCAGGACCTTGGCCACCGGGTACATCTCCTCGCCGGTCTCGCGATCGACGTAGACCGAGCCGGGCTCGGCGTGGGCGATGGCCTCGCGACCGGAGGCCGCGGCACGCATGCGGTAGAGCTGCTTCTCGTTCATCGCCGGGAAGACTATTAGCTTGGGCGGCAGCGATGCGCGTCCTCCTCTTCCACGGCTACATGCTGCGCGGCACCGGCAGCAACATCTACAACGTCAACCTGGCGCGGGCGCTGGCCCGGCTCGGCCACGAGGTGCACCTGCTCTGCCAGGACCGCGAGGTGCGGATCGAGGGGGTCGAGATCCACAACCCCGACATCGGTGGCCTGCTGCCCGTCTACGTGAAAGACCCCTACGAGGGCTTCGAGGTCAAGGCTTTCCCGGAGCTGACCGAGGCCGAGCTCGACCGCTACGTCGAGGCCAACGTCGCCGCCGTGCGGGAGGTCGCCGAGCGGGCCGGCGGCATCGACGCGGCGCTCGCCAACCACCTGGTGATGGGGCCGGCGATCCTCGCCCGAGCGGGTGTCGCCCCCTTTGCGGCCAAGATCCACGGCTCGGCGCTCGAGTACACGGTCAAGCCGCACCCTCGCTTCCTCCCGTACGCCCGGGAGGGGATGGAGGCCGCCAACGGGGTCCTGATCGGGTCCGCCCACACGGCCGAGTCCCTCTGGGCGGCGCTGCCCGACGTCCCCGGGCTGCGGGAGAAGTCGCGCCTCGGCCCGCCGGGGGTCGACGTCGAGGAGTTCCGGCCCGGCGGCGAGCGCGAGGAACTGGTCGCCTTCGTCGGCAAGCTGATCGTCTCCAAGGGAGTCGATCTCCTGCTCGCCGCCTGGCCGCTGGTGCGCGCGGCCCACCCGCAGGCGCGGCTCGAGGTCGCCGGCTTCGGCGCCTACGAGGAGGGGCTGCGGCGGCTGCTGGCGGCGCTGGAGCGCGGCGACCTCGACGACGCCCGCGAGGTCGCCCGCCGGGGCTGGGCGTTGGAAGGCGGGGAGGAGAGATCGCTGCCGATTCTCTCCGCCTTCCTCGCCGATCCACCCGACGGCTACGCCGAGATGGCCCGCGCCGCGGCCGGCTCGGTCGCCTTCGTCGGGCGGCTGGAGCACCACGAAGTCGCCTCCTTCTTCCCCCGCGCCGAGGCGATGGTGATGCCGAGCACCTTTCCCGAGGCCTTCGGGATGGTCGCCGTCGAGGCCGCCGCCTGCGGGACCCTGCCCGTCTCCGCCGGCCACTCCGGGATGCTCGAGGTCTCCCGGCAGCTTCAGGCGGACCTGCCCGAGACGGTCGGAGCACTGACCTCGTTCCCGGTCGAGGCCGGCGCGGTGGAGGCGATCGCCGCCCGGCTCAACGCCTGGCTGGCCCTGCCGGCGGAGGAGCGGGAGCGCGCCCGAGGGGCGCTGGTCGAGACCGTCGGGCGGCTCTGGAGCTGGGAGGGAGTGGCCCGCGGGGTCCTCTCCGCGGCCGCCGGGGAGCTGGATCGCCTCCCCCGCCCTGGGAGCTAGTGCGAAGCGTCACCTGGGGCCGCAAAGCCTCCCGCCGCCGCTTCAATAGAATGCCCGCCGCCCCAATGTACGGCCGCCTGCCCATAGTGAAGATGCTGCTGGTGACGATCGCCCTGACGGTGGTCATCTCGGCGGTGATGGTTCCGATCAACTGGAACGGCCAGGAGGCCTCGACGGCCGCGCCGAAGATCGATCACCTGCTGAACGTGATGATCGTGCTCTCGTCGTTCGTCTTCTCGCTGGTGATGGTGATGCTGTTCTACGCGCTTTGGAAGTTCAAAGCGAAGCCCGGCGACGAGTCCGACGGCGAGCCGATCCACGGCAACACCCGCCTGGAGATCGCCTGGACCCTGATCCCGACGGTGATCGTCCTCTTCGCCGGCGGCTACAGCTGGAAGGTCCTCGACGAGATCGAAGAGCCGAACGCGAAGCACCTGACGGTCTCGGTCTTCTCGCAGCAGTACGCCTGGAGCTTCGCCTACCCGGGCAAAGAATATGCCTACTCCGAAGGCGAGCTCCACGTCCCGGTCGACCGTCAGATCCAGTTCAAGATGCACGCGATGGACGTGATCCACTCCTTCTGGGTCCCGGAGTGGCGGATCAAGAAAGACAACGTCCCCGGGATCACCACCACGGCGATCGTCACCCCGGACAAGGAAGGGACCTACCAGCTCGTCTGTACCGAGCTCTGCGGCTTCGGCCACGCGACGATGCGGGCCAAAGTCGTCGTCGAGTCGCCGGCCAAGTTCAACGAATGGGTCGACGGCCTCAAACAGAAACTGCCAGAAGAATTCATGAAGGTTCTCGAAGAGGAGAGCGTCGAGAACCCGCCGGCGCTGGAAGCCGGAGGGGCATAATGGAGAGAGCTGATGGTTGACGCGATAAAGAGACCCGGCTGGTGGCGTGGCCTGATCGGCGCCATCGCCTTCGGCGCCTTCGGCTTCGGCCTTGTCATCGCCCTGCGGGCGATCTCCGACCTGCCGCTCTACCAGACCGAACAGACCGGTTACCCGCACGTGATCGTGCCGGCGATCACCGCCCCGCTCGGCTTCCTGGCGGGCTTCGGCTGCTTCGACTACTGGCTGCGCTGGGCCGCCGGCATGCCGACGATCCCCGACGACCACTCCCAGCACGGCGCCAAAAGCTGGAAGGACTACTTCAAATTCAACACCGACCACAAGGTGATCGGTGTCCAGTACGTCGTCACCACCTTCATCTTCTTCTTCCTCGGCGGCCTGATGGCGATGCTGATCCGGGCCGAGCTCGCCCAGCCGGGCACCCAGATCGTCGAAGCGTCGACCTACAACAGCCTCTTCTCCACCCACGCGGTGCTGATGATCTTCGTCTTCGTGATTCCGGTCTTCGCCGGGCTCGCCAACTACGTCCTGCCGCTGATGATCGGCGCCCCGGACATGGCGTTCCCGCGCCTCAACGCGCTCAGCTTCTGGATGCTGCCGATCGCCGGGATCCTCTTCATCGGCAGCTTCCTCGCTCCCGGCGGCGCCTTCGACGCCGGCTGGACCGGCTACGCCCCGCTCTCGACCGGAGCGCCGCTCGGGCAGTCGTTCTTCAACCTCGGCGTCCAGTTCGCGGGCGCCTCCTCGATCGCGACCGCGCTCAACTTCCTGGTCACGATCATCACCATGCGTGCGCCCGGGATGACCTTCTGGCGGATGCCGCTGCTGGTCTGGGCGAACCTCTCGACCTCGCTGCTGGTCGTCGCCGCGACCCCGTTCATCGCCGGCGTCCAGTTCATGGTCCTCTTCGACCGCGCCCTGCACACCAACTTCTTCGACTTCTCCGCCGGTGGCGACGTGATCAGCTACCAGCACATCTTCTGGTTCTACTCCCACCCGGCCGTCTACATCATGATGTTGCCCGGGTTCGGGATCGTCTCCGAGGTGATCTCGACCCACGCCCGCAAGCCGATCTTCGGCTACCGGCTGATGGCCCTGGCGCTGATCGGCATCGTCGTCCTCAGCTACTCGGTCTGGGCCCACCACATGTTCGTCGCCGGGATGTTCTCCTGGCTGCGGGTGCCGATGATGATCACCACGCTGCTGATCGCGGTGCCGACCGGGATCAAGATCTTCTCCTGGCTGGGGACCCTGTATTTCGGCAAGATCCACACCTACTCGACGGCGATGCTGTTCGCGCTCGCCTTCATCGTCACCTTCACGATCGGCGGCATCTCCGGCGTGATGCTCGGCATGGTGCCGATCGACATCCACGTCTCCGATACCTACTTCATCGTCGCCCACATCCACTTCGTCCTCTTCGGCGGCTCGGTCTTCACGATCTTCGCCGGCGTCTACCACTGGTTCCCGAAGATGACCGGGCGGATGTACGACGAGAAACTCGGCCGCGTCCACTTTTGGGGCACGCTGGTCGGCACCTGGGGCACCTTCATCCCGATGCACTGGGTGGGGATGGACGGGATGCCGCGCCGCGTCGCCGACTACGCCGACCAGTTCGGCAACTGGAACCTGCTGATCAGCTGCTTCGCCTTCATGCTCGGCGCGATCCAGCTTGTCTTCGTCTACAACATGGTCGTCAGCTGGCGCTACGGGCCGAAGGCCGAGGCCAACCCCTGGCGCGCCAACTCGATCGAGTGGCAGGTCTCCTCGCCGCCGCCGATCTTCAACTTCGACGAGATCCCGCGGGTCGTCGGCGGTCCCTACGAGTACGGGATTCCCGGCGCCAAACACGCGATCATGGCCGGCGAAGGCGCCGAGGTTCCCGCCGGCGAGCAGAGCATGGTGGGTACGCCTCCATGAGCGCGGCGCAGGCCGAGGATCGCAAACCGCTGCTGGTCTTCCTCAACGAGGTCGCCGGCGGCCGCAAGCTGCTGCAGGCGGTGCGCGAGCGTCAGGATCAGGTCTCTGGGGTGGTGGTCGCGGCGCCGCAGAACCAGCCATCGGTCGGGCAGCTGATCGACGCAAGCGAGGTGCGCGAGGCAGCCCGGGCCAGGGTCGAGGTGACGATGGCCGTGCTGAGCGAGTTCGGGATCGATTCGGTCGGCGAGGTCATGGACCCCGAGCCGTCGCTGGCTCTCGATGACGCCGTCAGGGCCCATCGCCCCGGCGAGGTGCTTCTCTCCTGCCTGGCCGACACCCGTTTCGGCTTCCTTCGCCGCGACCTGGTCGAGTGGGCGCGCGAGCGGGTCGAGCCGGAGACGAAGTTCACCCATATCCCGGTGCGGATCGACGACGACGCGATCCGCTGGGACCTCAACCACACCCTTGTCGTGGCGACCAAGACCGTCGCCGCTCCTGATCTGGTGACCCGGATGAAGGATCGAGCCAGCATCCGCCCCCACCGGTTCACGCTGATCTGCCCCCGCGCCGAGGATGTCAGCGAGGCCCAGGTGGTCCGCGACCTCGCCTCGACTCTGGCCGAGCTCTACCGCTCGGACATCGACGCCACCGGCCAGCCGATGAGCCCCGATCCCTTCTACGCGGTCAAGAACGCGGTCGAGCACTACCGGATTGACGACATCCTCATCTCCACCTTTGCCGGCGAGAGCTCGCAGTGGCTGGAGGAGGACCTGATCGGCCGGGTGCGCGAGATCACCGAGAAGTCCGTCGAGCACATCGAGGTCGGCCGGCCTGCGGCGGCGGTCGCCGCGGCGGTCGCCGGGGGGGAGGCAAGCAGCTGATGGAGAGCGCTTCTGTAGCCGTCGGCCACGCCCACGCCGACCACCACCACGGGCCCCCGGAGGCCAACCAGAGCTCCCGCATCGACCGCCAGACGCTGGGGATCCTGCTCTTCATCGTCTCCGAGGTGATGCTCTTCGGAGCGTTCTTCGCGTCCTACTTCTTCCTCCGGGTCGTCGTCGACCCGCCGAGCTGGCCGCCGGAACCGTACACGCTGCCGGTCGGCGTGGCGGGGATGAACACCGCGATCCTGGTCTCCTCCAGCTTCACGATCCACTACGCGCTGGAGTCGATCCGCCGCGGCAACCGCCAGGGCCTCAAACTCGGCCTCGTCGCCACCTGGATGCTCGGCGCGACCTTCCTCTTCATCCAGATCAACGAGTACGTCCACATCGGCTTCAGCGCCCGCGACCTCTCCTTCGGCTCGATCTTCTACAGCCTCACCGGGTTGCACGGCGCCCACGTCTTCGTCGGCCTGATGCTGCTCACGTTCGCGACGATCCGCGCCTTCCGCGGCCACTTCGGCCCCAAGGCGGAGGACCACCTGGGCGTCGAGGTGCCGGGGATCTACTGGCACTTCGTCGACATCATGTGGATCATCGTCTACGTGACCGTTTACATCCTCTGATTCTCGGTCCTCTGCGGCGCCTGGGCGCCACTGCGTCGATATCGTCCCAGTCGTGGAGGGGAAGACGATGTGGGGATTGCACCACTCGGTGGGACGCCCTCTCGTGGAGGAAGGCGTCATCGCGATCGGCTGGGTCGACGCTGGCGATATCACTGCCCTTACCGACCAACGCGAGGAATTCAAGGAACACCTCCGGGTCAGCTATCCGGAAAAATCCGAGAACTGGGTCGC
>DASQCF010000042.1:0-8447 GCA_035634815.1 Solirubrobacterales bacterium | reverse complement strand
CCCTTTGGTCGAGTCGGAGACGTCGGTGATCACGGCCTTGACCCGCATCCCGTGGTCGTAGCGCTCGTTGTAGACCTGCTCGGACTTCGGCAGCAGCGCCTCGACCCGCTCGCGCAGCTGGACCAGCGTGTAGCGCTTGTCGGACTGCTGGATGATCCCGGTGATCAGCTCGCCGACCCGGTCCTGGTACTCGTCGTACATCATCTGCCGCTCGGCCTCGCGGATCCGCTGCAGGATCACCTGCTTGGCGGTCTGGGCGGCGATCCGCCCGAAGTCATCGGGGGTCACGTCTTTGGTCGTGATCTGGTCCTCGTAGGGAGCAATCATCTCCGGGTCGAGCTCGGGGTCCTCGGGCTCTTTCAGTTCGCCGGTCTCCGGGTCGACCTCGGGCTCCTCCTGCTGCTCGGCGGCTTCGGCCAGCAGCTTCTCCTCCAGCTCGGGAGGCAGGATCAGCTCGAAGACGCGAAAGTCCCCGGTTTCGTGGTCGAGGTCGACGCGCGCGTATTTAGCTGCTCCGGGAGTCTTCTTGTAGGCCGAGAGGAGGGCGTCCTCGAGGGCGTCCATCAACTTGTCGGCCGAGATTCCCTTCTCCTGCTCGAGCGCTTTGACTGCGTCGACGATCTCTTTGGTCACTGCGCGGACTCCTTGCTTTCGGAAGCGGTGGCGTTGCGGCGGTACTTCGGCCCGGGCGACGAGACCTCAAGCGAGTAATCGGCCAGCAGGTGGCCCAGGTGCTTGGTGACCCTTTCGCAAAGCGCGAGGTCGACGCCGCCTGGGTGGTCGATGAAGAGGCGCAGACCGTCGGTCCGCGGCTGCTCGATCGCGACCAGCTCGATCTCGCCGTCGAGGTCGGCCAATTGCTGCTCGATGTTCTCCTTGAGGTCGGTCATGCCTGGGATGTTTCGGGTGGAGGCGTAAAAAAAGTGGGCCAGGCCCACTTCTCGACACACCTAGAGGACAAAAAAGCTTGTCGCCAGTATAGCCCGCTCAGCCACTCGGCTGGCTTGCTTTGGCCCGCAAGCGCTCGACTTCGCCCAGGATCGCCTCGGCGACGGCGTCCTTGGAGTCGATCGGCACCTCGGTCTCGCCCTCCGCGGCGATCAGGGTGACCGCGTTGCGGTCGCTCTCGAACCCGATCTCCGGGTTGGAGACGTCGTTGAGGACGATCAGGTCGGCGCCCTTGCGCCGCAGCTTGCCACGGGCGCGCTCGACCACCTCTCCCCCGTGCTCGGCGGCGAAGCCGACGATCGTCTGCCCCTCCCGGCGCCGGGCGCTGAGCGCGGCGAGGATGTCCTCGGTCGGCTCCAGCGATAGCTCCAGCGAGCCGGAGCGGCGTAGCTTGCCCGCAGCGGGCTCGGCGGCGCGGAAGTCGGCGGGGGCGGCGGCCATCAGCAGCACGTGCGCGGCCGGGAACTCCGCTTCCGCGGCGGCGGCCAGCTCGGCGGCGGTCTCGACGTCGATGCGGCGAACGGCCGCCGGCGCCGGCAGGGCGACGTTGGCGGCGATCAGCGTCACCTCCGCCCCGCGCCTGGCCGCGGCGGCGGCGAGGGCGATCCCCATCCGGCCGCTGGAGCGGTTGCCGATGAAGCGGACCGGGTCGATCGGCTCGCGGGTGCCGCCGGCGGTGACCAGGACCCGCAGCCCGTCCCAGGGCCGGCTGCCCGCCGGCAGGGAAGCTTCGACCTTCGCCAGCAGCAGTGCGGGGTCGGGGAGGCGGCCGCGGCCGAACTCGCCCCGCGAGGCGAGCTTCCCCTCCTCGGGCTCGATCACCTCCACCCCGCGGCTACGCAGGACCTCGAGGTTGGCCTGGGTAGCGGCATCGGCGTACATGCGGTCGTTCATCGCCGGCGCCACCAGGCGCGGCGCGGTGCAGGCGAGGAAGGACGTGGTCAGCATCGAGTCGGCGACGCCGGCGGCGAGCTTGGAGATCGTGTTCGCCGAGGCGGGTGCGACGAGGAAGGCGTCGCAGCGGCCGGCGAGCTCGAGGTGGCCGATCGGGTCGTGCCCCGCCTGCTCTTCGCCGGGGAAGGCGCCGCGCAGCGGGTCGCGCTCGAACTCGGAGGTGAGCACCGGGGCGCCGACGATCCCCTCGAAGGAGGCGGCGCCGACGAAGCGGGTCGCGGCGTCGGTCATCAGCACGCGCACGCCGTGTCCGGCCAGCGTCGCCAAACGGGCCAGCTCGAGGGCCTTGTATGCGGCGATCCCGCCGCTCACTCCTAGAAGAAGTCGGGCCATGGCCCCTAATGAAAGCGCCCCGCGAGTGGCGGGGCGCTGAGACCGCTAGGTCCGGTACTCGTATTTCAGCTTGCCCTCGGCGAGCTCTTCGAGCGACATCGAGAGATAGTTCCGCTCGGCGTTGGTCTCGACCATCGGCGGCGGGTACTCGCCGAAGCCGCCCTCCCCGAGGTTGTGGAAGTAGCTGTTGATCTGGCGAGCACGCTTGGCCGAAACGACGACGGCGGCGTAATGAGAATCGGCGTGCTCGAGAAGCTTGTCTACGCGTGGTTTGATCATCGAGCCGGCAGTCTAGATGATCAGCCCGCCGGGGCCCCGCCGAGCTCGGCGCGGACGAGTGCCGCCAGCTCCGCCGCGGCGCGGGCAACCTCGTCGTTGACGACGCAGTGGTCGAAGTCCCCCTGCGCGGCAAGCTCCTGCTCCGCCACCTTCAAGCGCTCGTCGATCGCCTCCTGGGAGTCGGTGCCGCGACCGGAGAGCCGCTCGCGCAGGACCGCGGGATCGGGCGGGGCGATGAAGATCTGCACCGAGTCCGGTTTCGCCGCACGCACCTGCTGGGCGCCCTGGACCTCGATCTCGAGCACGACCGAGTGGCCGGCGTCGAGACGGCGCTCGACCTCGCTGCGCAGCGTTCCGTAGCGGTTGCCGCTGTAGGTGGCCCACTCGAGGAAGTCGTTTTCTTCGGCACGCCGTTCGAACTCCTCCGGGGTGAGGAAGTGGTAGTCGCGGCCGTTCGCCTCTCCCTCGCGCGGCGCCCTGGTGGTCGCCGAGACCGACAGCTCGAGGTCGGGAACCGCCTGCAGCAGCTCCTTGATCAGGGTCCCCTTGCCGACCCCGGATGGGCCGGTGATGACGAAGACTTTGGCCATGCGGCCGCGGATACTGACCGCTGCGGCGGTCGTTAGCGGCGAAGCTGGGAGATCAGCTCGGCGCGCTGGCGCTCGGAGAGGCCGCCGATCGTCTTCGACGGTGAGATCCGACACTGGTTGAGGATCCGGTTCGTCTTCACCCGACCGTACTTGGGCACGGCGAGGAGCATGTCGAACACCTTGGCGGTGAGGACGTACTCGGGTGGGTCGAGGAGGATCGTCTGGATGCTCGCCCGGTTGGCCTTCAGGTCCTTCTTCAGTTTCGCCCGGGCGGTGCGGATGTCGTTGGCCCGCTTCAGCGCCTCCATCCGTTGATCGAGCGACCGTTCGGGGGCGGCGAGCGAAGATTTGACTGAGGAGGCCGTCATGTGGGCGGCGAGTATAGCCGCGGCTACGGGGCGTGCAAGGCGACCGGGGCTAATTGCCCCAAAATTCGTCTCAACCTCTACTACAGGTCGACTGCCCCCACGCGTAAAGGGGCATCCGACACGCCGGTTTGCAGTTCTTTTGCTATCCGCGACCCGGCGCGCGGGTCCCGAAAGCTCTCGGTTCCGACCGCAACCAAGGTTGCTCCGGCATCGAGAAACTCGGTCGCGTCGGCGCCGCAGGAGACCCCACCCATACCGATCAAGGGCAGCTCGACCGCGGCGCGAACCGCGCGCAGCTGCTGGAGGGCGATCGGGCGAACAGCGGGACCGGAAAGCCCGCCGTGGCCCGCGGCCAGGGCCGGCTGCTTGGTCGCCGGATCGATCGCGCTGGCTTTCAGCGTGTTGATCAGCGAGACCGCATCGGCCCCTCCCTCTTCGGCGGCGACCGCCACCGTCTCGGGATTGGCCATGTTCGGAGTCAGCTTCACGATTAAGGGCTTTTCGGTGAGGGGCCTCAAAGTTTCAAGAAGAGCTTGGGTCTCATCTGGGCTCTCGCCGACGATCAGCCCGGAGTGGACGTTGGGGCATGAGACGTTGAGCTCGATCGCGGCGACCTCGTCCCGCTCGCCAATCTCTTGGACCAGCGTCGAGAACAACTCCCGGTTGGGCGCCATCACCGAGACGATCAAGGGCACCGGCAGCTCGGCGAGCTGGGGCAGATCCTCCGCCAGAAACCCATCCAGTCCCTTGTTCGGCAGCCCGATCGAGTTGATCATCCCCGCCGGCGTCTCCCAAATCCGCTGCGGCTCATTCCCGGCTCGCGGCTCCGGCGTGATCGTCTTCGAGACGAAGGCCGCGAAGGGGAAGTCCTCCAGCAGCTCATCCCCGAAGACCTTCCGCGCGGCGATCGCGTCGTAGGTGCCGGAGGCGTTGACCACGGGGTGGTCGAGCTCGATGCCGCAGAAATCGAGCGTGGTTGGGCCGGCGGGTCCTGTCCCCGATTTGGTTCCACCACCCCTCTCGGGGTGGTCCCCCAAATCGGCGCCACCCCCCGGCAGGGTCCCGGTCACGGGACCGTCTACGCACAGGCGGAGATAGCCGCCTCCAGGTTTGGGGACTGCGCAGCCGAAGCAGGCGCCGTAGCCGCAGGCCATGGGGGACTCCTCGGCCAGCTGATAGCTGATGTCGTGCTCCTCACATAGGGAGCGAACGGCGGCGAGCATTGCCGGTGGGCCGCAGGAGTAGACGACGGCCGAGGTGGCGTCATCGCCCACAAGCATGGCCAGAAGGAGGTCGGTGACGTAGCCCTTGTGTCCCGCGTGGCCGTCCTCGGTGGCGAGGCGGACGTCGGGGCAGAGGGTGTCGCCGGCGCAGAAGAGCTCGTTGAGGCCGCCGGAGTGCTGTTGGTTTCGGAACCCGAGTAAGACGCGGAGGGGGATTCCTTGCTCGACCAGGCGGCGGCGCCAGATCGCCATCGGGGCGATGCCGATGCCGCCGCCGACGAGGATCGCCCCGGCGGCGTCGGGGTTGACCTGCTTCGGGGTCGAGAAGGCGTTGCCGAGTGGGCCGGTAACCCAGACGTTCTCCCCGGCTTCCAGCTCGCAGAGGCGATCGGTGCCCGGGCCTACCCCCTCGACGAGGAAGTCGAGGCGGACGCCGTCTTTGGCGGGGGCGATCTCAGCTACGGAAATCGCTCTTGGCAGATAGGGGCGTCCACCCCCGTCTCCCCAGCCCTGCTCGGAAGCCAGCATGTAGAACTGGCCGGGCTCGGGCGCGGGGCCCTCGCGGTCGATCAGGGAGAAGATCCGGTAGCCGCCGGAGACCTTGTTCTCTGCGACCTCGCAGAGCCGGCGGCCGAACGGCGCGCTCATCGCGCCTCCGCGGCCCTTACCTGACCGGCGTGGATCTCCTGCAGCGAGCGCACCTCGGCGTCGCCCTGCTTGGCGGCGGCGATCGCCCGGGCGGCGGCGGTGGCGCCGGTCATCGTCGTCACGCAGGGGATGCCCTGGCGGACCGCGGCGGTGCGGATCTCGTAGCCGTCGGTGCGGGCGCCGGAGCCGGTCGGGGTGTTGATCACCAGGTCGCATTCGGACTTGCGGATCAGGTCGAGGACGTGGGGTGAGCCTTCCTGCAGCTTGTTGATCGGGGTCACCGGCACCCCCATCCGCTCGATCGCCTGGGCGGTGCCGTGGGTGGCGATCACCTCGAAGCCGAGGTCGTGGAAGCGGGTCGCCAGCTGCGTCGCAGCGGCCTTGTCGGTGTCGGTGACGGTGATGAAGACCGAGCCCGACTCCGGCAGCCGCACCCCGGCGGCGGCCTGGGCCTTGCCGAACGCGGTCGGGAAGTCGGAGGCGATGCCCATCACCTCGCCGGTGCTCTTCATCTCCGGCCCGAGAACGGAGTCGGCGCCGGCGAAGCGGGCGAACGGCAGTACCGCCTCCTTGACGCTGACGTGCTCCGGCGGCCCCTCCGGCAGGTCCTGGTCGGCAAGCTTCTCCCCCAGCATCAGCCGGCAGGCGAGTTTCGCCAGCGGCACCCCGATCGCCTTGGAGACGAAGGGGACGGTGCGCGAGGCGCGCGGGTTGGCCTCGATCACGTAGAGCTTGCCGCCGGCCACGCCGTACTGGATGTTGATCAACCCGACGACTCCCAGCTCGAGCGCGATCCGCTCGCTGGTAGTGCGGATCTGGTTGAGCATCTCCTCGCCGAGGCTGAGCGGCGGGATCACGCAGGCGGAATCGCCGGAGTGAACGCCGGCCTCCTCGACGTGCTGCATGATCCCGGCAACGTAGACCTCCTCACCGTCGCCGAGCGCGTCGACGTCGACCTCGATCGCGTTCTCCAGGAAGCGGTCGAGCAGCAGCGGGTGCTCCGGGTCGGCCTTGACGTACTTGTCGAGGTAGGCCCGCAGGTCCTCGGTCGAGTAACAGATCTCCATCGCCCTGCCGCCCAGCACGTAGGACGGACGGACCAGCAGCGGGAATCCGACCCGTTCGGCAACCGCGATCGCCTCTTCGGCCGATTGGGCGGTGCCGTAGGGCGGCGCCTCCACCCCCAGCCGATCGAGCAGCTCGCCGAAGCGGCCGCGGTCCTCGGCGAGGTCGATCGCATCGACCGGCGTCCCCAGCAGCGGCACCCCGGCTTCTTCCAGGGTGCGGGCGAGCTTCAGCGGCGTCTGGCCGCCGAACTGGACGATCACGCCCTCGGGGCGCTCCTGCTCGCAGACCGCGAGCACGTCCTCGGCGGTCAGCGGCTCGAAGTAGAGGCGGTTCGAGGTGTCGTAGTCGGTGGAGACGGTCTCCGGGTTGCAGTTGACCATCACCGCGTCGCGGCCCAGCTCGCGGGCGGTCATCGCGGCGTGGACGCAGCAGTAGTCGAACTCGATTCCCTGGCCGATCCGGTTCGGCCCGGCGCCGAGGATCACGACCGAGTCGTTCTCGCCGCGGCGGACCTCGCTCGCGGGCGGCGAGCCGTCGTGGCGCGGCCGCTCGTGGCCGGAGTAGTAGTAGGGCGTCGCCGCCTCGAACTCGGCGGCGCAGGTGTCGACCGCCTTGTAGGTGCGGGCGAGTCCGTCGGTGCCGTCGCCTTCGGTGGCCAGCGCCTGCAGCTCGCGCAGGAACCAGCGGTCGACCTCGCAGGCCTCGTGCACCGCCTCGACCTCCAACCCGCGCCCGAAGGCGGCGAGAATCAGGTCGAAGCGCTCGGCGCAGGGGATCGCGATCGCCGCCAGCAGGTCCTCGTCGGACTCGGGGATCTCGGCGGGCGAGTCCAGCTCCCGCGAGCGCATCGCCTTGGCGAAGGACTCGCGGAAGGTGCGGCCGATCGCCATCGCCTCGCCGACGCTCTGCATGTAGGTGGAGAGCCGGCCCTCGGAACCGGGGAACTTCTCGAAGGCGAAGCGCGGGATCTTGGTGACGACGTAGTCGATCGTCGGCTCGAAGGAGGCGGGCGTGGCGCGGGTGATGTCGTTCGGGATCTCCTCCAGCGCGTAGCCGACCGCCAGCTTCGCCGCCATCTTCGCGATCGGGAAACCGGTCGCCTTGGAGGCCAGCGCCGAGGAGCGGGAGACGCGCGGATTCATCTCGATCACGACGATCTCCCCGTCCTCCGGGTTGACCGCGAACTGGACGTTGGAGCCGCCGGTCTCGACCCCGATCGCCCGGATCACCTTGATCGCCTGGTCACGCAGGTCCTGGTAGAGCGGGTCGGTCAGCGTCTGCGCCGGGGCGACGGTGACCGAGTCGCCGGTGTGGACGCCCATCGGGTCGACGTTCTCGATCGAGCAGATGATCACCACGTTGTCGTTGCGGTCGCGCATCACCTCGAGCTCGAACTCGCCCCAGCCCAGCACCGACTCCTCGACCAGGACCTGGTTGATCGGGCTGGCGGCCAGCCCCTCGGAGACGACCTGGCGCAGCTCGGTCTCGGTCTCCCCCACGCCGCCCCCCTTGCCTCCCATCGTGAAGGCGGGCCGGACGATCGCCGGCAGGGTGATCTTGCCCTCGGCGAGCGCCGCCTCGACCTCGCTGAGGCTCTGGACCGTTATCGACCAGGGAATGCGCAGCCCGGCCTCGTTCATCGTCGTTCGAAACAGCTCGCGGTCCTCGGCGCGCCGGATCGCGTCCTGGTCGGCGCCGATCAGCTCGACCCCGAAGCGCTCCAGGGTGCCGTCCTCGTGCAGCGCCATCGCCACGTTCAGCGCCG
Organism: Solirubrobacterales bacterium; assembly: GCA_035634815.1. Classification (GTDB taxonomy): domain Bacteria; phylum Actinomycetota; class Thermoleophilia; order Solirubrobacterales; family 70-9; genus VAYN01. The sequence goes on along the minus strand of DASQCF010000042.1, from coordinate 271 downwards.
TCTGCCCGCCCAGGGTCGGCAGCAGGGCGTCGGGGCGCTCCTTCTCGATGATCCTGGCGACCGGGCCGGGCAGCAGCGGCTCGATGTAGGTCGCCGTCGCGAACTCGGGGTCGGTCATGATCGTCGCCGGGTTGGAGTTGACGAGGACGACCTCGTATCCCTCCTCGAGCAGGACCTTGCAGGCCTGGACGCCGGAGTAGTCGAACTCGGCCGCCTGCCCGATCACGATCGGCCCCGAGCCGATCAGGAGGATCTTCTCGATGTCGTCTCT
>DASQCF010000041.1:0-116825 GCA_035634815.1 Solirubrobacterales bacterium | reverse complement strand
GTTGGCGAAGTGGGAGCCGATGATCTGCTTCTGCTTCATCCACAGGTAGCGGACGTCGAAGTCGAGCTGGTAGCCCGAGGTGGCGCCGCAGATGACGACTTTGCCGAACGGTTTGACGGTGAAGACCGAGGTCGGGAAGGTCGCCCGGCCGACGTGCTCGAAGACGATGTCGGGGGCGTCGCCGAGGATCCCTTTCACCTTTTTGGCGAAGGCGCGGGAGGCCTTGAAGCGCTCCTTGTCGGCCGCGGGGTCGGTGAGGTTGGCGTCGGTGCGCATCATCTCGCCGAATTCGTTGCGGTTGACGTAGTCGACGGCGCCTAGTTTCTTGATCAGCTCGCCCTTCTCGTCGGAGGAGACGACGCCGACCGCGTTGGCGCCGGCCGCCTTGCAGAGCTGGACGGCGAAGACGCCGAGGCCGCCCGCGGCGCCCCAGATGAGGACGTTGTGGCCGGCCTGCAGCTTGCACTGGTCCATCAGCATCCGGTAGGCGGTGAAGTAGGTCAGCCCGTAAGAGGAGGAGTCAACCCAGGAAAGGTTCTTCGGCTTCGGCAGCAGCTGCTGGGCCTGGACTTTGGTGAACTGGGCAAAGGAGCCCCAGGTGGTCTCGTAGCCCCAGATCCGCTGGCTCGGCGCCGCCATCGGGTCGAGGCCGTGGACCTCGACGTCCTCGTAGGAGGCCTGGTTGCAGTGGATCACGACCTCGTCGCCGACCTTCCAGCGAGTGACGCCCTCGCCGACCTTCCAGACCACGCCGGAGGCGTCGGAGCCGCCGATGTGGTGGCCGAACTCGGGGTGGTCGCCGTAGCCGAAGATCGAGACCGGCTCGCCGAGCGAGGCCCAGACGTTGTTGAAGTTGACGCCGGCCGCCATCACGCGGACGATCACCTCGAAGGCGCCGGGCTCGGGAACCTCGATCTGCTCCAGCTGGAAGGCGTCTTTGGGTTCGCCCTCGCGCTCCTGGCGGATCACCCACGCCGCCATCGTCTCCGGCAGCGTGCCGGGCTCCACGTCCAACTTCGCAACTGAACTCGTGTCAACGGCCAAGACTCGGCTCCTCCGCAGGTCGTCTAAGTAGGGAGGGGAATCCTAGTTAAGCGCCGACCGCTTAGGCGGCTTCGGCCTCGGGAAGCTCCGGATCGGCCTCGCGGAGCTCGGGCGCGGTGATCTCCCGCACCGTCGCCTCGACCGGCGTCGGCGCCTCGATCTCGCTGCCGCGCCCGATCCCCATGTCCTCGGTCTTGCGCAGCTGCGGGAGCAGGCGGGCCTCCATCGAACCGACCGCCGAGTTGTAGGCCTTGGTGGCCGAGGTCAGGCGCGCCCCGACGGCGTCGAAGTCGGTGATGAACTTGCCGAAACGGGTGTGCAGGGTTTCGGCCGCCTCGGCGATCTCGGTCGCCCGCTCGACCATCCGCTCCTGGCGCCAGCCCAGCTCCATCGTCCGCAGCAGCCCGATCAGCGAGGTCGGGCTGACCAGCAGCACCTTCTGTTTCAGCGCGTAGTCGAAGAGCTCGGGGTCGGCGGCGAAGGCGGCGTGCAGGGCCGGCTCGTTGGGGATGAAGCAGATCACCAGGTCCGGCGTCTCGCCTGGGTTGAACTGCCCCTGGTAGTCCTTCGAGCTGAGCGCCCGGACGTGCTCGCGCGCCTGCCGCGCGTGGCGCTCCAGGTGCAGCCGCCGCTCGCTTTCGACCTCGGCCTCCTGGGCGTCGAGGAAGGCGTCCAGCGGCACCTTCGAGTCGGCGACGAAGCTGCGCCCTTCGGGCAGGTGGAAGAGGGCGTCGGGCCGCAGGCGGCCGTCTTCGGTGCGCAGCGTCCGCTGCAGCTCGAAGTCGACGTGCTCGGTCATGCCGGCGATCTCGACGCAGCGGCGCAGCTGCAGCTCGCCCCACTGGCCGCGGGTCTGCGGCTGGCGCAGGGCCTTCTTCAGGCCGGCGGTCTCGCTGTTGAGGTTGCCGATCGTCTGGCCCATCTGCTCCAGCAGGGTTCGGGTCTGCAGGTCGGTCTCGCCGCGTTTGCGCACCTCGGCTTCGATCCGCTCCTGCCCCTTGGCGATCCGCTCGGTCAGGCTCTTGATCTCCGCCTGGCGTTTGTCGAGCGCCTCTTCGGCCGCCTCGCTGTCGCGCTTGCGCTCGGCTTCGCCGACTTTGAGCAGGTCGGAGAGCGCGCGGGAGGTCGCTTCCTGGGCGGCTTCCTGGATCGCGGGGGCGAGGTCCGGCTGCTCCGCGGGTTCGGGCTGGCGCGAGACGAGGACGTAGACGAGGCCTGCGGCGAGGAGGACGACGGCGATGGCGAGGAAAACAGTCATGGCAGCGATGCTGACAACGGCTCCAGACGCCATCGGGATTCTGAAACGCCGCTTGCAGCGGCTTCGCAGCGGGCGCCCCGCCTAGGGCAGCAGGACGTCGTTCTGCGAGGAGGCGCGATAGCGGCCGACCGTGAGGTGGGCCGGACGCGCCTCAGGCATGCCGGCGGCGGTGACGGTGTAGGAGCCGGCGGGCAGGCTGACCTGGAAGGTGCCGGGGCTGCGGGCGAAGACGGTTTCCGATTCCGCTTCCTTGGCGCCGCGGATCATCAGTTTGGTGTCGGTCGCGGTCTGGTTGGCGGCGACGAAGATGACGTCGAGCGGCGCCTTGGTCTTGATCGGCGGCTCGGGGTGATCCTCGTTCTGCGGGATCTCCTGGAATTTTTCCGCTTCGCTGCCGATCTTCGTCGGCTGGACGATGACCTCACCGCGGTTGATCGTGACGCTGACCCGAGTCGAGACGTTGGGGCGCTGCTCGTTGGCGTGCCGCGATTCGCCGCAGCCCGCCGCAAGCAGCCCGACGGCGCCGGTCAGGCACGCAATCGCGGCGGCTCTCGCTCTCCCGGGGCCCATCGGGGCTGAATCTAACCGAAGGGGAGGGCGACAACTTCCGCCGTAACGCCATCTTCACCTACGGCGACGGTCGCGCCCGGCTCTGCCTCGCGGCGCAGGATCGCCAGCCCGACAGCTCCGAAGGCGGGGGAGACGGCGGCGCTGCCGACCGTTCCGACCTCCTTCTCGCCCAGCCGCAGGGCCAGACCGGGCGCGGCCGGGGCGCTGAAGCGCAGCCCCCGCAGGTGGCGATTGGGCTTGCCCTTGTAGTGGAGGCGGGCGACCGTCTCCTGGCCGATGTAGCAGCCCTTGGTGAAGCTGACCGCCTGCTCGACGATGCCGGCCTCGGCGGGCATCGTCGCGGTGCCCATCTCGGCGCCGAAGCGGGGGCGGCCGGCCTCGATGCGGAGGATCTCCGCCGCCTCGGGCGATGCCTCGACCGCGCCGGCGGCGAGCAGCGCCTCGCGGGCCCGCTCGCGCTCGGCGGCGGGGACGATCAGGTCGATGCCTTCGGCGCTGCCGATCGCGAGGCACTCGGCGCCGCCGACGGTGAGCGTTTCGCAGGCGTGCTCGGGCAGCGGCGCGCCGCCGGCGATCTCGGCCGCGCGCGGCCCGACCAGGGAAAGGAGCGCGTGCTCGCCGCTGGCGTCGGTCACCTCGACCTCACGGCCAATCTTGTACATCTGCAGGTGGCGGCTGGCCGCAGCCAGCCCGGCGGCCTCGAGGTCGAGCCAAAGCTCCGGCCCCTCGCCCGGCCGCAGCACCCGCATGTCGGCCTGCATGTGCCCCTTGCGGTCGAGCAAGGCCGCGTAGGCCCCCTCACCCGGCCCGATCGCCTCGACGTCGTTGGTCAGCTGCCCCTGCAGGTAATCAGCAGCCTCAGCCCCGCCAACGATCAGCAACCCCCGGTCAGGCCACTCAACCAACCCACATTCCTCCCGCAGCTGCCGGTACTGAGCATCGATCTCAACGGTGGGTGCTTGAGCCATCTGCCAACGAAGTCTAGAAAGACGGATGACTGGGAGGGCGGGGGTACCTCTCCCAGACACTCAACATCGAGCCATTGGCGAGATGTGTCTGGGAGAGGTACCCCCGCCCTCCCTACAACCCATCCATCTTTTAGACGTGTCAAACTCTTTTAGACGTGTCTAACTCCCAAGCCATAGAGGACTACGCGAAGACGATCTACGCGCTCTCGCAGGAGCGCGACGGACTCGTCCTCAACGGCGAGGTCGCCGAGCGGCTCGAAGTGACCCCGGCGACCGCGACCTCGATGCTGAAGCGGCTGGCCGACCTCGGCCTGGTCGAGTACTTCCCCTACAAGGGCGTCAGCCTCACCCCGGCCGGGGAGAAGGTCGCCCTGGAGGTGATCCGCCACCACCGGCTGATCGAGGCCTACCTCTCCGAGGCGCTCGGAATGCCCGAGGACCGCGTCCACGAGGAGGCCGAGGTGCTGGAGCACTACATCTCCGAGGAGCTCGAGCAGCTGATCGCCGCCAAGCTCGGCGAACCGCGGCACGATCCGCACGGGACCCCGATCCCCGGCCCCGACCTGGCGCCGCCGACCTGGGGGGCTCGTTGAGCGCGCCTCCGGGGCAGGGGCTGGTCGAGAAGGTCGATCGCCGCGAGGTCGGCGTCGAGGACGTCCTCCCGGGCGAGGCCGCGGTCGCCCGCGCCGCCCGCCACTCGCTGGAGGGGCGCCGCCGCGGCATCCGCCGCTTCTGGCCCTTCCTCGGCCCCGCTTTCGTCGCCGCCGTCGCCTACATCGACCCCGGCAACTTCGCCACCAACATCTCCGGCGGGGCCAAGTTCGGCTACCTGCTGCTCTGGGTCGTCCTCGCCGCCAACCTGATCGCGATGCTGGTCCAGACCCAGTCGGCGAAGCTGGGGATCGCGACCGGCAAGAACCTCGCCGAGCTCTGCCGCGAGCGCTTCTCGCGCCGCACCTCGATCGGCCTCTGGCTCCAGGCCGAGGTGGTGGCGATGGCCTGCGACATCGCCGAGGTGGTCGGCGCCGCGCTGGGGCTCAACCTCCTCTTCGGCATCCCGCTGTTCCCGGCCGGGCTGATCGCCGGCGCCGGCGCCTTCGCGCTGCTGAGCCTGCAGCAGCGCGGCTTCCGCCGCCTGGAGGCCGGGATCACCGTCCTCGTCGGCATCGTCGTCGCCTCCTTCGCCTTCGAGCTCCTGGACTCCAGCCCGGACGGGAGCGAAGTCGCCAAGCACCTGGTGGTGCCGGGTTTCGCCGGCTCGGAGAGCCTCCTGCTCGCCACCGGGATCATCGGCGCGACGGTGATGCCCCACGTCATCTACCTGCACTCGGCGCTGACCCAGAAGCGGATCGTCGGCCGCGACGCGGCCGAGCGCAAGCGGATCCTCGGCTTCGAGAAAGTCGACGTCGTCATCGCCCTCTCGCTGGCGGGGCTGGTCAACCTCTCGATGATGATCGTCGCCGCCGCGCTCTTCCACGGCAGCGGCCTGACCGGCGTCGACACGATCGACGGCGCCTACGACGCCTTCAAGCAGCTCGCCTCCGACCGCGCGGCGACGATCTTCGGCATCGCCCTGCTGGCTTCGGGCTTCGCCTCCTCCTCGGTCGGGACGATGGCCGGGCAGGTGGTGATGCAGGGGTTCATCCGCCGCCGCATCCCCCTCTTCGTGCGGCGCGCGCTGACCCTGGCGCCGGCGCTGGTGGTGCTGGCGATCGGGCTCGACCCGACCGACGCCCTGGTCGGCAGCCAGGTAGTCCTCTCCTTCGGCATCCCCTTCGCGCTGGTGCCGCTGCTGCTGATCGCCGCCGACAAGAAGGTGATGGGGGACCTGGCGAACCCCCGCTGGCTGAGCGCCCTGGCCGGTTTCTTCGCCTCCCTGATCATCGCCCTCAACGTCTTCCTGCTCTACCAGGTCTTCTTCGGCTGATGCGGCGGCGGGCGGAGATCGAGGTCTCCTCCGAGCTCGCAGCGGGAGCCGATGCGGTCTGGGCGCGGGCGATCGACCCGGCCGGGATCAATCACGAGCTGAGGCCGCTGATGCGGATGACCGTTCCCCGCGGTGTCGAGGATTTCGGGTTGGACGACCTCGAGCCCGGGCACATCGGCCGCAGCTGGGTGTTGCTCTTCGGCTTCCTGCCCTTCGACTACGACGACCTCAACATCGTCCGAGTCGAACCGGGCCGCAGCTTCCTCGAGCGCTCCTCAATGCTCTCGATGCGCCTCTGGGAACACGAGCGCACGCTGGAGCCGCTCGGCGACGACCGCTGCCGAGTCACCGACCGAATCGCCTGGGAGCCCCGCCCACCGCTGCCGGGAGCCTGGCTGCGACCGCTAATCAGCTTCGTCTTTCGCCATCGCCACAATCGGCTGCGAGCTGTGTGGAGAGGGGACGGGTGACCTCCCCCAGACACTCAACATCGAGCCATTGGCGAGATGTGTCTGGGGGAGGTCACCCGTCCCCTCCATTACGCTTGAGCCCAATGCCCCTGGCCAACGACTTCCAGCAGATCCTCGAGACCCTGCCGCCCGACTGGACCGATCTGGAGGTCGACCTGCGGATCGACGACATGTCGCACTACGTCGACAGCGCCACCGCCCTCAGCCAGGTCAACGCGCAGGTCTACCAGCGCCCCCAGGCAGAGGGGTGGCAGTGGCGGCTGTTGGTCGCCCAGAGCTTTGGCCACGCCGCCGCGCCCGAGACGGTCAAGGGCGTCTTGGAGAAGCTCGACGCCGATGGCGTGACGGGCCAGCTTGGGGTTGCCGACGTGCGCGAGGGACGCTCCGAGGTCGTGCAGATGTGGGGCCGGCCCGAGAGCGTGCGGGAAGAGTTCCGCGAGCGGCGCGCGATCTGAGCGCGTGGCCCGAGTTCTCAGCATCTCCAACGACCTGATGCTGGGCTCCAAGGTCCAGGAGACCCTGACCGCGGCCGGTCACGAGGTCGTCGCCTCGGGCTCGATCGAGGAGGCCAGCTGGGACGGTGCCGACCTGATCGTCGCCGACCTCGACGCCGGAAACCCGGAGGCGCTGGTCGGCCTGGGGATGCCCGTGCTCGGCTACTACTCGCACGTCGACGTGGCGACCAAGGAAGCCGCCGAGCCGGCCGGGGTGGACCTGGCGGTGCCGCGCTCGCGGATGGCGCGGGAACTACCCGCCCTGGTCGAACGCCTGCTCGACGTCTAGGGGCTCCTCGAGCAGGCCGTGCTTCAGGTCCCAGGCGGCCCACGCCCGCAGGACCTCGGGGTCGAACGGCCGAGGGTGGAGGATCGGCAGCAGGGCGTCGAGCTGCGCCTTCTGTTCGGCCCGTTCCAGCTCCGGGTTGGCGGCGAGCAGGTCGCCGAGCGCCGCGCCGGGGTCCTTCTCGGCGAAGGCGTAGCCGCGCTGGGTGGCGGCGACGACCGCGCTGACCAGCTCCGGGTCGTCTTCGAGGGTCTCGCCGGAGGTGGTGAGGATCAGCTCGGGGTAGGGGGGAGCGCCGAACTCGTCGACCTTGAAGGTCCGGATCGGCACGCCCTGGCGCCGCAGGGCGACGCCCTCGGCGTTCCAGAACCCGGTCGCCGCGTCGACCTTGCCGGCGGCGAGGGAGGCGACGGCGTTGAATCCGATCGTCACCCGCTCCACCGCGGCCGGGTCGCCGCCGTCGGCTTCCACCTCGGAGTCGACCACCGCTTCGTCGGAGGGCAGGCCGGTGACCCCGACCCGGTGGCCTTCCAAGTCCCGCGGGCGGCGCACCGGCCCGTCGCCGCGGGCGAGGACCGCGGCCAGCGGTCGCTGGACGAGCGGCGCGACCCCGACCAGGTCGATGCCGCGCTCGCGGGCGATGCCGAGGTCGTGGATGTCGAGGATCGCGAACTCGACCTTGCTGGCGCCGAGCAGCTTCGGCGCGTCGGTTGATTCCCCCGGCGGCTGGACCTTCAGGGCCACGCCTTCGTCGTCGTAGTAGCCCCGGGAGAGCGCCGCGTAGATGCCGCTGTGGACGGCGTTGGGGACGAAATCGAGCACGAGCGTCGCGCCTTTCGGCGCGCCCGGTTCTGCACTGTCCCCGCCGCAGCCGGCGACGCCGACGAGCGCGAGGACAGTCGCCAGCAGCGCGACAGTCCTTCTCATGCGGCCCGGGAACCTAATTCATTTAGCGAATGTGAGTAGACTGCCGCCGCTTACCTGATCACGGGAATCGAGGAGGAAAAGGTGCAGGAGAGAGGTCTAGCCGCATATTTGGCTGAGTTGATCGGCACGTTGCTGCTGGTCTTCTTCATCACGAGCGTCGTCGTTCTTTACGTCTCGACCGGAGGCCAAGCCTCATTCGGGTCGGACTTCGCGGTCGTAGGTCTCGTCCACGCGTTCCTGCTGTTCGGTCTGATCGTCATGTTCGGCGTCGTCAGCGGTGGCCACTTCAACCCGGTGGTGACGCTCGCGGCGATCGTGATCCGGAGGATCAAGCCGCTCGACGGAGTGATTTACATGTTTGCTCAGCTCATTGGGGGCGTTCTCGGTGCGTGGTTGACCAAGGGCCTGCTGCTCGACGAGGGTCGCGCCACCAATTACGGCGCCACCGCCGTCAGCGGCCTGCTCGCCGGCGACCTCGCCGGCATGATCGTCGAGGGGATCGGCACCTTCGTGCTTGTCCTCGTCATCCTCACCGCCGTCTACTCGGAGAAGAGCTTCAAGGAGTGGGCGCCGCTGGCGATCGGCACCACCCTCGGCTTCGCGGTGATGGTCGCTGGCCCGCTGACCGGCGCGGCGCTCAACCCCGCCCGCTGGTTCGGCCCCGCTCTCGTCAGCGGCGAATGGGGCGGCGTCTGGCCCTACCTGGTCGGCCCGATCCTCGGCTCGGTGCTCGCCGCCGCCACTTACCGCTTCGTCTTGGAGCCGGGCGGCCTGCCGCCGACCGAACCGCCGGAGCACGTGCGGCCGCCGGTCCCGAAACGGGCGACCCCGACCAGCGACAAACCGGCCGACTAGCCGCAGCCGCTGGGCAGCACCTTCAGGCGCCACCCGGGAGGGTGGCGCCTTTTTTCATGCCCGTGCCCGGGTGACGGGTGCAGTAGCTTGGGCTCGTGCGCCGGGTCACCTTCTCCCGCAACTTCACGCTCTCGCTGAGCCGGACCTGCCAGTGCTACTGCAAGTACTGCGCCTTCGCCACCCACCAGGCGCACCTGCACGCGCCGGACGACGTCGAACGGATCCTCGACGAAGCGCTGAAACGGAACGCTAAGGAGCTCTTGGTCCTCACCGGCGAGCGCCCCGAGGTCAACCCCGTCGTCGCCGAGCGCCTCAAGGCCTGGGGCCACGACGACTTCACCAGCTACGTCGTCTGGGCCTGCGAACGCGCCTTGGAGCGCGGGATGCTGCCGCACACCAATATCGGTGTGCTGGACAAGCGTGACCTGTCCCGCTTGCGGGAGGTGACCGCGTCCCAGGGCTTGATGCTGGAGAGCGTCGACGAGCGGCTTATGGAGACGGTCCATGCCGGCAGCCCGACCAAGCACCCGGCGGCTCGCCTCGCGACGATCGAAGCCGCAGGAGAGCTGAAGATTCCCTTCACTGGCGGCATCCTCGTCGGTATTGGTGAGTCCGAGGAGTCACGCATCGAGTCTCTCGAAGCTCTCGCGGCCAGCCACGCCCGCCACGGCCACCTCCAGGAGGTGATCCTCCAGAATTTCGTCCCGCACCCGCGCTACTACGGGGCCGAGGTGGCTGAGATCGCCGATCAGGCTTCGCGTGAGCGTTGGGGGGAGGGCGGGGGTACCTCCTCCAGACACATTTCGCCTGCGGCTCATGTTGAGCGTCTGGAGGAGGTACCCCCGCCCTCCCTGCCGGAATGGGCGAGCCCAGTCTCGATCGACGAGATCGAGCAGCTGATTCAGGAGTGCAAACGGTTGATGCCGGATGTGGGCGTTCAGGTGCCGCCGAATCTGAGCGAGTTCTGGCCGGAATTGGTGGAGGCGGGCGCTACGGATCTGGGTGGTCTCAGCGCCAACGGCGATCACATCTCGCCTGAGGAGCCGTTTCCTTCGCCGCATCAGGTGCGGAAGGAGCTGGCGCCGAAGGGGTATGCGCTGACGGAGCGACTTTGCGTCTACCCGCAGTACATGGACCCGGAGTGGATGGAGCAGGGGGTTCTGGACGTGATCAAGTTGAAGTACTGGAGCTTCATCCCGCGGAGAGGTTCTGGTCGCAGGTCCGAAGAGGTGATTGCTCCCGACCTTGCTCCCAAGGCGATTGCGAAGGGGCGCGAGGGGCTGGAGCTCTCGGAGGACGAGCTCACGGCTTTGTTCGCCGAGACGCGGCCCGAGGTGATTGAGGAGATGCGGGTTGCTGCTGATGAGCTCAGAGCTGAGCTCGCTGGCGACACGGTCACCTTCGTCGTCAACCGCAACATCAACTTCACCAACGTCTGCGTCGTTGGCTGCGCCTTTTGCGGCTTCGGCCAGGGCAAGCGCTCGCCCGACGCTTACGAAGTCAGCGAGGAGGACTTCGCGGCGCGGATCGAGGAAGCGGTCGCCTTCGGCGCCACCGAGCTCTGCATGCAGGGCGGCATCCATCCCGACCTGACCCTCGAGGAGTACGGGCGCTGGCTGCGGCTGGCGAAGGAGACCGCGCCCCAGTTGCACCTCCACGCCTACTCGCCGATGGAGATCAACTGGGCCTGCGAGCGCTCCGGCAAGGAGCCGCTGGAGGTCTTCGAGTACCTGCTCGGGTGCGGTCTCGGCTCGACCCCGGGGACCGCGGCCGAGGTGCTCGACGACGGCGTCCGCCAGCGGATCTCGCCGAACAAGCTCCCGGTCGACCGCTGGGTGGAGATCATCGAAGCCTCCCACCGCGCCGGTCTGCGCTCGACCTCGACGGTGATGTTCGGCCACATCGAGGAGCCGCGCGAGCTGGCCCGCCACATGCGCGTGATCCGCGCCCTGCAGGAGCGGACCGGCGGGATCACCGAGTTCGTCCCGCTCAGCTTCATCCCCTTCAACACGATGCTGGGGCGCACCCACGGGATCGAGGAGATCTCGATGGGCGAGAACCTCAAGCACACCGCCGCCTTCCGCCTGGCGCTGGGGCGGACGATCCCGAACCTGCAGGCGAGCTGGGTGAAGATGGGCCTGGAGGGAGCGACCGAGGCGCTGCGCTGGGGGGTCAACGACCTCGGCGGCACCCTGATGGAGGAGAACATCAGCCGCATGGCCGGCTCCCAGCACGGGGTGCGGCTGGAGCCCGAACAGCTGATTGCCGCGGCGCGGGCGGCGGGGCGCGAGCCGGCGCAGCGGACCACCCTTTACGAGATCGTCGAGACCTATGCGAGCGATGGTCCTCGAGAGGCAGCGGCAGCCGCTCCGGCCGGCTGAGCTGCCTGAGCCCGCTCCCGGTCCCGGCCAGGTCCAGCTAGCGGTTCACGCCTGCGGCGTCTGCCGCACCGACCTCCACATCCTCGACGGCGACCTCGCCGAGCCGAAGCTGCCGCTGGTGATGGGGCACCAGATCGTCGGTACGGTGCGGGCGGCGGGGGAGGGGGCGGAGCGGTTCGCCCCCGGCGAGCGGGTCGGCGTCCCCTGGCTGGGCTGGACCTGCGGCGAGTGCCGCTATTGCCGCAGCGGCCGCGAGAACCTCTGCGACCGGGCGCGGTTCACCGGCTACGACCTCGACGGCGGCTACGCCGAGGTTGCGGTCGCCGACGAGCGCTTCTGCTTCCCGATCCCGTCAAACCTGCCGGACCTGGGGGCGGCGCCTCTGCTCTGCGCCGGGCTGATCGGCTACCGGGCGCTGCGGCTGGTCGGCGAGGCCGAGCGGATCGGGTTCTACGGCTTCGGCGCCGCCGCCCACATCCTCTGCCAGGTCGCCGTCCACGAAGGGCGGCGCGTCTTCGCCTTCACCCGCGAGGGCGACGAGGAGACGCAGGCCTTCGCCCGTCAGCTGGGCGCCGAGTGGGCGGGCGGCTCGGAGGAGATGCCGCCCGAGGAGCTCGACGGGGCGATCGTCTTCGCCCCGGTGGGGGCGCTGATGACGGCGGCGCTGCGGGCCAGCGCCAAGGGCGCGCGGATCATCAGCGCCGGCATCCACATGAGCGACATTCCCTCGTTTCCCTACGCGCAGCTGTGGGGCGAGCGCTCGCTGGGGTCGGTCGCCAACCTGACCCGGCGCGACGGCGAGGAACTCTTCTCCCTGGCGCCGCAGGTGCCGGTCCGGACCGAGGTCTCGGTCTATCCGCTGGAGGAGGCGAACCAGGCGCTCGACGATCTCCGCGCCGGCGCCTTCCGCGGCGCCGCGGTTCTCTCCGTCGCCCCTTCGGGTAGCTGAGCTCTAAGCAACCAAGCCAGGAAGGGATGCAATGAGCGACGAGATCCGCAACAAGGACGACGCAAAGGGACGCGTGAAGGAGGCCGCCGGGAGCCTCACCGGCGACGACGAGCTGAAGAACGAAGGCAAGGTCGACCGGGCCAGCGGCGCCGTCAAGGACGGACTCGACAAGGCGTCGGACAAGGTCAAGGACGCGGTCGGCAAGGACAAGGACCGCGACTAGCGGAACAAGTCCTCGGCGGGGGAGCGGCGGAGGGCGGCAGCACCGGAGCCGTCCTCTGCCGTCACGTACCGCTCGAGGCCGCGGACGACGACGGCGGGGACGCCCGAGTCCTTGACCCGGACCAGGTCGGCCGCGGCGGCGACCTCGTCGGCGATCGCGATCTCCGTGGCCTGAAGTTCTTTCCCGCCCGCGTCGAGGCGCCCGCGCCAGTCGTCCAGCGGGGCGAGGCCGGCGCAGCCGATCGCGACCTCGGTCTGGCCGACGCGCCAGGCCCTTCCGAAGCTGTCGGCGATGACGACCGCAGGTTGGTGAGGCCGGGGGCGGGGGTGTCCCCCTCCAGACACATCTCGCCTATGGCTCGATGTTGAGTGTCTGGTGGAGGACACCCCCGCCCCCGGCGCACCGGTCGCGGTCCCAAGTTCTTTCCTGATGGCTCGGGCGGAGGCGTCGGGGTCTTTTGGCAGTAGGCAGGCGGTGCCTTTCTCGGGGAGGTTTGAGGTGTCGATGCCGGCGTTGGCGCAGACGAAGCCGTGGTGGGTTTCGGTGATCAGGACGCGGTCTTCACGGAGGATCTCGCGGCTCTCGGAGAGCACCAGCTCCACGAGTCCCGGCTCCTTACCCAGCCTTTTTCCCAACTCGATTGCTCTCTCGGATGGCTCGACGTCGGAGAGCTTGCGCACCATCCCCTCCGCCTTCGAGACGATCTTCTGCGAGATCACGACCACGTCGCCGGCCTGCAGGTCCGCTCGCTCGGCGATCAGATCGCCGAGCTTCGCCCCCTCTTCGACCTCGGGCAGCCCCTCGACGGGGATGACCCGAAGCTCGCTCATATCCCCAGCGCCTTGGCGGTGCGGCGGGCCCGCTTCGGCTGGCGCTCCAGCTCGCGCTGCAGCGCGATCACGTCGGCTGGGGTGTCGAGGTCGAGTTCGATCGACGCCAGCTCCTCGATCCCGAACGGGATGCCGGCCTCGCGCGCCGCGTCGACGTGCCGCTGGCGGCTGCCCTCGCCGAAGGCGGGGACGATCGCGCTGGGCGGGCTGAGGAGGAGGGCGTTGGTGCCGCTGCCGTGGCGGTCGGGGACGATCCCGACGTAGCTCCCCGGCACCCCGGTCAGCAGCCGGTCGAGCTCGCGCGGGTCGAGCAGCGGGCAGTCGCCGGCGAGCAGCGCGACCCGCTCGGCGCCCTCGGCTTCGGCCCGGGCGATTCCGGCCTGCGCCGCCTGCACGTGGCCGGCGTCCTCGGGGTCGGGGACCACCTCGGCACCCGCCTTCGCCGCCAGCTCCTGGGCGATCGGGTCGCCGGTGACGACGATCAGCCGCTCGATCGAGCGCGCTTCGCCGATCGCGTCGAGGACGTCGGCGACCATCGCCGCCGCCAGTTCGCGCCGGCGTTCCTCGTCGATCCCGGCGGCCAGCCGCTGCTTGGCCGTGTCGAAGCGCTTGACGGGGAGGACGGCGGTCGCTTTCAAGCTGGGCCGAGGGTAGCGGCGTAGTCGAGCACGATCCGCGCCAGGCGCAGGCGGCCGGCGGCGCCCTCCATCAGCGTCTGCGCCGCCAGGGTCGGGATCTCGGTCGGCGGCGGGTCGGGGTCGCCCTCGTCGACGACCATCGCCTCGATCAGCCCGGCGTAGAGCGAGGCGACGCCGGCGGCGGTGGTCGGCCGGCCGATCCCTTCCATGAAGCGGTCGGTTGGACCCTTGACGACTTTGCCGGCGACGTAGGGGCTGACGGCGACGACGGGGGCGGGGGAGGCGGCGATCGCCTCGCGCATGCCGGGCAGGGCGAGGATCGGGCCGATGCTGATAACCGGGTTAGAGGGTCCGAGGACGATCGCCTCGGCCGTGGCGATCGCGTCGAGGACCTCGGGCGTCGGCTCGGCCGCCTCGATCCCCTCCAGCCGCACGCCTTCGACCGGCGGCCGGCCGCCGTCGAGGATCAGGTACTCCTGCAGGGCGCGCGGCCCGGCGGGGGCGATCACCTCGGTGCGGACCGGGGTGTCGGCCATCGGCAGGACCCGGGCCTCGACCCCGAGCCCGCGGGCGATCTGCGCCTGGGCGTCGGTCGGTCGGCCGCCCTCGGCGAGGAACTCGCGCCGGTAGAGGCAGGCGGCGAGGTCGCGGTCGGAGAGGCCGAACCAGCTCGGGGCACCGAGCTGTTTCAGGCGCTCGAAGGTGGTGAAGCTGTCGCCTTTGATCCCCCAGCCGCGCTCCTCGTCGATTTCGCCGCTGAGCCAGTAGGTGACGAGGTCGGGGTCGGGGGAGACGTGGACGCCGAGCGCCTCGACGTCGTCGCCGGTGTTGGCGATCACCGCCAGGTCGGAGCCGAGCTCCTCCTGCATCCCGGCGGCGAGCTTGGCGCCGCCGGTGCCGCCGGCGAGGAGGGCGACCCGCATCGGCGCTAGGCCCAGTGGTCGTCGTCGGGGAGGCCGGTGAGGCGGATCCCGGCGTGCACCTTGTAGCGGGTGTTGACCGAGATCAGCATCGGCGTCAGCTGCTCGACGATCCGCGCCATCTCCAGGGCGCCGGCGTTGACCGCGCGGAGGCCGGGGATCAGCTCGATCAGGCGGGCGACCCGGGCCTTGTCGGCCTTCTTGTCACCGCAGACGAGGATGTCCTCGCCGAGCTCGGCGTCCATGTTGGCGAGGGTGGGGGCGCCGACCGTGTGCAGGGCGGCGACCACCGTCACCCCCTCCGGCACCATCTCCTGCGCCTGCTGGGCGGCCGAGCCCTGCCAGACGCCGAGCGAGCGGGTCGCCTTGCCGCTGACCGCGGCGGCGAGGGGGACGGTGCAGTCGACCAGGATCTGGCCCGGCCGCAGCGCCTCGCGCAGGTTGTTGAGGTTCTCCGACTGGGCGCGGAAGGGGACGGTGAGGAAGACGATCTCGCCCTTGGTCGCGGCCTCGCCGTTCTCCAGGCCGGTGACGTCGGCGTCCGGGATGTCGGCACGGACCTTCGCCGCCGCCTCCTCGGCCCGCTCGGCCGCCCGGGAGCCGAGCACGACGGGCACGCCCGCCTTCGCCCAGCGCCGCGCCAGACCGGCGCCGAGGGCGCCGGTGCCGCCGATGATCGGGATCGGTTCGCTGCCCGGAGTCAAGGTCGCGCAGTCTAAGTGACCGTGCCCGGCCGGATGGCCACTATGCTCCCGCCGCATGAGGCTCGAGGGACGGAAGGCTCTGGTCACCGGCGGGGCGAGCGGGATCGGCGCCGCGGTCGCCGCCCGGCTCTCGGCCGAGGGCGCCGAGGTCTGGATCGGCGACCTCAACGTCGAGGGGGCCGAGAAGGTGGCGGGCGAGGTCGCCGGCCACGCGGTCGAGCTCGACGTCACCGACCTCGACGCGGCCCGCGCTGCCGTCGGCGCCGTCGGCGACCTCGACGTCCTCGTCAACAACGCCGGCATGGACAACTTCGGCTTCTTCGTCTACGTCACCCAGGATCAGTGGCGGCAGGTGCTGGACATCAACCTCGGCGGGACGATGAACTGCACCCACGCGGCGCTGGCCGGGATGCAGGAGCGCGGCTACGGCCGCATCGTCAACATCGCCTCCGAGGCCGGCCGCGTCGGCTCCAAGGGCTCGGCCGCCTACAGCGCCGCCAAGGCCGGCGTCATCGGCTTCACCAAGGCGATCGCCCGCGAGGCCGCCCGCTACGGCGTCACCGCCAACGCGATCGCCCCCGGCCCGATCGAGACCCCGCTGCTGATGGGCGCCAAGGAGTTCGGCGAGATCGGCGAGAAAGTGATCGAGACGATGCGCGCCTCCACCCAGATGGGCCGTCTAGGCCAGCCCGAGGAGGTAGCCGCCGCAGTCGCTTTCCTCGCCTCCGACGACGCCAGCTACGTAACGGGCGAGACGCTCGGCGTAAGCGGCGGCCTCGGCATGGTCTAAGCGCCCAAACTGCTCGAACAACAGGCTGGGTAGGGGGAGAGTCGAGGGCGGTTGGTGACTTAGGCCGGCTATGACCGGCTCAACTCACCAATCGCGGGAAGCATGGAGGCTTGTGCGCCGCCAGCACGGGGTTGTGTCGCGAGATCAGCTTCGTGAACTTGGTTACGGGAGGCACGCAATCGCTCACCGCATCGAGAAGGGCCTGCTCTTTCCGCTGCGCCGTGGTGTCTATTCAGTGGGTCGGCCGGAAGTCAGCGACAAAGGGCGCTGGATGGCGGCCGTACTCGCTTGTGGCGATGGGGCGGTGCTTAGCCACTCCAGCGCCGCTGCGCTCTGGCGCATCGGTTCCGAGTCACGGAGCGGCACCATCGAGCTCTCCCTACCCAGCCCATCTCGCCGGCGTCGCCCAGGGCTTCGAATCCACCGTAGGCCTTCGCTGCAGGACCGCAACACCACCGAGTACGGCATCCCGGTGACTACGCCGATCCAGACGCTCATCGACCTGACCCCGCGCCATGACCGTCCCGGCGTCGAGCGGATGATCAACGAGGCTGACAAATACAACCTGACCAACCCGCCTCGGCTCCGGGAGGCGCTCGACGCGCGCCCCGGCGAGCCGGGTGTCGCCAAGCTCCGCCAGATTCTCGACCGGCGCACCTTTCGCCTCACCAAGGAGGAGCTCGAACGGCGCTTCCTGCCGCTCGCGGCCAGGGCCGGCCTGCCGGTGCCGCTTACCGGCCAGGTCGTCAACGAGTTCGAAGTCGACTTTTACTGGCCCGAGCTCGGCCTCGTGATCGAGACCGACGGGCTGCGCTACCACCGCACGCCGGCCGAGCAGGCTCGGGACCGGCTCCGCGACCAGGCGCACACCGCCGCGGGCCTCACCCAGCTGCGCTTCACCCACGAGCAGGTCCGCTACGAACCCGAGTACGTCGCCCGGATCCTCGCTCAGACCGCGAGCCGCTTCGCCATCTCGACGAAGTAGTCGAGCGAGCGCGGGTTGGCTAGCGAGTCGCGGCTGGCGGCCTTCTCCACCGGCGTCCCCATCAGGATCTTCTTCACCGGCACCTCCAGCACCTTGCCGCTGAGGGTGCGCGGCACCTCGTCGATCTGGAAGACCTCGTCGGGGACGTGGCGCGGCGAGCACTGCTCGCGCACCCGCCGGGCGATCTCCCGCGGCAGGCCGTCGTCGGGCTCGGCGCCGTCGCGCATCACCACGAAGAGCGGCATCCAGCCGTCGGTGCCCGGCCGCGGCACGTCGACGACCAGGGCGTCGACGATCTCCTCGATCCCCAGCACCGCGCGGTAGATCTCGCTCGTCCCCATGCGGATGCCGCCGCGGTTGATGGTCGAGTCGGAGCGGCCGTAGATGACCGCGGTCCCGCGCCGGGTCAGTTCCAGCCAGTCGCCGTGGCGCCAGATGCCGGGGAACATCTCGAAGTAGCTCTCGCGGTAGCGGCTGCCGTCCTCGTCGCCCCAGAAGCGGATCGGCATCGAGGGCATCGGCTCGGTGACCACCAGCTCGCCGACCTCTTCGATCACCGGCCGGCCGTCTTCGTCCCAGGCCTCGACCGCGGCGCCGAGCGCCCGCGCCTGGATCTCGCCGCGGTAGACCGGCAGCGTCGCCACCCCGCCGACGAAGGCGGTGCAGAGGTCGGTACCGCCGCTGGTGGAGAACAGCCAGGTGTCGGCGCCGAGGTGCTCGTAGATCCAATCGAAGCCCTCGGGGGAGAGGGGGGAGCCGGTCGAGCCGACCGCCTTCAGGGCGTCGAGGTCGCGCCCCGAGCCCGGCTCGACGCCGGCCTTCATGCAGGCGCCGATGTAGGCGGCGCTGGTGCCGAACATCGTCACCCCGGCGCGCTCGGCAAGGTCCCACAGCGTCCCCATGTCGGGATGGCCCGGGTTGCCGTCGTAGAGGACGATCGCCGCCCGGGTCAGCAGCCCGGAGACGAGGAAGTTCCACATCATCCATCCGGTCGTCGTGAACCAGAAGAGGCGGTCGCCGGGATGGGCGTCGACGTGGAGGTTCAGCTTCTTCAGGTGCTCGAGCAGGATTCCGCCCTGGCCCTGGACGATCGCCTTCGGCAGCCCGGTGGTGCCGGAGGAGTAGAGGACCCAGAGGGGGTGGTTGAAGGGGACGCGGTCGAACTCCAGCGGCGCGCCCTCGCCCTCGGCGAGCAGCTCCTCCCAGCCGGTCGCGTCGCGCAGCGAAGCGAGGTCCGGCTCCGGGTCCAGATAGGGGATGACGACGGTCCGCTCCAGGCTCGGCATCGCCTCCTGCAGCCGGGCGATGACCTCGCGGCGGTCGAAGTCCTTGCCGCCGTAGCGGTAGCCGTCGACCGCGAAGAGGACCTTCGGCTCGATCTGGGCGAAGCGGTCGACGACGCTGGCGGCGCCGAAGTCCGGCGAGCAGCTCGACCAGACGGCGCCGATCGAGGCGGCGGCGAGGAAGGCGACGATCGCCTCGGGAACGTTCGGGACGTAGGCGACGACCCGGTCGCCGCGCCCGACCCCGAGCCGCCGCAGCCCCGCCGCGGTCGCCGCGACCTGCCGGCGCAGCTCGCCCCAGCTGAGCTCGCCGAGCTCGCGCAGCTCGGAGGCGTGGAGGATCGCCACCTCGGCGTCGTCTTTGCCGGCGAAGACGTGCTCGGCGTAGTTGAGCGAGGTGTTCGGGAACCACTTCGCGCCCGGCATCTCGCGCGAGCCGAGGACGGGGGAGGGGTCGCCGTCGGCCTGGACGTCGAAGAAGCCCCAGATAGCGCCCCAGAAACCCTCCAGGTCGTCGACCGACCACTGCCAAAGCTCCGCGTAGCCGTCGAAGGAGAGCCCGCGCTCGCGCTCCAGCCAGCGCATGAACTCGGTCAGCCGCGAGCGCTCGACCAGCGCGGCCGAAGGCTCCCAGAGCAGTTCCCCTTTGCCTGCGTTCACTCGATGCCGGAGGTGGGATTCGAACCCACAAGCCCGCAAGGGCAATCGATTTTGAGTCGATCGCGTATGCCAGTTCCGCCACTCCGGCGCTGACGCAACGATAGACGCGAAGCGGCGATCGGAAGCTGCCTGGCTAGGCGGGCTGCGGAGAGGCGCCGGCGCCGTAATCCTCGCCGGAGCCGATCGGGCGCTCCTCCTCCACGTGCCACTCCTGGTTGAAGGCGTAGAGGGCGGCGGCGACGAGGACGATCTGCAGCAGGCCGAGGACGATCACCAGGACGCCGATCAGCGAGGAGCCCAGGGCCGCCTCGTCGAAGCCGGCGCGATCGCGGTTGAACCAGCTTTCGGCCCCGACCGCGCAGAAGATCGCGAGGATCATCGAGAGCGCGGCCGCGACCGGCAGGATGCCGCGGTTCCAGCGGGCGACGAGGAAGGCGAAGAAGGCGTAGAGCAGGGCGTAGATCGCGCAGACGATTCCCATCCCGCTGCCGCCCTTCAGCAGCGGCCAGCCGCCGAGCGTGATCAGCGCCGCGAGCGCCGCCGTCGCCGCAAGCAGCAGGACGACGACGAACTTGGTCGAGACCGAGCTCGCCTTTTCCCGATTGGGCCGCCACAGTTCGTAGCCGGGCCTCAGCTCTCCTACCGCCACGCCCCGATCATAGAATCTGTCAGCGACGCGGCGCCGTTGGCCGCGCGTTAAGGCCCGATCGGGCCAGCCACGCGGGCGTGGCGGAATTTGGCAGACGCGCCAGGTTTAGGTCCTGGTGATCGAAAGATCGTGGGGGTTCAAGTCCCTCCGCCCGCATTGCGAAGATGTCGCAGCCAGTCCGTCTCGTCCCGATCCAAGGAGAAGCTCTTGTCCCTCGGTCGCCTCGCCAAGCACGCTTTGCTCCTGGCCGCTGTCGTCATCCTCGCCCTCGTGTTCAGCGCCTGCGCGCACCTGAAGCCGAGCTCGCTGCAGCTGAGCCAGCCGGCGGGGATCGGGTCGGTGAAGGTCCACTTCGAGCTCTGCACCGACACCGGGCCGGACGAACAATGCGGCCCGAACGAGGACGAAGGGCAGTCGCAGTACATGCTCGCGTTTGCGGTGCCCAAGGGTTCCGTCGCGCCTCAGGCGATCGCCGCCATTCCCAAGGGCGGCGGCGCTGCGATCCAGTTCACCCGTAACGAAGAAGTGACGAAAGCCCTGCAGGACCTCGCTCGCGAGCTCGAAGGCGAAGGTTCCTACCCACCGGAAGGGATGGAATCGGCCGGTTATCTCTCTTCGGTCTTCGACGAGGAAAAAGGGGAGATCCGGGAATGGCTCGTCGACTTCGAGGCCGGTCTGCCGGCAGCGGCGGCGGACGGTGGCATCTTCGGGGGCCCGTTCTCGACCTCCGTCATTTTCGGCTGGCGCAAGGTCGACGGCATGCATCCCGCCGATCGACCGGTCGATTGCTACGAGCCGGTAGGCGAATCGCCGGCAAATGCCACCGCGGGCTGCGGGGAGAGCGCCTTCGCGGAAATCGGCACCTCCGTCCTGAGGATCGCCCCGCCTGCCCCGGCCGCCGCTTTTGTCGGCGGCAAGGCGACGATGGCCTTCCCATTCGAATTCGCCAGCACCGTCTCGCCGCCTCCGAGCTTTGCGCTGGGGGCGACTTCGACGCTCCCGAAAGCGACTTTGACGCTGTCGAGCCCCAGCTACGCGGTCGCGGCGCTCGATTCCACCACCCACCGTGCCCCCGCCGAGTCGCGGAGCGTCACGGTGGCGGTGCCGAAGAGCGCCAAGCCCGGCACCTACGACGTGACCGTCTCCGCGACCGCCCCCCAGGGTGGGGTCGTCTCCCAGGTCGCGAAGCTGAAGGTGACGAAGCCGAAGTTGAAGCTCGGCGGCGTCAAGCTGAACAAGTCGAAAGGCACCGCGAGCCTTGCGGTCAAGGTCCCGAGCGCCGGAACCCTGACCGTCTCCGGTAGGGACGTCGTCAAGGTCAAGAAGAAGGCCAAAAAGGCGAAGAAGCTGACGATCACGATCCGGGCGAAGGGCGAGACCAAGGCCGAGCTCAAGGAACTCGAGAAGGCCAAGCTGAAGGCGAAGGTCAGATTCAAGCCCGCCTCCGGGATCGCCGTGAAGAAGACGAAGATCGTCAAGCTGGCCGTCCGCCCCTGAGGGCGATAGGGTCGGCATGACACCGACCGGAGGAGTTTTCTTGTCCCGTTTACGCCGTCCTGCCAAGCCCTTGATCGTCCTCGCTGCCCTAATGGCGATGGCACTCGTCTTCAGCGCCTGCGCGTTCCTCAAGGAAGGAAGCCTCTCGCTGTCCCAGGGGGGTGGGATCGGCTCCGTTCGGGTTCACTTCGCGCTTTGCACCGAACCCAAACCGGATTGCAGCCCTAACGAAGAAACGGAAGAAGTGCAGTACCTGCTCGGCATCGCGGTGCCACCGGGATCCGCCCCGCCCGCCACCGTTACGGCAGCCCCGGTCGGCGCCGGCAGCCCCCTTGTTTTCACGCGCAGCGACGAAGTCGCGACGGAGATCGCCGCCGCCTCGGCGAACCTGAAGAAAATCGCAGAAGAAAAAGGCGAAGGCGACAAAGCCCCGCCCGTCTGGCCGCCGGCCGGCCTCCAGGGCGTCGGCTACATCTCGAATGCCCAGCTGGAACAGGAAGGCGTCCAGACGGAATGGAACGTCGACGCCGACTTTGGCCTGCCGGTAGCGGCCGATGGGAGCCCCTTCCCGGGCCCCTTCGTGACCGGCCTCGCCTTTGGGTCCCGCGAAGTAAGCCCGGCGCAGCCGGCGAATCGCCCGGTGCACTGCTGGCGCTTCGAAGCCGAACCGCAGGAAAGCGAAGCCTTCTGCGCCGGCACCGTGATGGAAGGTCAGATCGGCACCGCGGACCTGAAAATCGCGGTTCCGCCTCCGACCTCGGTCTTCCTCGGCGGCAAGGCGAAGATCGCTTTCCCGTTCAACTTCGCCACGACCACCTCGCCGTCCCCCAGCTTCGCCCTTGCGGCGACCTCGACCCTGCCGAAGGGGAAGCTGTCGCTGTCGAGCCCGACCTTTACCCCAGGGGCGATCGACCCGACCACCCATCGTGCCCCGACGGCTAACCAGACGGCGATGCTGACGGTGCCCAAGAAGGCCAAGCCCGGCACCTATGAAGTCACCGTGACCGCCACGACGCCCCAGGGCGGCACCGCCTCTCAGGTCGCGAAAGTGAAGGTCGTCAAGCCGAAGCTGAAGCTCGCCGGCGTCAAGCTGAACAAGGCCAACGGCACCGCGACCCTGACGGTCAAGGTCCCCGGCGCCGGCACCCTGACGGTCACCGGCAACGGCATCGTCAAGGCGAAGAAGAAGGCCAAGAAGGCGAAGAAGCTGAAGATCACCGTCAAGGCGAAGGGTTCGACCAAGGCGCAGCTGGAAGCGACCGGCAAAGCCAAGGTCAAGGCGAAGCTCAGCTTCAAGCCGAAGTCCGGCATCTCGGCGAAGAAGTCCACGAGCATCACCCTGAAACAGAGCTGACGACCGCGAGCGCTGCTTGGCCCCGCCAGGCGGCGCTCGTTAGGATCAGAGCCCTGGGGCACTGGCCAAACTGGCTAAGGCACCGGTCTCCAAAACCGGCGATTCTAGGTTCGAGTCCTAGGTGCCCCGTGTCGGATTTCCCGTTGTAGAGCCAGATATCTGGCCGATTTGCAGCGGTTAAGGCACACGGTTTAGGAACCAGCGATTGGTTCCCCCGGACCCGGATTTCTTGCCTGGAGAGAATCTTTCTTAGACCTCCCGTTCCCCCGCCGTTCCCCCGGGACCGTCTGCAGGGGTCGCGCAGGAGGCGTCATCGAGGTCATGGGCGCCATCTACGACCTCCATGAAGACCTCCTCGATTCGTGGGTTCTTGGTGTCTTCGTTGAAACGGACCGCGTAGGCGTGCCCAGCGTTTAGGTGGATGTCGCGCTCGGCGAAGACCCAGCCGACCTCTTGGTAATAGGGGCTGCTTCGCGACTCGACGGAGTAGCGGTAGGCATTGAGTCGCTGGACGGGTTCGAATTGACCCTTGTGGACGTGGATCGTGACCCGCTGGCCTTCCATCCTCACGCTGCCGGGAACCAACCTCTTGGGGCTCTTTTTTCGGCGGAGCTTTGCCGGGGCGATGCTGGGATGGCTGGCAGCCTTTGCAGACGCCCGGGCTAGCTTGTCAACCGCCCTGTTGTGCGGGTTCTTGCTGTGACCCTTTACCTTGCGGATCTCGAAGCGCTTGCCAATTCGCCTCTCAAGCCGGATCAGCTCTTTCCACTCCTTTGCGTTTTTAACTGGCGGCCCGTCCTTGGTCATCCATTTGTTCCGGGGCCAGAAGCCTTTCGCAGCCGGGTGGCCGTCGACCATGTACATGGCGTCGCTGTAGACGACGATCTTGTTGTAGAGCTCCCGGGGTACGAGCGGGCTCTGGCGCGCCAGGAGGCGAAGCGCCTCGATGACGGCTTTGAGCTCCATAAGCGGGACGCTGACGTCGTAGTAGCCCGGCGGGCTGTGGTCGTAGAATTCCTCATCGCCCTCCGGGTTGGTCCAGACCAGGCGGATGCCGATTCCGCCCTGCCGGCGCGGCTTCGAGAACATCGAGCCGTCCGTGTAGACGGTCACTGCGTCTTCGTCATGTATCTCCATTGCGTCTCCTAGCTAGTCCTCAGGTTGCTGCTCGCCTCCTGCCGGAGCCGAATAGGGACGAGGCTCTTAGAGGTTTCAGGCGTTGGTGATGTCGCATGGCTCAAGATCGAGAGGCTCGAGATCCCCATTTCGCCAGACGTAGACCACCAGCGAATCCAGAGCGACCGTACGGTGGTCATTGCCGCTTCTCCAGCCTCGACCAACGATGAGTGAGAGCGGTTCTCGAGCACGAAAGTCCGGATCCTCGGCGATCTGCTTGGCGGCTTTCCGGTCGGTCCAACTGGGTCGCGGCGACGCGAAAGGATGGGTGTGCCAGTCGCCTATGTAGGCCACACATCGACTGCTCTCGCGATAGATCCGACGACCCTGCCCGACTTGCCACTCGTAATCCGGTTCAAACGAAAAGAAGCCATGTTTGGCATTCGGACCCGGGCCAAGAACTCTGGCGATCACAGCGTCCCTTCCATCCCGCCAGCCGAGAAGTGCGCCCCCCGTCTCTCGTAGTCGCCAGCGCCTTGCCTCGGCCCACATCTCGGCTAAAGCCGATTCATTTATCCAGCATCTCGGCCGCATACGGAGCATTCCTCGTTCGGTGGCAGCTTCTCTGCCGCGAACCGGGCGGACTCCTTGTCCTCGGGTGGGCGGCGGAAATTGGCGACAGCGTGGTCCCATTCAGGTCTGGGGTAATCATCCCCCGGCAGGAGAGCCTGAACCGCCAACCGTGCCGCCATCGCCGCCGTCTCGGCAGCATCGAAGCCCGCTCCGCCGACGGTCGGATGGCTGCAGCCTTGGACCGAAATTGGAGTCTCGTCCGGACCCGCATCCCCCAGCAATAGCTTCCTGTCCCGTTGACCTTTCTGAAAGCAGGTCATGCACATGGTCTGGGTTGGAATCAGCCGAACGACCTCGCCGGCCCATGACCCGTTAGTCAGCCAACAGCTTACGATCGGTTTCCTCTGTTCCCAGGCGACCCGCCCAACAAGATGCTCTATCTGGTGGATGCCGGTCGTCTCGACAACTATGTCGGCTTCGTCGACCAGTTGTTCTAGGGATGCCAACGGAGTATGACCTGGGTGGATGTCTCCGAACTGGACATAGGCCGCTTCAGCTGAACAGAAGGGATTAGCCCGCTGGCAGGCGAGGGCAATGGCGTACGCCTTTAGAACCCCTGCCCACTCAACACCGAGAGCGTGGCGGACGGAGTTATTGACCTCCATGCGGTCGAAGTCGACGATCTTGAGGGTTCCCACATTCGCTCGGCCGAGGTGGAGGGCCACGTCGCCACCCAGGGATCCTGCCCCGATGATCAGTGCCCGTTTATCTCCTAGGCCAGCTAGGTCGGGAATACGTCGAAGTCGCTCTTCTTCCGATAGCTCCTGGGTGTGAAGAAGACGGGCTTTGTCGAGATGTACGTCTAGGAAAAACCACGTGTCCTTCGTCTCGCCAGTGGCGCTGCGTTCCTCTGGGAATACAAGGCCTACGAGGTGCCGAGTCGCAGCTCGTTTCCGCCGCTTATTCCGCTTCTTTGGAGGCAGGGGCGGAGGCTTCGTTGGCAATAGCTCCGCATGCTCCGCTTCAACCCAGATTTTGAGCTCCTCACCGGTGGGGCCGGGGAGCGGGTCGGGTAGCTGATCAAGCCGCTTCCATCTCCCACCTAAGGAAGCCTTGAGGGGAAGTAGCCCTACCAGCTGTTCGGTGGCCTCAGTGTTGTCGACTTGAGTTAGGAGGAATCGACCGCCATCGAATTCTCTAAGAGCAAATCTTCCTGAGCCGCCGCTGGGGGATGCCAGTTCACCGGGGACGATGACAACGGTGTTGGGCTCGTAGCGGAAGTAGGCACTTACCGGCTCAGGCATCGGCGCCTCGTGTTCCCGGACGACGTCTTCTCCGGCTTCCGAATTCGCCAGCAGCGTCAGCAGCTGGAAATGGATGAGGTCGGCCGCTCCCCAGCTATACGGGGTCCAGGACTCAATCGGGTGGTCGAGGAGGCAGAAGTCGCCTTGAAACGGCTGCTGATGTCGACTCAGTACAGGCTCCGAGCGAACATGAGGAGGCAGCTCCGGATACTCGCTCGGGTAGATGACTTTGATCTCGAGCGGTTCGCCCCGGAATTGGACCTCCGTGTCAACGGCTAGATAGCCCTGCTCAAGAAGCTCTGGATCCTCTCGCCAGGGGAACTGATGCGCTTCGAAACGCGCTTCCTCTTCTGCCTTGAGATCAGGCCACCGCTCGAACCACGGCTGATTCAACCGTGGCGGCGCGGCTTGCCGTGATCTGGCGGTTGAGGCGGTCCCGGTTTCGGATCGGGTGGACCTTTGGGATCCGGTTTTGAGTCCGGCGGTCCGGGCGGCTCATGGGGCGGGCCTTTCGGGTTGTCTTTTCCTGGGTCGTTCGGCATCGTGAATCACTCCTTGCGCTGAAAAGTTTGCTGTTAAACGCTAGCGGCGTTCGCAGACGGAGCCTGTGCGTTCTCGAACAAAAGATGTTCATGCCCATTGGAACAACTTTGTCCTCCGTCCTCCTTCGAGGCCGCAGGCTCCCTCGCTTCGTCGTCGCTTCTAGACCGCTGAACGTCCCCGTGGTCCCAGTTTCAACGCGGCTGGCGTAATCTTGAGGAGCGACATGGCAGACGCAAAAGAAATCGAGTTGGTCTTCGAGCCACAGGATGAGGGGGGCTTCCATGTCTATGCCCCCGATCTTCCGGGCCTGCATTCGCAGGGGGAGAGCTTTGAGGAGGCGATGGCGAATGCCAACGAGGCCGTGGCTCTCTATGTCGAGGGGCTGCGTGAAGACGGCGAGCCTCTCGACAGCGGCGTAATTCGCCGCAGGATTCCTGTTCCAGCGTGAGTCCACGCCAGCCGGTTGTCTCCGGCGAGAGCCTGATCAAGGCGCTCGGCAAGGAGGGCTGGACCGTCGTGCGTCAGCGCGGTAGCCACGTCCGGCTGAAGAAGCCGGGGCGTCGAATGGCTCTTGTTGTTCCGCTGCACCGGGAGCTGAAGCGCGGCACTCTTGCCGGCATCTTGCGCGATGCCGACCTGAGCGCTGAGGATCTGCGCTCACTTCTCTAACGGATCTGGATTTCGTTCCGCGCCCGTTCCCCCCGGCGTTCCCCCGGGGCGGTCCGCCTCTTGTTCTTCCCGGTGCAAAGCCAGATGCTCAGAAGAAGCACCGGTCTCCAAAACCGGCGATTCTAGGTTCGAGTCCTAGGTGCCCCGCTCAAGCCCGCTTGCAGAGCCAAAAGTCGGAAGTGCTTGCCGACTTAAGGCACCGGTCTAATTTTGAGAAATACGTCCGCAATTTGCGGGTTTCTAGCTCTAAAATCGGTCCGTTCTGAACCTCTCGTTCCCCCGCCGTTCCCTCGGGGGATCTTCCTGGGTAGCTCGATGTGGAACTCTGTCCCCGCCGTAAGTCGTCCGTCAACGCGGCAGTCGCGTCCGCTTGACGAAGACCGGATGCCGACACGCCGTCGTCGTCCCATTGCACCGGGAACCCCGTCGCGGCACCTTCGCGGCATTCTGCGCGAGGCCCGACCTCATCTGCGGCGTCTGCTCGACTGAGCGGCTGGGGCGAATGCCTCAAGGAGAGCGAACCCTCGAACTGACGACCTCCTGGGTGCGATGCACGGAGGTCCGCTCAAAGCAGAGCGCGAAAACCCGCTCATTTCCAGCGCCTTTGCACTACCGCCTAAAAGCTCATGATCACCAGATATGCAGGGATATGCGCCGATATGCAGCGAGTCAGGCACTTCTGGCGAGAAGTGCCTGAAATGAAAGAAGGCGGTTGGAAACGTCGTCTTGCATCCAAAAGGAGAG
Source organism: Solirubrobacterales bacterium (assembly GCA_035634815.1). Lineage (GTDB taxonomy): Bacteria > Actinomycetota > Thermoleophilia > Solirubrobacterales > 70-9 > VAYN01. The sequence goes on along the minus strand of DASQCF010000041.1, from coordinate 89,214 downwards.
GGGTTGCGCGAGGGCTCCCCAAAGAAACCGGCAGACCTTTGCTAGCGGGCGAGCATTTTGGCGGCGCCTGATCGCCTCTGCGGAGCGGAGGACATCTAGCCACTCCCCGCGAGGAGTGGCCTCCGAACTACAAGGGTCGCGCTCGTTCGACCCGCAAAACGTTCCCGAACAACGCAAGGTATCCAGAGCATCATCTAGGGTTGACTTGCAGTCATTACGAGTGGCGCGGGAGCCAAGTAGGGGAACGTGACGGCGGAATCCATTGTCAGGAGTACCTGCCCAAACCAGGGGCGGAACTGATGGCTGTTTCGGCCAACGGCGGGAAGAGTCGCTTCCTCACGACCGATTTTCGTGTGGCACAGATCGTCCGGAAACGCATGCGGACGACTCGCAAGGAGGTAGCAGCCGCAGCCTATCTCGGGGATGTGAGCGACCCGATCAAGAGACTCATCGCCGCCGGAATCGTCTCTTCGCACAATCCCAATCGTGCGGCTGGCACCGCGCTCGCCAGGGCGAGTGGTCGCCCTACGCACTGGCTTACCCTTTCGCGTGAGCTCGGCTTCCTAATTGGCATCGACATCGCTCACGGCAAGGTCTCGGTCACCGTCACCCGCGCGGACTTCGAGCGTGTCTTCGAGGAGGCTCCGCTCACTCGCTCAGTGCCCCGTTTGGACGAGGAGCCCGCCGCCGCTCTCGATGCAGCGGCGGACCTGGTCCGCGAGGCGGTCGCTGCGGCGGCCGATTCCGACGGTCTGACTGCCGATCGCGTAATCGGGATCGGCGTCGGCCTGCCTGCCCCCGTCAACCGCGCCACTAAGACGATTGGGGCCGAGATGCACATCCTTTCCTCTTGGAGCAACCTCAAGCCAGTCGACGAGTTGCGCAACCGTTTCGCCGACCTCCTTCCGGATGTCGAGATTGAGGTTGACAATGACGCAAGCCTAGGCGCTCTCGGTGTCCACAGCTATGAGACCCTCAGCTTCGATCCGACCAATCCAGAGGCATCGCCGCCTCCACGCGACCTCATCTATGTCCGCGTCACCGACGGAATCGGCGCCGGTGTCGTAATCAAGGGAAAGCTCGTTGGCGGCGGCTCGGGCGTGGCAGGGGAGATCGGTCATGTCAAGGTCGATGATCGAGGTCGTTTCTGCCATCGCTGCGGGCAGCGCGGTTGCGTGGAGACGAAGTCGAGCGAGCGGGCGGTGATCGAAGAGGTGGCGCAGACTGTCTTCGACAAGCGTCGCGAGGAAGTGAGTATCGAAGAAGTGGTGGATCGCGATCATCCGGCCTGCCGGCGTGCCATGCAGGAGGCAGGTATGCACCTGGGCCTCGCTCTCGCCCATGCCCGCACCCTTCTTGATCCCACCTGCATCTACCTGGGCGGCGCGCTGACCGAGTCGCAGCGTTACTTCATGCCAGGAGTGAAGACCGGCTTGATCAGCAACTCAATCGATTCGGGCCGCGCCCAGAGCATGATCCGCATCGCCCCGCCGGGCCTGCGCAGGAACCGCCCCGATCTCGACTCCCCTGAGCTACTGGGGGCGATTGCAAAAGTCCTGCATCGCTGCGGCGATGAATACATCAAGCGTCGCATGGTCATCGCCGAAGCATCCTCCTGAGAATTTCGACGGCCAAGCGGGCTAGATAGCTGCATTTTCTGCCTCACGACCATTATCTCCAGCCACTTCCGGGGGAGTTAACTGGCTCGCGTGGCTATCGAGAAATTCGTCCTCTCCCAAATCTCAAGGTGTGCTTTTTATGCCTGACTGCATTTCGTCTTCACGCAAGGGAGAAGTCAGAAGATGCCATCACACCATCGCCACCACGCTCATTCAAATTCGCCGCACGGCGGCCCGGGTCAGGCCCAGTGGATCTACAGCGCTGAGGAAAGTTTGGCCGTGACCGAGATTGGCAAGCTCCTTGTGCACTTCGGTGAATCCCTCATCACCTCGCGCCGCATAGCTCTGCGCAGGGACGTCGATGTGACCCCACCCGACCCCTGTCCGATGCTAGTCCGCTTCGAGCTCACGCCAAAAGGTCACAAGCTGCTCAAACTAGAGCTCAAATGGGGGGAGGAGTTCACCTCCAATGGCGGCGATTCGCTGGCCGCGCTTATCGTGGATGAGCCCGATACGCCCTCCGTGGAATCGGCAAACACTGACGGCGGAGAGGTGGTCTGATGGGAACCATTGCAACCTCACTGCCCCGGCCAGCACCGGGTTTGCTCAGGTTGTTGGTACCGCGCACCCGGGGCCTTGCTCAGCTTTCCCGGCGCATCGGCGAGCTCTGCCGTCGCGAAGCACTCAGCGAGGGTCAGTTGACTGCACTACTGACCCCAGTCGCAGGGGTCGAAGTCGGCCGCCTCCGTTTGGCCCTTGCCAAGGTCCTCGTCGGAGAGGTCCCCGGCGATCGTGTCGCCCTCCTCGCTCTCGCTCGCCAGTTCGAAGAGCGCTTCGCCCATGCTCTGCACCCTGAGCGAGTCACGACCCCATTTGCCCGTTTCGCTGACCGCTCCGCCCAGCTTGTCGGCGCACTGCTTGCGACTGGATGCATCTACGTGGTCGCCGGCGGGCTCCTTGCGGGCGAGAGTAGAACTCTTCCCTCGCTACCGGGGCTCGCTTCGCTGCTTGCCTTCCTAGCGGCCCTGGGTCTTCTCGGTCTCTTCGAGGCCATGCACACTGCCGCCACCCAGCTCCACCTCGCCGACCTCAGCGGTTTGCGCGAGAGTCATCCGCGGGCGTGGGCTCTCCATTCACACATTCAATCTCCGGCTGGGATCAACCGCTTTCTCGCTGGACGTCAGATCGTTGTTGTTGTCGTCGTCTTCTGCGTCGCCGCTCTCACTGCTTTCCCCGATATGAGGCACCTTCCCTTCACTGAAGTACCGGTGCCCTCCCAGCTTGCGATTCCCATCGACCTCGGCATCCCGGGTGCCCTCGTCGTCCTCTGGTTCGCTCAGCTCTCACCCCAGTTCTATGCCACCCGCCACGCCCTCGATCTGATGAACACCTGGCCCGCCTCCGCCGCTCTGCGAATCGCTTTTGCACTACAGAGTGTCGGCATCTCGAGGCCGGTCGACGGAGCTGCATGCGCCCACTCGACCGCCGAGCGCATTCCGCTCTCGCGGCCCCTGCGATGGCTGCAGGATGCCGAGGAGGTCGATGGAGACGGTGCCCTCAGCGTCGTCCGCGAGCTGCATTGTGGCCCCGACCACACGGATCTACGCGCCACCTCGACTACCTCGATCCACCGTTCGGGACGGCCCCCGCTGACGGAGTCCACCCTGCTGCTCCCGACGCCGCCCAGTCGACTCGTGATCGATGCCGAGCTCCTCGGAACGGAGGGTCCCCCGCGACAGTTGGCGCCGACCGACTACGAGGAAGTCGAGGTATGGGCCGAGGGCGAGCGGCGGTTGATCAAGGTTCTGAAGCCCGCAGTTGGCAGCTTTCGCGCCGGCGAGATCGTCCGAGCTGCCATCGAGGCGCACTACGATGGCCCGCTCTACCGCGATTCGCTGCTGCTCGAGCGCCCGGTCCGCTTTCTCGGGTGGACCCTTTCGCTGAGCGAGGAGGTCCTTCATTTCGGTCCGGTGCGGGTCTCTGGCTACCGCTTCGGGCCTGACGGCGTCGACTTCGGCCTCGCACCCCAAGTGCATCTGCTCGAGCCCGACCACTCCGAAGGTGCACCACCCACCGTGACGTTCACCCTCGACTTCCCTCCGCCCAACACTCTCTACGTCTTCGAGTGGGAGGCGAGCTGGCGATGAGCAACAAGGCTCACAGGAGCCCAACTCCAATCAAGAGCATGCCAGCCAGGCTTTGGCTGCGCCTCTGGCGCGAGTTCTCCGATGCTGACCGCCATCGGCTACGCGCAGCGTTCGCTGCGATGCTTGTAGCCAGCGGGATCACGGCTGTGATGCCCGTCTTGATCGGCGGGCTCGTGGACGCTAACGTCAACCAAGGCACGGTCACCTTCAGCGGTTCAATCGGGCTGCTCGGCGTGATTGCGGGAATAGTCATTCTCGCCCAGATCCTGCAGGTGATCCGCCGGCAGCTGGTCGAGAGTGTCGCCACCGGCTTTGAGCGTGATAGCCGCGTGCGTGCTTACCACCGTCTACTGCGTCTCGACCTCGGTGAGTTCCGCAAGGATCGCGACGGCTCCGTCTATGGGCGGGCAAACCGCAGCATCGAGGGCGCGGTCAAGCTCGTAAAGCTCGGCGCCCTTGATCTCCTCCCCGCTGTCACTCTCGCTGCCGCGGCCTTGCTCGTCGCCTTCATCAACGAACCGCTCGTCGGTTTGGCGATGGCCGGGGTCGTTCCCACCGGCTTTGCTCTCGTCTACTTCCAGGTTCGAAGCCAAGCAGGGATCCGTGAAGAAGTTCGCGATCACAAGGACGAGATCGATGGGCAGGTAATGGAGCTCCTGCCCGCCCTTGACACGATCCGCTCCACTGGTTCGGAAGCCCACTTCCTAGGTCGGGTGGAGTCAGCTTGTGGTGATCTACGGGAGACCGAGATGCGCCACCACCGCGCGATGTCACTTTTCGACTCTGCCAAGTCAATCAACGAGGGCATCTGGCTAGTCGTCGTGCTTTGTGTCGCCATCGCCCTTGCCGCTGGCGGTCAGAGCAGCGCTGGCGAGATCACCGCCTATGTAATTCTCTTCGGCGCTGTTTTAACGCCGCTGCGCGACCTTCACCGAATCCTCGACGAGGCGTCCGAGGCAGCGCTTCAGACGCGCGATCTCTTTGATCTGTTCGACGCCCCTACGGACCTCAGCTACCGGACCGAGCCTCGCCAGACCCCGGCCCGCGTCAACCCTCCGGTTCTTGAGATCAGCGGACTGTGCTTCACTCACGAGGGTAAGTCCGAGCCAACCCTTTGCGGCGTCGACCTGCGGCTCGAGGCGGGAGAACGAATCGGGCTAGTTGGCGAGAGCGGGTGTGGCAAGTCCACCCTGCTGCGGCTACTTGCTCGTCTCCATCACGGCCAATCTGGTCAGATCGAGCTGTTCGGCCGCGACCTGCGGGAAATCGAGCGCGCCCGCCTCGCCGAGCTCTTCGGGTACGTCTCCCAAGAGCCGAAGATTTTCCGCGGCAGCGTCCGCGACAACATTGCCCTGGGCCTTGATGTCTCGGAGTCGGAGATTGTTTCGGCTACCACCCGCGCTCATATTCACGAGACGATCTTGGCGATGCCCAATGGCTACGAGACGGTGATTGCCCAACGTGGCGACTCGGTCTCCGGCGGGCAGCGCCAGCGCATTTGTCTCGCCCGCATCCTTCTGCGCCAACCGAAACTGCTCCTACTCGACGAGCCCACTTCGGCACTCGATAACACCTCCGAGCGCGCGATCCAGGCGGCGATCGACGACCTAGAGGACGTTGCAATGCTGATCGTCGCCCACCGCCTATCAACGCTGCGGAACACTGATCGCATCCTTGTACTCGCAGGCGGCAAGGTGATTGAAGAGGGACATTATTCAGACCTCGACTCTGCCGGAGGCCGTTTCGCTGCGATGCTGGCAGCCGAGCACCCGACTGATGCATCGAGACTTTCGGTATCCCCGGCCTAGCCGCAACCGGGACGAAAGCTAGTCCGGCTGCAGTGGTCGCATGTTTACCTAACGCCTCTTATCGGGAGGTGCGTCGGGGGGCCGCGCTGACCTCTTGCTTGCGCGCGGACGTCGGCGGCGACGGATCGCTCAGCGAGTCGCGAACTCGGCGAGGAGATCGGGGTTTTCGGCGGGCGCCGCGAAGTCGACCTCGAGCGTGCGACCGAGGGCTCTGGCGAGGTTGGCGAGCTGTCCCAGCGTCGGGTTTGCGCGGCCCCCCTCGAGCTTCTGCACGTAGGACGGTGAGACTCCGAGCTCGGCGGCAAGGGCGGCCTGAGTCAGCCCTTCCTCGTGGCGCGCCCGGCGCAGGCGCTCCCCGAAAAGCTTTGCGTCGAGGGCCGAGATCGCGGTGCGGGGCATCGCCTCAGTGGGCGAACTCGGCCGTTTCGGCGCTGCTCTCGGTGACGAGCTCAGCGATCGGGTCCCGGCGCGCAGCTTCCATGGTCTCGGTCGCGTCCTCGACCGAGACGGCGAGATCGCCGGCGCGCAGCTCGAATGGAAGCAGCCGCGCCCAGCGCAGCGGGTCATCCTCGCTCTGCAGGCGCTCCCCGTTCTCCGGGTCGATCGCCGGGATCGTCGCGATCGCCTGGGTGCGATCGCCGGCCTCGGGGTGGATGCCATGCTCGTCGACCCTGAACTGGGCGAGCAGGTGGGGCCGATCGCCATCTCCGGTGCGGAGGATCTGGTTGATGATTACGCGCAGCATCGTCGCCTCGCTTTCCATGGTCGCCTCGCTTTCCATGGCACTAAGGCTACACAACCCAAAGGGTTGGGTCAAGGCGTCTACCAGTCGCCCGCCTCGATCACCCGGCCGCTTGAGAGCATCCGCTCCACGCGCGCGGCCAAGGCGTCGGCCTGCCCCGGTTCAAGGATGTCGCGCAGGCCGATTAAGTCCTCGCGCTCGAGCTTCTGCAGGGCGGCTCTCTCAGATGGTTGCAGCGCGGCCCCGCCGGCTCCGTGGCGTCGGTCAAGGAACACGCTTGCATTGAGCGGATCACCAGGGCGGGCAAAGGCGAACCCGTGGTCGATCAGTCCGAGGCGTCGCGCGGCGGCGTCCCAGCGGTACTGGGCGATGTGGCGATCCTGCTGGGCGATCAGCGCGTCGAAGAAGGCGGCCGGATCGGTGAGGCCTGGGTCGTCCAGAGGCGCGGGATCGGCCGACCGGCCCGGTTGTTCGGACGCCAGCGAGCCCCAGCCATCGACGATCCTGGGATAGCGAAGCCGGCTTGCGTCGTCGGCCGGGTGAAAGCGCAGAACCGTCGTCGGCACCAGGCTGTCGTAGGGAGAACCGAGGAAGCGAGCCAGGCGCCAGGCAGCGCACTCGTTGATCGCGACGGTCAAGCTGTCGTGCCCGTAGCGTTTGGCTTGGTCGCCGTTGACGCCGAGCAGCGGCTTGTGGAAGGCCCGGACCCCCGATGCCAAGTCAGCGACGTTGGTCGAGTTGAGGTTCTCGTAGGTGGAAGGAGCGGGGTAGTAGGCGGCGACGTCGTTGCGCAGAAGCCGGTCCTCGAGCGGGTGGGGGGAGGTCGCCTGAGTAAGTAGCAGGACGCCGATGCGGCGTAGTTCCGGCACCCGCTAAGCATAGTGCTAAATACTTGACACGCTTCGTTCGTTGTGTTCGGATGACATCGATGTGTGGGGTGGGCGCCAGTAGAGGAGTGTCATGACCGATCCGGAATTCATTCGCATGGTGAGGGCGGGAGCGGCGGTCCTGCTCGGCGCCGCGTGGGGGCTCGCCGTTGCGATTGGCGTCGTCTACAGCTTCGTGGGCGGGGGCGACCCCGAGTGGATCGGCTCCGACGGCATGACCTACTTCATGCCGGGCCTGACCGCGCTGGTAGGCGGGGTGGTGGCGACGGCGTTCGGCGTGCCCACTCCGAAAGACACTCCGCCCGGTCCCACCGAGCGTCTCTCGAACCTCGTGGCCGGCGAACCCGTAGGGAAGGCCGACGGCATCCGGCGCTGGGTGGGGCGCGGTTACATCCTCGTCTACCTGCTCCTCGGCGCGCTCGCGGCCTTCACGTGGGTGATCAAGGGCGGCGACACCGTGAGCTTCGTGCGGACGCTGGCACCTGCCTGGGGCGGCCTGATCTTGCCGATCGCCGCCTCCTTTTTCAGCGAGCCCTGAGCATTCTCGGATCCGGCCCGCCGATCCGGCGGACCGGGATGCGCCTGCCTATGGCCTCATTGGACCGCGACCAAATGCAAAGCCGGGGACCCAAATGATCGACCTTGTGGACTGCCACGGGTGACTCAGCCTAGGAACGGGCCCGGAAGACGCATGCTCCCGCCGGCTTCCCCGTCACCGCTTTGGCTTCCCGCCGAGGCCGAGGGGTCTCGATGATGCAGTCTCCATAAGAGCGGTTATCGGGCGTCCACGGACCCCGCACGCGCAGTGTCTGCGTGTTCCACGGCGTCATCTTCGCCATCCTTGTCTTCGGGAACGACATGCGCCTGAGCGAAGGCGACCCAAGAAGTTCGTCAGGCGTGCCTTGTACCTTTGCCGTTCGGGACCTTCTATCTGTATCGGACATCTGCAAGCGCAGGGAAGCCTCATGACTGACGCGATCGAGCTCAGCGAGCGGGACGCCGAGATACTCGAAACCCTTGTGGGGCTCTCCGGCGGTGAAACGGATTGGTTCTTCGAGATCCCCGTCGGCGCCGACCACATCCCGTCGCCGGCGTGGCCCGACTCGATTCTGTCCCCCAGCAGCAACGAGATCCGGTCTTTGGTCAACCGTGACCTCCTCGACATCGACAAGAGCGTCGCCCCGACTTGGCGCTTCTGGCCCTCCGCCCAGGCACGTGAGCGTTTCGCGGACGCGGTTGCCAAGGCTCTGACCGAAGCCCTCTCGGACCCCGACCAACGGCTGGCGGTCATCCTGAAAGCGACCGTCGACGCCTTCAACTCGGACCCCTCCGAGCCACTCCTCCTCCTGCGCACCAACTCCGTCGACATCGTTCGTCATTCCGGTTGGGCGATTCCGCCTGACGTCGTCCGACATCACGACCTCAGCCAACTCCAGGAACTGGGGCTCGTCGGCTGGGAGAGCGAGACCGAGTTTTGCCCGACGCCATCGGGCCGGATGGCGGTTAGCAATCCCGCCGCCCTGCTCAGTCAACGGGCCGAACAGACCGAAGACGAGGAGGAGCGCTCGAGGCTGCGTAGCTGGACCGAGAAGATCCGCGCCGGCGACATAGCGGTCAGCGCTACCAGCGGGCTCACTCTCGCGGCGATCCGGGCCCTGCTCGGGTTCTGAAGAGCACCGACATGTTCGGCTTCCGTGACGGAGGCGGGTCCGCCCTCCTCTCCCCGACCCGCCCCGCCACGTCACCGCCGACGCAGACCCGGAGCTAATTCGCGAAGCTCACCTCTTCCAGCTCGACCGGATCGGACGCAACATGGGGCTTGCCTTCCATCCGCAGCCCTCGCTCGAGCCTCCGACCGACGAGCGGATCGTGGTCCTCGGTCGCTTCGATACCAGGGCGAGACAGAGGGAGTTCGGACTGGAGCTCGGGGTCGAGGAGGCTCGCCATGTCCGGGTTGCATGGCTGATCGACCTCTACATCCCCGAGAGTCGCCGCAATCAAGGATTCGCGACCAGGCTGATGCGCGACCTGGTGAATCTCTGGGTCGAGGCCGGCGTCTCCGAAGCCCGTCTGACCGCGACTGCCGACGGGCTCGGAGCATATGAACGCTGGGGTTTCGTCGCCGACGACTCCCGTGACCGCCTCGATGTCGGCCTTCATCCGATGCGGCTGAAGCTCGCCTGACGCCTTTCCTTCCGTCGGGTCGGCGAGAGTACCGGAGCAGCCGTTGGGGTCAATCCCGCAATGTCCCCTGAGTTCTCAGTGGTGAGCGGCTCCAGATGGACACTTCTATCGAGAGTCAGTGGGCCATTCGGTACTAATGTCGAAGGCGGTCGAGGCGGGTTGTGTGTGGCCCTCGGCCTTTTGTTCTTTATTTAGCTATTCCGCGCGGAGGTAACCCACGTGAACGCCGACCAGTTGTCAGGGGGTTAAGTGAAGCTTCGTCGCGGACGCCACGGGCTGCATCTCTTCGATCGCGCCTCGGGAATCAACATTCTCTTCGACGAAGTCCCGGTGCCAGAAGTCGAATATCACCTCGCGCCCCGCTACGCCTCCTTCGCTCTCACCAACGCCTGTGAGCTGAAGTGCCCCTATTGCTATGCGCCTAAGTCTCCGGCACGGCTCGACGCTCACAAGGTCACCGCCTGGGCGGTCGAGCTGGCAGCGAACGGGTGCCTGGGCGTTGGCTTCGGCGGCGGCGAGCCGAGCGCGCACCCCGACTTCGCCGAGATCTGCGAACAGGTCAGCACCTCGACCGATCTCGCCGTGGGGGTGACCACCCACGGCCATCGCTTCGACGCCGAATTGGCCGAGCGCTTGCGCGGGCACCTCCACTTCATCCGCGTATCGGTCGACGGCGTCGGCCTGACCTACGAACGGCTGCGCGGCAGGTCCTTCGCCGATCTGGTGCACCGCCTGGAGACGATCGCCTCGGTTGCATCCTTCGGCCTCAACGTTGTCGTCAACGAGGAGACGCTCGGCGACCTCGACCGCGTCTATGAGCTCGCCGTCTCCAAGGGGGCGAGCGAGGTCCTCCTCCTGCCCGAGCAGCCGGTGGGGGAGCGCGGCGGGATCGGGGCGGGCACCGAAGCGGCGCTCGCGGAGTGGGTCGTGGCCGAGCGGCGTGAGATCCCCCTGACGATCTCCGAAGCGCGGATCCCCGACGGCATTCCGACGAGCGACCCGTTCGCAGGCGAGCCGCCACTCGAGGGGCACGCCCACGTCAACGCCTTTGGCATGCTGGCCGAGCACGCCTACGCAACCGACACGGTGGAGATCGGAGCCAGCCTGATCGATGCCCTGGAAGAGCTATCGAGAGGAGTCGCGGTTCGATGAAGATCTGGCGGGAGTACGGCTCAGAGCACTCCTACAGGTTGGTCCTGATCGGCCATTTCCAAAGCGAGGAGGCCGCGGCGGAGGTCGAGGGTCAGATCACCCGCCTCCAGGAGGAGGTGCCTGGTTTTCCGGAGGCCGACTGGGAGACCCGCACCGGGCGTTTCTCCGACGAGCTTTTGAACCTGCTCGAAGAGATCAAGGTCTGGGACCTGAGCCGGGCCGACGTGCAGGGCATGCTCTACGACTTCGCCGTCGAGCGCGACGGGGCCGAGATCCGCGTCACCGGCGATGACGGCGATATCCAGGGCTTCGTGAAGCTGATGATCGGTCGCTCGGCCCGGGTCGAGATCTACTCCGCCCACAACTGGACCGACGAGGGTGAGCCCGTCGCTCGGGATGCCACGGAGCCCGACGAGGCCGAGAACGGCGAGCCCCACGCAGAGGCCCGTGGCGAGGACTGAGCGCGCCGATGGCGGTTGCCTGGGACGCATTCGAAGGGCTCGAAGACTCGCCGGAGCGGAACTTCGAGCTCCTCTGGCGCGCGATCGTGCAGCGCAACTGGGGTGCTTACGGGACTCTGCGCTCGAGGCGAAATCAGCCTGGCGTCGAGTTCCACCTCGAGCTTCACACCGACTGCGATCTCGGCGAGGCCGGGCGCTGGTTCGGATGGCAGTGCCGCTGGTATCGGCTGAACGCTGATAACGGTTTCTCCGCCACTCAGAAAGAGAGCATCAAAGAGGCGATCGCCAAGACCCGCGAGCACGTCCCGGGGGTGTCCGACTTCGTCCTCTGCCTCAAGGAGCTGCCGAAGAAAAGCGACATCGAATGGTTCGAAGGACTTGCGCCGGAGGGGATGCGCGTGATGATCTGGGCCGAGGAGGAACTCGATACCCGGATGAGCGGGGCGGCCACGATCGTCCGCGAGGCTTACTTCGGTGAGCTGATCCTCGAGCGCCCGGGTCTTGCGATTGCGCGTGAGCGCAGCCTCGCCCCGGTGAAGGCCCGTTGGATGCCCGACCTGAATGTGAGGACCGAGGTCGAGGCGGAGCTGGAGGCTGCCCTTCTTCGGCCGGGCTCCGCCGAGATCCTGCGAGACCACGGCGAGCACCTCTGTGCTCACCTGGCGACGATCACGGGCTCGGACCTGCGCGTTGCCGGGGAGGACACTCTCACCGCGCTCAACAAGCTCTGCGAGGAGGCGAAACTGCTCGCGGAGCGCCTGCTGGAGATTACCGAGGGCATCGACGAGCGCAGGCCTAACCAGGCCCGCGAGCTGCTCGCCGAATCCGCCACGCCACAGATCGCTCTGCCGGAGGCCGAACGCGTGGCTCGCCGAATCCGTTGGCTGCGCTCGCCGGCATCGCTCGCCGTAACGGCGATGATCGAGGAGATCGACGCCGCCCTGCGCTCGTTGCGGGAACACAGGAAGCGCGCCGAGTCCGAGCTGCTGGCGGTGATTGGTGCCCCCGGGGCAGGTAAGAGCCACCTGTCGGCGCAGCTCACCCAGGAGAGCGGCGAGACGCCAGCGGGGGTCTTCATCAGGGGCTCAGAGCTCGCTGCGGGCGGGAACCTTGATCAGCTGGCTGCCGCGCTGCCGGGGCTGAGTCTTGAGGGCTTCGATCAGCTGCTCGCCGCTGTCGATGCTGCAGGTGCCCGCCTCGGCGCGCGGATCCCGGTCGTGATCGACGGCCTGAACGAGGCCGAGCGCCCGACCCGCTGGAAGGACATGCTCGCCGAGCTGGAGCCGATCCTCGGTGATTTTCCCAACGTACTCTTGATCGTCACCCTGCGCGAGACTGCCAGGGACCAGGTCCTGATCGAGCAGGCGAGCGAGATCGAGCTCGACTGGTCTGAGGCGGAGGTCGATGAGGCGGTTCGCGTCTACTTCGAGCACTTCAAGATCGATGCCGGCGGAACCGTGCTGCCCTTCGGCTACTTCCGTGAGCTGCTCTTCCTGCGCCTTTACTGCGAAGCGGTCAACCCCGAGGCAGTCGATCCGGTTGGGGTCGAGGGGCTCCCGGGAGACATGGTGGCCGTGTTCGAGCTCTACCGCGAGCGCGCCCTTGAGCGGATCGCCTCCGATCTGGACCTGCGTCCTGGACTCCCCGCCGAGCGCCTGGCCCTGATCGCCAAGAAGCTCTGGGATGAGAACCAGCGCTCGCTCCCCTTCGCAGAGATGCAGGCGACGATCAACGAGCCCGAGACCGAGTGGAACCGCAGCCTCGTCAAGGCCCTCGAGGACGCCGGGATTCTCTACCGCGGCGGGGAGGAGGGTTGGGAGCACCCGCCCAGCTCGGTCGTCTTCGACCGCTTCGCTGGCTTCCTGATCGCCGACGCCTTGATCGAAGGGCTCTCGATGTCAGAAGCCGAGGAGTTCCTGCGCTCCGAGGATCTCTGGGGGCGCCTGCTCGGCGAAGAGGCACAGGCACATCCACTCGGAGCGGATATCTACCTCGCTTTGGTCGGACTCGTCCCGCGCCGCTTCGGCGGCCGCAATCTCTGGGCATTCGCTCCTGAGGCCCGTCGACGGATGACGCTCGGCCAGACGATGGAACTGGCCTCGGAGTACCTCGACTCCGAGACGCTCGACCGCCTCGCCGAAATAATTCCCGACGCTCGAGAGGCTCAACCACGGAGGCGTCATCCTTTCGACCGCCTCTGGGAAGTCAGGGACGCTCCGCGCCACCGATTGAACGCTCGATTCTTCGACGGGGTCCTGCGCTCGATGCCCCTTGCCCAGCGAGACCGGCTCTTCTCGGAGTGGTCGCGCTCACGCCAGGACTCGATCCTCCAGCAAATCGAGAGGCTGCGCCGGGTGTGGGAGGCAGCCGGGCGACGCGATGACGCCGATGACCTCGACGCCCTGGCGATCAGCTGGCTGCTGACGAGCACCAGCCAGCGGCTCCGCGACCGCGCAACCCGCGCCCTGCAGCGCTACGGCGTTGGCGACCCCGGCCGCCTCTTCGATCTAACGCTTGGGACCCTCGAGCTGGACGATCCCTACGTCTACGAGCGCTGCCTGGCGGCCTGCTTCGGCGCCGCTGGCGAGCACCAGATGCCCGACCCCGGAGGCTCCTTCGAGCAAAGCCTCGCGGGCTTTCTCGAGGCGCTGCGCGATGCCTTCCTCGGGGCCTCGGCGACCCATCCGAGCTCCCATCAGCTTCTGCGCCAGTACGTCACGGTGCTCTTTGAGTTCGCCTCCGCCCTGCACCCCGCGGCCGTGCCAGAAGGGGTCGACCCCGCCGCTCTGGAGTTCGCTCCCGGACCAGAGCCCGCCCCCCTCGGCACCGAAAACGAGCCCGGCGAGGAGACCGACCACGCCTTCTACCCCGACTTTTCCAACTACACGGTCGGCTCCCTCTATCCCGACCGGTCGAACTACCAGTTCGATCACGCCGACTACCAGGCGGGGATGGCCGAGATCCGCGGCCGGGTCCTAGAGCTTGGATGGAGCCAGGAGGTCTTCGGGGAGATCGACCGCGAGATCGCCGACCTCGAGTACCGCGCGCCCCGCTTCCAACACCCGGGCCGCATCGAGCGCTACGGCAAGAAGTACAGCTTGATCGCCTTCCAGGAGCTCGCCGGTCGCCGCGCCGAAGCCGGCCTGCTCGAGGAGGATTTCTGGTGGACGGGCGGGCGCGGCGTCTACGTCGAGATCGACCCCGCCTTCCCCAACCCCGTTCCGCCCGCCGACGTCATCGTCCCTACCTGGGCCGACCCCGGGCCCGAGGACCCCGAGACCTGGTTTTGCGAGGGCACGGTCGAGATCCCCGATTCGCTCCTGCGAGCCGAGTCGATCAACGGCCAGGAGGGCCCCTGGCTCCTGGTCGACGGCATGCTGAGGCACCGGCCCGAGCTCGGCGGACGGCGGGTCTTCGCCTTCTTCCGCGGCTTTCTGATCGACAGCGCCGACGCCGAGCCGCTGGTCGCGGGCCTGGCGGAGGCCCGCGACCACAGCGATCGGCTGATCGCGGCGAGCCCCGAGGCGAGGGGTGCCTTCAGCGGCGAAATCCCCTGGAGCGCGCGCTTCGCGCTCTCGGGCAGCGGCGAAAGGCCCGGGCCCTACCTCGAGCGGACTCAAGACCTGGGCAGGGAGGGGGGCTTCGAGATCGAGATCCTCGCCCACAGCTACGGCGAGGACTTCAGCCGCGAGGACGCCGAGAGGAGCCGCGGGGTGGTGCCTTCCCACGCCCTCGCCGATCGCCTCGGCCTCAGGAAGCGCTCGGCGAGCCTTGACCTCGTCGGCCTCGACGGGCGCACCGCGAGCCTCACTCTCGACGCCCCCGCCACCCACCTCGGTCACCTGACCTACATACGCGAGGGGCTGATCGCGCGCTACGGGGCAGGGCGCTCGTTCGTCCAGGTCGCCTACGGCGAGCGCGAGATCGACTTCGATCATCACGAACCGCCGGACTGGCTGCGCGAGCGCGGCTGGAGCTCGGCCCGCTGGCACCGGGCGACGATCCGCGAGCTGGCGGGCGGCGAGGCGTGATCGCCGCCGCGATCCCTCTCCACGGGTAGCAAGCAGAAGCGCAAACGCGAACGGAACAAGCGAAGCAGATCGGGACGCTGCTCGCGAAGGGCAAGCCCCTCGAGGAGATTGGCGAGACCCTGAACAGGAAGGGTGTCCTTCCGGCCCACGGTACGAACCGATGGACGGCCGCAATGGTGCGCAAGGCCTACGTGTCCTAGACCGAGGGTCGCGGGTTCGAATCCCCTTAGGCAAAAGCCCCGGAAGCGGGCGTTTCAGAAGCTCGGTCTACCTAATGCCAGTTATCGGGCGCTGGGAAGTCTCGACCGTGGTCAGAGAAGCAAATGCTCGAATGGGCCTCGGCCAGGCCGAACATCGCCATTTCGGTTCCGCCCTGGCGGGAGAATCGTCATGCCGGTGTCGAGGAAGGCGATCCGGCCTCTTTCGCCGTGGAGCCTGTGGTCGCCGTTCGTCGCTGATCGCAGCGCATCCGTCAGCAAGAGGAGGATCAACATGAGAGCACCCAGCCAGACAGGGCAAGGGGAGGGTCGGAGCGGACCGGCCAGGATCGAAGTCGAACCGAGGGGTCTCCGGAATGCCGTGATTCCGAGGCTGCTCTTCACCCGGGAGGAGGCGGCCCGCGCGTTGGGCATGAGCCTCAGTCACTTCCAGCGTCATGTTCAGCCCGAGCTGCGATGCGTCTGCTCGGGGCAACTGCGGCTGTATCGCCCACGGGATCTGGAGCGCTGGCTGGAGAGCGCCGTTCCAAGGGTGGTCGAGGATAGGCCGCTCGAACCGCGCAAGACCATGACGCTCGATGAAGTCAAGGATCGCTTCATCAGGGAGGCGCGGGAGGGTGTCGCCCTCAACAAATGGCGTCGTTCCTATAGGCCCCGCTCGGTCGAAGACCTGGAATCGCTCAATCAGCTGCCATTGGAGATGCGTTGGCGCTATCTCGACGCGGTGAGCCCCGGCGAAGTGCAGGCGTTGGTCGACGAGCTGATTCGCAGGCATCTATCCGCTTCGCGGATCCGCTCCGTCGTGAGTGCGCTTCGAGCGCTCTATAGGTTCGCCCGGGAGCGCGAACTGGCCACCCACGACCCGGCTCGAGAGGTGAAGCTGCCGCTCGACCAGCGGGTCGTCGAGCGCCGGGTTGTAGCTCCCGCCGAGTTTGCTCGCCTGCTGGGAGACCTCTGGAAACAGACGACCGAGGAGATCGATGTCGGCAAGGAGCGCGCACCGCGCGATGCGTTGAATGACGCGCTCCCGTATGCCCTCGCTGCCTACGGCACAGCCCGCGCCCAGGAGATCGAAGTGCTCGATTGGCGGCATGTAGACCTTCGCCTCGGCGGTGCCGAGCTGGCCGGAGACGAGGAAGGGCGTAAACCGGGGGGCTCCTGGAGGGTTATTCCCTTGGTGGCTCCCCTGCGGGTCTTGCTCCGCGAGGAGTGGCTGGCCCAAGGCAAGCCCAAGAGGGGCAAGGTCTGTCCACCTCAGCGCATCCGCACGAGCGGCAGGAGGTCGATGCGAGGCGTTCAGAGAAGGGTCCGCAAACGCTGGCAGGCCCACGGCCTGGAGCCGATCGGCCTCCAGGATGCACGGCACACCGCCGCCACCTGGCTCGACCACGCCGGCGTCTCGCCGAAGGTCTGCTCACAGATCATGGGTCACAAGACGCCCGAGTATCAGCCAGGGGCCGCTCGGATCACTCTGCAGCGCTACACCCACGTCCTCCCGGGAGAGTTGGAGCACGCCCGGGAGCGACTCGACAGGTTCATCGCTGAGCGGGACCCAGATTTTCGTCGCTCTCCCGTTCCCTCCGGCGTTCCCTCGAGTGGAAATCAACGCTAAGAATGGCTCTACAGAGAGGTATCCGGAGCTAAGGCACCGGTCTCCAAAACCGGCGATTCTAGGTTCGAGTCCTAGGTGCCCCGTCGTTCGCGGGCCGAGCTTTGTGGCTAGAGGGTACGGGGGACGTAGGTCTCGGCGACGCCGACGATGAGCAGGACGGCGAGGCTCAGGTAGACGGTGGCGACGGCGACCTTGGTCCTCGTCGGCACCGTGTGGAAAGCGCGGCTCTCCTCCGAGTTGCGGTTCTTGAAGCGGTGGTAGAGCTCTGGCCCGCCGAGGGCGAGGACGATCACGAGCATGAAGGGGCCGAGGAAGACGACGGTTGCGGCGACGGCGATGAGGATGCCGACGAGCCAGACCATCGGGCCGAGCACGGCCATCGCCCGCCCCCCGTCGAGCGGCAGGACCGGCATCAGGTTGATCAGGTTGATGAAGAAGCCGATGTAGGCGAGGGCGCGCCAGAGGTCGCTGCCGGTCGCCAGCCAGAGGGCGAGCGGGACGAGGGTCGCGGCGGTGCCGAGGACCGGGCCGGCCAGCCCGACTCGGGCCTCCGCCGCGGCGTCCTTGCCGAGGGACTTGGCCGAGATCACGGCGCCGAGGAAGGGGATGAAGATCGGGGCCGAGGCCTCGACGCCCTCCCGGCGCAGCTGGATCACGTGCCCCATCTCGTGGACGAAGAGCAGGAGGACGAAGCCGACCGCGAAGGGCCAGCCGAAGGCCAGGCCGTAGGCGAGGATCGAGACGAACATCGTCCCCAGCGTCGCCACCGACTTGACCTTGATCGCGGCCAGGAAGAAGAGCTTGGCCTTGCTCGCCAGGAGGCCGAGCGGGACCAGGATTCCGCCGAGTTTCTTCAGCAGCGACTGCCGGCGCTTCTTGTCCAGGTCCTCGGCCGACGGCGGCTCGGGCGCGATCAGCGGCTCCGGCGCCAGGACGGCGTTCGGCTCCAGCGCACCCGCCTCTTGCTTGCTCAACTCCATGCCAGGGACGATAGACCTCGACCGCTCTCGCCCAGGCTGACGGCGCCTCAATTGGTACGCCGCGGGTTGCGCTGCGGTAGCGGTTGTGGAAGGTTGCGAGCGCCGATGCTCAGCCGCCACCGACTGTTCGTAGCCGTTTGCGGCGCTCTGGCGGCGCTTTGCATCGCCCACGCAGCAGCGGCCGTCGCCGCTCCCGCCCCGACCGGGATCGGCTGGACCGTGATCGACCGCTACGGCGGCGACCCGGACGGGGACGGCAAGCTCGATGGCGCCGGTCCGCTCAACCCGCGGGCACTCGACGTCTTCGCGGTGCGGGTCCTGCCGACCAGGGCGGTCTGCCAGGAACTCGAGCGCGCTGCCTGGCGCGTCGACGGTTCTCCGGTGCGCCCGGTGCTGGAACCGGGGGAAAGCTGCGGCGCCGTGGTCCGGGTGCGGGGCGAGGGAGAACACAAGGTCAAGGTTCTGGCCCGCAACCGGGCGGAGGTGGCGAGGGTCACTGTCGACGACGAGCTGATCGTCGCCCTCGGCGACTCGGTCGCCTCGGGCGAGGGAAACCCCGAAGGCCGGGATCACCACTGGCTGGAGCGGTCCTGCCACCGCAGCGCCGCCGCCGGCTTCGAGCAGGCGGCCCGTCAGCTCGGCGAAGTCGACCGGCGCCACTCGGTCACCTTCGTCAGCCTCGCCTGCTCGGGCGCCCGCATCGACAAGGGCCTGCTCGGCCCCTACGCCGGTATCGCGCCCGAAAAGGGGGTCGAGCTCGCGCCCCAGGTCGAACGCCTGAAGACGATCGCCGAAGCCCGCGCCCGGGGGGAGGACGACGGCCCCGGGGTCGACGCGGTCCTGCTCAGCATCGGCGCCAACGACGTCCGCTTCTCCGACGTCGCCAAGCGCTGCGCCGCCTGGATCGACGACTGCTCCAAGGAGGTGAAAGAAGGGGTCGAACAAAGGCTCGGCACTCTCGAAGGCGGCTACGACGAACTCGGCGAAGCGCTGGCGGAAGCGGCGCCGGACGCGCCGGTCCTGATCAGCGAGTACTTCGACCCGACCCACGGTGAAAACGGGCACTTCTGCCCCGGCCCGCTGGCGACCAGCCGCGACGAGTCCCGCTGGGCCTACGAGCACCTGCTGCGCCCGCTCAACCTCGAAGTCGAAGCGGCGGCCGAGCGCAACGGCTGGCAGCGCGTCGGCGGGATCGCCGCCGACTTCCGCCAGCACGGCTACTGCGCCGCGAAGAAGCCCTGGGTCCGGACCCTGCCGGTAGCGCTCGAACTCGAGGATCCGGCGGGCACCCTGCATCCCAACGAAGAAGGCCACAAAGCGATCGCCAAACGGGTGGCGCGGCCGCTGGCGGCGGAGCTCGACTTCCAGACCCCGGCGGATCCGCCGGAAGCCGACGAAGGGGGCGGCCTGCCGAACATCCCGCCCTGGGCCCTCGTCGTGGTGCTGCTGCTGCTCGTCTGGCCGGCGGCGCGCGCCCTGTTCATCGCCCGCCCGACCTGGCCCGAAGACCCGGCGGGGGTGAAACCGGCCCCGCCGCAGATCAAAGGACGCCGGGTCCAGCTCTCGCTCCGCCACCTGCTGTTGATCGCGGCCGGGATCCTGATCGCTCTCGGCGCGATGCTGGTGCTCGCCGGCCTGGCCGGGCGGGCGATCCTCTGGCTGCGCTTCTGGTCGGCCCACCTGCCCGCCGACCAGGCGGTTCGCGCCGCCTCGGGCAGCGAACTCGTCTCCACCGGCGCCGCGGCGCTGGCGATCTTCGCCGGGCTTGGCCTCCTCGCCGCCGCCCTCGCCTGGCTCCTCGACGCCAAGGGGCGGGAGGTGCGGGCGACCCGGCGCGGCCTGATCGCGATCGGCCTGGCCGAGCTCCTCGCCGCGGTCTGGATCGGCGACTTCCGCCAAGAGCAGCAGTTGCAGCTGCTGCTCGGCCTGCTCGCCGCGGCGCTGTTCCTGCATTACCTCGTCGACCGCGGCCTGGAGTGGCGCCGGGCGCAGCGCCAGCGCTGGAGCCGCAGCGGGGGCACGGCCTCGCCCCTGAAGCAGGCGTGGGAAGGCCTCAAGGCGCGCGGCAAGGAGTTCGTCAACCGCGACGAAAGCGCGCTCCTGCGTCTCTGGAAACTTGTCCCGTTCGCGCTGCTCGCCGGGGCTCTCTACCTCTCGACCTGGACCGACGGCGCCGACCGCCGCCTGGCGCTGATCGCCTACGTCCTCGCCGCGATGGCGTTCGCCCTCCCGGGTGGGATCGCCGCTCGCGGCGTGCGCTGGGGCAAGCTCGACGACGCCGGCAAGGCCGCGCTGACGCTGCCGCGGATCGCTCTCGCCTCGACCGGCTTCGCCCTCGTCGTGATCTTCCTCCTCCGCGAAGAGCCGTGGCTGGCCGGGGTCGCCGCGGTGGCGGTCCTGCTCGGGCTGCTCTGCCTCGCGGTCGCCGCCGCCTCCGGCGAGCGCTTCGGCCCCTACGGCCTCGCGGTCCTCGTCTCGGTGCCGCTCTTCGCCGGCGCCGCGGCCTTCCTGCACGGGCTCGACTCGCCGGAACTGCAGCCGGTCGCGGCGATCCTCGCCGACGGCGAAGCGGTCTGCGGCGCCTACGTCGGCGAAAGCGACGGCCAGCTCTGGATGGCGCGGATCATCCTCGACGACGACGCCGGCGACCACCGGCCCCAGCGGGGCTCGATCGAACCGCTGGAGACCGACGCGATCGCGGCGCGCTCGCTCGGCTCGCTGGAACCGGTCGACCTGGTCGATCTGCGCGCTCGCCAGCTGCGCGACGAGCTGCTCGAAGAACGCGACGACTCCGACCCGGTGAAGCGCACCCCCAGCTGCTCGCCGACGCCGGCGATGAAAGCCTCGATCGCCGGCACCCGGGGGAGGCCGAGCCCGGACCCGGACCTCGAACTCGCCGAAGAATTCCAGCCGGAGTTGGTCGTCGATCGCCACGACCGCTTCTGGCCGGTTCCGGTCGAGACGCTCTTCTCGATCCGCGACCGGCGCTCGACGATCTGCCGCCAGGTGGCCGCCGGCGACTGCCTGCGGCTGGGGACCCCCGGCGAGTTTCCCTGGATCGGGGGGCAGGGCGAGTCGCTGGAGTATCCGGCCGCCGACAACGACATCGACGAGCAGCACGACCAGATGGTCGCGGCGCTGGGCTCGGCGGACCCGGAGGCGAGCGCGACCGAGTACTACCTGGTCCACCGCACGCCCGGGGGGCCGATCTCGATCCAGTACTGGTTCTTCTACCCGTTCAACTACCAGCCGGACGGCGAGCATTTCGTCCCCGGCGGCTTCCACGAGGGGGATTTCGAGGGGATCGGCGTCCTGCTCTCCGCCTCGGGGCAGCCGCGCTACGTGTGGATGAACCGCCACGATGAAGAGGGGCGCGCCTTTCCCTGGAGCGACGAGGCGCTGAGCCGGCCCGACGGCCACCCCCGCGTCTTCGCCGCCCGCGGCAGCCACGCCACCTACGAGAACTGCGAAGGCCAGGTCCGCCCGTTCGAAATCACCGGAGTGATCGACGACCACCCCACCTGCGACCAGGGCCGCCAGCTGCACCTGATGCCGGAAGTGACGCCCCTGGTCGACCTCTCGCGGGTGGGGTGGGCCTGCTGGCAGGGGCTGTTCGGCCATCGCAAGGGCGGGGTCGGCGTCTACGAAACCCTGCCGTCGCTGATCAACGACGCGCCGAAGAGCCCGCTCTGGCAGCAGAAGTTCGGCGGCGTCGAAAAGCAGCCGTGCCGCGGGCTGTCGGACCCGGGCGGCCGCGACGGCCCCGGCGAAGAAGTGCTGGAGGAAGGAAGCGGTGTGCCGGCGCATCTGCGCGAAGAAGCCAGCCCGCTGGAGAACGCGATCGACGACTGCAAGGACTGGGAAAAGCCGGCGACGAGCGGCATCTACATGGTCGCCTGCAGCCAGGGCGGGCTGAAGCGCTACGTCAAGAGCGGACTCGAAGACCCCGGCGCCGGGGTCCGGATCGAGGCGCGCGGCAGCGCCGCGCCGCCCCCCGACCCGCTGCCGGTCCCGGCGGTGCGGCGGAACCGCCACGGCGCCTACCTCAGCGACTGGCGGATCTCGACCCGGCGGCAGGCGACGGTCACCGTCTACGCCTCCTGCCCGAGCAAGGAAGGCGTGATTGCCGCCCGCTTTGAAAACGTCGTCCTAGAGCCGGACGAACCGCTGACGCTTCGCGACCAGGGGCCCGGCGGGACCTGGCTGCTCACCGCGCCGGACGGCACGACGCCCTGGGAAGCGGTCCCGTACGCGAACCGGGCGAAGCGCGGGGTCCTGGTGCCGCGGGCGCCGCGGCCGGGCAAGTACCTGCCTTGCGAAGCCGTAGACGGGTAGAGGGTCGCGGCACCGGCAGCTGCTGGGCGAGGTCTAGCCCTCGACCGAGCCCGCCGGGCGGGCGGCGGCGGGGCAGATTTCGAGCCCGTCGGCGAGGGCGAAGAAGGCGACGGCGAAAGGGCTCTCCGCCGTTTCCTCGCGTAGCCGCGCCCACTCGATCTGCTCGCGCAGCGAGCGGGTGATGAGGATCAGGTCGCCGTAGTCGGCGCTGTGCTCGTCGAGCGCCATCAGCTTGGTGATCAGGATGTCGTCGAGGTCCATCACGTCAACGTCCATCGCCATCACGCTGAGGCGCTCGCCGCGGGCCAGCACCTCGTCGTCGATCCGCATCCCCGAGGGCTCGAAGATCAGGTCGACGAGGATCTCGCCGTCCCAGGCCTTCAGCAGCCACTGCTCGGGCGGGGTCTCGGGGCGCATCCCGGCCTCGGCGAGGGTTTCTTGGGCGCGCTCGGCGTCCTCGCGCTTGACCATCAGGTCGATGTCGTTGCTCGACGGAGGTCCGCCGCGCGCCCAGCAGCCGAGCCCGCCGCCCAGCAGGTAGGGGATGCCGCGCGCCTCCAGCGCCGCGACCGCGCGCTTGAGGCTGTCGGTCAGCTCTCCGGCGACCTCGCTCTTGCCCAGGTTCTCCGCCACGCCTCATTCGCTGCCCCGTCGGCCGCTCCGATAAACGCGCCGCCGGGCGGGTAGGGGAGCGGCGTGACTTCATCTGCCGCAGAGGGGCGCCTGCGGATCGCGGCGACCGGAGACATCCACTGCCGCGACTCCAACCGCGAGGCGGTGGTCGCCTCCTTCGCCGCGCTCGGCGACGACGTCGACATCGTCCTCGTCGCCGGCGACCTGACCAGCCACGGGCGGCTCGACGAGGCGGAAATCCTCTGCGAGGCCGCGGCGGCGACGGCGGCGCCGGTCTATGCGGTGCTCGGCAACCACGACTGGCACGCCGACGAAGCCGAGGCGATCCTCGCGCGGCTGGGGGAGGGGGGCGTGCAGATGCTCGACCGCGCGGCCGCCGTCTGCCAGGTCGGCGAGTTCGAGGTCGGGATCGTCGGCGTCAAGGGCTTCGTCGGCGGCTTCGCGCCGCGCCACCTGCCGGACTTCGGCGAGCCCTCGCTGCGCGCGGTCTACGCCGAGGCGACCGCCGAAGTGCAGGCGCTCGACGAGGGGCTGCGCGAGGTCGCGACCTGCCCGGTGCGGATCGTCCTCCTCCACTACTCGCCGGCGGAAGAAACGCTGGAGGGGGAGCCGCGGGAGATCTGGGTCTTCCTCGGCTCCGACCGGCTGGCGGCGCCGATCCTGGAGCACGGGCCGGATCTCGTCCTCCACGGCCACGCCCACGCCGGCTCGCCGGACGGGGCGATCGGCGAGACCCCGGTCCACAACGTCTCCCAGCCGGTGCTGGGGACGGACTTCCGCATCTTCGAGCTCGACGCCAGCCGCGCGCACAGCCCGATCCCGTAGCGTCAGCGCTTGGCGGGTTCGAGCCCGATCAGGTCGTAGTAGCCGACCAGGAAGAGGCGTTTGCCGTCGGAGACCATCGGCGTGTAGCCGGCCTGCTTGATGTGGAAGGTGCGCTTGTGGGTGCGGACGTCGAAGCCGCTGGTTTCCTGGGTCTTGAAGCTGGAGGTGTAGACGGTGTGGCCGATCACGGTGGCGGTGCCGGGGATCGGCCCGCCGATGCTCTGCTGCCAGCGGACCTTGCCGGTGGCGGCGTCGAGGGCGAAGAAGCGGCCGTTTTCGGCGCCGATGTAGACGGTCGGCGGGGTGCCGGGCACCTGGGCGACGGCGGGGGAGCCGTAGACGGCGGCGCCGGTGGCGAAGTGCCACTCGACCTTGCCGGTCTTCTCGTCGAAGGCGTAGACGGTGCCGTCGTCGCGGGCGGCGTAGACGCGGCCGAAGGCGACGGCGGGCGAGGAGAAGAAGCCGCCGCGGCCGTAGGGCGGCACCTTGCTCGTGTTGCTGCGCCAGACCAGCTTGCCGCTGTCGGCGTCGAGGGCGAACATGCTGCTCTGGTAATCGGCGAAGAAGACCTTGCCGCGGTTGTAGTTGGGGCTGGCTTTGATCGCGCCGGGGGCGTTGAAGCTCCAGATCGTCTTGCCGCTGGCCGCGTCGAGAGCGAGCAGGTTGGTCGTGTCGGTGCCGAGGTAGAGCTTGCCGTCGACGGCAAGCGGCGAGGATTCGAGGTGGGCGTCGAACTTGCGGACCCAGTCTTTCTTCCCGGTCTTGGCGTCTCCGGCGGCGAGGTGGCCGGTGAGGAAGGCGCCGTAGACGCGGCCCCGGTAATAGACGGGAGCGGTGACGAAGTTCGGCTTCCCCTTGTCGCTGGGCCGGATGTTCAGTTCCCACAGCACCTTGCGATCGCTGAGCCGCACCGCTTTCCCGTTGCCGTACTTGTTGATCACGTAGGCAACCCCGCCATGGATCGCCGGCGGAAACTCGATCAACGCGTGCGTGTTGACCGACCAGGCCTGTTTCAGCGGCGGATCAAGCGCCTTCTCCTCGGCCGGCAGGTAATGCGTTCGCGCCGGGATCCGCCCGAACATCGGCCAATCGACGTAGGAGCCGCCAGAGGCTTCGGCATCGCCGGGAGCCTGGGCCGGGTCCTCGGAGCCGCCGCAGCCAACCAGGGCGACGGCAAAGATCAGGGCAAGCAAAACTGCGGCGCGCATCGAAGCTCTCATCGGCAGTCGCTTGGCTGCTCTTGAAGGGAAGCGGCGGACGGGACTTGAACCCGCGTCATCGCCTTGGAAGGGCGAGGCTCTACCGTTGAGCTACCGCCGCGCGGTGGTAACCGCCCCGAAATGCGGTGCGGCGCCGATGACAGTTTGCACAAACCACGTCGCACTTTGCAATCTCGTCGAGCACGTCCTGCCAATTTCGACCCTGAATCCCCTCCGAGATCGAGAACCTCTTGTCTCTCAGGTGATCGAACTCCAGCACGATCGGGTCGCTCTCTCCGCAGTCGACGCACGGATGCTCGCGGAGAAAGGTGACCAGGTAGACAGTCCGCTCCTCGATCAAGGCTTTCTTCCGCTGTCTTGCAGCTGCGATGTAGCGGGCTTTGTTCGCTGCGTAGTGCTCCTGCTTGTAGGCGGCCCGACAGGGTCGGCAATACGTATCTCGCTGCCCCCGCCTACGCCGCCGCCACGCGAAATTCTCGTCCGGCTTCTCCTCCTTGCAGCGCGAGCATCTCCCCATGGAGGGAAACTACAAAGACGAACAGACGTTCGCCTGCGCACCGCGCTCACCAATCCGTCAAAATGAAAGGCCCACGGGGAGTGGCGCAGTCTGGTAGCGCACTCGGCTGGGGGCCGAGCGGTCGCAGGTTCAAATCCTGTCTCCCCGACTTTCGCTAATGACCTCTTGAGCAAAAGCTAGATTCACGAGCCTTTGCCTCCCTTGCCGAGCGGTTGATCGTAACCAAGAAAACCGGGGGCTCGTCCGATCTTGCTGTTGAAGAACGAGCCGCGCCGGACGCCTTCACCGACCTACGTTCTGGCCGTTGCTGGATCGAGTTTGAGCCCGTCTCTCCAAACTTCAACAAACTATGGCTCGATGGCCCTGAAGTGAAACTGCTCGTCTATGCGTCGCTGACCCTGATCCGGGGTTCGCTAGTTCTCCCAGCCCGCCGCTCAGCAATCTAAGGTCTTGCGCATGCACGTGAGACAGCTGAAGCTGACGAGGTTCAAGGTATTTATGGATCTGCAGATTGCGCTCGAGGAGCAGCCGGCCCTAGTTGTTCTTTGTGGGCCAAACGGGTCGGGCAAGTCGAGCATTGTTGACGCCTTCGCGAGTTGGCGATTGAGGCAACACTGGGGCCTCAACGACCACGACTTTTACCGGCGAGGTGGTGACCGTTTCACTGGAGATGATCATCAGATTGAGCTTGACTTTCATGAGGGGGAGGTAGCTGACCGACGTTCGGCTATTTATGTACGAACGGCGCAACGGATCACCGTGGAGTTCACGGGTGGCGCGCTCCAGAGAATGGAAGCCGCAAAAGATCGCCCGGGACCCCAGCGATCAATTGACTTGGACGACCGCGTTGCTGAGAACTTCCAGCACTTAGTCACGCAGTCGGTAGACACCCTTTGGGACGAGTCATCCCGCGACAAACCAGCTGGTGAGATTGTCGATCACCTTGTCGGGGCTATAGCGGAGCCGCTCGAGCGACTCGTTCCAGGGCTGCGCTTCGAGGGCCCCGACAAGCCTTTCGAACACACGAGCACGTTCCGATTTACGAAGAACGGTATCGAGCGCTACAGCTATAAGCACCTCAGGTGGGGAGAAGGCGGTATTTGATCTACTGCTTGATGTCGCTCTGAAGCGTGACGAGTTCCCAGATGCGATCTGGTGCATCGATGAGCCGGAGCTGCATGTCAATCCCCGAATTCAGGGGGCTCTTCTGAAGGAGGTCTGTCAACTCCTGCCAGAGACGGCGCAGCTCTGGGTCTGCACGCATTCAGCGGGCATGCTCGCGGAGGCTCGACGCCAATATCAGGAGGCACCGCACTCCGTTGCGTTTATTGAGATGGGGGGGCTGGACCTGAGTGAGTCAGTCACTCTCGGGGCGATCGTTCCCGATCGGCCATTTTGGAAGCAGCAGCTCATGGTTTCGCTTGGGGACATGGCCTCTTTGCTGGCCCCCGCAAAGGTGGTTCTCTGCGAGGGATATCCATCCGGTAGTCGGCGTTCGAAGGCCCAATGGGATTCCAGGGTCCTAGAAAAGATCTTTTCATCCAAATATCCCGATGTCGGCTATTTCTCGGTCGGTAATTCGGACGATGTTGTCGGCGACAAGATGCATTTGGGCGAAGCCCTTACCGCCCTGACTAACGGTGTTGAGACGCTTCGAGTGATCGACCGCGATGCACGGAGCGAGGAGGAGATCAAAGAGCTCGTCGACGACGGATGTCGAGTTCTCCGTCGCCGCCACCTTGAGGCCTATCTCTTGGATGACGAGGTCCTCGAAGCACTTTGCGATCACCTAGGCAAACCGGAGTTGGCACCCGACGTTTGCGCAGCGCTCGCGGTTGCAGTGCAGGCGAGCATCGGGAGGGGCAACCCGCCGGATGATTTCAAAAGCGCGGCGGGGGAATTTGTAGTGGCTGCGCGCCGGTTGCTCAGCCAGCCTGCCGGCGGAAATGATCGGCACAGCTACCTCCGTGACACCGTAGCGCCCTGTTTGCGCCCGGGCATGGTTGCTTATGAGGAGTTACGTGAGGACGTATTTGGTGGGACGGGCTGATTGGGGGCACTGGTCCGGTCGGCTGAGCCATTCCTGCCTGGGGTTGTCGCCGGCTACCCGCAGCGGGCCTCGATGATGGAGATCATGCTGGCGCCCGGGTCGTTGCGGGCGTCCCCGGCTGCTGGATGCTGGTCTCCGCGGTGCAGTTGGACTTGCTTGAAGCCGGCGCTGCGTAGAGCGGCTTCGGCGCTGGCCTCGTCGCCGGGGTAGGTGTGGATTTTGCCGCGGACGAAGGCGCCGAGGATCAGGCCGAAGGCTCGCTCTGGGATCCCTTGATCCTGGCTTTCGAAGCGAAGGTCCGAGAGGTACAGGCCCTTGCTGAAGGGCTCGAGCACTTTGGCGATCCGGGCCCAGAGGGCGTCGACGGTGTCGTCGTCCAGGTAGCTCAGCAGGCCCTCGGTGACGATCGCCAGGCCTTTGGCCGGGTCCAGGGTCTCGGTGAGGGCCTCGAGGCTGCCCGGCCCGCCCTCCTGCAGCACGTCGAGGTCGACCACGCGGTGGCGGTCGCTCAGCGCCTGCATCCGGCCGAGCGCCTCGCGCTTTCGCTGCGCCATTCCCGGCAGGTCGGCCTCGACGTAGGTCAGGCGATCGCCGAACCGTTCGCTGAAGCGCCAGCCCCTGGGGGACATGCCGCAGGCGATCTCCAGGACCTGGCCGACGCCGCCGCGAATCTGGTCTTCGAGGATCGAGTCGATGATCCGGTGACGCGCGAGGAGCACGCCGTTGAGCGTCGGCCCGCCCAGGGTCTTGCTCGCCGTAAGAGGCAGGGCCATCGCCCGATGGAGCGCCCGCCCCTGCCACGTCCCCAGCTCGGGATGGGAGAGGCCGTTCCTGACCCAGGTCTCACCCGTGTAATGGGCCGTCGGCGAGATCGTCTCCGAATCGGTCACGGCGCGCAGCCTTACATATGCTCTTGCGGTGTCCCTGGATGCGCCGCGGCGCGATCCGGTTTCGCGCCGATTGCCCAACTGGCTGCGGCGGCTCACCGCGCTCGGCAGCCTGACCTCGGATCCCGAGGAGCTGCGGCTCCGCAAGGCGGTCCTGGTTCTGTCGTCCAGCCTGATGGCGACGCTGGCGTTCCTCTGGGTCGGCACCTACGCCATCCTCGGGCTCTGGCTGCCGGCGGCGATCCCGCTCGCCTACCAGCTCGCCACCGCTGCCAGCCTCTACGCCTTCGCGCGGACGCGCCGCTACCGCCTCTTCCGCACCAGCCAGCTGCTGATGAGCTTGCTGCTGCCCTTCGCCCTGCAGTGGAGCCTCGGCGGTTTCGAGAACTCCTCCGCGGTCGCCCTCTGGGCCTTCACCTGCCCGGTCGGCGCGCTGCTCTTCGTCGGCGTGCGCCAGGCGATCCCCTGGTTCCTCGCCTTCGCGGCGCTGGTCGCCTTCTCCGGGGCGATCGACCCGGCGCTCGCCGCCGGCGCCCCCGAGATCCCGACCGGCGTCGCCGTCTCCTTCTTCGTCTTCAACATCCTCGGCGTCTGCCTCACCGCCTACGTGCTGCTGCAGTACTTCGTCCGCGCCCGCGAACGGGCGCTCGCCGAACTGACGGTCGAGCGGGCGAAATCCGAGCGCCTCCTGCTCAACGTCCTGCCGGCCTCGATCGCGAGCCGGCTGAAGCAGTCCGACGAGACGATCGCCGACGGCTTCGGCGCCGCCACCGTCCTCTTCGCCGACATCGTCGGCTTCACCCCGCTCGCCCAGGAGCTGGCGCCGGTGGACACCGTCGTCCTGCTCGACCGGATATTCGCCGCCTGGGACGAGCTGGCCGAGCGCCACGGGGTCGAGAAGATCAAGACGATCGGCGACGCCTACATGGTCGCCGGCGGCCTGCCGGTCCCCCGCGCGGACCACGCCGAGGCGATCGCCGCGATGGCGCTGGAGATGGGAGCCGAAGCGGAGCGCTGCGCGGGGGAGGGGGCGCCGATCGAGGTGCGGATCGGGATCGACACCGGCCCGGTCGTCGCCGGCGTAATCGGCCGCGCCAAGTTCAGCTACGACCTCTGGGGCGACACGGTCAACACCGCCAGCCGGATGGAGTCCCACGGCCTGCCCGGGGAGATCCAGGTGTCCGAACGCGCCTGCGAGCGCCTGCGCGACGAGTTCGAGCTGCGCCGCCGGGGGACGATCGAGGTGAAGGGGAAGGGGCCGATGACCACCTATCTGCTGCTGGGCCGGCGCTCCTAGCGCGCCGGAGGCTCGACTACCCGGTCGCGCTCGCCGATCTCCCGCGCCACCCGGGCCGGGTTGCCGTAGGCGACGACGCCGGCCGGCAGGTCGCGGGTGACGACCGCGCCGGCGCCGACGACGGTGTTCTCGCCGATCGTGACGCCGGGGCAGACGAGGGCGCCGGCGCCGAGCCAGACCCCGTCGGCGATCGTCACCGGCAGCGCCTGCTCCCAGGCCGCCCGCCGCGGCCCCGGGTCGACCGGGTGGGTGGCGGTGATCAGCTGCACCCCCGAAGCGAGCAGGCACTCGTCGCCGACCGTGATCGGCGCCGCGTCGAGCATCGTGCAGTTGAAGTTGACGAAGGTGCGGGCGCCGATCCGGATCCCGTCGCCGTAGTCGCAGTAGAACGGGGTGCGGATGAAGGTCTCCTGCCCGACCGCCGCCAGCAGGCCGGCCAGCGCCGCCGCCCGCTCCTCGGCGCGCTCGTAGGGGATCGCGTTCAGCGCCGAGAGCAGCGCCTGCCGCTCGTCCAGCTCCCGGTTCAGCTCGGGATCGTCGCCCGGGTAGAGCTCACCCGCCCGCATCAGCTCCTTCGCGCTCGCCACCGAGGCATCGTAGGCGGCCGTCGGCGCCAGCTACCGTTTCAAGCGTGTTCCGGCCCACCGACGTCCTCTCGCTGGTCCCGGGCCTGCCGCAGGGCGGGCCGCCGCAGGCGCGCGAGGTCGACGGCTACTTCGCGGCCGACTCGGCGCTGCGCCGCCTCCACCGCGAGCGCCTGGTCCTCTTCTCCGGCGTCCGGGCTCTGCTGATGCAGGCCTGCGACCCGCTGGCGGTGGTCGGCTTCCAGCGCCACTCGATCATCTTCGACGACCCGCAGACCCGGCTGCAGCGGACCGACGAGTGGATGTCGCGGATCTACTTCGGCAGCGAGGCCGAGGCCGAGGAGTCGGGGCAGACGGTCCAGGCGATGCACCGCCGGGTCAAAGGCAGGACGCCGGCCGACTACGGCCCGATCCCGAAGGGGACGCCCTACGACGCGACCGACCCCGAGCTCGGGCTCTGGGTGCTGGCGACGCTGGCCGACTCCGCCGTCGTCTACTACGAGCGCATCTTCGGCCGCCTCGCCGACGAGGAGCGCGAGCGCTACTGGAGCGAGTACCGCCAGGTCGGCGAGCTGCTCGGCCTGCCGCCGGACTCGATGCCGGCGGAATTCGACGGCCTCCGCGGCTACGTCCGCGGCCGCCTCACCGACGGCAGCCTCTGGATCTCCGGCGACCGCCGCGAGCAGGCTGAGCGGATGATTCTCGACCCGCCCTTCGACGGCTGGATGCGCGCCGCCTTCACGCCGCTGACCGAGACGATCCGCCTGATCTCCGTCGGCCTGCTGCCGCCGGAGATCCGGCAGCTGTTCGGCTTCTCCTGGGACCCCGGCCGCGAGGCGCTGCTGCGCTCGGCGCTGATCCAGCTGCGGCTCGGCTCCCGCTTCTGGCCGGACGCGATCCGGCTGCACCCGGCGGCGCGGACCGCCGCCGGCGAGCGCTACGGCAGGCTCGCCGCCTAAGAGGGATTCGATGCGGCGAGGAGGATCGCCGGCCGCCCGAAGACGACCTCGAACGGCGCTTCCGGCCCGTACTCCTCGGCGATCAGCCGCTTGACCCGGTCGACGTGCTCGGTGCTGACTTCGATCTTGTTGGCGAGGTAGTCGATGCTGGTCGAGTTGATCAGGTGCCAGAGCGGGCTCTTCGGCCGCGGGAAGCTGAACCAGATCTTTTCCAGCTGCGCCTCGGTGTAGCGGGGCTGGACCGGGAAGAGCCGAAAGCGCTCTGGCGCGATCAGGCTCCGTCGCAGCTTCTCCAGCAGCGCTTCGGGTTCCTTGGTGAAGCCGACCCAGATGATCCCGCCGGCCGCTTCGTCGAGTTCGTAGCCGGCCCAGCTGTCGGGGGCGTTCCGCTTCACCCAGTCCCCGTCTTCGACCATGTCCTGGAAGTGTTCGCGGTAGGTGTCGCGGTATTCGAGCTCGGTCTGCTCGGCGGCGCGCAGCGGCATCCCGAAGGCTTCCTCTTCGGAGGTCCAGCGCGCCACCGGTTCGCCGCGGCGCCAGGCGGCGAGCAGGCCTTCGGCCCGGCGTACCCGGGCAGCGTGGTCGCCGAGGAGGTCGCGGTCGAGCCCGTACCAGGCGCGGTCGCTGAGGATCTGCCCGAGGTGCCGTTCCCGCGCCTCGTAGCTGCGCGGGCAGCCGCTCGGGAAGTCGACCGAGTCGCCGGTCCAGCGCCAGACGTTGAGGCTGAGCAGCGTCGCGCAGCGCGTTCCCCGCGGGACGGCGACGGTGCCGCGGAAGGTGACCGGGCCGCGCTTGCGGGCCGAGCAGAAGGCCCGCCCGCCGCGCAGCGGCCGGCAGCGCATCGGGCCCGCCGCGCCGGGACCGCTCGCCGCCGCGATCGGGCTGAAGCCGGAAAGCGCACCCTGCTTGCGCTTGATCCGCAGGGTCACCCGGCCCTTCTGCACGCCGCACCAGACCACGTAGCGAATCGCGTTCTGCGAACCGCGATCGAGCATCGCCTCGGTCGTGCAGTCGCGCGCCCGGCCCCGGTTCTCTTCGGCCGCCGGCGACGCCGGCGCCGCGATGCCGAGGAGGCAGAGGCCGACGGCCAGTGCCGCCAAGGTCGGTCTTCTCCCCGCCATGTGCATGCGAACACTACGACGACGGCAATGATTCGTCACAGCGGATACCCATGCGATCCTCTCGCTGATGTGGCTCCAGCGGACCATCCGCCTCGCTGCCCGCCCGCGCGGCTTCCACCTCGTCGGCGACGAGGTCCTTGGGGCGCTGCCCGAGCTAGGTGAGATGCGGGTCGGCTTGCTCCACCTGCTGATCCAGCACACCTCGGCCTCGCTGGCGCTGAACGAGGACGCCTCGCCGGAGGTGCGGCGGGACTTCGAGAGCTGGTTCGACCGCGCCGTGCCCGAAGGCGCCGCTTACTGGACCCACACGCTGGAGGGCGACGACGACATGCCGGCGCACGTCAAGGCGGCGCTGCTCGGGCCCTCGCTGACCTTGCCGGTGCGGGACGGAAGCCTTGCGCTCGGGACCTGGCAGGGCATCTACCTCTGCGAGCACCGCGACGAGGGCGGGCCGCGTTCGCTGGTCGCGACCGTCTGGGGCGAGGGCAGCGGATGAGCTGGTTCTTCGACCGGCCTTTCGCGCCGGACGACGTGGACGCGCTGGCTGACGGTCTCGCCGCCTGGCTCTGCTCGCCCGAGATGCGCTGGCTGGTCGAAAGCGTGCCCGGCAGCCGCGATCCGACCGCCGCGGCCGGCGCTCTGCGCTGGCCCGAGGGCCTCGGCGCCGAGCTCGGCCAGGCCGACCTGCCGGGGTTGATCCAGGTGCTCGACCACCTTGGCGAGATCTGCGACTGGGCGCAGCCCGGCACTGTTTGGGATTACCGCGAGGCGGGTGAGCGCCGGCTCGGCGAAGCGCCCGGCCGCCAGCCACCGGTCGCCACCGCCGAGGTCGCCGAGCGCGCCGCGGCGCTGGGCCTGCGCTCGGAGGGGGGCTTGCGGACGAGCCGGAGACGTTCGTCGTCCTCGGCGGCCGCCGCCTGGCGCCCCTCAACCGCGCCCGGGCGGCGGCGCGGGCGATCCGCCGGCTGCCGCGCGCGCGCCGGCGGGTGGTGATGCTTTGCGGCCGGCGCACGCTCGACCCCGCCGAGCGCGTGAGCGCCGAGGTGCGCGGCTACGCGCCGGCCGCTGCGACCGAGCTCGACCTGATGGCCGCGGCGGCCGACCAGGTCTTCGTTCCCGATCCGGGCGTCGAGGTGCAGCTGCTCGACGTCGCCGACCCCGCGCCGGGGCGCCGCGCCTCCACCTTCGAGACGCTGACAGCGCTGGCGACGGCGCCGGAGACGGGGGAGGGGCTGTTGGCGATCGTCACCTCGCCCACCTGCAGGCCCTTCCAGTACCTCGAGGCGGCACGTGCGCTCGGGCTTCCGGCCGGCCGCGGCTTCGAGCTGATCGCCCACCCGTCCGCCTGGGCCGCCGGCGCCTCGCCGGCGCCGGCCGCGCCGCACGTCTATCTGCAGGAGATCCGCAGCGTCATCCAGACTGCGAGCCGGCTCGCGGACGACCTGGTCGCCGACGCGGCCGCTCCGCGCGCCTAGCCGCGACGGAGCCGTCGCTTCAGGCCTTCGAGTTTCGCCCGCGCCGCCCAGCGCGCCGAGCGCGCCAGCAGGACCGACTTCTGCCGCGCCTCGGTGCGAGCGCCGCGGGCGACCAAACGCCGCAGCGCCACCGCCAGGGACGGGTCGGTGCCGCGGGCCTCGACTGCGGCCAGGTTCTCCTTCGCGTAGGTGAGCGAGCGGCGGGTTCGGACCTTGCCGCTCGACATCTCCCGCAGCGAGAAGTCTGCCGGCAGCGACTGGCAGCGCCCGGCGGCGCCGATCGCCCGCAGCCCGACCATCGTCCGCACGCACTTCGCGCACCTGCCGCAGTTGAGCCCGTCGACCCCGGGCTGGAAGCAGACGCGCAGCGAGCGCATCGCCAGCTCCGAACCGACCAGGTATTCGAGCTTCGCCACGCGCGTCACCGCGTCGACGTGCTCGATCCGGACCCGGTCGCTGGAGTAGAGCGGGTCCAGCAGCGGGTGGCTGCCCGTCGGGTGCAGGTCGCGGTAGGAGTGGGTGGCGGGGATCAGGACCCGGTCGAACGAGTCGGCGAGCAGGTGGGCGATGGCCGCCAGGGCGGCGCCGGTGTAGATCCGCTCCCAGTCGCAGACCGGGTCGGAGAAGCGGCGGATGTCGGTCTCCAGCTCGATCGCCGGCAGCCCGAGCTCGGCGGCGGCCTCGCGGAACGCGGAGGAGACGAGGTCGCGCTTGGGGTCGCCCGGGGGCAGGTCGAGCCCGTGCGCGTAGACGACCGCGTCGATCTCCTCGCGGCGGCTCAGCACCGTGTAGAAGCTGTCGACGCCGCAGGTGAAGAAGGCCGCGGTCTTGCTGGGGCCGGGCGCCGGGACCGTCGCCGGCTCGGCCTCCAGCTCGACCCGCTGCAGGTGCGGGTGCCAGCCGGCGAGGACGTCCTGGATCGTGTCCGAGGCCGAGAGCAGAGCGGGGGAGACGCGGCCGGGGACCGAGAGCGATGAGGCGAGCCCCATCGCCACCGGCAGCGCCGCGACGAAGGCGGCGTCGGGATTCGCCGCCAGGGTGAGGTCGCGCGAGGAGAAGCCGCCCTCCAGGGTCAGATTCCCCGCTCGTAGGCGGACGCGTGCCTCCCCGTCGAAGACCTCGATCGGGTCGAGCCGTGCCTGCGGCCTGGCCTCGGCGCCTGAGGGCATCGCGGCAGGCTACCGGCGGGGGAACTATCGTTGCCGCCGTGGACGACGCCGTCTCCCGCTACTGCGCCGCCTCGGAGGCGAACGACGTCGCCGGGATCATGGCGACGCTGACCCCCGACGTCGAGCTCGTCTCGCCGATCTCCGGGCGGATGGTCTTCCGCGGCGAGGGGGACGTCGAGATGCTGCTCCGCGGCGTCTACGGCAGCCTCAAGGGCCTGCGCTGGACCGACCGGCTCGGCGAGGGCGAGCGGCGGGTGATCGTCGGCGAAGCGAGGCTGCTCGGGGTGCGGCTGACCGACGCGATGGTCCTCGACCTCGCCCCCGACGGTCGCATCCGCCGGGTCGGCCCCCACCTCAGGCCCTGGCTGGCGCTGACGCTCTTCGCCCTGGTCCTGGGGCCGAAGGTCGGGATCCACCCGGGCGCCGTCTTCCGCGCCCTGCGCGGCTGAGCGCCGGGCGCAGGTAAATCCGGCAGCCGGGTAGGGAAAGCCCGTGGCCACGATCGGCGTCGGGGAACTGCTGAAGGACCGCTACCGGCTGGAGCGCACGCTCGGGCGCGGTGGGATGGCGGCCGTCTGGCTCGGCCACGACGAGGTGCTCGACCGCCCGGTGGCGGTCAAGGTGCTGGCCGACACGATCGCCTCCGACCCCGGCTTCGTCACCCGCTTCCGGCGCGAGGCGACGACCGCGGCCGGGCTCACGCACCCCAACCTGGTCGGCGTCTACGACTTCTCGGAAGAGGGTGAGCGCCCCTACCTGGTGATGCAGTTCGTCCCCGGCGAGAGCCTTGCGGCGCGGCTGGAGCGGGGGGAGGCGCTCGACCGCGGCAAGCTGGCGCGCGAACTGCTGCAAGCGCTCGACCACATCCATCGCGCCGGCATCCTCCACCGCGACGTCAAGCCCGGCAACGTGATCATCGAACCGGACGGGACGGCGAAGCTGATCGACTTCGGGATCGCGCTGACGCGCGACGCGACGGCGCTGACCAGCACCGGACTGGTGCTCGGCACCGAGCGCTACGCGGCACCGGAGGTGATGGAGGGGCACCCGGCGAGCGAGCGCTCCGACCTCTACTCGCTCGGCGTCGTTCTGCGCGCCTGCCCCGGCGCCGGACCGGCCGGGTTCGACGGCCTGGTCGAGTGGCTCGCCGACCCCGACCCCGGCAACCGGCCCGCCTCGGCGCGACAGGCGCTGGCGCGGCTGGAGCGGACGGACCGCGCCGGCGAAGAGCCGACCCGCCCCTTCACCCCGACCTCCGAGCGCCGCCCGGCCCAGCCGCCCGCGTCACCGCCACCGCCGGAGCGTCCGAGCCACTCCTCCGGCGCCAGGCGCGGGGCGCTGGTCGCCCTGCTCGCCTTCGTCGCGGCGGTGATCGCGATCGCCCTAGTCGTCCTCGGCGGCGGCGACGGGGGGGATGCGACCGGCCCGCAGGCGTCGAAGCAGAATCAGGCGAAGAAGAAGAGCGACTCCGGCTCGGCGGGTAAGGCGCAGAACGCCTCGACCCCGGCCTCCGATCAGGCCGCCGAATCCGAAGAAGCCGAATCCGAAGCAGCTGAATCGGGAGGGACCGAAGCTGCGGGGACCGACCCCGAAGGGGGCGCCGCTCTCAACCAGCAGGGGTACGAACTGATCCAGGCCGGCGAATACGACGCCGCCGTGCCGGTGCTCGAAGTAGCGGTCGCCTCCTTCCCGGCCGGTAGCGAAGACCTCGACTACGCCTACGCGCTCTTCAATCTCGGCAACGCGCTGCGCCTCAGCGGCCGTCCCGAAGAGGCGATTCCGGTCCTGGAAGAACGGCTGCAGATCCCGAACCAGACCGGGACGGTGGAAGAAGAGCTGGCCGCCGCGCGGTCGGAAGCCGGCTGATCTGCCCTATCAATCAGGCGGAGCGTATGCGAACATACGTTCGTGTTTGCTTCAGCGAGAGACCGCCCCCCTGAAACGGGTCCTCGTGAGCGGCACCCCCATAGACCTGCTCGTACCGGAATAAAGCCGAATGCAGGCGGTTTAGGGGATCGATTGAGTTCGCCTCTATGGACGCGGGGGCGGGAGGCACATTCCCTTCCGTAGATGCC
The DNA here is from genome assembly GCA_035634815.1 of Solirubrobacterales bacterium. Taxonomy (GTDB): domain Bacteria; phylum Actinomycetota; class Thermoleophilia; order Solirubrobacterales; family 70-9; genus VAYN01. The sequence continues at coordinate 52,226 of DASQCF010000041.1, read as the reverse complement.
CCGCCGCGATGAACCCCAGATCGGCCTGAGCAAGGCAATCCGCCAGATCCGCAAGGAGATTCCCCTCAGCCAGGAAGCGCTCGGGCTGCGCGCCGACATCCACCCGACCTGGATCTCCCACATCGAGTCCGGCCGGGTCAACCCGACCTGGGGAAACGTGCGGCGGATCGCGATCGGCCTGCGGGTGCCGCTTCACGTCCTCGCGGAGCTGGCCGAGAAGCTGGAGATCGAGTACGGAACCGCCCCGCAGCCGGACAGCGGCGGGGGCCTGTAGCTGCGGTACCCTCGCGGCGTGTCCCGTCGCCTCGTCCTCGCGCTCTTCGCTGCCTTCGCCCTGCTTGGATCGGTTGTGGCCGACGCCTCCGGCGCGGCCCGCTTCTTCACGCCGGACTACGGGGGATCGACGCCGGAGCAGATCGGCGGGTTCGAACTCGGCTCCAACGGCTCCCTGTCTCCGATTCCGGGGTCGCCGTTCACCGCCGCGACGCCCGGCACCGGTGGGCTGATCGCCCTCGCGTTCGCTCCGGAGGGATCGCGGGCGACCGCCGGCTTCCTCGTCTCCGGAGGAGTCCAGGGGTACTCGGTTCCCGCCAGCGGGATCTTCCAGCTCGCGGGCGAACCCGATCCTTCGGCCTCGGTGACCAACACCGCGATCTCGCCCGACGGCCGCTTCGCCTTCGCCGCCACCCGCGAATTCAAAATGGTGCCGCGAGAGGGCGTGCGCCGATTTATCCTCGGCGCCGACGGCTCGCTGAACCCGCTCGAACCCCCGGCGGTCCTCCCGGACGACGTCTACGGGCTCGCGATCACGCCGGACGGACGCTTTCTCTTCGCCCAGCAGGCCAACTCGATCGCCCGTTTCGCCCTCGGCGCCGACGGCTCGCTGACGCCGCTGGGCAACACGCCTGCGCCCGGCGCCTACCTGCTCTCCACCTCCTCCGACGGGCGCCTCCTCTTCGTCCTCGGCGGCAGCGACACCACCATCGACGTCTTCACGGTCGGTGGCGACGGCGGCCTGACCCACGTCGGCGAAACGATCAACTTCGGTCCCTCTTCGACCCGCGTGTTCGCCGTCGCGCCGGACGACCGCACCCTCTACGTGCCGCTCTACAACGACGACCTGATCCGCGCTGTCGCGATCGCCGAGGACGGCGCCCCGACGGCGCTGCCCGGCGGTCTGGCGACGGAGGAACCCGAATCGCTCTCGGTCTCGCCCGATGGCCGCCAGCTCGTCTTCTACGGCAGCGACGGCACCAACGACGTGATCCGCAGCGCCTCGATCGCCGCTGATCGGACGCTGACGCCGTTGCCCTTCGCGACTCCCTGGCCCACCGGCGAGGCCCAGCCGCTCGTCTTTCAGCCGCAACCCGCCCCAGTCGCCTCCTTCACCGTCCGGCCCGGCGCGCCCGGTGAGCAGACGCAGTTCGACGCCACCGGGTCGGCGCGCGCCGTCCACTTCGACTGGGACTTCGGCGACGGAGCAGTGGTCGCCGACGGCGGTTCGGCCCAGGCGCACGCCTACGCTCGGCCCGGCGCCTACAAGGTCACTCTCTCCGTCAGCGACGCCGCCGGCTGCGCGGCGAAGCAGATTTACAACGGGCAGAGCACGGCCTGCCCGGGGGGAACGGCGACGACGACCTCGGTCACGGTCGACACCCTGCCGGCCCTCAGCAACCTGAAAGCGAAACCGAAGAGGTTCAAGCCGAAGCCGAAGGGAAAGGCGAAAGGCAAGTTCGGGACGACCTTCCGCTACCGGCTCACCGAGGCCGCGAGCGTCCGCTTCACGATCGAACGCAAGCTGAAGAAGAAAGGCAAGCGGGCGCGGTTCAAGCGGGTCGGCTTCCTGTCCAGGCAGGGGAAAGCCGGCGCCAACAAGCTGAAGTGGAACGGCCGGCTGAAGGGGAAGCCGCTGCCTGCGGGTTCTTATCGGGCCACGGTCGTCGCGACCGACCGTGCCGGCGGGCGCTCGGCCGCCAAAAAGGTAGGGTTTCGCGTCTTGCCGCTGCCCTAGCTAGGAGCCACCCCTGATGAAGAAGCTCGCGCTGCCCCTTCTCCTGCTCGCTGCCCTCGTCGCCGTCGGCTGCGGCAGCTCAAGCGATTCGACCGACACCTCCGCGGCGGCCACCGCCGCCGACTGCAAGCCGGGCCAGCTGCCGACCAGCAAGGACGGGGTGCTGACGATCGCCACCGACAAGCCCGCCTACCCGCCGTACTTCGAAGACGACAATCCATCCAACGGCGGTGGCTTCGAGAGCGCGGTCGCCTACGCGATCGCCGACCAGCTCGGGTACCCGAAGGCGAAGGTGAACTGGACGGTCGAGGCTTTCAACTCCTCCTTCGCGCCGGGCCCGAAGGACTTCGACTTCGACGTCAACCAGATCTCGATCACGCCGCCGCGCGAAAAAGCGGTCGACTTCTCGGCGCCGTACTACACCGCCAACCAGGCGGTGGTGGCGCTGAAGGACTCCGACGCCGCCTCGGCGGAATCGCTGGAAGAACTCAAGGACGCGCAGCTCGGCGTCCAGATCGGGACCACCAGCCTCGAAGCGGCCGAAGAAGAGATCGACCCCAGCAGCCGCCCGGAAGTCTTCAACACCTCCAACGACGTCGTCCAGGCGCTGAAGAACGGCCAGATCGACGCCGTCGTCGTCGACCTGCCGACGGCCCTCTATCTGACCGCGGTCCAGGTCCCCGAGGCCACCGTCGTCGGCCAGTTCAGCGCCCCCGGCGGCGACCAGTGGGGCGCGCTGCTGGAAAAGGACTCCGAGCTCACCGCCTGCGTCTCGGCGGCGGTCGAAGAGCTGGAAAGCTCCGGCGAGCTCGAAGAAATCACCCAGCGCTGGATGAGCAAAGCGGCCGGCGCCCCCGAATTGAGCTGATGATCGGGAGGGCCAATCCCTCCTAGCAGCCGTCGCCTCGAGCGGGAGGCGGCGAAGCGCCGCAAGCACCGCCGTGGCCAGGCGATCGCCGCGGCCTCCAGCGTCGTCGTCCTCGGCGGCCTCGCGGCCCTGATCCTGACCAGCCCCGGCTGGCCCGAAGTCCGCGAAACCTTTTTCGACTGGGAAGTGTTCAAGGACTCCTTCCCCGACGTGCTGCGCGCCTTCTGGCTCGACGTCAAGATCTTCATCCTCGCCGAGCTTGCGATCCTCGTCGTCGGCCTCGTCGTCGCCCTGGTCCGGATCGCCCGCTCGCCGGCGATGTTCCCGGTCCGCCTGCTGTCGACCGTCTTCGTCGACGTCTTCCGTGGCATCCCGACGATCCTGCTCGTCTTCCTGATTGGCTTCGGGGTCCCGGCGCTGCAGCTCGAAGGGCCGCTGGAGTGGGTTCCGACCGATCCGATCGTCCTCGGCGCCTTCGCCCTCGTCCTCTCCTACAGCGCCTACGTCGCCGAGGTCTACCGTGCCGGGATCCGCTCGGTCCACCGCGGCCAGCGCGACGCGGCGCTCGCGGTAGGGCTGACCGAGACGCAGGCGATGCGCCACGTGATCCTGCCGCAGGCGGTACGGCGGGTGGCGCCGCCGCTGCTCAACGACTTCGTCGCCCTGCAGAAGGACGTCGCCCTGATCTCGATCCTCGGGCCGCTGGAGGCCTTCCGCGAAGCGCAGATCATCGAGTCGCAGCTGTTCAACTTCACGCCGCTGGTGGCCGCGGCGATCCTCTACCTGATGGTGACGATCCCGACGGCCCGGATCGTCGACCGCATGGGCGGGCCGGAGGGGGCGGTGCGGTGAGCGCGCCCGGGGCGGCGGTGCTGGAGGTCCAGGGCGTGACCAAGGCCTTTGGCGAGCGCGAGGTGCTGCGCGGGATCGACCTCAGCGTCCGCGAGCACGAAGCGGTGGCGCTGATCGGCGCCTCCGGCTCAGGCAAGTCGACCCTGCTGCGCTGCATCGACCTGCTCGAGGACGTCGACGACGGCGACGTCCTCCTCGACGGCGAGACGATCACCGACCCGGCGGTCGACACGATCGCCGTGCGCCGCCGCCTCGGGCTCGTCTTCCAGGCCTACAACCTCTTCCCGCACATGACCGCGCTGGAGAACGTCGTCCTCGGCGCCCGCCGCGCCCACGGCGCCTCCCGCGCCGAGGCAGAGGCGCGGGGCCGGGCGCTGCTCGCCCGCTTCGGCCTCGCCGGCCGCGAGGACGACCGTCCCGACAACCTCTCCGGCGGCCAGCAGCAGCGGGTAGCGATCGCCCGCGCCTTCGCCGGCCGCCCCCGGGCGATGCTGCTCGACGAGGTCACCAGCGCCCTCGATCCCGAGCTGGTCGGCGAGGTGCTGGAGGCGGTCCGGGACCTGAAGGGGGAGGGGATGACGATGCTGATTGCCACCCACGAGATGAGCTTCGCCCGCGAGGTCGCCGACGAGGTCGCCTTCCTCCACGAGGGCCGGATCGTCGAGCAGGCGCCGCCCGCCCAGCTGCTCGAGTCGCCTCAGCGCCCCGAGACGCGTCAGTTCCTCAGCCGCCTCCTGCAGGCCGGCCGCGCCTAGCTCCGCCGAGACCGCAAAAACCCTCCTTGAGGAAGGGTTTTTGCGGTCTCGGCAGGCTGTTTGCGGGGATTTGCTCAAAATATTTGACGCGAGACGGTGATCTCGTTATGCTCGCGCCGCGTTGAGCAATCAGGACTTTGCTCAAAGGCAGGGAGACATAGCTAGCACCTGTGCCTTAATCGGTTAAAGGGTCGGCGTTGTAAGCCGAAGATCCGGGTTCGAGCCCCGGCGGGTGCATTTCGGACAACCAATCTCGAAAGCGGAAAGTTCGGAAGCACAGCTATGGGAGAGAACATCTTCAGCAAGTTCGAGGCGGCGGCGGCTGGTGACGGCGGCAAGGCGCTGTGGGCGGCGCGGGCGCCCTACCGACCCGAGGCCGAGTTCGACCTGATGCTGATTCCGCGCCTGCCGAAGGACGCCGACTGGCGCCAGGACGCCGAGGCCAGTGCGGCGCTCGACCGGATCGAGGCCGAGGACTGGGTCGCCTCGCTGGACCGCGAGGGCAGGCAACCGCGGCTGCGCCTCGCCGACGAGTGGATCGAAGCGCAGGGGCAGGCGATCCGCTCCGGCGAGCGCGGCGCCGGCGAGTTCGCCGACCTCGCCGCCGGCAACCGCTACGCCGTCTACTTCTGGGGTGCCAACACGACCAAGGCGCTGCACATCGGCCACCTCCGCAACCTCGCCGTCGGCGCCGCGATCGCCGGGGCGCTGAAGCAGGCGGGGGCCAAGGTCGAGAACCGCAGCTTGATCTGCGACGTCGGCCGCAGCATGGGCGAGGCGATGGCCGGCGTCGCGACCCGCGCCGGTGAGGACTCTGGCCCCGACGCCGACGAGAAGTCCGACCACTTCGTCGGCTTCTGTTACGCCGACTACGTCACCGCCAGCAAGAACGGCGGCCTTGGCGACGACGGCGCCGAGGACTCGGTCGCCCGCGAGTCGACCCAGTACGAAGACAAAGCCGACGAGCTGATGATGCGGGTCCTCGGCGGCGATCAGAAGGCGCTGGAACTGTGGTCGCGGACCCGCTCCTGGGTGGTCTCGGGCCAGCGCAAGACGCTCGCCAGCCTCGGCATCAGCTTCGACAAGGTGATCTACGAGTCCGACTTCCTGCCCGAGGTCGCCGAGTACATGAACCAGGGCCTCGCCGCCGGCACCCTGACCAAACGCTGGGGCGACGAAATGGTGATGTACGAGACCGAACGCGAGGAGCTGGAAGAGATGCCGCTGGTCCGCTCCGACGGCCTCCCGACCCAGCACATGCGGGCGCTCGCCTACTGGGCCGCGGCCGACGAACTCGATGACGTCGTCTCGATGCAGGTCTGCGGCAACGAGTGGGTCGCCCACGTCACCTGCCGCCGCAAGCTGATCGACGAGATGGGGCTGCAGAACGGCAACGGCAACGGCTCGGCCCGCGGCGGCGGCCCGCCGACCCACGACATCTTCCACGGCATGGTCGCCCGCGAGAACGAATCGATCAGCTCCTCGAAGAAAGGGGCGCTCTTGATCGACGACCTGGTCGAGTGGATCGAGGACGAGCTCTCGCAGAGTCCCGAGCTGGCGGAGGAGATGGGGCGCCACCCGCACCCCGAGACGGTGCCGGCGCAGGTCGCGCTCGGCTACTTCCTCCTGCAGCCGACGACCAAGCAGGTCAAGTTCGGCAAGGACAAGCTGCTGGTGGAGGGGAAAGGCAGCCTCGGCTGGGACCTGGCGCGCGCCCAGGCCCACCACGCCGCCGCCGAGATCCAGGGCGAGCGTCCGGCGGAGGACCCGGACTACCGCTTCGCCGTGGTCCAGTCCGAGCACTACCGGGTGCACCTGGGGAGCGCGGTCGAGGACTTCGACGTCGCGCCGCTCTCCAAGTACCTCTCCCATTTCGCGCGCTGGTACCGGGAAGAGGAGCGGGCACCGGAGGTCGAGGCGGTCGTCCAGCCGGTGCTGGAGCAGGGCCTGCGGGGCCTGGGACTAGAGGGAGGCTGACGTGAAAACGCTTTTGGTCGATAACCACGATTCCTACACCTACAACGTCTTCCACCTGCTGGCCGCGGCCTCGGGCGAGGAGCCGATGGTCGTCAACAACGACGCCGTCTCCTGGCGGGTGCTGACACGGATGGACTTCGACGCGATCGTCCTCTCGCCGGGGCCCGGGCACCCCTCGCGCTGGCACGACTTCGGCGTCTGCCGCGACATCCTGGCGAAGAGCGAAGTCCCGGTCTTCGGCATCTGCCTCGGCCACCAGGGGATCGGCAACCTGCTGGAGGGGACGGTCAACCGGGCGCCGATGGCGATGCACGGCCGCCTCAGCCGCGTCATGCACGAAGGCAAGGGCCTGTTCAAGGACGTGCCGCAGGGCTTCTCCGTCGTCCGCTACCACTCGCTGGCGATCACCAGCCCGCCCGGACCCGACGGCAGCATCGTCGCCTGGTCCGACGACGGCGTGGTGATGGGGGTCGAGCACACCAAGCGGCCGATCTGGGGCGTCCAGTTCCACCCGGAGTCGATCTCCACCGAGTACGGGCTGAAGATCGCCGAGAATTTTTTCGAGCTGGCTGCGAGTTACACGCGGCCGGGGGAGAAGCCGGCGGGGCGGGCGACGATCGTCCCCCAGGCCTCGAAACGGGCGCCGCGCGCCGCGGCCCAGGAGGGCGCCGGCGAGCTGGAGCTGCGGATGCGGACGATCGCCGGCCAGGCGCCGACCGAGCACGTCTACGAACGGCTCTTCGCCGAACACGACCCCTCCTTCTGGCTCGACAGCGCCGACGCGCCGACCTGGCTCGCCCAGTGCTCCTACATGGGGACCACCGCCGGCCCGGATCGCTGCTTCGTCAGCTACGACGTCGACAGCGGCGAGGTCGCGGTCAACCGCGGCGGGGTCGAGACGGTCGAGCACAAGTCGATCTTCGACTACCTGCAGCGGGAGCTCGGCCGGATCGCGGTCGACCCGCCCGAGGGCGTGGAGCGCGGGCTCGTCGGCGGCTACGTCGGCTACCTCGGCTATGAGCTGAAGGCCGACTGCGGCTCGCCCAGTGTCCACAGCTCCGACCTGCCCGACGCGGCGCTGATGCTCGCCAACCGGGTCGTCGCCGTCGACCACACCAAGGACGTGACCTACGTCTTCGCCCTCTGCCGCGGCGAGGACCCCGAGGCCGAGCTCTGGCTCGACGCCGCCGAGGAGCTGATCGCGCGGGCGATCGCCGAGCCGCCGGCGGAGCGGCCGCTGGCGCCGCCGAGCGAACCGGGCGGCCATGTCAGCTTCCACTCCGGCCGCGGCCGCAGCCGCTACCTCGCCGACATCGTCAAGTCGCAGGCCGAACTGCTCGCCGGCGAGTCCTACGAGGTCTGCCTCACCGACCAGTTCTCGACCGACGCCAGCCCCGAGCCCTTCGAGCTCTACCGGCAGCTGCGTCGCGCCAACCCCTCGCCCTTCTCCGCCTTCCTCCACTTCGGCGAGAACGCGATCGTCAGCTCCTCGCCGGAGCGCTTCATCTCCGTCGACCGCCAGCGCCAGGTGATGGCGCGGCCGATCAAGGGGACGATCTCCCGGGTCGAGGACCCGGCCGAGGACGCGGCCCGCGTCAAGGAGCTGGGCGAGGACGAAAAGACCTACGCCGAGCACCTGATGATCGTCGATCTGCTGCGCAACGACCTCGGCGTCGTCTGCGACGTCGACAGCGTCCAGGTCCCGGACCTGATGGTGATCGAGCCCTACGCGACCGTGCACCAGATGGTCTCGACGATCGTCGGCCGGCTCGAGGACGGCCGCAGCGCCGTCGACTGCGTGCGGGCGACCTTCCCGGGCGGCTCGATGACCGGCGCCCCGAAGGAGCGGACGATGGAGATCATCGACGACCTCGAGGCGGAGGCGCGGGGGGTCTACTCGGGCTCGATCGGCTACTTCGGCGCCGACGGCTCCACCGACCTCAACATCGTCATCCGCACGATCGTGATGCGGCCGGGGCGGACGACGATCGGCGCCGGCGGCGCGATCGTCATGCAGTCTGACCCCGAGGAGGAGTTCGACGAGATCCTGCTCAAGGCGCGGGCGCCGATGGCGGCGATCGCCCGCACCGTGACCGGGAGCGACGCGCCCGGCGAGGCCTGGAGCGTCGAGCTGGAGCCGGTCGCCCGGCAGGCGGAGGCGGCGTGAGCGAACCGGTGGCGACCGAGTCGACGGTGCGCGAAGCGGAGGCCGGCGACGTCGAGGGGGTGGCGCGCGCGGTCGAAGCGCTGCTCGTCGAGCTCGGCGGCCGCTGCCCCGAGCGCTCCCTACTTGAAGCTGAGACCCGCGCCCTGCTGGAGGATCCGGCAGGTGGCTCGGTGCTGATCGCGGAGGCCGACGGCGAGATCGTCGGCATCCTCAGCGCCAGCTGGCAGCGGGCAATCCACGTTCCCGGCGTGTACGCGACGATCCAAGACCTCTGGGTCGATGGGGCTTGGCGCAGTCGCGGCGTCGGGGCGGAACTGGTCGAGGCGATCGCATCCCAGGCGCGAACGCGCGGGGTAAGCCGGCTGGAGGTCGGTCTTCCGCGCGAGACCTTCGCGGCGATCGCTTCGACCGAGTCCTTCTACAGGCGCAACGGGTTCGAGCACCTCGGGCCGCGGATGCGGAGGCTGCTGACGTGAGCACCGAGCTGCTGATGATCGAGCAGCGCCAGGGCAGCGGCGACGCCGCCTTCTGGGTGCGGGAAGGGGAACGGCTGATCGAAGGCCAGGACTCCAATCAGCGCCTGGTCGAGCTGCGGGCGGGGCTGGTGCGCCACTCGCGGGTGCGCGCGGTCGCCGCCGACGCCGACGACGCCGAGGTGCACGAGACGCTCGAGTCGCTGCACGAGGCCGAGTACCTGCGGGTGCTGGAAGGGCTCTCCAGCGCCGAGCCGGTGGTGATGCCGGACTTCGCCCCGCCCGGCCTCGAGCCCGACATCCCGGTCAACCGGGCGCTGGTCTCCGCTGCCCTGGAGGGGATCCGCACCTCGATCACCGCCGCCGAGCGGCTGCTCGCCGGCGCCCGCTTCACCTACGCCGTCTGCCGCCCCCCGGGGCACCACGCCGGCCCCGCCTTCCACGCCGGCTACTGCTACCTGAACAACGCCGCCGCCGCCGTCCGCCGCCTCAGCGAGGGGGGCATGAAGCCGGTCGGGATCGTCGACCTCGACCTCCACTACCCGAACGGGACTTCGGCCTTGGTCGAGCGGATGGGCCCCGTCGCCGCTCTGCACTCGCTGCACGCGGCGCCGGTCACCAACCTGCCGCCGGGGACGCGGCTGCCGCGGCTGGCGGGCGAACGCGCCGTCGCCTTCGTCGAGAGCCCCGACGAGGAGACCTACCTGCGCGAGGTGGCGCACTCGGTCCACGACCTCTCCGAGATCGCCCGCGCCCTGGTCGTCTCGCTCGGCTACGACACGGTCGCCGGCGACCCCCACGGCGGCTGGGGCTTCCGGCCGGAGATCTTCGCCGAGATCGGCCGCCTGCTGGCCCGTTCGGGGCTGCCGGTCTGCGTGATCCAGGAGGGCGGCTACGCGCTCGACGAGCTCGCCGCCTGCAGCCACGCCTTCGCCAACGGCTTACTGGGGGAGGGGTGACGATGAGCGCCGCCGGCCTCGAGCCCTTCCGCCGCCGCCTCGACCGGATCGACGACGAGATCGCCCGCCTCTTCGGCGAGCGGCTGCAGATCTGCCGCGAAGTCGCCGCTTACAAGAGCGAGCACGGGATCCCGATGATGCAGCCCGACCGGGTCGAGGTCGTCCGCGAGCGCTACCTCGCCCGCGGCGCCGAACACGAGCTGCCGCGCGAGTTCAGCGCCGACCTCTTCGAGCTCCTGATCGGCACCACCTGCCGGCTGGAGGACGAGCTGATGGACGAGCTGGCGGCGCAGGACGGGAGGGACGCGGCATGAGCGCTCTGCCCACCGGGCCGCGGCTGCCGCGCGCCCTGCAGGCGGTCGGCTGGACCCAGAGGCCGCTGCCCTGGCTGGAGAAGTGCCAGCGCCGCTACGGCGACGCCTTCACCCTGCGGATCCGCCACTACGGCGACTGGGTGATCCTCAGCGACCCCGACGACGTCAAAAAGGTCTTCACCGCCGGCCGCGCGGTCGGCGTCGACACCGCAAACCCGCTGCTGGGGCCGCTGCTCGGCCCGCGCTCGGTGATGCTGCTGGAAGAACCCGAGCACATGACGCGCCGCAAGCTGATGCTGCCCTCCTTCCACGGCAGGGCGGTCCAGGCCGACGCCGAGATGATGGCCGAGGTCGCGGGGCAGGAGATCGCCCGCTGGCCGGTCGGCGAGCCGTTCGCGCTCTGGCCGCGGATGCAGGACATCACCCTCGACGTGGTGATGCGGGCGGTCTTCGGCCCCGATTCGAGCTCTCCGCGCCTGCAGCCCCTGCGCCAGAGCCTGCAGGCGCTGACCACCTGGATGAACGAGCCCCGCAACCTGGCGATGCTCGCCTTCCTCGGGCCCGGCTGGGTGACCCGCAGCCGTGGTTACCGGGAGGCGATGGGGGCGGTCGAGGCGGCGGTGATGGAGGAGGTGCGGCGGCGCAAGGCCGACCCCGACGGCGGCGCGATGGGCGTCGTCTCGATGCTGGTGCAGGCCCGCTACGAGGACGGCGAGCCGCTCTCCGACCGCGACCTGCGCGACGAACTCGTGACCCTGCTCTCCGACGGGCCGACCTCCAGCACCCTGGCCTGGACCTTCGAGCGGCTGCTGCGCAACCCCGACAAACTTCACAAACTCCAGGAGGACCTCGACGCGGGCGACGGGGAGTTCCTCGATGCGGTCGTCAAGGAGACGCTGCGGCTGCGGCCGCCGGTCCCGGTCGTCGTCCGCAACCTGCTGGAGCCGATGCGCCTCGGCGGCTGCGAGCTGCCGGCGGGGACGACGGTCGCGCCCTGCATCCACCTGATCCACCGCGACGAGCGCCACTACCCCGAAGCCCACCGCTTCTTGCCCGAGCGATTCATCGGCAAGCAGCCCGGCACCTACACCTGGATCCCGTTCGGCGGCGGCGTCCGCCGCTGCCTCGCCGCCAGCTATGCGGAAATGGAGATGAAGCGAGTGCTGCGGATCGTGCTGGAGACGACCGAGCTGCGCGCGGTCGAGAGCGGCGCCGAGCGGGCGCGCAAAAGCGCGATCTCCTTCAGCCCCGACCAGAAGGGGCTGGTGATCGCCGAACCGAGGGAACCCGAACCGGCCGGGCCGCGCGCCCTGGCCCCGGTCTAGGAGGAGCGGTGAGCGACAGCGACATCCTCGTCGTCGGCGCCGGCGCCAAGGCCGCGGCGCTGGCCGCCAAGGTCCACACGATCAACACCCTCGGCCTGGGCGAGGTCTCGATGACCGTGATCGAGAAAACCGAGCCGGCGGCATCCTGGCTCGGTCGCAACGGGATGACTTCCGGCGAGGAGCCGCTGGCGATCCCGCCGATCAAGGACGTCGGCTTCCCCTACCAGAGCTCGCGCCAGTTCGGCGAGCTCGGCGACGAGATCGACGCCGCGCTTCTGCCCTTCACCTGGCAGCGGTTCGCGATGGAGCGCCACGAATGGGCCGCCTGGGTCAACTCCGGCTCGCCCTCGGTCCGCCATTGCGACTACGGCGAGTACCTGGGCTGGGTGCTGGAGCGCGCGACCGAGGGGATCACCGTCTACGACGGCAGGGTGACCGAGGTCTCGCTCGGCGAGGGTCACGACCGCTGGCAGGTGGAGGTCGCCGAGCGAGGCCGGCCGGGGGATCCCGAGCGCCACACCGGCGGCGCCCTGGTCCTCACCGGGCCGGGGGTCCACCGCCACTTCCCGCACGACCCCGACGTGGAGTCCCGCGTCTTCCACTGCGACAGCCGGCGCCAGGAGTTCTCCCGGGTGCCGGAGGGCGAGCCGGTGGAGATCGCGATCGTCGGTGGAGGGGAGAGCGCCCTCAGCGCCCTCGTCTTCCTCCGCGACCTGCGGCCCGAGGCGCGGCTGATCGTCTACACCCCGACCCTGCCGCTGAGCCGCGGCGAGAGCTTCCTCGAGAACCGGGTCTTCGCCGACCCCGACAACGTCGACTGGGAACACCTCGACGTCGAGACCCGCCGCGATTTCGTCAAGCACTGCGACCGCGGCGTCTTCGACCAGACGGTGCTGGCCCGGATCGCCGACGACGACCACCTCTCCTTCGTAACCGGACGCGCCGTCCACGTCGCGCTCGCCGAGGGCGGCGACGGCGCCCTGCTCGAATTCGAAAGCCCCTCCGAAGGGATGCGCTCCGAGCGCTACGACTACGTCATCAACTGCACCGGGTTTGACCTCCTGCGCCAGCTGCGCGGGCTCTTCCCGGACGCGGTCCGCGACGAGGTCGAAGAACAGTGCGGGCCGCTCTGGGACGGTCCGCCGCAGGCGGAGGTGCCGATCGGCCGCGCCCTCGAGCTCGACGGCGTGCGCCCGCGGCTGCACATCCCCGGCCTCGGCGGCCTGCGGCAGGGCCCCGGCTTCGCCAACCTCGGCAGCCTCGGCCTGCTCGCCAACCGGGTGCTGCAGCCGCTGCTGGCCGAACTGGGTGGCCGCTTTGCAGGAGTTTCTGACAGGATAGAAGACAAATCCTTATTACTCGACTAGGGAGGAGTGGGAGCGATGGTGTCTAGGTATTGGAGGTTGCCGCTGCTTGCGGTGGCCGTCGCCGTGGGGGCGCTGCTGGTGGGATGCGGATCCTCTTCGGACTCATCGTCCTCCTCCGGCGACGCCAGCTTCACCGGCGACGCCGTCGCCAACGTCGACCTCGCCAGCACCCGGGCGGTGAAAGGGCCGATCAACAGCGGCAACGTCGCCGAACTGGAAGAAGTCTGGTCCAACTCGATCGCCGGCACCGGCGTCTACGGCAGCTACGCCTCGACCCCGGTGATTGCGAACGGCGTCATCTACTCCCAGGACCTTGAATCCAATGTCCAGGCGATCGACCTCGAAAGCGGCGACGTCCTCTGGAACAAGAAGTTCGAATCGCCGAGCCACGGCCCCAACGGGCTGGCCGTCGCCGACGGGCACGTCTACGGCGCCACCGCTTCGGAAGCGTTCGCCCTCGACCAGAAGACCGGCAAGGCCGTCTGGCAGGTGGAACTGAACGGGGCGATCGACATGGCCCCGGGGGTCAACGACGGCCGGGTCTACGTCTCGACCGTGCCGGAGACCCCGGCGGCCGAATACGAAGCCGGCGAGGTCGGGACGCTGTGGGTGATGGACGGCAAGAGCGGCAAGAAACTGTGGCACTGGGACACGGTGCCGAAAAGCCTCTGGGGCAAGCCGAAGGTGAACTCAGGCGGCGGCCTCTGGTACCCGCCCTCCTTCGATGACAAGGGCTTCGTCTACGCCGGCACCGGCAACCCGGCGCCGCTCCCCGGCGCGCCCGGGGAACCGTTCGGCTCCAGCCGGCCGGGACCGAACCTCTACGCCGACTCGCTGGTCAAGCTCGATCCCAAGACCGGCAAGATGGTCTGGTACTACCAGGAGACGCCGCACAACATCTACGACTGGGACTTCCAGAACTCGCCGATCATCACCAAAGTCGGTGGCAAGGAAGTCGCGATCGGCTCCGGCAAGTCCGGCTACGTCGTCGCCGTCGACGTCAAGACCGGCAAGCCGGTCTGGCGGACCGCTGTCGGCAAGCACAACGGCCACGACAACGACCCGATGTACGCGATGAAGGGCGAATACAGCAAGATCAAGCCCGGCGAGGTGTTCCCGGGCGCGCTCGGCGGCGTCGTCGCTCTGCCGGCGACCGACGGCAAGCGGATCTACGTGCCGATCGTCAACCACTCGGCGACGCTGATCAACGGCGAAGAAACCAGCGAAGAAAGCGCCGCCACCGGCGAAGTCGCCGCGCTCGATCTCGCCACCGGGAAGGTCGTCTGGCAGACGGAACTGCCGCAGCCCGCTTACGGCTCGCTGCTGGTCTCCAACGACGTCGTCTTCGCGACCTCGGCCGACGGCGTGATCCACGCCCTCGACTCCGCCAAAGGCGGCGAAGTCTGGCAGGCGGCGTTGCCCTCGGGCACCAACGCTGGCGTGATGATCAGCGGCGACATGCTCGTCGCCGGCGCCGGCCTGCCGCTGGCCGAAGGCCAGACGGCGAAACTGGTCGCCTACAAGCTCGGCGGTTGAGAACACCGCGGGTAGCGCCGCGGTAACCGCCAACCAGCCATCGACCCGGGTCGTCAGACTCGGGTCGATGGCGGGCATGCACAGCGCCGGGATCCTGCTCTTCCGCCGCCGCGGCGGCGTGGTCGAGTTCCTGCTCGTGCACCCCGGCGGTCCGTTCTGGCGGCGCAAAGACGCCGGCGCCTGGACGATCCCCAAGGGGCAGATCGAGGGCGAGGAGGAGGCTTGCGCCTGCGCGATCCGCGAGATGGAAGAGGAGCTGGGGGCGGCGCCCGCGCTCGACCCCGAGCGGCTGATCGAGCTCGGCTCGATTCGCCAGCGGGCGGGAAAAGTCGTCGAGGCCTGGGCGGCGGAGGCCGAGTTCGACCCGGCGAGCCTCGCCAGCAACACCTTCAGCATGGAATGGCCGCCGCGCAGCGGCAGCGAGCAGGCATTCCCCGAGGTCGACCGGGCGGAGTGGTTCGACCTCGCGACGGCGCGGGAGAAGATCCTCCCCGCCCAGGCCGAGCTTCTTGATCGCCTCCTGGAGCGGTTAGAGTCGGCTGATGGAGAACGGGGCGTCCCAGAACGGTAGGACCCCGCTTCCGGCCCGCCTGCTCGGGGTCGGCTTCAAAGGCGCCCGCACGGTAACCAAAGCGACGGGGATCGACCGCGCCGTCGAGGTGGCCGCCGAGGAGGCGATCGTCGCCGCGGTCGAAAGCCAGGCGGTCGAGCGGGCGATGGCGCGGGTGCTCGAAGGGCCGGTCGTGCAGGAGGCGGTCGACGGGGCGCTGGAGAGCGACGCCGTCAAGAAGGCGCTGCTGGAGGCGATGGACTCCGAGCTCGTCGACGAGGTCTGGAAACGGCTGCTGGCCTCCGACCAGGCACAGCAGCTGGTCGAGCGGATCGCCGAGGCGCCCGAGGTGCGGGCCGCGATCAGCGCCCAGGGCATGGGGCTGATCGAGGACGTCGGCCGCACGATCGGCAACCTCGCGCGGCGGCTCGACGATCGCTTCGAGCGGATCGTCCGCCGCCTCTTCTTCCGAGCGCCACGGCTGCTGCCGACCGACCGCGCCGGGGCGGTCAGCCGCGGCCTGGCAATGGCGATCGACGGCGTCTTCGTCAACCTCGCCTTCACCGCTTTCATCGCCCTCGTCACCCTTCTCGGAAATGCCTTCGGCGGCAACGGCGAAGGCGGCACCGGGCTCGCGATCGCGGTCGGCTCGACCGCCTGGCTCTCCTTCGGCGCCGTCTACCTGCTCGGCTTCTGGTCCCTCGCCGGCCAGACCCCGGGGATGCGGTTCCTTGGGATTCGCCTCGCCGGCGGCCGGCTGCCGCTGCGGCGCGCGGTCAGGCGTCTGCTCGGCCTCGGCCTCTCCGTCGTCGCCTTCGGGCTCGGCTTCGTCGGGATCGTCTTCCGCGAGCGGCGCCAGGCCTGGGACGACCGGATGTCGGGCTCCGAGGTCGTCTACGACGAGCGCCGCCCGCAGCCCGCGCCCTGGTCGCAGCCGCCGGCGGAGCCGCCTATACCGGAGCCCCGGAGCGATTCGGAAGCCATCGCTGCACCGCCAGGGTGAGCGTGGCGGAGACGATTAGCAGCGAGACGTTGATCGCCAGCACCACCGCCGCCCCCATCGCGTGCTCGATGCCGCCGCCGCCGAGGGCGACGCCGAGGTAGGCCGAGGCCGGGATCGTCGTCACCGAGATCGCGACCCCGACCGCGGTGCTGGCCCGGGTCTCGAAGGAGAGCATCGCGGCGACCCCGGCCGCGGCGGCGATCAGCACCGTGGAGTAGTCGGTATGGGCGAGGGTGGCGAGGCTGCTTTCCTCGACCTTGAAGCCGTCGGGCAGGAGGCCGGTCCATTTCAGCAGCGCGCTGAGGACCATCGCGGTGACGACGACGAGGCCGAGGCCGAGGACCAGCGTCGTAAAGGCGCGCCAGGCGAGGCCGTAGCGGCCGCCGACCAGGCCGACCGCGGTGGCGCAGATCGGCAGCAGGTCGGGGCTGACCGCCATCGCGCCGACGATCAGGATCGAGCTGTTGGTGATCACGCCGAGGGCGGCGATCACCGCGGCGACGTTGATCAACGCCAGGTAGCGGGCCAGCGGCCGCGAGTTGGCCCGCGCCTGCCCCATCACCTCGACCCAGGCGAAGCCGTCGACGCCGCCGTCGCCGTGGTGGTGGCGGTGCTGGGGGGCGATCACCTCGACCTTGCTGAGGACGTAGTCCTCATGGCCGATCCCGAGCGCGGCGATCTCCTCGAGCAGGCGGTCGGCGATCGCCGGCTCGACGTCGGCGACGAAGACGTAGGAGCGGGTGGGGGTGCCCTCTTCGGCCGTCTGCACCACCCGGCGGACGCCTTCCAGCTCCCGCAGCAGCGTCCCGAACTCGTCGGCCTGGTGGTGGGCGACGGAGGAGCGCAGCCTCAGCATCGCGGCGTCAGGAGACCAGCTTCAGGACCTTGAACGAGCGGTCGCCTTTCGGCGTCTCGACCTTGACCGTCGAGCCGACCCGGGCGTCCATCAGGGCGCGGCCGATCGGCGACTCGGCCGAGAGCCGTCCTTCGGCGAGGTTCGCCTCGGTCGAGCCGACCAGGGTCCAGGCGTTGGTCTCGCCCTTGCCCTCGTCGAGGACCTCGGCGGTGCGGCCGAAGGTGAAGGCGTCGCTGTCGATCGTCGAGACCTCGACGACGACGGCGTTCCGCAGCCGCTCCTGGAGCCGCTTGATCTTCGTCTCCATGTGCGCCTGGTCCTCTTTGGCGACGTGATACTCGGCGTTCTCCTTGAGGTCGCCCTCCTCGCGGGCGACCTTGATCCGCGCCGCCATCTCTTTGCGGGCGGGCCCTTCGAGCTCGGCCAGTTCGGCTTTCAGCTCGTCCAGACCCTCCTGGGTGATCGGCTCGCCGTTCTGCTCCTGCGCGTTCATGCGCGGAAGCGTGGCAGAAATCAGTCGCCGCCGTTGCCCGCGGCGAAGGCCGAGGCGAAGGAGCGCACTTTGGCGCCACCCGCCTTCTCCAGCGGCTGTAGGCCGAACATGTCCTCGAGCGAGCGCAGCAGCGAGTAGGGGTCATACGCGGTCCCGTCGGTAGAGCCGGGCGCGAGCAAGGGGGAGACGAGCAGGGCGCCGACTTTCTTCGGGTCCGCTTCCGGCGCGGCCGCAGGGTCGGCGGGCGGCGCCGGGTCGGCGGCGCCGAAGCTGACGATCAGCAGGCCGTCTTCTTTGTAGGCCGCGGAGGCGAGGATCCCGGGGACGACCTCGGCGAGGAAGGCGTCGGCCGCGGCGGCGCCGTCGGCGGTCCCCTCCGGGCACTTGCCGCGGAAGCCGGCGCCGCAGAGGCCCGGAGAGACATAGGAGAGGTTGGCGGTCGTCTCCGGCTTCTTCAGGTCGCCCGCCAGCTCGCCCAGCGGCACCGCGTTTTCGTCGCAGGCGCCGAGGTCGAGCAGCGAGTGGAAGAAGACGAAGGGGTTGAGCAGCGACGAGTACCCCTCGGGGGTCGGGACATCGGCGGCTTCGGGTTCGGGGTGGACGCAGGTGTCGGGCTTGCCTTCTGGGTCGGTCATCCCTTCGAAGTAGCCGTGCCAGCTGAGCTGGGCGGCGGAGAGCTGGTCGGCGATGGTCAGCGTTTCGACGTCCTGTAGGCAGGCTTCGTAGCTGGGGCAGCCGGCCTCGGTCGCCGCGCTCGGGGGCTGGCCGCCGATCGCGGCGATGCCGTTGGGGAGCGGTGCGGCGTCCAGCAGCGAGTAGTTCGTCAGCAGCAGGCCCTGCGGGCGCAGTTCGCCTGAGAGGTAGGGCATCTGCGTGGCGGCTCCGAGCGAGGCTTCGTAGCCGGGGCTGGCGAGCGAGACGAGGAAGACGTGCTTTACCGGGCCCGGTTCGGGGCCTTCGGATTCGGCCGGGGGCGGGGCCGGCGCTTCGGGTTCGGGGGCCGGCGCGGGCGCCGGCGCCGGGGCGGGGAGCGACCCGGAGGAAGCCGCCCCCGCGCTCGGCGCCGGCACCGGGGAGGAAGGGGAGGCGATCGGTCCCGCTTCGGGGGCGGCGGCCGGCACCGCGGCGACCGCGGCGCTTTCGCTTTCCAGCAGCGCCCGCGCGGCGGCCTCCTCGAGCGGGCTGACGCCGCCGGTGCCGCCGAGGGCGACCGCGACCACCCCGGTGGTCGCGACCAGCGAGGAGGCGACCAGCAGGGAGAAGCGTTTGCCGGTCAGCGACGCGGCCGCCTCGGAGGCCTTGCGCAGGGTTCCGGCGAAGAGGTTCATGCCGCCGCCCTCGCCGGGACCAGGGAGTTGCCGCACTGGGGGCAGAAGCGGTCGGCCGCGCCGTAGGGGGAGCCGCAGCTGCCGCAGAGGCCGGCGGCGTCGGCACGTTCGATCTCCAGCAGGCGCTCGACCGCGAGCAGCTCGGCGTCGACGCGCTGCAGCTCGGCCGCTTTGCGGGTGAGGACGTCGAGGCGGACGTGGTCGCGGATCGCCATCTCGTAGAAGGCGCCGCCGAGGTCGGCCTGCATCACCGTGAACCTCTCCAGCAACCGGTCGCGCTGGGCCACGAGCTCTTCGTTCACGGTTCCACCCCCGAGGGGGCGGGGGCGCTGCCGCCTTCGCCGCCGACGACGATCACGTCGGGCAGGTTCTGCTGCGCCTTGATGTAGTTCTCGCCGGTCTGTTCGGGGTTTTCTTCGACCAGTTTGGTGTCTTCGGCTTCCTTCTCCGCCGAGGCCTTGAAGTTGGTCACTTCGTGGACGTCGCCGTTTTCGGTGTGGGCGACGACTTTGCCCTCGCCCTTGCCTTTGGCGGCGCCCGCTTTGGCGCTTTTTTTGGCTTTGGCGGCGGTCGCCGCCGTGGCGGCGCCGGCGGTCGCGGTCGCGGCCGGCCGTTCGCGCAGCGCCTGCAGCAGCGCCTCGCTGTTGTCGCCGCCGCCGGAGCCGCTGTGGCCGACGACGACGCCCAGCCCCACCGCCAGCGGCAGCAGAGCGAAGAAGGCGACCGCTGCGGCGCGGCTGGTCGGGCTCGGCTTCTGCGCCGGCCGCCCCAGCGGCCGGCGCGCCCGTTTGCTCATCGTCGCGAAGTAACGCGAGGCGGGGTTGGCGCCGTTGCCGCGCCGCGAGGCGCAGTTGACGCAGTAGCGCTGCTGGGGGTCCATCGCCGCCCCGCACTCCTCGCACGGCTCGAAGGCCTGCGGCCGGGCCAAGGTCTCGTTCTCGCTCATCCCTGCTCCTTGTCGTGCTTGCGCTGGTGCCGTTTCTTCTCCTGGCGCTGCTCGCGCGCCTTGAGGATGCGCGCCGATTCGGCCCGCTGGGCGGCGGCTTTCTCCTGAGTCGTCGCGCAGCCCGTCAGACTCCCGGCGGCGAGGGCGCCGCCGAGGACCAGGACCGCCAGCTGCCCCTTGCGGCTAGCCGAAGGCACCGCTCACGTACTCCTGGGTGCGTTGCTCGCGGGGCGAGCCGAAGAGGGCGGTGGCGCTGTTGTACTCGACCAGGTCGCCGAGGTACATGAAGGCGACGTGGTCGGCGATCCGGTAGGCCTGCTGCAGGTTGTGGGTGACGATCACGACCGCGACGTCGTCGCGCAGCTTGACGATCAGGTCCTCGATCACCTGGGTGGATTTCGGGTCCAGCGCCGAGCAGGGCTCGTCGAGCAGCAGCACCTCGGGCTCGGCCGCCAGGGCACGGGCGATGCAGAGCCGCTGCTGCTGGCCGCCGGAGAGCTTCAGCGCCGGGTGGTCGAGGTTGTCCTTGACCTCCTCGAAGAGGCCGGCGCGGTCGAGGGCGCTGTGGACCTTCGGCTCCAGCGCCTTCTTGCGCTGGCGCCGCGAGCCCTGCTCGCGCAGCACGTAGGCGATGTTGTCGAAGACGCTCATCGGGAACGGGTTCGGCTGCTGGAAGACCATCGTCACCCGGCGCCGCAGCAGGGTCGGCTCGATCGCGGTGATGTCGACGTCGTCGAGCAGGATGCGGCCGCTGAGGCGGGCCGCGCTGGTCAGCTCGGTGAGCCGGTTGAGCGAGCGCAGCAGCGTCGTCTTGCCGCACCCCGAGGGGCCGATCAGCGACAGCACCTCGCCCTGGCGAACCGGCAGCGAGACGCCTTTGACCGCCTCTTTGTCGCCGTAGTGGACCGAGACCTTGTCGACCTCCATCCGCCGGATCGAGAACTGGGGCGCGCCGACCGAGCGCTTGGCGGTGGTGAAAGTTCTCTGCTGGGCCGACGTGATCTCGGTAGCGGGCTCTGGGTCCTCCAGTCGCAACCTGCGGATCGGGGGCGGGGCGGTCAGTGGCTCCACGTTCCTACCTTTCGGGCGCGGCGGTGGACGACGTCGACGGCCGCGTTCAGGGCCAGGACCATCAGCAGCAGGACGAAAGCCGCCGCGTAGGCTTTTTCCGGCTGGTTGAGGTTTCCGGTGGGGGAGACCTCGTAGACGAAGTTGGTCAGCGTGGTGCCGGCGCCGCGCAGGTAGTCGAACGGGAAGCCGACGCCTTCGACCGGGGCGAAGTTCTGGGTCGCGCCGAGGAGGACGACGATGATCGCGGTGTCGCCGATGATCCGGCCGAGGCCGAGCATCGCCCCGGTCGCGACCTGCGGCCGGCAGGTGGGGAGGAGGATGCGCCGCGTCGTCGCCGCCTTGGTCTTGCCGACCGCGTAGGAGGCCTCGCGCACGTGGCGCGGGATCGAGTTCAGCCCCTCGCGGACGCTGGCGACGATCAGCGGCAGCGCCACCAGCGAGAGCATCGCCGAGGCGGCGAAGAAGGAGCGGCCGAAGACCACGCCGTCGGAGGTGCGGCTGAGGAAGCCGAGCGCGGTCGAGGAGAAGATCACGGTGCCGAACAGGGCGAGGACGATCGAGGGGATGCCGGCGATCGCCTCGATCGTCATCTCGGTGATCCGCGCCAGCGGCGCCGGGCGGCCGTACTCGACCAGCCAGACCGCGACCGCGATGCCGGTCGGCAGCGCCAGGGAGATCCCCATCACGGCGACGATCAGGGTGCCGAAGAGGGCGTCGGAGAAGCCGCCGGTTTCGCTCTCGCTGAAGCCGGCCGCGGCCGGGGTCCAGAGCATCTCCGGGCGCAGGAACTTGATCCCCTGGACCAGCAGGTAGACGACGATCGCCACCGCGATCGCGCAGAAGAGCAGGCCCAGCGCCCAGCACAGCGCCAGCCCGATGCGGTCGGCGAGCGCCCAGGTGGCGGTCCCCTCGACCGCGCCCTTTTCCTTGCCGCCCTTCAGCAGCAGCATCAGGCCGCTCCGTACTTGCGCATCGCCCGGCGCGCCATGTAGCCGGTGAGGGAGAAGGTCGCGGCCGAGAAGAGCAGCACCGCGGCGATCGCGAAGAGGGTCGCGTTGGCCGGCGGCGAGCTCAGCTGGTCGATGTTCTTGACGATCGTCGGCGCCAGCGGCCGCGAGGGCTCGTAGACGAAGATCAGTCCGTCGGCCGGGTTCGGCGCGAAGCCGACCGAGCCGGAGATCATCGCCAGCATCACCGCCTCGCCGATCGCGCGGGCGACCGCGAGGACGGTGCCGGCGACGATCGCCGGGCGGGCGCTGCGGACGCCGATCTTCCAGGTCGTGCGCCAGCGGTTGACGCCGAGCGCCAGCGATCCCTCCAGCCAGCCCGGTTTCACCGCCCGCAGACCGTCGCTGAAGATCGAGACCATCAGCGGCGCGATCATCACCGTCAGGACCAGCACCGCCGCCACCAGGCTGTAGCCGGTGAGCGAGATGACGCCGGCGACCGAGGCCTTCTGCGGCTCGGTGATCAGGTGGTTGCCGATGAACGGGACGAGGACGACGACCCCGATCAGGCCGTAGATCACCGAGGGGACGCTGGCGAGGAAGCGGATCACCGGCTGCAGGACGTTGCTCATCCAGTCCGGCGCGAACTCGACGATGAAGACGGCGACGAAGAGGGCCGAGAAGAGGCTGACGAGGACGGCGCCGCCGGTGATCAGCAGCGTGCTCCAGATCAGCGGCCAGGCGTGGAAGGTGTAGACGTATTCGAGCCCGTTCTGGCCGGAGAGGAAGATCGCGTTGAGCTGGTCGTCGACGTTGCCGCCGCCCCCGAACCAGGCGAGGCCGTTGTGCGAGAACGACGGCCAGGCGCGGGCGAAGACCGTGACGATCATCGCCAGCAGCAGCCCGACCACGGTCAGGACCAGCGCGCCGAGCATCCGCTCGACGCGCCGGTCCGACCATTTCGGGCCGTACTCGGTGGGGTACTGCTCCTCCAAGGCCTACTTCTTGTTGAAGGCGGGGACGCCGCCGGCCTGGGAGATGACGGAGCCGGCGAGCTTGCTGCGCCGCGCCCAGTCGATGAACTTGAGCAGCGCTTTCGGGCTGCTGCTGCCGTCGCCCGGGAGGACGAGGAACAGGTAGCGCGAGAGCGGGTACTTCAGCGGCTCGACGCTGATCTTGCTCGGGGCGCAGGGGACGCCGTTGACCTTCAGCGTCTTCAGGCCCTTTTTCTGCCAGGCGAGGCCGGCGTAGCCGATCGCGTTCGGGTCCTGCTTGACCGCGTTGACGACGAGGCCGTCGGCGGTCAGGGCGTTGACGTTCGAGGCGGGCGCCTCGTTGCCCAGCACCGCCTGGAGGAAGAAGTTGTAGGTCCCTCCGTTGGTGTCGCGGCCGACCGGATCGATCGTCGTGCCCAGGGTCGATCCCGGCACCTGGCTCCAGTTGGTCAGCAGGCCCCGGTAGATGTCGTGGGTCTGCTGGATCGTGATGTTGGTGAGGCTGTTCTTCGGGTTGACGTCCATGCAGAGGCCGTCGAGGAACATCTTGATGTAGGTAGTCCCCGCGTCCGAGGGGAGGGGGGTGCGGGCCTGACCGGCGAACTGGCTGGTCCCGCTCTGGACGTCTTTGACGCCGGCGTTGCCGCCGTTGGGCGTGTAGACGAAATGGACCTTCTTGTTGACCTTCTTCGTGTAGGTGGCGAAGAGGGCCTGCAGCACGGGCTGCGCGGCGACGGAGCCCGACCCGATCAGGGTCACGGCACCGGCCGACGCCGGCGCGGCGAGCCCCAGAAGGGAGAGCGCCGCTATGGCGAGGGTCTTGCTTCTCATGCGGTGCGAGTCCTTTCCTGCCGGGTTAAAGCGAGTTTGTTGACCAACTACATCGCAAAACGTTAGCAGCTTCTGTACCTTTCTGAGTCACTTAGTAAAGAAAGGCCATCCGAGGGCGCCCGGCAAGCCAGGGGAGGCCGCAGACATGGAGGACCAATTGCTGAAGAGAAGACTGTCCACCCCCCGAGCCGCGACCGTCGTCGTGCTGGCGGCGGCGGTTGCCGTGTCGGTGACGGTGGTGCCCTCGGTCGCCCAATCGTTCCTCACGAGCCAGAAGGCAGCGAAGGTGTTCGTGAGCAACAAGAAGGCATCGAAGCTCTACCTGAAGAAAAAGGCCGCCTCGAACCTCTACGTGGCCAAGGCGACTGCGCCTAAATCCCCAGTCGCCGGTGTTGCGGCCGGCACCGCGCCGTTCAGCTCCAGCGACGCCACGGCCGGGTTCATCCCGACCGCGTTCACCTCGTTCGCGACCAAGGCCGAAGTCAGCTCGGTTGTAATCACGTTCTCCGGCCAGGCGACCTGCACCTCGGCCAAACCGGGGCCCGATCAGGCCTGCCCGATCCAGATCCTCGTCGACGACCAGGCGACGGGCAAAGTCAACTTCGCCCCGGCGACGGCGGCCTCTCCAGCCCCGGTGCCGGTCGTGCAGACGGTCGTGCAGACGGGAATCCTGACCAAGGGCGGCCACACGGTCGCCGTCCAGTACGCGGGTGCGAAAAACGTCGCCTTCGGACTGAAAGGTTGGAACCTCGCCGTGGAGGCGATCCCCCAGCCCGACGAACCGCTGCAGCTGGAAGACACCAGCAGCTCGGGCAAGGGCGCTAAGTAGCCCACCGAACGCGAAAGAGCCCGGATCGCTGACGGCGATCCGGGCTCAGGTTTCGCAGCCGGGACACTCGGAGTTGTCCACGGCTCAGCGCTGGGGGCGGGGGAGGGAGTCCCCGAGCACCAAGCGGGCCCGGTAGAAGAGCGCCTCGTCGGCCCCGTTCAGCGCCGACTCCCGGTTGGCGCCGCGGCTGGTCCGGTTCTGCCCGGTCCCGGCGGGGAACTCGTCCCGCACCAACCCAGCCAATCGCCCTCGCGAGCGAAACGTCGTGGTGGCAACCCGTTTTGACATCCCGTCTCCTTTCCTCATTTGTAGATCAACTAAGTCAAAAATAGCAAAAGCTCTCAAGAAGGCGATTCGGTGGGGGAGAGAATTGCCAGCCTGAGCCCTTGGGTTCGCAATGCCCGACGATGCGCTTTACAAAGTCGCCTATGACGAGGCGGTTCGAGCTTTGTCTGAGCAGCAGGCCGCGATTGAGAGCGTCCGCACCAGGGCGGGGCTGTTGCTCTCGGCCGCCGCGGTCACGACCTCGTTTCTCGGAGCCCAGGCATTGCAAAGTGGTAGCTCGACCTTCTTTTCGTGGCTGGCCCTGCTTGCCTTCGTCGCGGTTGCAGCGACCTCGCTCGCTTTGCATGCAGAGAAGCTTCTCGGTCAACCATCGCGGTCTTACTGAGCTTGCCGTTCTATTTCAAGCGGCCAGCGGTTTGTTAACCGTCGAGGTCGTGCTCTGGATCGCCGCCATCGCATCCGACCTCTAAGATCCGTCCCATGTCGCAGACAAATCCATCCAAACGCCGAGTAGGGCCCAAACTGCATATCGAGATGCAGGGTGAGGAGCCCCTGACCTTCGCCGAAGCGATCGGGATCCTCACGCCGCGCTGGGTGAAGCGCATGTTCAAGCGTCGCCGCTCGTCCTAAGCTGGGCAGCGCTTCGAGGCATGGCGAAGAGGGGCGGGGCGTCACCCGGCAAGAAGACGCCCCGCCCCGTCGCCTCTTCAGACGGCTGCGGGTATCTCCGCGTCGCCGCCGTCCTGGCCCCCAGGGGGAGTCGAGGCCCTCTGGGGATCGGACGGCGACGAACCGTTGAAGCTCTTGGCCTGGATCGGGCGCAGGTAGGCGATCTGGCCCTCCCGCAGCTCCAACCGCTGCAGCTCGGCGCGGGTCAGCTGCGCCCAGACCTCGGTCCCGTCGGAGAGGACGAGCTCGACCCGGACCTCGAAGCCGAGGGTGACGATCCGCTGCACCAGGCCCTCCTGGGTGCGATCGTCGGCGTCGAGGACGACTTCCATGTCGTGCGGTCGCACGAAGTGGTCGCCGAGTCGGTTGACCTCGCCGACGAAGCTCATCACGAACTCGTTGGCCGGGTGCTCGTAGAGGTCGTCGGCGGTGCCCGACTGCTCGACCCGTCCCTCGTTCATCACCACCAGCTGGCCGGCGACGTCCATCGCCTCTTCCTGGTCGTGGGTGACGAAGATCGTCGTCACGTGCATCTCCTCGTGGAGGTTGCGCAGCCACGTCCGCAGGTCCTTGCGGACCTTGGCGTCGAGGGCGCCGAACGGCTCGTCCAGGAGCAGCACTTTCGGCTCGACCGCGAGCGCCCGCGCCAGCGCCATCCGCTGCCGCTGGCCGCCGGAGAGCTGGGAGGGGAAACGGCCGGCGAGACCGTCGAGCTGGACGAGCTCCAGCAGCTCGTGGACGCGAGCTGAGGTCTTCGCTTTGTCCCACTTGCGGATCTTCAACCCGAAAGCGACGTTGTCGTAAACCGTCATGTGCTTGAAGGCGGCGTAGTGCTGAAAGACGAAACCGACGCCGCGGTTCTGCGCGGGTTTGGCGGTCGCGTTCTCGCCGTTGATCGTCACCAGGCCGGAGTCCAGGTCCTCGAGCCCGGCGATCGCCCGCAGCAGGGTGGACTTGCCCGAACCGCTCGGCCCGAGCAGGGCGGTCAGGGACCCGTCCGGGACCTCGATGGATACGTCGTCAAGCGCCTGAAAGTCACCGAAGCGCTTGTTTGCTCCCTCGACTGAGATTCCCATCAGGCGTCCTCCTTTCGTTTCAGCAGGTTCATTGCGAACAAGGTGATCAGCGCCAGCAGCGCCAGTACCAGGGAGGCGCCGTAAGCGCCGGTTGAGTTGAAGTTGGCGTACTGCTTCTCGACGAACAGCGGCAGGGTCTGGGTCTGCCCGTTGATCGAGCCGGAGACGATCGTCACCGCGCCGAACTCGCCGAGCACCCGGGCGGTGGTGAGGACGACGCCGTAAGCGACGCCCCAGCGGATCGAGGGCAGGGTGATCTTCCAGAAGGCCTGCCAGCCATTGGCGCCGAGGGTGGAGGCGGCCTGCTCCTGGTCGGTGCCGATCTCTTGCAGCACCGGCACCGTCTCGCGGACCACAAAGGGCAGTGAGACGAAGATGCTCGCGAGGACCATGCCCGGCACCGCAAAGAGGATCTTGAAGCCTTCTTCGCCGATGAAGGCGAACCAGCCGCCGGATCCGTAGAGGATGTAGAGCGAGAGGCCGATGACGACGGGGGAGACGGCGAATGGGAGGTTGATGACCGCGTCGATTACCGGGTTCAGCTTGGATTTGTGGCGGACCAGCAGCAGCGCGCAGCCGACGCCGAAGATCGTGTTCAGCGGCACCGCGATCGCGACCATCAGCACGCTCAGCTTCAGCGCATGGAGGCCGTCGGGGGAGGTGATCGCGTCGAGCGGCGGCCCGATCCCTTCTTCAAAGGTCTTGTAGAAGATCATCACCAGCGGGATCAGCAGCAGCATCGTCAGGTAGCCGAGCCCGAGGACCCGCAGGCCCCAGCGGCTGGCGGGGTTGGCGGCCATCAGGCACCTCCCCCCGAGACGTCCTTGTTCTCGACCGCGACGACGAAGTCCGTCGAGCCGCGGTCATGCCGGATCGCCCAGCGCTGGATCAGCGAGACTGAGGCGAGCAGCAGCAGCGAGGCGACCAGCAGCACGACGGAGACGGCGGCCGCGCCGATCTCGTTGCCGGACTCGACCTGGTTGCGGATGAAGACCGAGGAGACGGTCGTGTCCGGGTTGCCGCCGGCGAAGAGGAGGACAGAGCCGAACTCGCCGAGGGCGCGGGCGAAGGCCAGCGCGATCCCGGCGGCGAGGCCGGGGAGCAGGTTCGGGAAGATGATGCGCCGGAAGATCGTGAAATTGCCCGCCCCGAGTGAGGCCGCCGCGGCCTCCATCTCGCGGTCCATCTCCAGCAGGAGCGGCTGCACGGCGCGGACGACGAAGGGCAGGGTGACGAAGCAGAGGGCGACGACGATCGCGGTCCGGGTGAACGCGAAGTCGATCCCCAGGGGGCTGTCGGCACCGTAGAGCGTCAGCAGAATGAGGCTGGCGACGATCGTCGGCAGTGCGAAGGGAAGATCGATGACGGCGTTGATGATGCTCTTGCCCGGGAACCTGTCGCGGACCAGGAGCCAGGCGAGGATCGTGCCGAAGAAGCCGTTGATGACGACGACGATCAGCGAGCAGACGAGCGTCAGCTTCAGGCTCTTCACCGCCAGCGGCGAGGTGACCTGTTCCCAGAAGTGACCGATGCCGCCGGTGAAGGCTTCGCTGGCGACCGCGGCAAGCGGCAGCAGCACGATGATGCTCAGGTAGAGCACC
This sequence comes from Solirubrobacterales bacterium, assembly GCA_035634815.1. Lineage (GTDB taxonomy): Bacteria > Actinomycetota > Thermoleophilia > Solirubrobacterales > 70-9 > VAYN01. The sequence goes on along the minus strand of DASQCF010000041.1, from coordinate 24,142 downwards.
ACCATGCCGTTGCCGACGCCGGTGCCGATCCCGGGCAGGCGCAGGCCTGCCCGGGAAGCGGTGGGAGCGGGGAGGTTTGCCGGGTGTGCCTCCATCAGCCGCTCGTCGAGACTCCGAGTTCCTTCTCGATCTCAGCGACCGAGCCGCTTTCGTCGTCGAAGAAGTCGTCGTTGACTTTGCCCCAGCCGCCGAAGTCGGCGATGTGGAACAGGTCTTCCGGGGTCGGGAACTGCTTCTCGTCGACCAGCTTGGGGTTGACCGGGCGGTACCCGTTTTCGGCCCAGAGTTCCTGGCCTTCATCGGACCAGATGAAGTCGAGGAAGTCCTGCGCGGCAGGCTCCGGCGCGTCTTTGGTGACGGCGATCGGAGTTTCGATCTGAAGCGTCGCAGGGGGCACGATGTATTCGACGTCTTCGCCCTCTTCTTCGGCCTTGATCGCCTCGTTCTCGTAGCTGAGGAGGACGTCTCCCTGGCCCTGGGTGAAGGCCGAGAGGGCGTCGCGGCCGCTGCCCGGCTGGGCGACGGTCTTTTCGAGCACGGTCCGGACCTCGTCCAGCGCCTCTTCAGGCGACTTGCCGGCCTCGATGGCGTTGCCGTAGACGGCCATGATGTTCCAGCGGGCCGAACCCGAGCTGAACGGGTTCGGGGTGATGATGTCGACGTCCTTGCTCTGCAGGTCGTCCAACGACTTCAGGCCCTCGGGGTTGCCCTTGCGGACGACCATGACCACGACCGAGTTCTCGGCGATGCCCTTGTACTTGTTCTGGTCCCAGTCCTTGGCGACGAGTTCGCCTTCTTCGACCAGCCGTTCCATGTCGCCCGCCTGGGAGAAGTGGACGACCGATGCGGGTTGGCCCGCGACGACCGCACGGCTCTGGTCGCCGGAGGCGCCGAACGAGTTGCTGAAGCTGACGCCCGCGCCTTTCGAGCTTTCTTCGAAAGCGGGCTCGAGGGCTTCGGTGTAGACGGCTTCGGGGGTCGAGTAACCGACCACGTCGAGCTTGCCGCCCCCCGAGGAGCCGGAGTCCGAACCGGTGGTGTCGCCACCACCGCCACATCCAGCGGCGAAGACCGTGAGGAGCAGGACGAGAAGAGCGGCGGGGAGGCCGATCTTCACGCTGCGCCGCCGGGTAGTGCGAGCGTTCCGCATCTAAAAAGTTTCCTTCCTATGTCGAGTAACTTACGTTCTTGAGCAACTTACTGCTCAATAGGGCGGGCACCCTAGCACAAAGTCGACCAAGAAAGTCTGGAATCCCGATCTGGATTCCTGGGTTTCGAGTCAACAATCGTTTTTCGGCATAGGATGGGCGCGATGAGCGTCGATGCCGTCCGCACCCCGGACGAGCTTCTCGAGGGGCTGCCGGACTACCCGTTCGAGTCCCTCTACCGCGAGGTCGACGGGCTGCGCCTGGCGCACCTGGATGAGGGAGAGGGGAAGCCGGTCGTCTTCTTCCACGGCGAGCCGACCTGGTCGTTCCTCTGGCGCAAGGTGATTCCGCCGGTGCGCGACGCCGGCTACCGCTGCATCGCCCCCGACTACGCCGGCTTCGGCCGCTCCGACAAGCCCACCGATGTCGGCTGGTACACCTACGACCGCCACGTCGAACTGATGGCGGCGCTGCTGGAGGAACTCGACCTGCGCGACGCAACCGCCGTCGTCCACGACTGGGGCGGGCCGATCGGGCTGCGGCTCGCGGTCGAGCACCCGGACCGGATCAGCCGCCTGGTGATCATGGAGACCGGCCCCTTCACCGGCCACCAGAAGATGAGCGAGGCCTGGCTCGCCTTCCGCGAGTTCGTCCGCGAAAGCGACGAGGTGCCGGTCGGGATGCTGGTCCGCGGCGGCTGCAAGCACGACCCCGGCGACGAGGTGATCGCCGCCTACGAGGCTCCTTATATAGACGGCGCCTCGAAGGCCGGCACCCGCGCCTTCCCGCTGATCCTGCCGACCGAGCCCGACGCGCCCGGCGCCGCCGAGGGCAAAGCGGTCGCCGACGCGCTGCGCGAGGACGAGCGCCCGGCCTTGGTCCTCTGGGCCGACTCCGACCCGGTGCTTCCTTTCTCGGTCGGCGAGCGGGTCTCCAGCCAGCTCAACTTCCCGCCGCCGCGCCCGATCGCCGACGCCTCCCACTTCCTCCAGGAGGACGCGGGGCCGGAGATCGGTGCGATCGTCGCCGAGTGGCTTGGTGGCTGAGGGGTCAGGGGTACCCCTTCCGGGCGCAGCTCGGCGGGGGGAAAGTTCTGCTGCTGTCGCCCGGGCGCTCCTGGCCCGCCTCATGCTGAGTGCCCGGAAGGGGTACCCCTGACCCCTCTACGCGGGCCGCTTGATTAGGTCGCTCATCTCCTCGTGCGAATAGCTGTGCAGGAGCTGTAGGCGTCGCGGCGGTCCCTCGTCTTCTAGCCAGGTGACCATGCCCGGCCAGTAGGAGCTCGGCGGTTCCCCGGGCTGGTGGAAGGCGGAGGAGAAGACCCAGCTGCCGGTGTTGTGGAGGCGGCCGCCGCGGGGGAGGGGCCACTCGGGTTCGCTCGGCAGGGGGCCGCCGCGGTGGGTGTGGCCGGTGATTACCTGGACGTCGTCGACCCCGAGGCGGGCCGCCATCTCGGCGCCGGCCTCGACCCCGCTGCGGAAGATCGCCCCCGTGGTGACGTCGGGCTCGAAGTCGGCGCGCAGCAGCCGGTTGAGGCCGCCGATCGCGAGCGGGAAGCCGGCGCGGGCGGCGCGGGCGCCGAGCGTCGTCTCCTCCTCTTCGTCGGCGAGCACCTCCCAGGCCCGCTCGAAGGGGCCGTTGCGGCGGCGCTTGATCGGCAGCACCTGGGCGAGGCCGTAGGCGAACCCATATAAGGGCCGCAGCACGCGTTCGTAGTCGGTCGGCGTCGCCTGCTGCGGCAGCCGGCCGGAGAGCCGGACCATCAGCGCCGCGGCGACGCACTCGGCGCGCGGCAGCCTGAGGTGGACGTCCATGAAGTGGCCGTGGGTCGCGTAGACGTCCCGGCGCAGCCAGATCCCGGGATAGGCGATCTGCAGCCGCGCCGGCCCGAGCCACTCGTCGAGCAGGGCGGAGGGGCCGATGGGGGCGCGATGGTGCTCCAGCCCGATCGCCCGCTCGCCGGCGATCGAGAGCTCGTCGAGCAGCGGCTCGGCCAGGCGGTGGTCGTGGTTGCCGGGGACGAGGACGACCTCGACGTCGCCGATCGCCTCGCCCAGCTCCTCGAAGAAGGGCCGGGCGCGGGCGAGCGAGGGCCCGACCGGCAGGTTGCGCAGCTCGACCACGTCGCCGAGGAGGACGACGCGGTCGGCGCCGGCGATCTCCTCCAGCAGCACCCGCCGCACCGCCGGGTCGCGCAGCACGTCCTCGTCGGAGGCGACGCCGAGGTGCAGGTCGGAGACGATCACCGTCCGCATCTGCGCGAGTATGACGTTTGGCTGGTCAGCCAGGATGGGTACGATCCTCGGATGCACCAGTTCGGTGACGAAGAGTTCGCGCCTGCCAACGGGATCGAGCTCTGCTACCAGGAGATGGGCGATCCCGACGGGGAGCCGCTACTGCTGGTGATGGGGCTGGCGACGCAGATGATCGCCTGGCCCGACGAGTTCTGCGTGATGCTCGCCGAGCGCGGCTTCCGCGTCGTCCGCTTCGACAATCGTGACATCGGCCGCTCGACCAAGATCAAGCGCGCCGGGGTCCCCAACCTCCTCGCGGTGACGGTCGGCCGCCGCGCCAACGCGCCCTACTTCCTCCGCGACATGGCCGACGACACCGTCGGCCTGATGGACCACCTGGGAATCGAGTCGGCCCACCTGGTCGGCGCCTCGATGGGCGGGATGATCGCCCAGAGCGCGGCGATCGACCACCCGCGCCGGGTCCGCTCGCTGACCTCGATCATGTCGACGACCGGCAGCCGCCGGGTCGGTCACCCGAGCTACAAAACCTTCGGCCTGCTGCTCGGCAAACCGCCGCGCGAGCGCGAGGCGGCGATCGAGCGCGTCGTCAAGACCTTCCGGGTGATCGGCTCGCCCGGCTTCCCCTTCGAGGAGGAGCGGGTGCGCGAGATCGCCGGCCGCTCCTTCGACCGCGGCCACAGCCAGGCCGGGATCGCCCGCCAGCTGCACGCGATCACCGCTTCCGGCGACCGCACCCCGGGGCTGCGCCAGATCGACCTACCGGCCCTGGTCATACACGGCGCCAACGACCTCCTCGTCAACCCTTCTGGAGGCCGCGCCACCGCCAAGGCGATTCCCGGCGCCCGCCTGAAGATCGTCGACGGCATGGGCCACGACCTGCCCCGGGCCCTCTGGCCCGAGTTCGTCGAGGAGATCGCCGCCACCGCGGCGCGGGCCCCGGCTGGCGCGCCGACCGCCACCGTCGCCTAGCTGCCGGGGCGCGATCGCCTGGCGCGGCGTCAGCCGCTTTGCTTGAGGACGATCGCTCTGCGGCTCTTCGCTGGGACGCCCGGTTCCGGCTTGTATTCGAGCCGCGCGACGATGCGCACCTTGCCGGTTCGCGCCAGCCGCTTCTTCGCCTTGCCGCGGGCCTTGATCAGGACCTTCAGCGTGCGTGCGCCCTGCGGGCGCTTCTGAACCGAGCGAATCGCCGCTCCCTTCAGGCTGAGCACCCCGGCGCCGGGGACGGTGACCGGCAGTAGGGCGGTGCCGCGCTTGCGGTTCAGCTTCGGCTTGCCGACGCCGATCGTCGCTTGCACGACCCGCAGTTTCGCGGTCGCCGAGGTGGCGACGCCCGCCGCCGTGGTCGCGGTCAGGGTGACGTCGTAGATGCCCGGCTGGGCGTCGGTCGGCGCCTGCACGGTTACTGCGCCGGAGCTGCCGACCCGGTGCGTGTCGGCCGGCAGCGGGCCGGTGGCGAAGGTGGCGGTCGCCGGGGTGAGAGCGGCCCCGGGCAGGGCCGAGCTCGCAGGAAAGGAAAATGCGGGCTGAAGCGAAGCCGTGCTCGCGTAGTCGAAGTCGAACGGGACCTCGACGCGGCCGCCGACGAAGACGTCGGTTAGCGGCTGGTGCGGTGCGATGCGGAGGTCGGCGGTCCCGAGTTCCTTTTCTTCGCCCGGGAAGCAGCCGGCGGTGCCGTCTTCCATCCCCACGCCCGGCTCGTAGCAGTTGACCGGGCGATCGGCGGAATGGGTCCCGTCGACTTTGCGCCAGCCGGTAACGATTACGGTCTTGAACGGGCCGGCGAAGGCGGTGTCACCCGCTGGCAACGGCAGGCTCGCGTTGACTTCCCATTCGCGCAGGCTGCCGGTTTCCTCGGTGAAGACGCCGGAGAGGTAGCCGGCGGCTTCGCTGCCGGGAGGCGGCCACGACTGGCCTTTTTCCGCGGCGAGCGCTTCGGCGATCGCCGCGGTGACTTCTTCGTTCCGGGTGTAGGAGATCGCCGCCCCGGTGTTGACCGACTGCGCCCTCAACGTCTGCGGCGCGCTCGAACCCTTGGGGATCGCGATCCCCAGCATGTACTGGGACTGCCCTTCGGTTTTGTTCGATTCGCAAGGCCCTTCGCCGCGCGTGCAGAGCTCGAAGCGGAGGTTGACCGGGCCGGTCCCGCCGGGCTGCTCCAGGCTCAGCGAACCTTCTTTGAACAGCGCGCAGCCGGGGAGGACGAGCGCCAGGGCCGCAAGGCCCGCGAGACCAATCGCATATCTGCCGTGGACTCGGGACATGAAGTGCGGCTGAGAGGAGTCGAACCTCCACGAGCTTTCGCCCACACGGACCTGAACCGTGCGCGTCTACCAGTTCCGCCACAGCCGCGCGGGAGGCAATTTACCGATTGCGAGCCCAACGCCCCCACCCGCCCATCGCGGCGGCCCTGTGACCGACGTCTCGCACCCTCCCGCCGCCGCCCCGCTAAAATGGCCAACCTCCTCGCCGCTATCGTCTAGGGGACTAGGACGCCGGATTCTCAGTCCGGAAACCGGGGTTCGAATCCCCGTAGCGGTATCTCACGAAAGCCCCGCAAATGCGGGGTTTTCTCGTTCTCGGATGACTCGGAACTTCCACTCCGCCGGACGCTTGGCCCGGTTCCCGGCCGCGTCGATCGCCCAAACCTTGAACCTGTGCCAGCCTGGCGTGAGCTTTCGGTACGTCGCAGGGGAGCTGCACGCCTTTGCTTGCATCCCGTCGAGCTTGCAAAGGAAGCGCGCCTCTGGCTCGTTGGAGCCGAACCTGAATTTCGCCGTCCTCGCCGTCGACGTTCTCGATGGCCTCTTGAGGATGGTGGTCCAGGGTGGCGTCGTGTCTGGGGCTGCCACGCTTCTACCGCCCCCAGAACGGTCGCCGTCGGCTGGTGGCGGTTCCGATTCTGCTGCCGCCGTGGTCGCAAAGACGAACTCGGAGGTTCCGTCGGGAGGTTCAGGGGTTGCCGTGCCCACGATGAGCCGGGTCTGGGTGGCTGCCACGGCCGTGCCGGGTGGGAGCGGAACCGAATAGGCGACCTCCCAGTTCCCGGCATCGTCTGCCGTGCCTTCGGCGAGGAAGCTCTCGATCTCGCCGGGTGAGTCGGTTGCCTTGCGGAAGACGCGGATGGTCGCTCCTGGGAGTGCTCCCTTGCCGCTCGCCCCCGCCTGAGTCGAACTCGCGAACACCGGGGGCGCGATTCCGCCGTTGGCACCTCCGACCAGATCGATGAAAGGTCCGTCGTTGAGCTGACCGTGGTTTCGCGCCACCTCATTCCTAGTGTTTAGATTGAATTTGGCGCCCAGGGTGATTTCGATGGCGGCACCTCCGCTGTCGGAGATTGCGTTTTCTTCCGCAGCGGTGTCGCCACCGATGACGTTCCGCGAGACGACCGGGAACACGTCTGGGTCCTTGATGCAGATGCCGGCCTCCCCAGACCCCTCGATGGAATTGCCGTAGACGCGGTTCCTGCTTCCTTCGATCAGAACCCCATTCTGAGATGCGTTGGCGATTGTGTTGCCCGAACCGAGAGTGCATCGGAAGCACTCCTTCGTGAGGTGTACGCCGATGGAGCCTCCCGGAAGATCCTCTCCACCCACGCCCTTTCCGATCGCGTTAGCTCGGATCACGGGTTCGCCCTGTCCTGCTTCGATCGCGGTGCCGGTCGCCATCGAAATCCGGTTTTCAGTGATCGTCACCTGATAGCCACCTTCGACCGCGATCCCGGTCGCGGTGGGCGGTTCGAGCGTGCTTTTGCCGGTCGCGGCCAAGCCGATCCAATTCCCTTCGACATCCAGATTGCCCGCGTTCGGGCCAGCCAGAAGAGCAGCATCACCACCACTGATCAGATTGCGGTCTCCCGGTCGCGGGCCGCCGATGGTGACGTTGTCGGCCGAGCCGATGAGTACTCCTTGCGGGCCGTTCGGAATGCTCGCCGTCCCGAAGGCATTGAGGCCGATGTAGTTGCCAAAGATCCGAGTGGTGCCGGTGGCCGGCTCCTCGCCAGCGCCATTGCCGGCCAGGTCAATGCCCGGGCCGTTGGCCCCGGCGATCACGTTGCAGCCGCCGTCACAGGTTGGACTCGCGAGTGCTTCGTCTTCCAGCGTCTGCCCGATCCAGTTCCCGCTGGCTACGCGATCGTCGCCGGTGGCGGCGTCGGTGATCTTGATGTTGGTGCCGTTGGCTGCCAGCGTGGCGCCATCGGGCATGACGCCGAAACCGTTTCCGCGGATTACGGCGCTGTCCGCGCCGTCCATCCTGATCCCGGCACTGATGCTATGCGCGAAGATATTTCGGGTGTTGGAGCCAACGCCACCGATCGTGGCGCCGTCCGATTCCTGGTCGAGGAAAACACCAATCTCTACCGGACCGGCGCTGCCATCAAGCTTGAGTCCTATCCAGTTGTTGTAGAGCCTCATGCCGAGTGCGCCGACCGCTTCGACTGCCGTTTCCGCGCCGGAGATCGCGAGGTTGTTCAGGACCACTTCCTCTGCGGCAATGCGAAATGCCGGGCCGGAGTCAGGCCCATTGATGCCGACGCAGGGACCGGGTAAGCCAAAGTAGTCCGTTTCGCAAGGGACGAATGGAAGTCCGCCGACCTCGACGCTGTCGGTGATCGTCGGCAGCGATGAGCCGATCTCGATCGTGTCGGCGATCTCGCCGTCAAAGGAGGCGAAGCTGAACCTGATCTCGTCGGTGGTGCTGACCGAGGCATTGGATTCTTCGATCGCTGCCCGGAGGGTGCAGGTCGCGGCGGTCGTTCGGCATCCGCCTGAACCGACGGTTTCGTCCGACTGGTCGCCGGTGCTGTTCACCGTGAATTCCGCCGCATGAACTGCGGCTGGCACGAACATCCCCGTCAGAAACGCTGTAGCGACCACAGCCAGGATCGCCAAAGACGACCAAGAACGCTGGCTCGGGAGCCCAAAGCTCCCCCTGTTCATGAAGGCCCCCGCCACGCGGAAGATTGTAGCCGGACCGAGAGCAGGCGTGTCCCGAAATATGTCCCCGACTCCACCGAACTCGACTGGACTGGACCGATCTACTTAGACCCCACGGGCACGGATTGACCGCAAACGGCCTCGCAGAGGCAATTCTCAGTCCGGAAACCGGGGTTCGAATCCCCGTAGCGGTACTAGCCTCTTCTCAGTTTGCCAACAGCCGTTCGATCGCAGCGATGAATTCGGCAGTGCCCTTGACAAGCTCGGCGGCTTCCTTTGGATTCGCGGGTGCCGCCTCGTAGTCGCCTTCCTCGCGGGCGTCCTTGGCACGGCGTGCGAGGGCGCTTAAGCGCTGGTCGAACTCGCCTGGGGCAACAAAGACCTGGCTGAAGAGGGTCCAGGTACCGCTATGGGTCTTCGCGAACTCGCCTCGCTCCGAGAGGGCGGCTCGGGCTGCATAGAGCATTCCGTAATAGGCGGCGCTGACTACTACGGCAGGATGGGCAGTTCCCAGGATTGCTTCGGCGTCGGCCAGTCGGTCACGCGCTTGCTGCATGAACTCCTCCGAGCGGGGACTCAATCCAATGCGCTCCCGGCGAGGATGATCTTGTCGCGGTCCACCTCTTGGATAAAAAAGGACTCGATCGCGCGGCGGCCTCGCAGCCAGTCGGGGTCGTGGACATGGACCGAGTAGTTGAAGGGGCTCTCGCCTTCGGCGATCGCGGCTTCTTCGCTGAGATCGCCGGCGATTCGCCCGTAGCGATCGCGGCCGCCCTCGGCGATCACAAGCAGATCGATGTCGGACTCCAGATGGGAAGTCCCACGAGCGCGGGAACCATAAAGCCACAGTCCGCGCAGATCGCCGCCAAGCTCGTCATCCAGACGCGATGCGAAACGTTCAACAACCCGGCGCTCGCTCTCGCTGAGCTGCGCTGCGTTTAGCCGATCGGTGATTGCGCGTGCCATGCCTCAAGAATAGGCCGAGAGCAGGCCGAGACGCCGGAAATGCCGTGTCCCGAAATATGTCCGGAAACCGGGATTCCGAATCCCGGTAGCGGCCCTTCGTCCAGGCGCCTGGATCGCCGCCTCTCCCCCGAATAAGGTCCGCCTCTCAAGCCAATTCCATCCGGGCTCGTCCACCGGTCTTCAGATGAGCCGCGACTCCAGGGGGTTTCCCAGATGCCCAAGGGCATACGTCAACGTCTCACCTTCGCCAACGTCGTCGCCTGTCTGGCGCTGTTCATCGCGCTCGGCAGCGGCGCCTATGCGGCTACTCAGCTTCCGAAGAACAGCGTCGGCTCCAAGCAGATCAAGAAGAACGCGGTCAACAGCGCCAAAGTCAAGGACCGCTCGCTGAAGGCGGTCGACTTCAAGGAAGGCCAGCTGCCCGCCGGACCGCAGGGGCCACAGGGTCCGAAGGGCGACACCGGCGCGGCCGGGGCGACCAGCGTCGTCGCACGGCGCGCCGTCCAGGAAACCGTCGCCAACGGCACTCAGGCGACCGAATCGGTCGAGTGCGAGGCCGGCGAGCACCTCGTCGGCGGTGGGGCTGCATTCATCAACGGCTCGAACCAGTACGAATTCCCGGCCACCATCCACGGCAGCGTGCCGACCGGCGCCGGGGGCAAACCGGTGCTCGACGGCGCCGAGGCCTCGGGCTGGCGCGCGTCGGGGACGAACCAGACGGGCTCGACCCGCGACTTCGTCGTCATCGCCCTCTGCGCGAAACCGTAGTCCGACGCCGAGCCGGTCAGCAGCCGCTGGCCGGCTCGGCTTCCTCTTTCACCACCGCCCGGTGCAGCAGCTCGCGCCGGAGCAGGATCACCGGGATGCACAGCGCCGGTAGGCCGGCGGCGAGCAACACTCCCGCTTGCCAGCCGTTCGCCTGCACCAGCGGGCCCGCGAGGGCGGCGCCGGCGCTCGCGCCTACGGTCAGCGAGAGCGCCAGCCAGGTGAATGCCTCGGTGCCGGTGCCGGGCGGCATCGCCGCCTGGGCGATCTGGTTGCGGAGGTTGGTGGCGGGGGCGATGTAGGAGCCGGTAAGGGGCGCTAGGAGGAACATCGCCAGGTTCGAGTCGGCGAGCAGCAGGGGGAGGACGACCAGCGGCTGGTAGATCGCCATTGCGACCGAGCCTTGGGCGGGGGTGCGGAAGCGGTGGGCCTGGGAGCCGTAGACGAGGGCGCCGATCGCCGAGCCGGTGGCGGTTGCGGCGACGAAGGGGCCGCCGAGCGCCGAGTTGCCGTGCTCGGCGCCGAAGGCGGGGAGGACGACGTCGAGGACGCCGAAGGTGATCCCGATCGGGATCCCGGTGACTATGAGCAGGCGGATCGCCGGCGAGGCCAACGCCCCGGCGCGGGTGCGGTGCTCGGCCGCTGCCGGCTCGACGCCGCCGAGGACCGGGATCGCTGCGAACCAGATGGCGCCGGCGAGGCCCGCGCCGGCGGCGACGAGCAGCGGGCTGGCCGGCCCGACCGTCGCCGCCAGCAGCCCGGTCAGCAACGGTCCGGCGACGAAGAAGATCTCGATCAGCAGCGAGTCGATCACGTAGCCGTTGACGAGGTCCCCCGGCTCGACCAGCCGCGGCCAGAGCTGGCGCAGGAGGCCGCCGACCGGCGGCGTCGCGCAGCCCGCCACCGCGGCGGCGAGGACCAGGGGCGCCGTGCCGGCGCCGGCTTCGGCGAGAGCGACGACGCCGACCAGGGCCGCTGCTGCCAGCAGCGCGCAGGGGATCAGCACCGGCCGCGGGCCGCGGCGGTCGACCAGCCGCCCCAGCAGCGGCGAGGTCGCCCCGAGGCCGACGGTGAAGGCGCCGGCGACGAGGCCCGCCGCGCCGAAGGAGCCGCTGCGGTCGTGGACGAAGATCACCAGCGCCACCGCGCCCATCCCGACCGGCAGCCGCGCCAGCACCGAGGTGGCGCAGAGGGCGAGGACGTGCGGGCGGGCGAGGATCCGGCGGTAGGCCATCCGCCTGAGGTTAGGCTGGTCGGGCATGGGCCTGCTCGATCCCGCACCGCCGCCGTTCGAGGTCTCCGAGTGGCGGCGGCTCTCGCACCTGGAGCGGATCAAGCCGCTGGCCCAGGACTGGGCGCTGAACGGGTTCGGGACCCCGGTCGCGGTCTACTTCCTCTACGTCTTCAAGGTGCTGGCCTACGCCGGCCTCGGGGCGCTGGTGATCTTCGCCACCAGCGGCTGGCCGAGCTGGACCGCCCCGATCGTCTTCCAGAAGGCGGTGATCTGGACGATGCTCTGGGAGGTGCTGGGGCTCGGCGCCGGCTCGCTGCCGCTGACGCTGCGCTTCAAGCCGATGGTCGGCGGCTTCCTCTACTGGCTGCGGCCGGGGACGACGCGGCTGCCGCCGTGGCCGGAGAAGGTGCCGGGCACCCGCGGGACGACGCGGACCTGGCTTGATGTCGGCCTCTACGCGGGGCTGCTGGCGAGTGCGCTCTACCTGCTGTTCTCGGGCGGGGCCGTCCTCGACCCGGTCGCGGTCGGCGTCCTCCTCGCCTTCCTCGCCGCCCTCGGCCTCCGCGACAAGGTCCCGTTCCTGGCGGCGCGAGCCGAGATCTACGGCACCCTCGCGATCGTCTTCCTCTTCCCGCTGACCAACATGGTCGTCGCCTGCCAGCTGGTCTTCTTCTGTATCTGGTGGGGGGCGGCGTCCTCGAAGCTGAACCGCCACTTCCCCTTCGTGGTCACGGTGATGATCAGCAACACGCCCTGGAACCGGTCGAGGCGGGCGAAGGCGCAGCTCTACACCGACCACCCGGAGAACCTGCTGCCCTCACGGGTCGGCGCCCTCTCGGCCCACCTCGGCACGGTAATCGAGTTCACCCTGCCGCTGATCCTGATCCTCACCCAGGGCGGCCTGCTGGGGACGCTGGCCCTCGCCGGGATGGTGATCTTCCACGTCCACATCTTCTCGACCTTCCCGCTGGCGGTCCCGCTGGAGTGGAACGTGTTCATGATTTTCGGCCTCTTCTTCCTCTTCGGCCACTATGGCGACGTGCCCTGGTCGAGCATCGACGACCCGCTGCTGCTGGTCGTCCTCGCCCTCCTCTGCGTCGGCCTGCCGCTGCTCGGCAACTTCCGCCCCGACCTCGTCTCCTTCCTGCCCTCGATGCGCTACTACGCCGGCAACTGGGCGACCAGCCAGTGGCTGTTCCGCAAAGACACCGGCGCCGAGGAGAAGCTCGACCGCGAGATCGTCAAGTCGGCGCCGATCGTCACCAAGCAGCTGCAGGACTTCTACGAGCAGGACATGATCGACGTCCTCGTCTACAAAGGCCTCGCCTTCCGCTCGATGCACTCGCACGGGAGGGGGCTGAACGCGCTGACGATGCGAGCGGTCGATGACGTCGAGGCCTACGACGTGCGCGAGGGCGAGCTCGTCGCCGGCGTCGTCCTCGGCTACAACTTCGGCGACGGCCACTTCCACGACCACCGGTTGCTGGCCGCGGTGCAGGAGCGCTGCGGTTTCGCCCCCGGCGAGCTGCGGGTGGTGACGCTGGAGTCTCAGCCCGCCCACGTCCAGCGCCAGCGCTACCGGATCTGGGACGCCGCCGACGGCCTCGTCGAGGAGGGCTGGGTCGACGTCGCCGAGATGGTCAAGCGCCAGCCCTGGCTCGGCGACGCCCCGACGTTTCTGCACCCCGACGCAGTTGTCCCCGGTATGCGGGGACAAGTGCGCCATGCCTAGCGCGATCGTCGTCGGCTCCGGCCCGAACGGCCTCGCCTGCGCGGCGACGCTGGCCAGCCGTGGGGTGGAGGTGACGGTGATCGAGGCCGAGGAGCAGATTGGCGGCGGCACCCGCAGCGCCGAGCTGACCGAGCCGGGCCTGATCCACGACGAGTGCAGCGCCGCGCACCCGATGGTCGTCTCCTCGCCGGCGGTCGTCTCGCGCGGACTCGAACTCGAGCGCCACGGGCTGGAGTGGTGCTGGCCCGAGGTCGACCTCGCCCACCCGCTGGACGGTGGTGGGGCGACGATGGTGCGCTCGCTGGAGGCGACCGCCGCCGGCTTGGGAGAGGCGGGCCGCCGCTGGAGCCGGATCTTCGGCGCGCCCTCCCGCGGCTACGACGCGCTCGCCGCGGACGTCTACCGGCCGCTGATCCACTTTCCGCGCCATCCCCTGCGGCTGGCGCGCTTCGGCCTGCCCTCGGCCCTGCCGGCGACGGTCCTGGCCCGCTGCCTGGGGACCCCGGAGGGCGAGGCGCTCTTCGCCGGCATCGCCGCCCACGCCTACGCGCCGCTCGACCGGCCGTTCAGCGCCGCGATCGGGATGGCGCTGACCTGCGCCGGGCACGCCTACGGCTGGCCGGTCGCGAAGGGCGGCTCGATCGCGATCGCCGAAGCCTGGGCGTCGGTGATCCGCGAGCGCGGCGGCCGGATCGAGACCGGCCGGCGGGTGCGCTCGCTCGACGAGCTGCCGGGCGCCGACGCGGTCGTCCTCGACCTCGCCCCACGCGCCGTCGCCGAGCTGGCCGGCGGCCGCCTGCCGCGGCGCATCGCCCGCGCCTACCGCCGCTACAAGCACGGGCCGGGCGCCTTCAAGCTCGACCTCGCGATCGAGGGCGGGGTGCCGTGGAGCTTCGAGCCGGCCCGCCGCGCCGGCAGCGTCCACGTCGCCGGCTCCTTCGCGGAGATCGTCGCCGCCGAGGCCGAGGTCAACCGCGGCCGCATGCCGGAGCGCCCCTACGTCCTCGTCGCCCAGCAGTACCTCGCCGACCCCAGCCGCTCGCAGGGGAACCTGCATCCTCTCTGGGCCTACGCCCACGTCCCCAGCGGCTACAGCGGTGACGCCAGCGAGGCGATCCTCGACCAGATCGAACGCTTCGCGCCCGGCTTCCGCGAGCGGATCGTCGCCCGGGTGGCGACAAGCACGGCCGAGATCGAGGCCCGCAACGCCAACTTCGTCGGCGGCGACATCCTCACCGGCGCCAACACGCCGTGGCAGACGACGATCCGCCCGCGCCTCGCCGCCGTCCCCTACTGGACCGGCGCCCCGGGCCTGTTCATCTGCTCGGCCGCGACCCCGCCCGGCCCCGGCGCCCACGGCATCTGCGGCTTCAACGCCGCCGAAGCGGTCCTCCGCACGCTCTAGACATCGGGCGCGGCAGAGCTTTTGTACCTATAAGGGCTAAAAGCTCTGCCGCGGTGGCTCAGTCGCCGGCTTCGATTGGGCGTGGGAGAGGAATCGGAACCGGGTCGGTCATCGGGCCGGCTTCCAGGCGCCGGACGCTGGGGACGAGGAGGACCGCGACCTGGCAGACGATCATCGTCGCTGCCCCGGCCCAGAGCGTGGTCGAGATCCCGATCGCGGCGGCGATCGGGCCGACCAGGGCGAGGGTGATCGGCTCGACCGCCAGCGAGCCGAACCAGTCGTAGGCGACGACCCGGGCCAGCGCCTCGGCCGGGATGTGCTGGGCGGCGACGGTCTCGTAGAGGATCTCGGCGAGGGCGACGGTGGCGCTGGCGAAGAGTGCCCCGAGGGCGATGACCGCGGTGCTGGCGGGGATCGCCAGCAGCACCACCGGGATCGAAAAGAGGAGGATGAAGGCCTCGCTGACCAGCAGCGGTCGCCGCGGCCGCACCTGGAGGGCGACGACGCCGCCGAGCAGGCCGCCGGCGCCCCACATCGCCGCGATCAGCGCCCAGGCGCTGGAGCCGCCGAGGGAGTCGCGGGCGACGGCCGGGCCGAGGACCTGGAAGACGGGGAAGAAGACCGCGTTGGTGACCGCGGCGCCGAGCACCACCGCGACCATCCAGGAGCGGCTGGAGAACTCGCGCCAGCCGTGGCGCAGCTCGAGCAGGAACGGCTCGCCCTCATCCTCGCTGCGCACGCCGGGCGCCCTCACCCCCCAGAGGCAGGCGGCGCTGACGACGAAGGTGGCGGCGTCGACGGCGAGCGCGGTCCCCGGCGAGCCCAGCGCCAGCAGCACCCCGGCCAGCGCCGGCCCGGCGACCTTGCCGCCCCAGCGGGAGAAGTTGAGCAGCGCATTGGCCTCCTGCAGGCGGGCGCCGGGGACGATCTGCGGGACGATCGCGTTGGAGGCCGGGTTGAAGAACGCGGTCGCCGCCCCGTCGACGGCGTAGAGCAGCGCCAGCTGCCAGATCTCCGCCGTCCCGGTCAAAAGCAGCGCGGCGATCAGCCCCATCGAGACGGTGCGCACCAGGTCCGCGCCGAGCATCGCCCGCCGCGGGGAGATGCGATCGGCGACGACCCCGCCGACCAGGATCAGGGCGATGAGGACGAAGCTGTGGACGGCGATGACGATGCCGAGGTCGGTCGCCGAGCCGGTCAGGTCGAGGACGGCGAAGGCGAGCGCCACCGGCGCCATCCCGTCGCCGATCAGCGAGGTCGTGCGGCCGAGGAAGAGCCGCCGGTAGCCCGGTTCGCGCAGCACCTGGAGGCGACTGGTTCCTCGCATCCGGCCAGGATAGGCAGGGGTTAACGAAGCTCTGGGCGCGGGTAGCTCGCCCTCACACCGAAATGGGGACTTCATCCAAAACGGGAGAGGAGGCGGAGCGCCGCGAGCACCGCTTCGGCGCCTCGCCGCCGCTGACGATCGGGGTCGAGGAGGAGCTCCTCCTCGTCGACGCCGAGTGCGGCCTCGTCGCCGAGGCCGAACGAGTCCTCGACGGGATCGCCGCCGACCGCCGCAAGGCGGTCTCGACCGAGATCTTCGCCACCCAGATCGAGCTCAAGACCGGGATCTGCCATGACGTCGCCCAGGCGACGGCGGAGCTGGAAGCGGTGCGGCGCTCGGTCGCCGCGACCGGCGCCCGGCTGATGGGCTCGGGCCTCTATCCGGGCGAGAGCGGCGAGCCGGCGCTGGTCGAGAAGGCGCGATACCTGCCGGTCAAGGAGGACCTGGTCAGCCTGCTTGCGACCCCGCCCTGCGGGCTACACGTCCACGTCGGCGTGCCCGACCCCGAAACCGCGGTCGCCGTCGCCAACGCGATGCGCCATCACCTGCCGCTGCTGGCGGCGCTGACCGCCAACTCGCCCTTCCGCGACGGCGAGGACACCGGCATGGCCAGCGCCCGCGCCAGCGTCGTCCGCAGCTACCCGCGCTTCGAACTGCCGCGCGCCTTCCGCGACTACGAGGACTTCCTCCGCGTCGCCGACCAGGTGGTCGCCGCCGCCGGCGTCGACGACTACACCTACATCTGGTGGGACGTGCGCCCGCACCCGAACCTGGGCACGGTCGAGGTGCGGGGGATGGACGTGCAGCCGCGGCCCGAGCAGAACGCCGCGGTGGCGGCGCTGATCCAGGCCCTGGCGGCGAAGGAGATCGACCGCCCCGGCGCCCCCGGCCTGACCCGCGAGGCGATCGAGGAGTCCTACTACCAGGCCGGCCGCTACGGGCTCGAAGCGCGGCTGATGGTCGACGACCAGACCGCGGCGCCGGCGCTCGATGTCGCCCGCGGCACCCTCGCCGAGGCGCGGCCCTACGCCGAGCAGCTCGGTGGCGCCGGGGCCTTCGAGGAGCTCGACCGGATCGTCGCCGAGGGCAACGGCGCCGACCGCCAGCGCCGGGTCCACGGCGAGCGGGGGATGGCGGCGCTGCTCGCCGAGCTGGCCGAGCAGACGCAGGTCTAAGGGCGCTTGCCTCGACTTCCCTTGTTTGTTCGAAATCCAGCCGCTAAACTGCGGTCAAGCTCGGGATTTCGCCATTAGGAGTGGTTGTGACGCGATTTGAGCGCGGTTTTCCTCCACTGTCCCAGCGGACATAGCTCGAAGCCCCAGGTAAGACGACCAGTCACCGCGGCAGCCGACGAAACGGCGCGCGCGAAGAAAGGCGACCGGGGCATCGGGTGCGGCTCTTGGCCCTGTCCCCTCGAGCCGACGAACAGCGATAGCGAGTTCTGCAGTAGGTGCAATTTCTCCAAGTCGCACGCTTCGACCCCTGGCAGGGAGGGGCTCGAGTAAGTGCGCGAAGGTCGAAATTGCTTCTCCCGCAGCCGAACAGGAAGTCGAATCGTGATGGCGAGCCCCCCTTGGGGACGCCGGAGCAGCGCAGGTCCTCCGAAGAAGTGGACCGGGCGCTCGTGTCTCGCGCCCTGCGCGAACGGGAGGAGGTTGCGACCCGGAGGGCGCGCTCGGAGCACAACCGGGCGAGGATCGTCTTCGTCTTCGAGCTGGTCTTGGCCGTGGTCGTCTGCCTGCTCGCCGTCGGGGTCCTGTGGAGGGAACCGGAGCTGATGCCGCTCTTCCTGCTCGGCGGCGGTGGATTGGGCGGGGTGGCGACGCTGCTGCGGCGCCGGCCGGAAGGCTAGGGCGCTAGTTCGGCGCTGGGATCTTCAGCCGTTTGCGCGCGGCGACGACGGCGGCGACCGAGGAGCGGCAGGCTTTGGCGATCTCGCCGTTGCCGTGGCCGGGGCGGCGGCGGACCTCGAACTCGACCAGGGCGGCGCGGCGCAGTTTGGCGCGGTCTTCGAGGCCGGACTCCTTGGGGGCGGCGTCGAGGGCGGCCTGGGCGGCGCGCTCGCGACGGCAGAGCAGGCAGAAGGTGCCTTCCTTGGAGCTGACCCAGCTGGTGGGCAGCTCGACGCGCTCACCGCCGAGGCGGCTGACGGTCACCCCGCACTGATCGCAGGTCCATTTTTTCGCGGTGGTAGTGCTCATCGAAACGTCGGGTGGCGTGGTCAGACGACTGCCAAACCCGTTCACCTACGGTAGCAGGGTCGCCCTTTTGCCCTGCTGTCACGCACGATTTGGCTGCTAATCGCGAACTGAGCCCGGTTTTCCGACTTTGCCGGCCTCCTACACTTTGGCTATGCCCGGCGAAGGGACGCAAGAGCAGACCTACACGCTCTACCGCCGCGGCCTCGAGCTGCTCGAGGACGGCGACTTCGAGCACGCCACCGCGCCGCTGGCGGAGGCCGCCCGGCGGGCGCCGGAGAAGAGCTCGGTCCGCGAGGCGCTCGGCCGCGCCTACTTCCGCTCCGGCCGCTTCGCGCCCGCCGCGGCCGAGTTCGAGGCGGTCGTCGAGTCCCACCCGGTCAACGACTTTGCCCACTTCTGCCTCGGCCGGGCGCTGAGCAAGACCGGCGAGAAGCGCCGCGCCCGCCACCACTTGGCGCTGGCCTGCAACCTGCGCCCCGAGCGGCGCGACTACCGCTACTACCGCCGCCTGCTCGACGCCTAGGCGCAGCTCCGCTCAGAGCCCGGCGACCAGCTTGCCGACCGTTTCCCGCGAGAAGTAGGGGCCGTAGGTGGCGCCCAGCCGGCCGAGGATCCCGTAGGAGGTGAGGCCGTTGATCTCGGTCCCGCCTTCGATCAGCCAGCCGCCGCCGCTGGCGCCGGGGACCCACTGGCAGCCGACGCCGAGGGTCGGCGGCCCGGGGTCGGAGTAGCTGATGCGGTCGTCGCCGGCGTAGCCGCCGGTGCAGGTCTGCATCCACCTGAACCGGTGCGGATAGCCGAAGGTGGCGAACTGCGCGTTGCGGGGGCGGTCGAGGGCGATCGCGGCGCCGCCGCCGACCGCGTCGGCGAGCAGCTCGCCGCGCTCGTTGGGATAGGTGAGAAAGGCGCCGAGGTCGAAGTCGCGGTTGTCGTGGAACCGCCACTGGGGCGGTGAGAAGACCTTGCCGGCGCGGGCAGGGAAGGCGCCGAAGGGCATCTCGCCGCCGCTGTAGGCGGGGACGAAGAGGAGGTCGCGGTACCAGCGGTTGCCGTGCTGTTCGGTCCCGGCGTTGACGCAGTGGCCGGCGGTGAGGACCAGCTGGCGCGTCGGGCTGTCGATCGCCGTCCCCGAGCAGTAGCCCCGCAACCTGCCGAAGCGGATGAAGAGGCGGCCGTTGAAGGAGAAGGGGGGCGAGGCGGGCGTCGGGACGCCGGCGAAGCTGGCAGCCGCCGTGGGTGGGGAGGGTCGGCCGAGGCGGAGGCTCGGCTCGCCGCGGGCGCCGAGGACGAGGTCGAGCGGCCGGGCGCTCGCCATCCGCTGCGGGGTCCAGTAGCGGAGGGCCCGCTGGCGCTGGGAGCCCGCGGCTTCGGCGACGAGCAGCAGCACCAACGCGACTGCCAACGCCAGGCAGAGCAAGGCGGGGTTGGTCGCGCGGGCGGGCTGGTGGAACATCTTCGCCGAGGATATGGAGCCGCTGTGTCAGCCGACGAGCGGCAAGACGCAGCGGAATTTCTTGGTGGCGGTTGAGAGAGCAGCGCCAATTTCTGCAGCGGGCGAGACGGTTGCCACGCTGTAGGCATCCAAGCCGGTGTAGCTGGCGACGTCCCCGCTCCACTCGTCCCCGGTCGCCAGCGTCGCGCCCTGCCCAGCGAAGGCGGCCAGCGAGAGCGCGTCGGGCAGCTCGCCGCCCTGGGCGGCGCAGGAGGCGGCCGCCGCCGGCGCGTTGAGGGCGGTGGGTCCGGGGGCGCTCTGCCAGCAGGCGCCGGCGAAGGGCTGGGTGTTCGATTTGCAGCCCGCTTCGTAGCCGTTGACCGTGCGCGCGTTCTCGGCGTTGGCCGCGTTCAACGCCGTCTCCGCGTCGTGCGACGACTCGGCGGTGTCGGCGTGGATCGCGGAGGGGACCTGGCCCAGGGTGGAGGCGTCGATCTGGATCCCGGTGATCGAGCCCGGCGCCAGCTGGCTGCCCTTGATCGCCCCCGGCTTCAGCCGGTTGCCCGGCACCGAACCCAGCGCCAGCCGGTTGCCGGGCAGGCTCTTCACCTTGATCGTCCGGCCGCTGATCTTGCCCGCGGCGTACACCGTCCCGCCCAGCGCCGCGATCAGCGCCAGACCCGCGAGCACCAGCGCCGGCCCCTGCCGCCGAAGTCCCCTGCCCATCGATTCCTCCTCGCCTCCGTTGATCGTTCAGGGCGCCCCGAATACCAGAGGCGCGCAAAGTGGCGGCACCCTATGCGCGCAAATCTGCGCCTGGACGGATGTCCCCGCCCTCAGTCGGCGAACGTCTGAGACTTTGGGGCGGCGCGGAAAGCGGCGAGACCGACGGTGGTGGGGATCAAATCTTCGACGTCCTCGGTCCGTTCCAGCGATTGGGACTCGAGCTCGGGGAGCCAGACCAGAACGTCGTCCAGCGCACCTCCAGTCTCTCGCCAGGCCGCGCGGTCGATGACGACCTGGGTCCAGGAGAGATGGCGATCGATCTCGGCGTCGAAGGTCCCGGCCTCCAGCGCCTCGCTGACACGGGCGAAATAGGTGGTGAGAACGAACTGTGAGATTCCGGCCCTGACCACCTGCGGCAGGGCTTCCCAGGTGGGGGCGTCGAAATATGGTCGCCGCGTGCTGCGGTAGATACGTTCGACCCCACCGCCGCGCCTGCCGCCGTTCCTTTCTTCGAAGACTTCGAGGAAGCCCCATTCGGCCAGATCCCTGAAGCAGCGCGAGATGTGCGTCATCGAACCGCCGACCTCCTCCACGAATTGCGAGGGGCTCAGCGGCCGGATCCCTACCTCGGAGATGATCTGGCACCGCCAGCGGTTCGAGAGCGCCTTGGCCAGCTCCGGACCGATCGGGTCGATGCCGTCTAGCTCGTTGGGGTGTCTGGGCAGCTGTCGATAGGCCCCCTTGAGCAAGCTCGACGGGGCCTCCGGGGAGCGGAATGCAGCCAAACCGACGATTGTCGGAATCGCCTCATCGTCGACCTTTTGCGATCGGCCGGCCCGCATTGCCTCGTGGGCCATAACCGAGGCGAGGATCTCGTCCAGGCGCTCGCCAAGTTCCACCCACGCCGTCCCGTCGAGGGCGATGGCGTCCCAGGAGAGATGACGGTCTGGCTCCAAGTCGAACGTCCCGCTCTGAAGCGCCGCCTTCACCCGCTGCTGGTAGGCGCTGAGGGTCGAGCGAGACGCACTGTCTCGTAAGCCGAGGGAGATGTCCTCCCAGGCCGAGGCGTCGAAGTGGGCGCGGCGCATGGCCCGGTAGACGTGCTCGACGGCAGCGCCGAGACGACGCCCATGCCGCTCCTCGGCGACCTCGATGTAGCCCCACTTGGCGAGCTGCCGGAAGCAGCGCGCCACGTGGGTGAGCTCCCCCCCGAACTGCTCGACGAACTGGGACGGGCTAAGGGGCTTGGCGCCCACCTCCGCGAGGATCCGCAACCGCCAGGGATCCGCTACGGCCTTGGCCGTTTTCGGGCTGATCCCGAAGGCGGTCGGTTCCTTGGTGCTCGCGGCGGCCACCCAATCTCCCTCAATAGTCGTTGACTGCTAGCGATAAAGCTTAATTAGTTTCGCACTAAAGTTCTTTTTTCCCAAACTCCTCTCTCCAAAAAAAACTTACTGGCGAGGGCGGCCGGTGGTGATGAATCCTGGTTGTAAGAGCAACCTTGGAAGGGGGGTGAGGTAATGAAACTTCAGGTCACGACTGCGACTGTGCCCGCCATCAGCACCACGAAGTCCGGCTGATTCAATTGGTTCCCCTCTTGTTCGCAAGAGGGGAACCATACGTTCCTTACTAGTACGGTTACATACCGGAGGTAGAGATGCAGAAACAGTGGAGCGCAGGGGACACGGTGCGTGAGGCTTACGACGTATTTGCGCCCGTCTATGACGAGTTCAATCGCGACTATCTGTGCGAGCGGTGGACCGGGAGGCTGTTGGAAAAGGCGGAAGAGCAGGGCATGGGTGGTAAGCGGCTGTTGGACGTCGCCTGTGGGACCGGGCTCAGCTCGCTACCGATGTTGGACCGGGGTTGGGCTGTCACCGGCTGTGACATCTCGCCGGCAATGCTCGAGCTGGCGCGCGAGAAGGTTGGCGACCGGGTTGAGCTGCTCGAGGCCGATATGCGAGAGCTGCCGGACCTCGGTGAGTTCGATCTCATCTGGGCGATCAACGATCCCCTCAACTATCTCCTCTCGGTTGAGGAACTGGAAGCCGCCTTCGACGGCATGCGACGCAATCTCGCCCCGCATGGGATCGCACTGTTCGACATCAACACGTTGGTCACGTACCGCAACTACTTCAGCAAGGACATCGTGATCGAGGAGAAGGGGAAGACGCTGGTCTGGAGCGGTCAGCAGACAGAGGCGGAGATCGCCCCCGGGATGTTCGCGGAAGCCCGTTTCGACTCGCCGGGACATGCCGAGCTGGCGCATGTTCATCGTCAGCGCCACTTCGGGCGAGCCGAAGTTCTCGCGGCGCTCGAGAGGGTAGGGCTCCGCTGTGTCTCGGTTTTTGGTGAGCTGAACGGCGAGCTGAGCCCGGGGGTCGACGAAGACCTCCACACCAAGTCGGTGTACCTCTGTCGGCATAAGTAAAAGATCCGGCTCTGGCAATTACTGCCGGATTCTGCCTTCGTAACCGTTTCCTCCTCCGCCTAGGCTGCCCCAACGATCGCTAAGTGGTCGTGGGATTTCTGGCAACGGCGGAGGAGGAACGATGCGCGATGGGGGTCTGACAGCCGACGACGGACGCCTTGGCGCCGACGTTCTGGCCGGCCTTGCGATCGGCCTCCAGGACGCCCTCAACCATCCGACCCGGCGGGACATCCTGCGGGCGCTGCACGAAGAAAGCCGCGCCCGCAGCGTCACCGAGATCCTCGGCGACCTGGCCCCCTTGCGGCGCAGTGAAGTCGCCTACCACGCGCAGGTGCTGAGGGACTCCGAATGCGTCGCCGTCGATGGCTTCCGGGCCGCTCCCGGTGGCCGCGAGCAGATCCTCGCCTCGCTGGTCTCGAGCAGCGACCAGGTGCAGCTGATCCTGCGCGCAACCAGACACTCCGACCAGAGCCACCGCGAGCGCTCGGAGGCCGATCACTCGCCGGGCCTGCTGGCGATGTTCCGGCTCCCGCGCCGGGGCAGCAGCGTCCGCCTGCTCGGCCGCCGGCGCCGCACGGCGGAGGGGCTTTGACGGTCCAGGCGACCAAGCGGCCGGGCCGCGAGGCGATGGCCGGGGCCGCGCCCCTGGACCGTGTGCTGCGCGCCCTGAACCATCCGATCCGCCGCCGCATCCTGCGCGCCCTGGTCGACGAGACCGGCAGCGCCACCACGATCTCCCAGAAGACCGGGATGGACCTGAGCCTGGTCTCCTACCACCTCAGCCAGGTGCTGGCCAAGGAGTGCGACATCGTCGAACTCGTCGACACCGTCCCGCGGCGGGGCGCGCTGGAGAAGTTCTTCCGGCTCAAGTTCCACGCCCTCAGCGAGGCTGACCCCGGCGACGCCCAGGGCGAGCAGCCCTCGCCGCGGCGGATGTCCTTCGAGGAGTGCATCATCGTCGCCGTCTCGGCGATGGACGCGGACGTCTTCGTCGACCTGGAGGGCAGCGGCTGGGACTGGTCGCTGGCCGAAGTCGACGCCGTCGCCTGGGCCGAGATCCGCGAGGCGAGCGAGGAGTTCAACGCCCGCATGCGCCAGGCGGCCGAGGCGAGCAGGCTGCGGGCGGCGGCGGAGACCCGCAGCGTCGTCGTCGGCGCCGCCGCCTTTCCCGCGATCTCGCCGAGCGCGCCAGCTTCTTAAGCCGACCGCGTCGTTAGCGTCCGGGCACGATGCCCGACCTCCTTGTGCTCTTCCTCGCCGCCTGCGGGACGGCGCTCGCCACCGGGCTGGGGGCGATCCCGGTCTGGTTCCTCGGCAGCCGCGCGGCGGCGCTGACGCCGTTCCTGCTCGGGATCGCGGCCGGGGTGATGGGCGTAGCCTCGGTCGCCGGGCTGCTGATCCCGGCCGCCGAAGAAGGCTCGGTCTGGGACCTGGTCGCCGGCTTGGCGCTGGGCGGCGTCCTGCTCGGGGTGGCGCGGAGCAGGCTCGATCACG
Organism: Solirubrobacterales bacterium; assembly: GCA_035634815.1. Lineage (GTDB taxonomy): Bacteria > Actinomycetota > Thermoleophilia > Solirubrobacterales > 70-9 > VAYN01. The sequence continues at coordinate 89 of DASQCF010000041.1, read as the reverse complement.
AGGCCGTCTTCATGGGGCGGAGCGGCCCCGGGGCGCGGACCTCGGCGCTCGTCTTCGCCGTGCTCTTCGTCCACAGCCTGCCCGAGGGG
>DASQCF010000040.1:0-47962 GCA_035634815.1 Solirubrobacterales bacterium | reverse complement strand
TCCGGGCAGGTGTGCCAGCGGTTGATGATCGTGTCGTACTGGACGCCCGGGTCGGCGCAGCGCCAGGCGGCGTCGGCGATCTGGTTCATCAGGTCGCGCGCCGGCAGCGTCTTCGTCACCGCTCCGCCGTTGCGGGCGAGCAGGTCCCAGTCCTCACCGGCCTCGACGGCCTCCATGAACTCGTCGGTGACGCGCACCGAGTTGTTCGCATTCTGGTACTGGATCGAGGTGAAGCCGTCGCCGTCGATCGACATGTCGAAGCCCGCGTCGCGAAGCGCCCCGGCCTTCTTCTCCTCATCGGCCTTGCACCAGATGAAGTGCTCGATGTCCGGATGGTCGACGTCGAGGACGACCATCTTCGCCGCCCGCCGCGTCTTGCCGCCCGACTTGATCGTCCCCGCCCAGGCGTCGGCGCCGCGCATGAAGCTGACCGGCCCGCTGGCGGTGCCGCCCTTCTGCAGCGGCTCCATCGAGCCGCGGATGTTGGACAGGTTGATCCCCGAGCCGGAGCCGCCGCGGAAGATGTTGCCCTCTTTGGTGTTCCAGGCGAGGATCGACTCCATCGTGTCCTCGACGCTGAGGATGAAGCAGGCCGAGCACTGCGGCGTCTCCTCGAAGCCGACGTTGAACCAGACCGGCGAGTTGAAGGCCGCCTTCTGGTTGAGCAGGATCGAGGTCAGCTCCATCTCGAAGGCGTCGGCGTCCTCCTCGGAGGCGAAGTAGCCGCCCTCGCGCCCCCAGTTGGAGATCGTCCCGGCGACCCGGCCGATCATCTGTTTCACCGAGCTCTCGCGCTCGGGGCTGCCGAGCTGGCCGCGGAAGTACTTCTGGGCGACGATGTTGGTCGCGTTCTGCGACCAGGTCACCGGGAACTCGACTTCGCGCTGCTCGAAGGCTGGGCTCTCGGGGTTGCCGATCACAGCGTCGCGGAACTCCCACTCGATCTGGTCGAAAGGATGCACGCCGGGCGTCGAAAACCGCCGTTCGATCGAGAGGCCGCGCAGACCGTTTTCGGGACGAGCAGTGGCGGTCTTGGACATCAAAATTCTCCTCTCACAGCGACTTTCAGGGGTAACTCCGCAGGATCGCTGAAGGACAGGACGGAAAAAGTCTCAAAAGACGCAAATAAGGCATTCCGAAGCTGCCGCGCTCTCCTACCAATTGTGGCAAGTCCCCAATATCGGCACTAAGTTCCGGGTAGCCTTTTGCCCATGGCAGAGGAACTGCGCCGCGGCGCAGAACGCATGGGGGAGAAAGCGGCCGAGGCGATCGCCGCGGTCAAGCCGAAGCTGCGCGGCGTCTCCCACGAGTGGGCCTTCTTCATGTCGCTCGGGTTCGGGGTGGCGCTGATCGTCCTCGCCGAAACCCCGAAGGCGACCCTGGCGGTGGCGATCTACGCGGTAAGCCTCTCGGCCCTGTTCGGCACCAGCGCCCTCTATCACCGGGTCAACTGGACCCGGCCCAGCGTCCGCCAGTGGATGCGCCGGCTGGATCACTCGATGATCTTCTTCCTCATCGCCGGCACCTACACGCCCTTCGCCCTGCTGGTCCTCGGCGGGACCCTCTCGATGGCGATCCTCGCCGTGGTCTGGATCGGCGCCGTCGCCGGCGCGATCGTCGAGATGATCTGGATCGACCACCCGAAATGGGCTTCGGCCCTGATCTACCTCTCGCTCGGCTGGGTGGCGGTCGCCGCCTTCCCCGGGCTCTGGACCTCGATGGGCCCCGCCGGCACCCTCCTCGTCGCCTTCGGCGGCCTCCTCTACACCGCCGGCGCCGTTGTCTACGCGCTGCAGCGGCCGAACCCGATCCCGGCGACCTTCGGCTACCACGAGGTCTTCCACCTCCTGGTCATCGCCGCCGCGGTCGCCCACTTCTCCGCGGTCGCCTTCTTCGCCCTGCCGAAGGGCTGACAACCGAACTGCATCAACTTCTACTTCTGCTGGGTGTAGAAGTTGATGCAGTGCTCAGGCGGCGACGGCGAGGTCCTGCTGCAGCTCCTCGACTTCGGCGACCAGGGTCGCGAGGATCTCCTCCAGCTGCTGGGACTGCTCGGGGGAGAGCTCGAGGCGGCCGTCGCGGTAGAGCTCGGCGGCGCGGGCGACGGGCAGCTCGGTCTCAAGCACCCGGCCGCCTAGGGCGCCGAGGACCTTGCGGGTCTCGGCCTGGGCCCAGACCGCGCCGAACATCCCCGTCGAGGCGCCGATCACGGCCGCCGGGGTGCCGGTGAGGGCGCTCTGGCCGGCCGGGCGCGAGGCCCAGTCGAGGGCGTTCTTCAGCACCCCGGGGATCGAGTGGTTGTACTCGGGGGTGGCGACGAGGACGGCGTCGGCCTCGCGCATCGCCCGGCGCAGCTCGGCCACCGCCGCCGGCGCCTCGCCGGTCTCGAGGTCGGCGTCGTAGGGCGGGATCTCCGCCAGCCGCTCGAACTCGACGAGCTCCACGCCGGCGGGAAGCCGCTCGGCGGCCTCCCGCAGCAGGGCGTGGTTGTAGGAGTCCCGGCGCAGGCTTCCGGTGATGCCGAGGACCCTCATGGCTAGGCCTCCTCGGGGACGAGCTCTAGCTCGACCGAGATCGTCACCGCGTACTCGAGCACCTCGCCGCCGCTCGGCAGCTGCGCCTGCCAGTCGAGGCCGAAGTCCCGCCGGTCGACGGTCGTCTCGATCGAGAGGCCGACGCGGGAATTGCCCTGGGCGTCCTCGCCGAGATGGGCGAAGCGTCCGGCGGCCTCGACCTTGCGGGTCTCGCCGCGGATCTCGAGATCGCCCGCGATCCTGGCGCTGCCGTCCTCGCCGACGCTCAGCTCGGTCGAGGTGAAGCGCAGCTGCGGGAAGCGCTGGGTGTCGAAGAACTCGGGGGAGAGGAGGTGGCCCTTCAGCATCTCCTCGTCAATCGCGATGCTCTCGACCTCGACCGTGCCCTCGAGCCGCGGCTGCTCGCCGCCGGTGAGGCGCGCCTCGTAGCGGTCGAAGCCGCTGCGGAAGGTGGTGACGCCGTTGTGGGTGACGGCAAAGCCGACCGAGGAGTGGACCGGGTCCACGATCCAAGTGGCGGCCGGTATCTGCTGTTGGGTGATCGTCTCTGCGCTCATGCTCTCTTCTTTCCCTAGTGGTTGATGCTGAAACCTTTGACGTGGAAACAATCGTAGCAGAGAAAGTTTGCTTGTCAACTATTGTCAGATCAACCATCCTGTGGGATGATGTCGGCATGAACGAAGCGACCGCGACCGCCCCGCCCCCACCCAAAAGCGACGTCGATCCGCACCGCGAGGCCTGGATCGCGATCTCCCAGACCCACGCCGCGGTCTCGGGGCGCCTGCAGGAGGCGCTGACCGCCGCCGAGCTGCCGCCGCTCCCCTGGTTCGAAGTGCTGGCCACGCTCGACCGGGCCCCGGAGCAGCGATTGAAGATGGGGGAGCTGGCCGAAGCGCTGGTCATCACCCGCGGCGGCCTGACCAAGCTCGTCGACCGCCTGATCAAGGCCGGCCTGCTGGAGCGGACCTTCTGCGAGACCGATCGCCGCGTCAGCTACGCGACGCTGCTGCCCGCCGGGGTCGAGCTGCTGGCTGAAATGCGCCCGGTGGTCCGCGGCGAGCTCGCCGCGGCCTTCACCGCCAACCTCACCGTCGCCGAAGCCGAAGGGCTGCGGGAGACGATGGAGCGGATCCGCGGCTCAGCCTGCGGAACCAGCTAGGCGCTTTAGTCGCCCTCTGGTGGACCTACGCGCCTAGGCGAGCGTCGCCATAGCCCGCTCTTTGGCGGACTCGATGATCGCCAGCACCGCCTGCTCCTGGCCTTCGCGGAGGAGGTCGATCGGGTCGGGGTCGCCGTTGACGATCCCCTCGAAGAACTCCTTGCGGTCCTGGTAGGTCGGCAGCGTCCCCTTCGCCCAGCCGCGGGCGTCGTTGAGGATCACCGCCAGGCGCGCGTACTCCTCGCCGAAGAGCTCGGAGATCTCGCGCTTCATCCGCTTCGCCAGCGCCGGTGAGGCGCCCGCGGTGGAGATCGCGATCGCCAGCGGCCCGGTGCGGACGATCGCCGGCAGGATGAAGTTGCAGAGCGGCGGCACGTCGACGATGTTGACCAGCATCGCCCGCTGCTCGGCGTCGTCGAAGATGCCGATGTTGACCTCGGAGTCGTCGGTGCAGGCGATCACCATGAAGACGCCCTCCAGGTCGGCGGACCCGCCGTAGGCCCGCTTCTCCCACGTGATCGAGCCCTCGGCGGCGAGCCGCTCCAGCTCGGGATGGGCGACCGGGGCGACCAGGACGACGTCGCCGCCGCAGGCCAACAGCCCCTCGACCTTCTCCAGGCCGATGTCGCCGCCGCCGACGACCAGGCACTTGCGGCCGGTCAGTTTCAGGCAGGCGATGTAGAAGGGGGTCTCCAGCATGTCCCGCACGCAGGTCTGGTCGCAGATCCCTTTGCGGTACTGGCAAACGCACTCCTTGCCCGCATAAGCCTGAGCTGGCATCGGCCTGAAGGTTAGTGATCCGCGATTTGGGGGCGCCGGGGGGTGACCCTCGGCGGACAACAGCGGGGAGGGTCTGGCGAGGGTCACCCCCCGGCGCCCACCGACCGCCTAAATGGATTCGAGGGTGACCCGCAGGCCGTCGTTCAGATCCATCTCGGCGCGCCAGCCGAGCTCGCGCTCGGCGCGGCCGGCGTCGATCGAGATCGCCTGCACCTCACCGGTGCGTTCCGGCGCGAACTCCGGCTCGAAGCCCTCTTTGCCGGAGAGCCCCTTCAGCGCCTCGATCAGCTCCAAGACGTTGGTCTCCACGCCGGTGCCGATGTTGATCGGCCCGGTCGCGTCGGCGTCGCCGGCGGCAAGCGCGGCCGAGACCACGTCGCCCACATATATGTAGTCGCGGGTCTGGGTGCCGTCGCCGAAAACCGTCGGCCGGCCACCCTCCTTCAGCAGGCCGCAGAAGATTGCGATCACCCCGGCCTCACCGAGCGGGTCCTGGCGCGGCCCGTAGACGTTGCCCAGCCGCAGCGAGACCCCGGAGAGTCCGTAGAGGCGCTCGTAGAGGGAGAGGTAGCCCTCGGCGGCGAACTTGCTCTGGCCGTAGGCGGAGAGCGGCGCGATCGGGGCGTCCTCGGGCAGCGGCAGCTGCTGGCCCTCGCCCTCGCCGTAGATCGCCCCGCCGGTGGAGATCGAGACGACCCGCCCGCACTCCGAGGCGCGCGCCGCCTCCAGCACGTTGGCGGTGCCGCCGACGTTGACGCCGGCGTCGAAGAAGGGGTCGGCGAGGGACTTGCGGACGTCGATCTGGGCAGCGAGGTGGAAGATCGCCTCGGGCCGCCGCTCGGCCGCCAGGCGGCTCAGCGCCTCGCCGTCGCGGATGTCCATCTCCTCCAGCTCGGCTCCTGCGGCGAGGCCGGGTTCGAGGTTGGAGAGGCGGCCGGTGGAGAGGTTGTCGACCACCGTCACCTCGTCGCCGCGCGCGAGCAGCGCGTCGACCAAGTTCGAGCCGATGAAGCCGGCGCCGCCGGTGACCAGACACCTCATAGGGCGCCGATCCTAAGCAGATCCGGGAGGCCGGGCGGGGAGATCGGACGAATGGATGCCGGCTTGCGCAGCCGAACGCCCCTGCTACCCTCGCCGCCCCATGAGACTGATCGTCACCGAGAAGAACAACAGCGCCAAGAAGATCGCCGAAGCCCTGAGCAAGGGTTCCAACAGCGAGGACAAAACTTTCAAAGTCCCCTTCTACTCCTGGACCGACGCCGACGGCAGCGAGCACATGACGGTCGGCCTCAAGGGCCACGTGCTCGGCCCGGCCTTCCCCGAGGGCTACTCGAACTGGCAGAAGACCGACCTCCACGACCTGATCGACGCCGAACTGATCAAGGAACCGACGGACAAAAACGTCGTCAAAGCGATCAAAAAACTGGCCAAAGAGGCCGACGAGCTGGTGATCGCGACCGACTTCGACCGCGAGGGCGAGCTGATCGGGCTGGAGGCCCTGGAGGAGATGCTGGACTCCAACCCCGCCCTGGGCTCGCGCGAGGGAACCGCCGACGGCACCCTGCGGATCCAGCGCGCCCGCTACTCGGCGCTGACCAAAGAGGAGATCGACCGCGCTTTCTCAGAGCTCGACGAGCTCTCCTACCCGCTGGCCAACGCCGGCGCAGCGCGCCAGGACATCGACCTGCTCTGGGGCGCGACGCTGACCCGCGCCGTCTCTCTCGCCAGCCGCCGCTTCGGCTCCAACTTCCTCTCCGTCGGCCGCGTCCAGAGCCCGACCCTGGGCCTGATCGTTGAGCGCGAGATGGAGCGCCGCGCCCACGTCGCGAAACCGTTCTGGGAGTTGTTCGCCAAGTTCGAGCACCCCGACGGCAGCTTTGAGACCCACCACACCGTCGACAAGTTCTGGGAGAAGGCGGAGGCCGACGCGGCGCTTGCCGGCACTTCCAACCCCGGCACGGTGAAAGCAGTGACGGCGCGGAAAAACACCCGCAAGCCGCCGACCCCTTACAACACCACCGCCTTCAGCACCGACGCCTCCAGCCGCCTCGGCATCACCCCCGCCAGCGCGATGCGGATCGCCGAGGACCTCTACATGGACGGCTTCATCTCCTACCCGCGCACCGACAACACGGTCTACCCGTCCTCGCTGCCGGTCCGCGAGCTGGTCTCCTCGCTGGTGCGGATCAAGGAGTTCTCCGCCGCCTCCGGCCTGCTCGACGGTGAGCTGACCCCGACCCGCGGAAAAAAAGAGACGACCGACCACCCGCCGATCTACCCGACCCAGGCGGTCCACCCGGGCGCCCTCGAGGGCCCGCGGAAACGCGTCTACGAACTCGTCGTCCGCCGCTTCCTCGCCACCTTCAGCCCGCCGATGATCACCGAGTCGACCCGCGCCGACATCGAAGCCGGCGACCAGACCTACTTCGTCCGCGGCTCGGTCGTCGTCGACCCCGGCTACGCGGGGATCTACACCTACGCCCGCTCGGCCGACGAGGAGATCCCGAAACTGGAAGAGGGCCAGACCCTGCAGCTGGAGGGCGACCCCTGGATCGTCGACAAGGAGACCCAGCCGCCCGGCCGGATCTCGCAGGCGAAACTGATCGAGATGATGGAGGAGCGCGGCCTCGGCACCAAAGCGACCCGCGCCGACATCATCCAGAAGCTCTTCGACCGCGGCTACGTCTACAACAACCCGCCGATCCCGACCGAGACCGGGATCGCCCTCTACGAAGGCTTCAAGAACTACGTGCCGGCGATGGCGACGGCGGAGATGACCGCGACGCTGGAGGCGGAGATGGACCGGATCGCCGCCGGCGAGATGACCAAGGGCGCGGTCGTCGGCGAGAGCCGCGAGCTCCTGCACAAGACCTGGGACGAAATCGACTCCAGCCGCGAAGACCTGGCGAAAGTGATCTGGAAAGGGATGGACGAGGACCGGATCCTCGGCCCCTGCAAGGTCTGTGAAGAAGCCGGCCGCACCAAGGAGGACGGCTCGCCCAACATGCTGCGGATCATCCGCGCGAAAAAATCGGGCAAACGGTTCGTCGGCTGCAGCGGCTGGGTGCTCGACGACCCCGACTCCTGCGACCAGACCTTCCCGCTGCCCCAGCGCGGCGACGTCTTCCGGCTGGAGGAGCGCTGCTCGATCTGCGATCGCACCCCGCGGCTCAAAGTCGTGCCCTTCCGCGGCCGGCCCTGGAACCTCTGCCTCAACGACGACTGCGAGTCGATGCAGGAGATGAAGAAACGCCGGGCCGAGCGCGAAGCCGCAAAAGCGGCGAAAGCGGCGATGGAGAAGAAGGCGCCGCCGAAAGGCGACGAGGACGCCGCACCGAAGAAATCGAAGGTCAAAGCGTCGAAAGCAGACACGGCGACGCGCGGGCGCAAACGCGCCAAAGCCGGCGCCAAAGGCTGACCTTGTTTATCTCCCTCGAGGGAGTAGACGGTTCCGGCAAGAGCACCCAGGCGCGCCTGCTGGTCGAGGCGCTCGGCGAGGGCACGGTGGCGATCCGCGAGCCCGGTGGGACCGACGCCGCCGAGCGGATCCGCGAGCTGCTCGCCGACCCGAGCGTCTCTTTGGAGCCGCTAGCGGAGCTGATGCTCTTCCTCGCCGCCCGGGCGGAGGTGACCGAGCGGGTGATCCGGCCGGCCCTGGAGGCCGGGCACCACGTCGTCGCTGACCGCTTCTCGGACTCCAGCGTCGCCTACCAGGGCGCCGCTCGCGGGCTCGGCGTCGGCGAGGTGATCGGCCTCTGCGAGGCCGCGACCGACGGCCTCTGGCCGGATCTCACCCTGCTGTTGCGACTCGAGCCCGAGACCGGGCTCGGCCGCGCCGCCGGCGATGATCGCTTCGAGCAGGAGGGCCTCTCGCTGCAGCAGGAGGTCGCCACCGCCTACGAGGAGATCGCGATCATCGCCTCAGACCGGGTCGTCGTCGTCGACGCCACCGGCAGCGTCGAGGAGGTCCACGCCCGGGTGATGGAGGCGGTGCGTGAGCGCAGCCGAGATTGACCACACCAGAGTGGGGTCAAAGTCGGATGCGCTGGTTGCGGCGACCGAGCACCAGGCGCGGGCGCGGGTGGCGCTGAGCGCCGCGCTCGCCGATCCCTCCCACGCCTACCTCTTCCGCGGTCCCCGCGGCTCGGGCAAGCGGGCCGCGGCGCGCTCCTTCGCGGCGGAGATCCTCGCCGCCGCGGCCGCCGACCCCGAGGACGCGCGGCGGCGGGCGCTGCTCGACCCCTCGCCGCACCCCGACTTCGTCTGGCTGGCGCCGACCGGCGCCCAGCACATGGTCGAGGAGGTGCGCGAGCGGGTGATCCGCGCCGCCGCCTACAAGCCCTTCGAAGGCGGCAGGCGGGTCTTCGTCGTCGAGGCCGCCGAGGCGATGCGCGACGAGAGCCAGAACGCGCTGCTGAAGACGCTCGAGGAGCCGCCCTCCTACGTTCACCTGATCCTGCTCAGCTCCGAGAACGAGGGGCTGCTGGAGACCGTCGCCTCGCGCTGCCAGACGATCGAGTTCGCGCCGCTGCCCGCCGAGATCGTCGAACGTGAACTCGCCGACGGGACGAAAGTACCCCCATATGGAGGGGAATCGTCCCGTCGGCCCGAGGAGATCGCCGCCGCGGCGCGGCTGGCCGCCGGCGACGTCGAGCGGGCGAAGCTGCTGCTGAGCGGGCGGGGGCGCGAGCTGCGGGCCGAGGCCGAGCGCTGCCTTGCCGCCGCCCTCGATGGGAAATGCGCGAGCAGCCCTTGGAAAGCGCTGCTCGACGACGCCCAGGCCGCCGGCGCCGACGTCGAAGCCGCGGTCCGCGAGGCGCTCGAAGAGGAAGCGAAGGCGGGGATTAAACGCAGCGCCAAAGAGATCGCCGACGGCGCCAAACGCGCCGGTCGCCGCCGCCGCACCGAGATCCTCGAGCTCGGCTTCGAGCTCTGCGCCGCCTGGCTGCGTGACCTCGCTGCGGTCGCCGCCGGCGCCGAGGAGGTCGTCTTCAACCGCGACCGCCTGGAGCTGCTGCGCTCCCAGGCCGCGGGGCTCGACCCGGCCGCGCCCCGCCGCGGCGCCGAGCTCGTCCAGGAGACCCGCCGCGGCCTCGAACTCAACGTCAGCGAGGAGCTAGCCCTCGAAGCGCTGTTCTTCCGCCTCGAGACCCTGCTCGCCGGCTGAGCCGCCGTTTCGCGTCGAGCCGCCCTGCTTTTCGGCCAGCGCTTTTTCGATCGCCCGCTCCTGCGCCAGCCGGGTTATCTGCGCCGCCTGCCGGGACATGATCACGCTGAAGTTGAGCGCCAGCCCGAGCAGCAGCAGGAGGACGATCGAGAAGAGGGCGACGTTGGTGTTGCGCACCCCCATCGCGTTGGCGACCAGCTCCAGCAGGCCCGGGAACGCAGCCCCGGCGAGCATCCCCAGCCCGGCGACGAACCAGATCACGCTGTAGCGCTCCTGCAGCCGGTCGCGGCGGATCAGGTCGAGGATCAGGAGCATGAAGAAGACCGCGATCACCGCGGCGACGATCCGCGTCTGCGAGGTGAGGTGGACCTGCGCTTCTCCGGCCGCCAGCGGCAGGGCGCTCATCGCTCCGCCTCCGCTTGGCGCGGCCGGAACTGGCCGACCAGCAGGACGACGAGCCCCTTGAAGATGAAGAAGGCCGAGCGCACCGGGGTCAGGAAGGAGCTGCCGCCCGCCCGCTCCAGCATCCGCACCGGCAGCTCCTCGACCCGCAGCCCTTCCCGCACCGCCAGCTGCAGCGACTCGATCTCGGCGAAGTCGGGCGAGTAGTGCTGGCTGAAGAGCGCCATCACCCGGCGGTTGGCGGCGCGCATGCCGCTGGTCGTGTCGGTGAACCGCTGCCGGGTCGCCAGGGTGAGGAAGAAGCGGAAGACGCTGATCCCGATCCGCCGCGAGAAGCTCGCCCGGTAGTCGCCGCTGGCCGCGACGGCGCCGGCGTGGTAGCGGGAGCCGATCACCAGGTCGGCGCGGTCGCCGGTCACCTCGGCGAGCAGGCGGGCGACCTCCTCGGCCGGGTGCTGGCCGTCGGCGTCGAGGTGGGCGCAGGCGTCGTAGCCGTTGCGCAGCGCGTAGAGGTAGCCGGTCTGCAGCGCCGCGCCGAGGCCCTGGTTGAAGGGCAGCGAGGCGACCAGCGCGCCCGCCTCCCGCGCCCGCTCGGCGGTGGCGTCCCCGGAGCCGTCGTCGACGACCAGCAGGTCGGCCTCGGGCATCGCCTTGCGCACGTCGCCGATCACCTCGGCGATCGAGGCTTCCTCGTTCCAGGCGGGGATGAAGACCAGGGTCCGCACGTTTCCGATTCTCCCATGCGGGCACGGATCTACCCCGGCCGCCGCCCCGAGGGAAGGATTGTGTTAGTAAATCTTCATGCGAATCGGGATGCGCCTCTGGCTCACCGGCGCCTTCGCGGCGGTCAGCCTGATCACCGCCGCGGCGGTCTACCTCTTCGGCGACAAGCCGCAGGCGCTGATCGCCGCGGTCACCGTCGGCGTTCTCGCCGGCTTCCTGATCGCGGTCGCGATCTCCCACCGCGTCGTCGGCCTCGCCCGCGCCGCCGAGGAAATGGCGGGAGGTTCGTTCGACCACCCGCTCAACACCTCCGGCCCCGACGAGATCGGCGACCTCGCCCGCGCCCTGGACTCGATGCGCGCCTCGCTGAAGGAGAGCTTCGGGGTGATGACCGCCGACCGCAACAAGCTGGCGGCGATCTTCGACGGCCTCACCGACGTGGTCATGGTCGTCGACTACGAAGGCCCGGTGCGCTTCTCCAACAGCGCCGCCTCGCGCCTGCTCGACGAGTCCGGGCAGCCGCCCGAGGTCGTCCTGCCGCAGCTCCACCGCGCCGCCGAGGTCGGCTTCGCGGCCCACCCGGCGCTGCGGATCGGTGACCGCGCCTACGCGATGACCGCCCGCTCGCTGCCCGACGAGCGCGCCGTCCTCGCCGTGCTCCGCGACCGCACCGACGAGCTGCGCCAGGAGCTGGCTGAAGCCGACTTCGTCTCCAACGCCGCCCACGAGCTGCGCAACCCGCTGGCCGGCATCTCCGGGGCGATCGAGGTCCTGCAGAGCGGCGCCAAGAACGACCCCCACGACCGCGACCACTTCCTCAAACGACTGGGCGAAGACGCCGAGCGGATGAACCGCCTGACCCAGTCGCTGCTGACCCTGGCCCGGGTCGAGTCCCGCGGCGCGCCGGAGAGCGAGATCGTCGACGTGCCGCTGGCGATCAAGGACGTCGCCGCCGCCTGCGACGCGCCGCCGCACGTCGAGCTGGTGGTCGACGTCGAGAACGAACTGGCCGCCACCGGCGACCCGACCTTGCTGCGGCAGGTGATGATCGGCCTGCTCACCAACGCCTTCAAGAACACGCCACCCCCCGGCACCGTTACCGTACGCGGCCGCCACGACAGCGAGGGCGAAGTCATCTTGGAGGTCATCGACACTGGAACCGGCATTCCCGCGGCGGAGCTGGAGCGCGTCTTCGAGCGCTTCTACCGTCGCTCCGAGTCGCGCAAGCAGGAGGGCTTCGGCCTCGGCCTGGCGATCGCGCGGCGGATGGTCGACGTGATGGGCGGCCGCATCGGCGCCGAGTCGGTGGAGGGGGAGGGGAGCACCTTCTGGGTGCGCCTCCCGATCGCGCAACCTAGCCCCACTCCCGTGGCATGAGCAGCGGCCGGATCCTGATCGCCGACGACGAGCCGTCGGTCCGCGACTCGGTCGGCTACGCGCTCGCGCAGGAGGGCTTCGAGGTCACCCCGGCGGCCGATGGCGACGAGGCCGCCCAGCTGCTCGGCAACGGCGTCCCCTTCGACCTGCTGATCCTCGACATCATGATGCCGGGCCCCAGCGGGCTCGACATCTGCCGCGACGTGCGTTCCCGCAGCGCCGTCCCGATCATCGTCCTCACCGCCAAAGACGCCGAGGTCGACAAGGTCGTCGGGCTGGAGGTCGGCGCCGACGACTACGTCACCAAGCCGTTCTCGGTGCGCGAGCTGCTGGGCCGCGTCCGCGCCCAGCTGCGGCGGCGCGAACTCGACCGGGCACCGCTCTCCCAGGCGGTGAAAATCGAGTCCGGCCCGGTCTCGATCGACCTCGTCCGCCACGTCGCCACGGTCCGCGGCGTGCCGGTCAACCTGACCCGCTCGGAGTTCCAGCTGCTGCGGCTGCTCGTCGCCCGCCCGGGGGAGGTTTTCTCCCGCGCTCAGATCATGGAGGAGCTCTGGCAGACCGAGTTCGACGGCGACGAGCGAGCCTGCGACGTGCACATCTCCAACCTGCGCCAGAAGGTCGAGCGGGACCCGCAGAAGCCCGAACTGGTGCTGACCGTGCGCGGCGTTGGCTATAAGTACAGCCCAGACGCCAACTAGGAGAGGGGCCCTATGCCACTGGTACCGATGGTCGTCGAGCAGACCGCTCGCGGCGAGCGCTCATTCGACATCTACAGCCGCCTGCTCGCGCAGCGGATCATCTTCCTCGGCGAGCCGGTGACCGAGGACCTCGCCAACCTGATCATCGCCCAGCTGCTGCACCTGGAGTCCGACGACCCCGAGAAGGACGTCAGCCTCTACATCAACTCCCCCGGCGGCTCCGCCTACGCCGGCCTGGCGATCTACGACACGATGCAGTTCATCAAGCCCGACGTGCAGACGATCTGTTACGGGATCGCGATGTCGGCCGGGTCGCTGATCCTCACCGGCGGCGCCGCCGGCAAACGGATGGCGCTCCCCAACAGCCGCATCCTCATCCACCAGCCGAGCGGCGGCTTCGAAGGCCAGTCGAGCGACATCGAGATCCACGCCAAAGAGATCCTCGCCCTGCGCGAGCGGCTCGACCAGATCTACGTTAAGCACACCGGCCAGTCGGCGGAGCAGATCCACACCGACATGGAACGCGACAAATTCTTCCAGCCGAAGCAGGCGGTCGAGTACGGCCTGATCGACCGGGTGATCGAGTCGCACGAGTTCCAGACCGACGCCCCGGCCGGGAGCAACGGCGCGGCGCCCTAGAGGCGGCGGACGGCCCAGAGGCCGGCGAGCGCTGCGGCGCCGCCGGAGAGGACGCCGCCGATCCCGGCCGCCCGGGTCTCCGGGCGCCGGGCCGAGACGCCGAGCGCGACCGCGTCGGCGAGGTCGCAGGCGCTGGAGAGGAGCAGCGCGCTCCGCAGCGCCTCACGGTCGTCGCGGGCGGCCAGCGTCAGCGCCCCGATCGCGATATCGCGGCCGCCGCCGAGTTTGGCGACGGCTTCACCGGAGGCGTCGGTGGGGCCGAAGCGCAGCGCCCGCAGCGCCGGCTGGGTCGCGAAGAAGATCCCGATCCCCATCGCCAGCCGGCTGGCACCGATCCCGAGCGCGACCTGGCGCGCCTTCGGATCGATCTTCTCGCGCCGGAACATGCCCCCATCCTTACCCACCTGCGGCGAACTGCATCAACTTCTACTTCTGCTGGGTGTAGAAGTTGATGCAGTTCGGGCGAGCGGGGCATTTCGCGATGATTGCGGCATGGCAGAGGGCGACACGATCCTGCGGCTGGCGCGCCGCTTCGAGGCGACACTGCTGGGGGAGGAGGTGACCGCCGTGGCTCCGAACCCGCGCGGCAAGGCGGCCCGGATCGAGCGGCTGAGCGGCCACACGCTCGAGGACGTCTGGGCGCACGGTAAGCACCTGGTGCTCGGCTTCGGCGAGGTCTCCTTGCACAGCCACCTGGGGATGAGCGGCGGCTGGCATTTCTACCACCCCCGCGCCCGCTGGCGGCGGCCGCGGAGCTCGGCCTGGGCGGTCCTCTCCGGCGGCGGCTGGGAGGCGGTCCAGTTCGGCGGGCCGACCCTCCAGGTTGGCCCGACCGCGCGGCTGCGGCGCAACCCGCAGCTGACCCGGCTCGGTCCCGACATCCTCGCCGCCGAGTTCGACCCCGGCGCCGTGATCCCGGCGCTGCGCGCCGACCCGACCCGCGGGCTCGGCGACGCCCTGCTCGACCAGCACCTGGTCGCCGGCATCGGCAACATCTTCAAGAGCGAGGCCTGCTTCGCCGCCCGCGTCGACCCCTGGCGGCCGGTCGGCGATCTCAGCGACGAGGAGCTGCGGGCGGTCCTGCTCGCGGCCCGCGAGCAGATGCTGAGCGCGGTCGAGCGCGGCGACCGCCACCAGTTCCGGATCTACAAACGCCGCCAGAGCGTCTGCCCCTCCTGTCGCGGACCGGTCTCCTCGCGCGGCCAGGGCGACGCCAACCGGACCACCTACTGGTGCCCGCGGTGCCAAAGCTGAGGCGGCGCCGGGTCGCGGCACCGGCCCCCGCGCGTCCCCGGCCCCGCTCTTACTACCTCGTCGCCGGCGTCGCGCTGGACGCCGAGCTGGAGCGCCTACGGGCGCTGCCGGCCTTTGCCGACGGCCCGCTGGCCGAACGCCGGCCGCAACTGAAGGTCCGACGCGCCAGCCGCAGGCCCAACCGGCTCGGCTTCGCGGTTCCCAGCGAGTTCCGCCTCTCGGTCACGGCCTATCCCGGGATCCGGCCCGGCGACGTCCTAGAGACCCTCCTGCACGAGCTGGTCCACCTCCACGTCGGCCGCGCCAAGGAAGCCCACGCCTGGCACGGCCCCACCTTCAAGCGCGTCCTCAGGCAAGCGATGCGAGAGGCCTACGGCGTCACCATCCGCACCCCGCGCTCAACCCTCCACGGCCCCTACGCCGACGCCATCGAGGCTTCGATCCGCCGAGACCGCAAAAAGACGTCTTGACGACGCCTTTTTACGGTCTCGGCGGTCAGTTGCTGGTGTCGGTTTCCTCCTCGTCCCAGTGCCGTCCCTCGCGGAGGCGGTGGACGAGGAGGACGAGGATCACGATTAGGGCCGGGGCGAAGACCGGCAGCGCCACGATGGCGTTGTGATGGGCGAGCGGCAGGTTCACCTGCCGCCGCCGTGCTGGAAGCCGAGGTTGCGCAACCGCAGCCGCCGCCTTCGCGGGGAGCTTTTCCCGTCGACGGCCAGGCGGTGCAGGGCCCAGGCGAGGAGCACCAGCAGCGAGAGGGCGATCGCGGCCACCGTGGAGTAGGCGACCACGGTCAGCAGCGGGTGGCCGCCCTTCGACTCCCGCTGCAGCAGCTGGTGCTCGTCGCCGAAGCTGCGGGTGAACCGGGCCGGGGCGGGGGTTTCGCCGACCGGGATCGCCTCGTCGCGGGGCAGGTAGATCGGCAGCGCCGTCAGCGAGCTCTCGTCGTGGAGGCGGATCATCGCCTTCCAGTTGCCGTGCACCGGAATCGGCTCGGTCGTCCGATAGACGCCGGGCGCGGTCCGCTGCAGCGGGGCCACGACCAGGCCGCCGCCCTGCCAGGCGGTGACGTCGAACCACTCCGCGTCGGCGGCCGCGTCGGGCGGGTTCATTCGCACCGTCGCTTCGACTTCGCGATCGGGGCCGCTCCTGACGTCGTGCAGCGCGACCCGGGCGCTGACGCCGCCCTGGGCCGGGGTGTAGAGGCCGTAGGCGACGAGCGCGGCCAGCACCGCGGCGCTGCAGAGCGCCGCCCGGCGCAGCTGCGGCGAGCGCTCGACCGGCTCGGCGGCGAGGTGGGTGCCGATCCAGGCGCCGATCGTGGCGCCGGCGATCGCTCCGGCGAGGCCGACGATCGCCGCTTCGGGGAAGGCGGCATCGGGCCAGGGGAGCGGCATCCAGAGGTGAGACCAGGCCCACTCGGCGGCGAGGCCGATGGTCCCGATCCCGATCCCGGAGACGAGCCCGAAGCGCAACGGCTTCTGGGTCGAGACGAAGAGCGCGACCGCCTCGACCACCGCCGCCTCGGCGAGGTAGAGCGGGAAGTGCGGGGTCGTTTGCCCGAGGACCGGGCCGACGGCGAGCGCCAGGATGCCGCGCAGGAGGATGAAGAAGCCGGCGGCGCCGAGGGCGGCGCCAGGCCCGGCGTAGACGCGGGCGAGGACGAGGCCGACGCCGGCGGCGACCATCAGCATCAGCGGCTGGAAGATCAGCTGGAACTGGGGGACGCCGAAGTCGAACTCGGCCTGGAAGGTGGAGAGGCCGAGCATCAGGCCGCCGGTGAGGGCGACGGCGCGGGCCAGCCGGGTGTGGGCGAGCTCGACGAGGGGATTCTCAGCGTTGGCGTTGGCGCGCATCCCCTCGACCGCCAGCACCGCGATCCCGACCAGGGTCATCGCCGCGCCGCCGATCAGCATCAGGTGGGTCGGCCCCCAGAGCGTCACGTCCTGGCCGAAGAGGCGGTGCCAGATGTCGTCGAGCGGGAAGCCGATCAGCGAGAAGGCGCCGCAGGCGCAGATCAGGACGCCGCCGAGCGGCGCCCACCAATCGCGGCCGATCCGGATCGCAACCGTGCTCGGCTTCTCCTTCGGCAGGACCATCGCGAAGAAGCCGGCGCTGAAGATGCCGAAGAGGCCGGCGAGGATGAAGTAGTGGGCCGGGTTGGCGAGCGGGCCGGCGTCGCGGCCGTTGTCGATGTGGATCGAGATGTCCCAGTACATGCCGAAGACGGCGGTCAGCAGCGAGAGGGTCGCGATCCCGGAGGGGAAGGCGACCCAGCCGGGCATGCCGGAGGTGCGCTCGCTGTGGTCGGCGAGGCGCTGGAGAATCTTGACCCGGCCGCTGCGATGGCCGAGGCCGAGGTAGAGGAGGGCGGGGGTGACGATCGTCGCCGCCGTGGTCGCGATCACGATCTGGCCAATCTCGGCGCCACCCGCGGGCGGGGCGGCTGCGGCGAGGAGGGCTGCGAAGTCGAAGTTCATGGAAGTCCCTTTGAGTGGGTTGCAAGAGGTGGGTTGCCAAAAGCTTGTTCCCTCATAAACGTTACCTCAAACGAGGTTACATTCAGAATGTAGAATCGTCACATGGCGAAGAATCCGGATGCCACCGCCGATTCCGCCGCGCCGGAGGCGAGCCTCACCGTCGAGCAGCTCGCCTACGAGACCGGGATGTCGGTGCGCAACATCCGCAACCACCAGTCCCGCGGCCTGCTGCCGCCGCCCGAGGTCCGCGCCCGGGTCGGCTACTACGGCCCCGAACACGTCGCCCGCCTGCGGCTGATCCAGGAGATGCAGTCGGAGGGCTTCAAGCTGAGCGCGATCTCCCGCCTGATCGGCGAGCACGGCGCCGACGCCGACCGCTTCGTCGGCCTGCGCCAGGCCGTCACCGCCCCCTTCGCGACCGAGGCGCCCGAGGTCTACAGCCGCGAGGAGCTGGTCGAGAAGTTCGGCGCCGACGACGACAAGCTGCTGGACAAAGCCCAGAAGCTGGGCCTCCTCGTCGACCTGGGCGAGGAGCGCTTCGAAGCCCCGAGCCCGGCCCTGCTCCGCGCCGCCGAGGAAGTCCTCGGCATGGGGATCGGGCTGGCCGCCGCCCTCGCCGCGATCGAGAAGCTGGAGCGCAACTCCCAGGCCTCGGCCCGCACCTTCGTCAACCTCTTCGTCGACGAACTCTGGAAGCCCTTCGACGAGGCCGGCCGCCCGGAGGAGGGCTGGGAGGAGCTGATCGCCGCGATCGGCCGCCTCCGCCCGCTTGCCTTCGACGCCCTCAACGCCACCTTCCGCCTCACCCTGACGACCGAAATCGAAAAAGCCTTCGGCGAAGTCCTGGAACGGCGCCAGAAGAAGAAGTAGGGCGGCTCCGCACCTAACCCGTCGGCGGACCGCCGAGGGCGGTGACGTCGATCAGCAGCATGAGGGCGAGGAGCGCCACGACCACGGCGAAGGCCCGCGCCAGCGTCGTCTGCGAGAGCCGGGTCCCGATGCCGCTGCCCGCCAGAGCGCCGATCGCCGTGGCGCCGCCGAGGGCGATCGTCAGCGGCCAGTCCGGTTCGGCTCCTCGGGCGAGGTGGACGCCGAGGGCCACCAGGCCGGTCAGGCCGATCACCGCCAGCGAGGTCGCGATCGCCCGCCTCACCGACAGCCCGAGCAGTGAGGTCAGCACTGGGACGATGAGGAAGCCGCCGCCGACGCCGAAGAACCCGGTCATCGCACCGATCGCCAGGCCGCTGCCGCCGGATCGGGGCACGTCGGGCGGAGGGCAGGGCGAGGGGTCCTCCCTGTCCTCCCCGCCCCGTCCGGCGCGGAAGTAGGTCAGGGCGGCGGCGGCCAGCATCACCGGGATGAAGGCGATGATCAGGGCTTTCGGGCTCGCCCACGCGTTGGCGATCGTGCCCAGGTAGGCGCCGATGGCGGCAGGAATCGCAAAGGTCCCCGCGACCCGCCAGCAGACCTGGCCGTGGCGGGCCTGGGCCCCGGCCCCGACGGAGGCGCCCAGGGTGACGACGATCAGTGAAGCGGTGGAGGCGGAGCTGACGCCCTGGCCGAGCAGGTAGACGAAGACCGGCAGCGCCAGGATCGCCCCGCCGCCCCCGACCATGCCAACGACGGCGCCGATGCCGAGCCCGAGGACGATCGCAAGGACAATCTCCACCCGACAATTGAAGCGCGGCGCGCCGAGAAGAGCCGACGCCCGGACTTGAACCGGGGACCCCTTCATTACGAATGAAGTGCTCTACCAACTGAGCTACGCCGGCGCGCTCGGGGCATTCTAGGAGGGATCGCCGCTCGGTTCCGTCGCGGCCGCCGGGGATGATCCGCGGCATGGCCGCTGGGCGCGCCGCGAAGCGGCGGAACGAGAACGAGATCGAGTTCGGGCGGATCGTCGCCTTCAGCGACGGCGTCTTCGCGATCGCGATCACCCTGCTCGTCCTCAACCTGGGGATCGACAAGCACTTGACCGAGGGGCAGATCGACGACGCGCTCTGGGGCCAGCGCGACCTCTTCTTCGCCTACGCGATCAGCTTCGCGGTGATCGGGCGGTTCTGGCTCGTCCACCACCGCTTCTTCTCCGAAGTCAGGGCCTTCGACGGGCGGCTGATCACGCTCAACCTCGTCTACCTGGGGTCGATCGTGCTGATCCCCTTCAGCAGCGAGCTGCTGGGCGAGTACGGGGGAACGACGACGGCCGTCGTCTTCTACTCGGTCAACCTGGCGATCGTGGTTCTGCTCGGGCTGCTGCTGCACGTCGACGCCCGCCGTCGCGGCCTGACCAGGATCGACGACCGCACCCACCGCGAAACCCAGATCCGCAGCACCTACATCGCCGCCATCTTCCTGCTCTCGGTGCCGGTCGCCTACTTTGCTCCGGACGTCGCTCCCTACCTGTGGCTGGTGCTCTTCGTCGATCCCTCGCGGCGCCTGGCGGGGCGTGGCTCAGCGGGGGACGATGAAAGCGACCGAGTCGCCAGGCCTGGCACAGGAGACTGACCAGCCGCGGTCGACGACCACCGCCTGGCAGCGGTAGGAGCCGATCGAGCATCCCCAGCGCGACGCTCCCGCTAGGCGGTCGCACTCCGAGCTGTGTTCCCATTTTTCCTGGATCAGCTTGGTGCCGTCGAAGGTCGCGGTGTCGGAGCTGGTGATCCCGTCACCCGAGCCCCCGCAGCCGCACAGCAGCAGGGTGACAAGGGCGATGAGGGCGAGAGGGGCGGCGACCCGCATGCGGGGAACCTACCCGTCCGCTCGCTCCTCATGCGGCAGCTGGCCGCAGATCGGGCACTCGGGCTCGGGCACGACCGGCTCGCGTTTGACGTCCATCGTCCGCAGGTCGTAGATGTGGGCGACGCCCTGGGTGGAGGGCTTGCTGAGGCCGGTCAGCAGGTGCAGCACCTCCATCCCGACCTGGCCGCCGATCAGGCCGCAGGCCGGCCCCAGCGTCGCCGCCGGGCTCGGTTTCGCCCGCCGCTGCTCGACGGCGATGTCGAACAGCGGGTACTCGCGTCGGTAGCCGATCTCCTGGCAGACGAAGCAGCCGGTCACGCCGGGGACGTAGAGCGGGCCGACCCTGGCGATCGGCGGGAAGTGGCTCATCGTGATGTAGGGGATGCCGGCCTCGAAGCAGGCCGCGTTGCACCAGCGCTCGATGTCGTGGGCGGGCCAGTCGGCGGCGTCGATGACGACGTCGGAGCCGGCGATGAACTCGGCGATGTCCGCCTCGCTCTCCAGTCGCCGCGCCTCCGTGGTGACCTTCATCTCCGAGTTGAAGGCGCTGAGCCGCGCCGCCGTGCGCTCGACCTTGAGCTCGCCGATGTCGGCCTCGCTGTACTGGATCTGCCGGTTGAGGTTGCTGAGCTCGACCCGGTCGCCGTCGATCAGCCACATCTCGCCGACGCCGGTGCAGGCGAGCGCCAGGGCGGACCAGCCGCCGAGGCCGCCGACCCCGAGCACCGCCACCTTCGCCTCGCGCAGTCGTTCCTGGCACTGCGACGCCGTGATCCCGCCGCTGCCGACGTCGCTGAAGTAGCGCAGCTGGCGATCGAACCGTTCCAGCTCGCCGGCCGGCAGCAGCTCGTCGTCGGCGGCGTCCTCGACCACCTCCAGCTCGCCCAGCTGGGCGATCAGGTCGTCGACCGCGGCGGCGCCGAACTCGGCCCGCAGCTCCTCCAGCGTGCTCTCCCCGTCGACCGCGGCGAGCAACCGGCGTTCCTCCGCGTCGGGCTGCTCGATGCGGATGTCGTTGTCCGCGCTCGGGCGCAGCAGGTAGACGTCCCCCTCCGGCGTCTCTATCTGTTCCGTCGTCCTCTTGATCCGTGGCCTGCGCAACAAACCCCTCCCCCCAGGTAGCCGTCAGCCCAGTAGAGACCGTTTAAGCGGTTGAAGTGTTTCTAAGGGAGGAGAAGCGCCCTGGCGCGCGCGAAGACCGCGTCGGTCATCGGCACGGTCAGCTTGCCGGTGAAGGTGTTCTGCTGGCTGGGGTGGTAGCAGCCGATCAGCCGCCAGCGGCCGACCTCGACCTCGGCGCCGTGGCCGAACTTCGGCCGTGGTCGCGGCACCTCCTCGCCCAGCGCCCGGGCGGCGCGCAGGAACCCGTCCCAGCCGAAGGAGCCGAGCGCGACCAGGACCTGGAGCCGGTCGAGCAGCTCCAGCTCGCGCCGCAGGTAGGGGAGGCAGGTGTCGCGCTCCCCCGGGGTCGGCTTGTTGGCAGGCGGCGCGCAGCGCACCGTGGCGGTGATGAAGGCGTCGCGCAGCTGCAGGCCGTCGCCGCGCCACTCCGAGCTCGGCTGGTTGGCGAAGCCGGCCCGGTGCAGCGCCGCGTAGAGCCAGTCGCCGGAGCGGTCGCCGGTGAACATCCGGCCGGTGCGGTTGGCGCCGTGCGCCGCCGGCGCCAGGCCGACGATCCCGACCCGGGCCTCGGGGTCGCCGAAGCCCGAGACCGGGCGAGCCCAGTACTCCTGGCCGCGGTAGCGGCGCGGCGGGTTCGCCGCCTGCTCCTCGCGCCACTCGACCAGCCGCGGGCAGAGGCGGCAGCCGTGGATCTCCTCGGCGAGCGCGTCCAGCGCCCCGGCGCGGTCTTTGCTCATAGGCTTCGTCCCGACCTCATGGCAGCGAACCGAATCATGCGCGGCCGGCCCGTGCGCCGCGCCCTCGCCCTCGGGCTCGCCTGCCTCGGCCTCCTCGGCGGCTGCGGCAGTAGCGGCGGCGGCGCCACCGACAAGGCCGGCGACGTCAAGGTGCTGAACGAGATTCTCGCCCGGCAGCTGGCCGCGGTCGACGCCTACGGGGAAGCGCTGCCGGCGCTGCGTGGGGCCGAGCTCTCCCTCGCCCGACGCTTCCGCGCCCAGGAACAGGAACACGTCGACGCGACGACCAAGACCCTGCGCGGGCTCGACGCCGAAGCCGACCCGCCGGCCGAAACGGTCGCTGCCGGCGCGCTGGAAACGGCGCAGGATGCGATGCGCTTCCTCTACGAACTGGAAAGCGCGACGATCGACGCCGAGCTCAGCGCGGTCGGCAAGCTGACGATCGGCTGGCCGCGGCCGCTGGTCGCCTCGATGGCGGCCAACCAGGCGCAGCGGCTGGTCCTGATCCGCCGGGCGCTGGGCGCGGCGGCGCCCGAACTGGTCCCCGAGGCCTTCGAGACCGGCGAAACGGCCGCCCCGGAAGAGATGATGCAGCCATGACCGCTCCCCTCTACGCCATCGGGCGCTTCTCCTCGCGCCACCACTACCCGGTGATCGCCGCCTGGATCGTGCTCGCGATCGCCCTGCTCGCGATCGGCCACTCGGCCGGCAGCAAGACGAGCGAAAACCTGACCCTGCCGGGCACCGACTCGACCAAGGCGACCGAACTGCTGGAAGACGACCTGCCCGAACAGGCCTACGGCAGCAACCCGCTGGTCATGGAAGCGCCGCAGGGGAAGCTGACCGCGGCGAAGTACGCGGCGGCGGTGGCGGAAACCGGGAAGCGGCTGAACTCGCTGGAAGACGTCAACTCCGCGGTCAGCCCGCTCAGCCCGCAGGGCGCGGCGTTCCTCAGCAAGGACAAGACGATCGGCTACTTCCCGGTCGTCCTCGCGATCGGGCCCGGCGAAATCGACGAAGAAGAAGCCGAACGGATCCTCGACGCGGCGGCGCCGGCCCGCAGGGCCGGGCTGGAGCCGGCGATCGGCTCCTACGTCGGCCAGCAGCTTTCCAAGCCGGCGACCGAGACCAGCGAGGCGATCGGCCTGGCGGCGGCGGTGATCATCCTCCTCTTCGCCTTCGGCACCGCGACGGCGATGATGCTGCCGATCGTCTCGGCGGTGATCGGCCTCGCCTGCGCGCTCTCGATCATCCGCCTGCTGGAGCACGTGCTCGAGGTGCCGGGGGTCGCCTCGACGCTGGCGACGATGATCGGCCTCGGCGTCGGCATCGACTACGCGCTGTTCATCGTCACCCGGCACAAACTGCAGCTGGCCGACGGGATGGAGCTGCGCGAGTCGATCGCGCGGGCGACGGCGACCGCCGGCGGCGCCGTCGTCTTCGCCGGCTTCACGGTTGTGATCGCGCTCTGCTCGCTCGCCTTCGCCGGCATCCCGCTGGTCTCCACCCTCGGCTTCACCGCCGCCGTCGCGGTGGTGGTCGCGGTCTGCGCGGCGACGACGCTGCTGCCGGCGATGCTCGGCGCGCTGGGCCCGCACATCAACTCGCTGCGGGTCAAGCTCGGCAAGACCCACCCCGACGACAAGGAGCCACACGGCTGGCGGCGCTGGGCGGAATGGGTCAGCGAGCGGCCCTGGACCGCGACCGTCGTCGCCCTGGCGATCTTGATCGTCCTGGCGCTGCCGATCTTCCAGCTGCAGCTCGGCCAGAACGACATCAGCGCCCTGCCCAAGGAAACGACCTCGCGCCAGGCCTACGACGCGCTCAACAAGGGCTTCGGGCCGGGCGTCAACGGCCCCCTGCTGATCGCCTCGGAATTCGAGTCGCCCCAGGAAGCCAAGCAGGTGCTGCCGCAGCTGGAGAAGGCCGTCGGCGGGGCTCCCGACGTCGCCGCCGTCACCGAACCGACCCTCGACAAGGCGGGCACGGCGGCGGTCTTCACCGTGATCTCGAAATCCGAGCCCTGGGCGGACGAGACCGTCGACCTGGTCGAAGACCTACGCGAAGAAGCGATCCCCGGAGCGCTGCAGGGAACCGCGGCCAGCTCCTACGTCGGCGGCCAGACCGCCGGCTACATCGACCTCGCCAACCAGATCAGCGACAAGCTGCCGCTGATGATCGCGATCGTCGTCGGCCTCAGCTTCATCGTCCTGCTCGTCGCCTTCCGCTCGCTGCTGGTTCCGGTCAAGGCGGCGGCGATGAATCTGCTCTCGGTCGCCGCCGCCTACGGCGTCGTCACCGCCGTCTTCCAGCTCGGCTGGGGCTCCTCGCTGATCGGCCTCGACCACCCGATCCCGATCGTCAGCTTCGTGCCGCTGCTGATGTTCGCGATCCTCTTCGGCCTCTCGATGGACTACGAGGTCTTCCTGCTGACGCAGATGCGCGAGCACTTCGAGGAGTACGGCGACGAGCGCCGGGCGGTGGTCGAAGGGCTGACCAACACCGGCCGGGTGATCACCTCCGCGGCGGCGATCATGGTCTGCGTCTTCACCAGCTTCGTGCTCAGCGGCAACCCGGTGGTGAAGGAGTTCGGCGTCGGCCTCGCGGTGGCGATCGCGATCGACTCGACCCTGGTCCGCTGCCTGCTGGTGCCGGCGGTGATGGTCCTGCTCGGCAAGCGCGCCTGGTGGCTGCCAAGCTGGATCGATCGCTGGCTGCCGAAGGTCAGCATCGAGGGCGAGGAGTACTTCGCCAAGAAGGACGCCGCCGATGTTCCCGCTCAATCTGCCTAATGCCCTAACGCTCCTCCGCATCCTCGCGGTGCCGGTGGTGGTCGTCGCCCTGCTCGGCGAGACCCCCAACGGCGACACCCTCGCGGCCGCCGTCTTCGCCCTCGCCGCCGCGACCGACGGCCTCGACGGCTACTTCGCCCGCTCCCGCGGCTCGATCACCACCTTCGGCAAGCTGATGGACCCGCTCGCCGACAAGCTGCTGATCACCGGCGCCCTGATCTCCCTCGTCTCCCTCGACCGGCTCGAAGCCTGGGTGGCGATGGTGATCATCGCCCGCGAGGTCGCGGTCACGATCCTGCGCACGATCGCCGCCGAGCGCGGCATCGTCATCGCCGCCAGCTGGCTCGGCAAGCTGAAGACGGTCCTCCAGATCGCCGCCATCTTCGCCCTCATCGCCACCAACCCGGCGCCCGTGGGCGTCGACGTTCTCGTCTACGTAGCGCTCGCGGTGACCGTGATCAGCGGCGCCGATTACTTCTTCGGGCTGCGCAAGCGGATCGAGGAGCTGGAGCGCGAACGGGCTGAGGCGAAGTTGAAGAGGGCTTCGTAGGGAGGGCGTCGGTGGGGGGTCCCTGGGAGCACCTCCGCCGCGTGGATCGCCGATAGCTGTCGCCCCAGTCCTGATCGGCGCGGCTCCATGCTGAGTACCCAGGGACCCCCCACCGACGCCCTCCCGACAAGCGAGCTCTGGAAGACGCCTCAGGGTTCAGAAGCTTGAAAAAGCTCTCGTGACTTCGGCCGTCCCGAGATTTTGTGTTGGGGGAGGGGGTGGGGTGCCCCTGCTGGGTACTCAGCATGGAGCCGCGCCGGTGACCTTCGGGCGACAGCTTGGGGCGATCCACGCGGCGGAGGTGCTCCCAGCAGGGGCACCCTGCCCCCTCCAACCGAAGACCTAAGACGTAGGCGCCTCGAGCCACTCGCGCATCGTCAGATGATGCGTCCCGTGCTCGCCGCTCGCCAGCTCCGCCCGCAGATCGCCGAGGGTGCCGTAGCGCTCGGCGACAACGTTGTGGCGGTGGATCGTCTCCAGGTTCTCCTGACGGGCCATGACGAAGGTCTGCTCGGGCAGGTCGGTGTAGCCCTCGACCACCTGGCGCAGCATCTCGCGCACGCAGTCCTCGACGAAGCGGGGGTGTTCGTGCGCCTTGACGACGACGGACCGCTCGTCGGTGCGCTTCATCAGCTCGTAGATCTCCGAGCTCATCGAGCTCTCGACGATCCGCAGCAGCTCCGGCGCCTCGATCCAGGCCGGGCCGCCCTCGGGGCAGCCGACCCAGAGGGTGCCGATGCCGCGCTGGTTGTGGGTGGCGACCGGGACGAGTTCGAGGATCCTCTCGACCTCGTCGGCGCCGAAGCCGTCCTCCGCGAGCCGGTCGCGGGCCAGGGCGGCGACCGCTTCCTGGGCGCAGGGGCAGGCGGTCATCCCCTGGGCCTCGACCCCCGTCAGCGTGCGGGTGCCGCGCGCCGAGGCGACGGCGGTGCCGTAGAGGACGTAGATCTCCTGGGTGCTCTTGCCGGTTTCCGGCGTCTTCACCGTCTCCGGGTAGCGGGCCGTGATCGAGACCTCGGCCCGCTCGCCGCCCTGCCGCTCGCGCACCTTCTCGGCGACGTGGGCGGCCAGCACCTCGGCTTTGAAGGCCTCGCCGAGGACAACCTCGTCGATCGCCTCGCCGACGATCTCCTCGAAGCGGGACATGTGGACCCCGGCCTGCTGCGGGTTGAGGTCGACGAAGCACTCGAAGCCCGCGTAGAAGAGGTTCTCGACACCGTCGGCCTTGACCCGGATCACCTTCTCGACCCCGGTGACCCCGACCCGCGAGAGTCCCACCTGGGTGGCGGGAACGCCGGCCTGGACGTCGGGTACGGCTGGGGTGGCGGTCGGCTGGCTGGCCATCGGCTAACGAATAGTAAGCAACCGGGCTCTTCGGGCGTTGCTGAGTTTTTTCCGCCTATAATCCGGCGCGGTCGGAGCGTTGGGGCCGGCCAGCGGGAGATGGGGAGAGGAAGCGGCGACGAAGTGAGCATCGAACCGTTGGATTCCACGGCTGACGTGGTCGATCGCGAGGTAGAGGCGAGCCCGATCGGCGAGATCGAGGAGCTACAGGGCCTGATCGCCCAGGGCCGCGAGCGCGGCTACCTGACCTTCGAGCAGATCACCTCGACACTCGAGGAGGTGGAGATCACCAAGGAGCAGGTGACCCAGCTCCACGCCCACCTGGTCGAGCACGGGATCGACGTCATCGCCGAGGACGGCGTCAGCGCTTACAAAGCGCAGCGCAGCGGCGAGGCCGCCGGCGCGGCGAAGAAAGAAGAGCTCGACCTCACCGTCGAGCCGAGCCTCGACTCGCTGCGCCTCTATCTGCGGGCGATCGGCCAGGTCGACCTGCTGACCGCGCAGCAGGAGGTCGAACTTGCGAAACGGATCGAGCGCGGCGACATGCTCGCCAAGCGGCAGATGGTCGAGGCCAACCTGCGCCTCGTCGTCTCGATCGCGAAAGGCTATCTGGGGCGCGGGCTCAGCTTCCTCGACCTGATCCAGGAGGGCTCGCTGGGGTTGATCCGGGCGGTGGAGAAGTTCGACTACCGCCGCGGCTACAAGTTCTCGACCTACGCGACCTGGTGGATCCGCCAGGCGGTGACGCGGGCGATCGCCGACAAGGCGCGGACGATCCGCATCCCCGTGCACATGGTCGAGAAGCTGAACCGGGTCGCCCACGTCGAACGCCAGCTGGTGCAGAAACTGGGGCGCGAGCCCGAGCCGGCGGAGATCGCCGAGGAGCTGCGCTGGCCGGTCTCAGACGTCCGCGACATCCTCCGCGTCGCCCAGCTGCCGGTCTCGCTGGAGAAACCGGTCGGCGACGAGGACGAATCCGAGCTCGGCGACTTCGTCGCCGACGATGCGGTCCTGGAGCCCTTCGAGGAAGCCAGCGAGCACCTCCAGAAGGAGGGCGTGCAGAGGGCGCTGGCGGCGCTGCCCGACCGCGAGCGCCGGGTGATCGAACTTCGCTACGGCCTCTCCGGCGCCGAGCCGCTCACCCTGGAGGAAGTCGGCCGCACCTTCGGCGTCACCCGCGAGCGGATCCGCCAGATCGAGAACAACACGCTGAAGAAACTGAAGCGCCTCCCGGAGGCGCAGATGCTCCGCGAAGCCAGCTAAAGCGCGCTACGCGCGGGGCTCCAGCACGAAGACGCCGACCTCGCGGTCGAGGTGGGACTCGTAGAAGTCCCAGCCTTCGTACTGCTCCATGTGGCGGCGCCAGAGGTCGGCCCGCTCCTCGCCCTCGGCGAGTCTGGCTCGGACCGGGACCCGCCTGCGCCCGACCTCGACCTCGGCCTCCGGGTTGGCGCGCAGGTTGAGCGACCAGGCCGGCGTCTTTTCGTTGCCGGCGTTGGTGTTGATGACGACGAAGCGCTCCCCGTCGGCGAGGTAGAGGACCGGAGCCGTCCGCTGCTGTCCGGATTTGCGGCCGATGGTGGTGAGCAGCAAGACGGGCCCGTTGCCCACCTTGCCGCCGATGCGCCCGCCGCTGAGTCGGTAGACGGGCACGTTCAGCTTGCCCACCGCCCGCAGCCCTTTGGCTCCGAGGGAATGGGATAGCCGCGAGTAGAAATGGTCGCTCGGCACCGGATGAGTATTCCACCGCCCAGCTACAGTGGGGCGATGGCCGAGCCGCACCCCTTCCGCACCGCCGCCGAGAACAAGGACCTCGACCTCCTCGCCGAGACGCTGCGCGAGGACGTCGTCCTCCACAGCCCGGTCCTCTTCCGCGGCTTCGAAGGCCGCGACACCGTCTCCGCCGTGCTGACCCACGTGTCCGCCACCCTGGAGAATTTCGCCTACACCGACGAGCTGGCCGAGGGCAAGACCGTCGTTCTCCGCTTCAAGGCCACCGTCGGCGACCGCGAGCTGGAGGGAATCGACTTCCTCGAGCTCGACGACGAGGGTCGCGTCCGCGAGCTGACCGTCTTCATGCGCCCCTTCTCGGCCCTGACCGCCTTCAACGAGCGGATGAAGGCCAGGCTCGAAGTCTCCGAGGGCTAGACCGGCGGCTCGCCGATTCTCTCGAAGAGAAGTCGGCCCGGACCGTCCACTCTGACCCTGAGGCGATCGCCGGCGGTTATCCCCGCCTCTTCGCAGGGAGCCTTCGGGAAGGTCGCCTGGCGTTTGGGTCGTAGCAGGATCTGCCGGCTGGGCGTGGTTGATGGGGGAGGCAGGATTCGAACCTGCGTAGGCGTAGCCGCTCGGTTTACAGCCGAGTCCATTTGACCGCTCTGGCACTCCCCCAGAGGCGAGACGCCAATTCTATTCGTGTCTTCGTCGGGGTAGATGACTGCTTCCAGGGAGGCAGTCGGTTCAATCTCGAACTCCGAGTACTTGGCGCCCCCAAGCGTCACCTGCCGGGCGCCCTCGATCACGCCGGCTGGGATGAACCATCGCCTGCCGTCGCCGACAAGGGCGAAGAGATAGTCGACAAGGGCAGGATCAAATTTCTTCGTGAGGCCACCCCAGCTTCGATTACCGCCCATGGTGGCGATGGCTACGTTCCATCGCACTTGACCGTCGCTGGTCGCAACTCTCTGCGTCGAGGTCTTCACCTGGATTCGATCAAATCTGCCCCCTACCTGTGCCACCAAATCCACGTGAGGGCTGTGGCCGGCGGGACTCCAAACCAACGCTCCCTGCCTGGACAACCACTCCATCGCCGACATCTCCCCGATGTCGCCTTGGACCCGTCGGTTGACGGCGCGCTCGCGCCGATGTGGGGAGGTATTGGCGGGGCTCTCCATGGAGACCTATAGTTGCAGGTGGTGCAGACAGAAACTTGCGCGCTGGCGCCCGGGTGCATCGAGTTGAAAGGATGGCTTCGTGCTCGAAGACCGCGTGATCGCGATCGCCGGGGTTGGAGGTGGCCTCGGGCCGCTCGTCGCCCAGCGGCTTGCCGCGGCGGGCGCGACCGTTGCCGGCGCCGGTCGCGACCAGGGCGCCCTCGACTCCCTTGCCGCGGAACTCGGTCTCCCATCGGAGCGCTGGGACGGCCGCGCCGTCGACCTCCTCGACGAGAACGCCGCCCGCGCCTGGAGCGCCGCCCTGGTCGAGCGCTTCGGCCGCGTCGACGGCCTCGTCCACCTGGTCGGCGGCTGGCGCGGCGGCCAGCCGCTGCAGGAGGCGCCGCTCGAGGACTGGCGCTTGCTCCACGACCTCCTCGTCCGCACCGTCCAGCACACGACCCGCGCCTTCCATGAGCAGATCGCCGCCAGCCCGCACGGTCGCTTCGTCCTCGTCTCCTCCAAGCAGGCGCAGAACCCGACCCACACCAACGCCGCCTACGCGGCAGCCAAGGCCGCCGCCGAGGCCTGGACCCTCGCCCTCGCCGACGGCTTCCAAGGCACCGGGGCGACCGCCAACATCCTCGTCGTCGACGCGATCCTCACCCCGCGGATGCGCGAGGAGGAGCCCGAGAAGGAGTTTCCGACCTTCACCCCGGCCGAGGACATCGCCGAGGCCATCGCATTTCTCTGTTCGGACGCGGCGAAGAAGATGAACGGACAGCGCCTGCCGCTTACCATGGGCAGATGAGCAGCCGTAAATCGGGCAACGCCAAGCCCGACGGCAAGATGACCATCGGGGAGCTGGCGCGGCGGACCGGGATGACGATCCGCAACATTCGCGCCCACCAGACCCGTGGCCTGTTGCCGCCACCCGAGGTCCACGGCCGCACCGGCTACTACAACGAGGGCCACGTCGCGCGGATCGAGCTGACCCGCGAAATGCAGGCCGAGGGCCTCAACCTCGAGGCGATCCGCCGCGTCCTGGAGTCGAGCGAGGGCTCCTCGCGCGAGATGGTCGACTTCGCCCGCGCCGTGCGCGCCCCCTTCGAGGACGAGACTCCGGAAATCTTCGACGCCGAGGAGCTGGCCGCCGCCTGGGGGGTCGAGCGCTTCGACCCCAAGCTCCTCGCCCGCACCGAAGAGCTCGGCATCCTCCGCTCGCTCCCCGACGGCAAGGTCGAGGTGATCAGCCCCCGCCTGCAGCGCGCCGGCTCCGCCTTGGTCGAGCTCGGGGTCTCACCGCAGGCCGCGGTGGAGACGGCCGAGGGGCTGCGGCGCGCCTCGGAGAAGGTCTCGCGCACCTTCGTCGAGCTCTTCGTGCGCGAGATCTGGGAGCCGTTCGACAAGGCCGGCCGGCCCGAGGAGGACTGGCCGAAGGTGCGCGAGGCGCTGGACCGGATGCGCCCGCTCGCCTCCGACGCGCTGCTGGCGATGTTCCAGATAACGATGGGGGAGTCGACCGAGAAAGCGGGGGAACGCACCCTCCGCGACGCCGGCCAGCCGACCGGCAAGCGCCGCCGCAAACGCAGCTCCTCGAAGCGCAGCTCCTCTAGCCGACGATCGTGAAGCGGCGGCGCAGCGGCTTCGATTCGTTCGCCGCTTCGTCGGTCGCCCGCAGCACCGCCAGGTAGCGGCCCGGCCGCGCCCGGAAGTGCTTGCCCCGGGCGCCCAGCCGCAGGTGGTTGATGCCGATGAACGCCTTCCAGCGGTCGAAGCCGTTGTAGACGCGCCGCCCCTTCGAGTTGAACCGGTAGTACTCGGCGTCGAGGCTGCCGCGCTCGGAGATCTCGACGCTGAAGCCGAGCCCGCCGTGGCCGCCGGTGTGCTGCTTGGGCATCGACAGCGAGCCGAGCGTCGGCGGCTTCAGGTCGAGGTTGAGCGGCGGCTGCGGGCCCGGGTCCCCGTTGGGGTCGCCGGGGACGTCGGAGACGATCACCTCGCCCCGCACCGCGGCGTGCAGCTTGCACTGGAAGAAGTATTCGCCGGGCTGGTCGAACTGCAGCGTGAAGGTGTCGCCGGCGCGGTGGGCGGGGGCGTCGGTGCCGGGGTCGGAGTCCCATTGGAGGTCGTTGGCCGAGATGCCGGTCACCGAGTGGGCCAGGTCGGGGCCGAGCCAGTCCCAGGTCACCTTCTCGCCGCGGTCGACGTGGACCTGCGGCTGCGACCAGGCGTAGTTGGCGATCGAGACGCGCGTGTTGGCCGCGCCGGCGGCCGCGGGGAAGAGGAAGACGGCCGCGACCGCGGTCCCTAGGAGACGACGTACCAACCGTTCATCCCCTGATGCAGATGCTGGAAGACGTGGCAGTGGTAGAACCAGCGCCCCGGGTTGTCCTCGACCAGCTCGAAGGAGAACGAGTCCGCCGGCCCGAACGTTTTGTTGTCGACGATCCGCCCGTCCGGTTCGCTCCAGCGGTGGCCGTGCAGGTGGAAGGTGTGGAAGAAGTTGTCGATCCCGTAGACGTGGAAGCCGACCCGCTGCCCGACCCGCGCTCCCAGGGTCGGGGTGTTGCCGGCGTAGGCCTTGCCGTTGACGCAGTAGTAGGTGCTGCGCAGGCCGGTGATGGAAGGGTCAAAGGTATGGAAGGCGAGGAAGAACTCGGCTTCGGGCCGCGCTTCCCCCGGCTTGCGGATCACCAGCGGCCCGAACAGCCCCTTGAAGACCGGCAGCGGGTCCATTGGCCCGTGGTCGTGGTAGAGCCACGTCCCTTCGGTCCCTTCGTGCGCCTCCCAGACGTAGGTGAAGGTCCGGTTCCGCTGCACGAAGCCGCCGGGTTCGGTCCACTTGCCCTTGTAGGCGCCGTCCATCTCGTTGGCGTAGAAGATCCCGTGCGGGTGGATCGTCACCGGCGCCTGCAGCTTGTTGCGGAAGTGGACCACCACCGTGTCGCCGACTTCGGCTTCGATCAGCGGCCCCGGCACCGTCGCCTTGCCCAGTGGGGTTTTGAATTCGGCGCTGTAGAGCCGGTAGCCGTAGGCGCCGAACTTGGACTTGCCCTTCACCTTCTGGGCCATCATCTGGTCGCGGTGGGTGGGGACGATGTCCCACTGCACCGGCTCCGCCGCGATCCAGTACTCGCGGGTCTGGCCGCCGCTCGGCAACGCCGCCAGCCGCCGCGCGCCGGCGTCCTCGCCCCGCCACTCGGCCGCCGTCACCTTCGGCGGCACCTTCACCTGCCGGGCAAGGCCCTCGACGTCGATCTTGCCTTCGTCGGTCGCCACCTCCTGGCTGGCGATCGTGCACAGCAGCGCCCCGCCGGAGAGGGCCAGAAACCCCCTCCGGTCGATCGGATCCGGTGCCATGGCGCTACCGCTTGACGGTCACGGTCATCCTCATTTCAGAGGGGTGCACCGTGCAGATGAACTTGTACGTGCCCGGGACTTCGAAGGTCCGCTGGAAGCTGGCTTCGGTCACCGCCGTGGTCGTGGTCGAGAAGCGCGACTTGTTCTTCAGCGCCTTCGGCCCTTGCTTCAGGTGGACGTCGTGGGGATAGGTGTTGTAGCTCGACCAGATCCACTTCACCGCCCGCCCCTTCTTGATCGTCACCGCGGTGGGGGCGAAGTAGAAGTCGTTGACGGTCACCTTGACCGGCGGCTTCTTCGGCGCCTGCGCCGCCGCCGCGGTCACCCCGAGCAGGGCGATCGCGGCGACGCAGGTGGCGACGAGGAGTGCCCGTACCTTTCTCGCGCGCCGCATCAGCAGGTCACCTCACCCGGCTGCGGCGCCACCTCGACCGGCTGGAGATTTTCGAACGGCGGGTGGGCGGCGACGCGCCGGACCCAGCTGCATTCCTGCTTCTGCGGCGGGTTCGAGGCGGCGTACCCGAGAATCGTCTTCGGGTCGTCTTCTTCGCCGAGGTTGATCTGCAGCCCGGCGACGATGTCGAGGCTGCGGACCTGATCGGAGAGCACTTCGGCCTGCGGGCAGGCGGGGTAGATCTGGCTCAGCGGCACTTTCCCGTTGCCGGGGGCGAACGTCGCGCCGGCGCTGTTGCCGGCCCAGCAGTTGCCGCCGCCGGTCGCGTCGTTCCAGAGGTCGTATTCCCCGTTCGGGTCGGCGCCTTCGCGACCCATCACGTTTTCGACGATCTGGTTGTTGATGTTCTTGGCGTCGTCACCCTCGTTGGCGACGAAGACTTCGCCCGGGCCGGAGAAGGAGGCGATCCCCCACTTGTAGTTGCCGAACACGTCGTTGTGCTTGACGACGTTGTTGGCGCCGCCGTAGAGGACGATCCCGACCCCGGTCGGGTAGTTGACGGTCGCCCCCGCGACCTGGCCGAGCCCGCCGGAGACGGTGTGGAATTTCGAGCCGGCGAGGAAGTAGTTGTAGTTGTTCCAGAACACGTCGTTGTTTTCGAACACGTTCCAGCCGTTGGGCTCGAAGCCCTCGCTGTCGAGCGTGTTGGGGACGATCCCGGCGCCGTTGTTGTAGAAGGCCGAGTCGACGATCTTCACGTACTTGGAGTTCGTTCCCGAGTAGCCGAGGACGTTTTCGTAGCTGCGGTCGTTCTTCAGCAGCGTCCACTTCGGCTTGCGCTGGCAGGGCTTCGGCGGCGGCGCCGTCCCGTGGTTGGTCCAGGTCTTCGAGTCGCACGGCGTTTCGCCGACGTAGAAGGCGGAGTCGCCGTGGTGGTAGCCGGCGGAGTTGGTCATCTTGCCGCCGAAGCAGTTCTTCGCGAACAGCCCGTAGGAGCGGTTGGCCGAGGCCAGCAGGTTGTTCATCTTGTAGCCGTCGCAGTGCTGGCCGCCTTCGTTGGCGGCGTGGATGAAGAACCCGTTCGACTGGTAGTTGCGGGCCCACATGTTTTCCAGCACCAGGCCGTCGACGCTGATCGCCTCGACTCCGTTCTGCGCGGCGCCGAGCTCGCCCTTCGCGTTCTTGCCCTCGAGGACGACCTTCTTGCGGTCCTTCTTGACCCCCTTGATGACGAGGTCGTCGAAGCTCTTCTTACGCTGGGTGCCGTCGAGGACGACGCCTTCGACGTACTTGCCCGGGCGGATCGCGACGATCGCCTTCACCTTGGCGTTGCCCTTCTTGGCTTTGAAGGAGCCGGCGGCGTCGACCCCCTTCTGGATCGTCCGGTAGCGGCAGCCGTGCTTGCAGACTTCAAAGGTCTTCGACTTCGCCTGCTTCTTCTTCTGGCCGCCCTTGCCGGCGAGCGCCGGTGCGGCAACGGTTCCGAGCAGCGCGCATAGCCCGAGGACGAGAAGAGGGACTGCCAACCTGTGCTTCATATCGCTCCTTGCAGCGTCGTTTTGCATTCGACCCTGCCTCCCAGCGGGTGCATCAGCCGGGCCCCTAACCCGGCGGATCAAGCCTAGCGGAGCCTGGCCGTTCAGCCAGGAACGATCGTCCGCATCGCTTCTTCGAGTTCAGACACGCCAAAGGCGCCCTCGATGCGGTCGCGGACGATTCCGTTCTTGTCGACGAGGAAGGTCCAGGGCTCGGTTTCCAGGTGGTAGGCCTGCACCTGCGGCCGCGGGCCCTTGGAGATGTCGTTGTCGTTCCAGATCTCCATGTGGATGAAGTCGGCCTTGCCCTTGTAGGAGTCCGCCACCTGCTGGGCGACGTCGACGACCGG
The DNA here is from genome assembly GCA_035634815.1 of Solirubrobacterales bacterium. GTDB lineage: Bacteria > Actinomycetota > Thermoleophilia > Solirubrobacterales > 70-9 > VAYN01. Next base: position 12,947 of record DASQCF010000040.1, on the reverse strand, counting down.
ACCGCAGACGCGGCTCTGGCAGAGGGCGGGGGTGGCGAAGACGAGCACCACGGGCTTGTGGCCGACGGCGTCGGCGAAGTCGATTTCGTGCATCTGGTCGGGCGGCACCCGGGTGTCGATCTTCGCCATGTCGCCGCCGACGTCCGCGGCGGTCGGGGTGTGGATCACCGGCGCCTTGTCGCCGATCGCGGGGATCCGCGGGAACTCGCCGACCACCGGCGCCGCCGTCACCCGCGTCGCTTCCAACCCGTTCTCGCCCTTCAGCATCGCCAGCGCGAGCCACGGCCCCTTGCGGTCGAAGTCGACCTTGGGGACGACGTAGACGGTGGTCGCCTCTCCCGGAGCGCCGGCGCCGCTGGCGCGGTAGGCGGGCTTGGTCTCCAGCGAGGTGACCTGCGCCGGCAGCGGGCCGGTCACCGGACCCTTTCCGTCCTTGGCGAAGTAGAGGGCGACGTCGGCGTCGCTCACCTGTTCTTTGCCGAGGGTGAAGACGCCGAACGGGTAGCGGTTCTCGCCGAGGTTGAAGGTCTGGGCGGCGGGAGCGATCACGAGCTTCGAGGGCTTCGCGCCGGAGTCGTGCAGCAGCTGACCGATCGTCTTCCCCTTCGCCGCTGGGAACTCGGCCGCGTCCGGCGCCGGACGCGAGCTGTCTTCCGAGCTGCCGCAGCCAGTCGTCGCGGTGGCGAGGGCGATGACGAGGGACAGGGCTAAAAGGAGCGAGCGCTTGCTCATCCTCCGGCACGCTACACACCCCGGTTTGGGAACCGCATGGCGCAACTTGGGATGGCGGCGCGGTCTTTTCTTTCGTAGACCATGTCGTCCCCCCTCCGCCAGCGGTGGCCCTATGATGCTGCTGCCGCTGTTCGGGGACCAGGGGCTTCGGTTCAAAGCAAAATATGGAGGCCCTGATGCCTGGGAAGAAGCTGGTCTTTTCGATCGTCGCCGCCGTCGCGCTGCTGGCGGCCATTCCGTCGAGCGCCGCGGAACAAACCCCCGAGGCCTACAAGGAAGCGGTCGAACCGATCTGCAAGGCCAATACCGAAGCCAACGAAAAGATCCTCAAGGGCGTCCGGCAAAAAGTGAAGTCGGGCAAGTACGACGCCGCCGCCAGGCAGTTCCAGGGCGCGGCCAAGGCCCTGAAGAAGACCCGCGCCCAGCTCCTCGCGGTTCCGAAACCGACTGAAGACACGGCCCAGCTGACCAAGTGGCTCGGCTACGCCAAGACCGAGGTTCAGCTGTTTGAAACGATCGCCAGGAAGCTGCACAACGACGAAGCCACCGCCGCCCAGAAGATGGTGGTGCGGCTGGTCAGCACCGCCAGGCAGGCGAACAACCAGGTGCTCGACTACGAATTCCGCTACTGCCGCTTCCAGCCGTCGAAGTTCATCTAGCGGCGATGGCCGTCATAGAGGGCGCCCGCACGCCCCGTGAGAGCACCCGGGCGCTCGCAGCTTCGATCAGCCGCGGCGACCTGGACGCTGCGGCGCACTGCTTCACCAAGGACGCCTGCCTGATCACCCCCGACTCCACCGCGGTGCGGGGCCGGGAGGAGATCAAGCCGATCCTCCATCAGTTGATCGTCGCCGGCTCCCAGATCGAGGTCCAGGAGAGCTCGATCGTCCTCGCCGGCGAGGTGGCCCTGGGCACCGAGCGCTGGCAGGTCACCTCCGCCGGCTCGGAGGGCGCCCCCTTCACCAGGGCGCTGACCCCCACCATGGTGATGCGCCAGCTGGAGGGCGCCTGGAAACTCGCCGTGGCGATGCCCTGGGGGCGTCGCTGATCGGCGCCCCACCGTCTAGAATCGTCCTGAGCGTACGGCTTCCCAGGGAGGCCGACCCGCCCGGATAGCTCAGTTGGTAGAGCACTTCCATGGTAAGGAAGGGGTCACGAGTTCGAGTCTCGTTCCGGGCTTTCTAGAAGGCGCTGCAAATCGGCTGGTTCGGCGACCGATTCCACGGCGCTTCTCACCCTTCTCGATTCCGCCTATCTGCCACTAGTGGCAGATAGCGCCGCGATTGCCCGCAATCGGCTGCGATTGCCCTCGATTTACCGGTTCCGCCGAGCTAACGTCGCGACCGGAAACGAAAGCGCCCCGGCGGCGGTAGGACGCCCCGGGGCCGGCACAGGAGGTATTAGCTCCCATGCAAGGCAAGCGTAAGGGCGCCGGGTCGGCCGCGAAGGCCGGCAAGGCGAAACCGAAAGCCGCCAGCGCGAAGAAGAAGACCAGCGCACAAGGGTCGAAGGCCCAAGGGCAGGAGCGGCTCCGGCCCGGCCAGCTCGACGGCCTCGTCCTCGGCTACATGAAGAAACACAGAGGCGAGCTGCCGCTCACCCCGACGAAGGTCGCCCGTGGGATCAAACGCTCCTCGGGGGCGGTCGGCAACTGCCTCGGGCGGCTGGAGCGGAAAGAGAAGGTGAGGCTGGCCGACAAGAAGCCGCGCCGCTACGACCTGGCGGGCAAGACGAAGTAGCAAGCACTGAAACATCGGCCCCCGGCGGCGCTGTAACGCCGACCGAGGGCCTGACCACAAGGAGACACAGCTCCTCATGGCTGATGAGAAATCTACGGACTCCGGCTGCGGCCGGCGCCGGTTCAATCACGAAGAAGACGATGCGCTGGAGGCGGCGGTTCTCCGCCTCGTCCTCGTATCCCATCCCGACGCTTTCACGAAGGACGAGCTGTTTCGGGAAATGAACAAAGGCGGATCGACTGAGGTTTCCGAGGTCGATGCCAACGAGCGGGCGATTCGGGACCTCGCCGCCACGGGCCTCTTCCATCCGCTCGGGGCCGAGGAATTCGTCCGGCCAACCAGGGCTGCTCTCCGGTTTTTTGAGCTTTCTGGGGGTGCCGGCTGATGGCTACGGGTGACAAATACCAAGCTCTGATCGAAGCCCTCGGGCACCCAGTGCGCCGGCAGGTCTTGCGGCGCTATCTCGAATCGTCCGAGAGGCTGAGCCCGAAGGAGCTGGCCGACTCGGAGAAGCTGTCGCTGTCGCTCGTCGGCTGGCACGTTCGGCGGCTAGAGAAGCTCGGCGCCGTTGAATTCGTGGGGGACCGGCAGCGGCGCGGCGCTCGCCAGCATTTCTACCGGCCGACCGCCCTTGTCAAGAGATCGACGCTGATCCAGGTGGCGCTCGGCCTTAAGGCGGGCTGATCGTTGGGACGAAAAAGAGAGGCTCAGGCACTGGAATGCGGTCGCCGCCTTGGCATAAACCTCCTCGAACTCCGGGGGCGTGTCGGCTTTTCCCAGCAAGGCACCGCTGAGCGCGCCGGCCTCCATCGCACCGAGGTCGCCCTGATCGAGGGCGGCAAACGGGTCCCTCGCTTGGACACGATCGTCAAGCTCGCCGGGGCGGTCAGAGTGGAGCCCTGTGCGTTGCTGCGGGGGATGGCCTGGGACCTGGACGCACCGAAGGAGGAATCGAAATGAGCGCCCTCGGCCTCGAAGACAAGTGGGTCGAGAAAGAGTGGACCCTTGGAGAGCGGTTCGGTGCGAACGTGGTCTGGTTTCGCCGGCAGGCTGGCCTGACCCAGACCCAGCTCGCGGACCGGATCGGGATGAACCGCACGATCCTCAGCAAGCTCGAGGGCGGGGGGCGACTGCCTCGTCTCGACACCATTCTCAAGCTGGTCGCAGCTCTGAAAGTCAAGAACCGCGACCTCGTCGCCTGGATGTGGTGGGATCCCGCCAGCCACCGCCACTATGAGGCCCCGCCCTCGATTGCGGACGTCAGCGGCTATGAAGTGCGGGACTTCCACCTCCCAGCCGGTTTCCGTGTTTCCCCCGTCGGCTACGCGAGCGAGGAGCGATTCAAAGACCGGCTCAGGCAGCGCGGGGAAGACCCGGACCATCGCGTCGTCCTCGAACTGCTGCGAGACGATGCCCCGAAGGTGGCTCCTCGCGAGCGACCAGATGCCGTCTGGGTACTGCTCACGGCGCAGGCGCTTGAAGCGCTTCGCGAGGAGAGGGGGCTGACCCGGCAAGAGCTCGCGGATCGCTCGCCGACCACCGCCGCCTTCATCAAGGAGATCGAGGAAGGCCGGTGCGACGATCCGGGCCTCCGGATCCTGGAAGAGCTCAGTCGCGCCCTCAACGGCGAGGGGTCCGTGCTCGCCGCTCAGATCGAGCCGGTGCGAGCTGTCCGGAAGGCTGCCATTCAAAAGGCTTTGGACGAGCTCGCCGAGCGCGATGCCGGAAAGACTGAGGAAGACGGGCAATGACTCGGCGATCCCTAAAGCCGCCGCACTCGTCTCCGCTGCTGGTCGACTTGGGGATTGCGGTGAAGGCGCTCCGTCGCGAGGCCGATCTCACTCAAAAGCAACGCGCCGAGCGCAGCGGCCTCCATGAGGCCTACATCAGCCAGATCGATTGCGGCGCCGGTAATCCGGCCTGGACCACGCTCAGCCGCCTATGCGAGGGACTCGGGGTGCCGAGGTGGGTGCTGGTCAAGCGGATCGATGACCTCGAAGGGCGATGATGAGGACCGCGCCTCAGCTGAGTCCCGCGCCGACGTTGCAGGAGCGCTTTGGTCGCAATCTCTGGCGGTGTCGCCGTAGAGCCGATCTTTCCCAGGAAGAACTAGCGGACCGCGTCGGGCTGAGTCGCACGGCGATCTACACGCTCGAGCTAGGGCACAGGCTCCCCCGGCTCGACACCATCCTCAAGCTCGCCGCCGGCACAAACAACTCGGCCCACCTGCTTTTTCGCCGGGATGCGATGGCGACCCGGCTACTACGTGTACATCGAAGGAGAGTTCGAGATCGAACACCCGGCGGCGCGCTTGCGCAGGAGCCCTCGAAGGTGACGCATACCCAACGCCTCAAAGGAGGAGCATGCTGATGCCGCGAAAGGATTCAAATTCAGATACGGCGATTAGCGTTCGGATGCCGGAGGACGTTATAGGCGAGGTCGCATTGATCGCTCGCGTCGAAGACGTGAGCTTCTCGGAGGTGATCCGCGCAGGGCTCTACCGACACCTCGCACACCTGCGCACCGATCCGGCATTTCAGAAACGGCTCCGCAAACGGTTGGACGAAGATCGGAAGATCTTGGAGCGCTACACGGGCTAGATGTCTGGGATTTCCAGACGTACTGACGAAGTTCAGTTTGGGCCTGATCGCCTAGCCAAGACGCTGGTCACGTAGGGCTTCATTGCCGTTACCTAACGCCTCTTATCGGGCGTCGCCACGGATCCTGCGTGAATACCTGCAACGCCGAACCGCAGCCGCATCAGACCCATACGAGAGTGGCGCTGCGGAATCCCGCTATCCGCCCTCGTGCTGAACTTCCTTCAGTATTGAGTATTGGCAGTCGGTCGTTTGTGCAATAGAAATCCAATGATCTCGTCCGCCTATTGAAGTCAGGAGTTCTTGATGCCACCGCAGGGGTCGTTGGTTTCCGGATTGCGCCGGGTGCTCGCGTTCGGATTGATCCTCCTCGCTGTATGCGCGGCGCCTGTTCTTGGGGAGGTGCCGACCGAAGGTGATTCTGCCCCGCAGGAACAGGTGCTTCCGCCTGCGGGCGCGGTCGTCGATTCGCTGCAGGCTGGCATCACCGAGGCTGTGGAAGGTGCAGCGCGACGGGACCAATGGCTGGAAGGAAAAGCGGCAGCCGAAGAGCGGGAAGAATCAGAGCACGCCTTCAGCGACGAGACGCGAGCCACGGCCGCCACCCTCCTCGAATCCAGCTTTGAAGATTCTCTCGAGGGGCTTAATGCCGACCCTGCCCGGACGCTGAGCGAACTGACGGTAGAAGACATCCTCGCTCCCAATGCGGCGCGGATCGACGACCAGGACGGCAGCGGCGGTAGCGAACTGATTGAAACCAGCGTTCCGGTTGCCACCCGCGTGCTCAACGGAGCCCCGGAGCCGATCGACCTCAGCCTGCGGCAGCTCGGCGACTCCTTCGTCGCGGAGAATCCGCTCGTAGCGGTGAGTCTCCCGAACTCCGCTGACGGGCGGATCGATGTCGGCGAGGTCACGATCTCAGACCTTCCCGGCGACGGCGCACCGCAGGCGTCCCGCCTTGGAGACCTGGATCTCTTTTACCCCGAGACCGCGACCGACACCGATACGCTGATCGCTCCGGTCTCATCCGGACTCGAGGTCTTCGATCAATTGCGCTCGGTTGAGAGCCCCGAGGAACTGCGCTTCCAGCTCGACCTTCCTGCGGGAGCACGGATCACGGACGACGGCACGGGCGGCGCACAGGTGACGCTCGAAGGCCAGGTGCTAGCGGATGTTCCCCCGCCCTTGGCGTTCGATGCTCAGGGGGTCGAAGTGCCGGTGCAGTTGCAGGTCAATGGCAACGACCTGGTCCTCGACGTTGCCCACCGCTCCATGGATGTCGCCTATCCCATCCTTGTCGACCCGGCATTCCTCACCGAAGCACTGCCCGAATCGTACGGTCACTGGGTATTCGATCCGCCCTCTGCCAACCCCGAATATCCGCATTCGATGAGCACTGGGAATATCCATGTGCATTCGCAGGGAAGCGAAGTCTCCTACGGGGCGGGAAGTTACGGCCAGTACCTACTTTCCCCGCCGGGAGGTACCAGCTACGTATCCGGGGCGGGATTCGGATGGACCACCTACCAGGTCCACAACTGCGCGACCCAGCAGCCGCATGGCTACGTCGGCATCGCCAACACGAACGGCACCTGGCCGAGCATCGGCGTATACGCCGGCGGGGACTCTTCGAGCCCCGGTTTCAGCACGGGGTGGACCGGCAGCCCAGGCACCCGCTGGGCGATCGTCGGGGTCAGCACGACGACCAACTCAACACTCAAATGTGCCCATGAGCTCGACGTTGCCGGAGCCAGCGTCACCTTCGATGACAACGACGCGCCCTCGCTGGGAACGCCCAGCGTCCCCTCCGGAGCGGTCGGGAAGAAACCGGCGACGCTGACGGTGCCGACCAGCGACAGCGGGCTCGGGGTCGCGATCGTCACCGTGCAGGGCACCGACTCCGCCGGGGAACCGATCACGTGGCGCGCTCTTCCCGCGGGGCGCGAAGACTGCGGCATCTGGGCGCATACCTGCCCCGGCTCCTGGACCGGCGGGGTCACGATCGAACCGAAATGGCTTCCGGAAGGCTCGATCCCGCTTAACGTCAGCGTCAAGGACGCGGTCGACAACTGGACCGGGCCGAAAACCGTGTGGATCACGGTCGATCATACGCCGCCGGTTACGACGATCGATACCGGCCCCGAAGCCGGAGGGGCGATCTCCGGGCCGACCGCCACCTTCACGTTTCACGCGAACAAGACGGGCTCGACGTTCGAATGCCGGATCGTCGGCGTCAGCAACTTCGCCGGCTGCTCGGGATCCGGATACACGACCCCGAGCCTCGGCCAGGGCCGCCAGGAATTCCAGGTGCGCGCCACCGATTCCATCGGCAATGAAGCCTCCAACGCGACCACGCGCGTCCTTTACGTCGGCCCACCCGACACGATCATCGACAGCGCCCCGAAATCGCTCACCAACGACGACACGCCGCGCTTCGAATACCACGCCGACTACCAGGGCTCGGCAGCTTCGGCCAACTTCGAATGCAGGGTCGACGGCGCTGCTTTCGCCTCCTGCCCGGCCGGGGCCTTCACCAGCCCGCAACTGGAAGGCGGCGCCCACAGCTTCGAAGTGAGGGCGAGCAAGAACGGCCTCCAGGACGCCTCAGCAGCCAAAGCGACCTTCACGCTCGATGTCGTTCCGCCCCAGCCGGATATCGTCGGTGGCCCGACCGGTCCCACCAACCAGACCACGCCAACCTTCACCTTCACCAAGGAGGCGGGTGCCACGGTCGAATGCTCAATCGACACCGGTTCGGCCGCCTTCGGTGGCTGCAGCGGCGCAACCAGCAACAAGCCAGGGAGTGCCCTCCCTCAGCAGACCTTCTACTTCCGGGTACAGGAGGAAGACGCTGCCGGCAATACCGCCATCGCCCGCCGTACCTTCACCGTCGACACGGTGCCGCCTCAGACGACGATCGAGTCAGGCCCCCGGCCCCTCACCTCGAACCCGTTCCCGCGCTTCAGCTTCGAATCGAGCGAGCGTGAAGCCGGCTTCGAATGCGAGGTCGACGCGACCGGAGAGGAGCCGTGCGCCGGCGATGAATACGTCACCGCAGAATTGTCCGATGGCACGCACACGGTCCATGTCAGCGCGATGGACGAGGCCGGCAACGTCGATCCCTCGCCCGCCTTGCGGACCTTCTCGGTCGACACGACGCTGCCGGGGGCGACGATCGAAGGCGGTCCCGCGGGCACCACCACGGACAAGACCCCGACCTTCACCTTCCAGGCCGACGCGAATGCCGATGTCGAATGCGCGCTCGACCCGGCTGGCGGAGACCCTGAACCGGACGAGTTCCGCCAATGCACGACCCCGACCACCGACACCACGGGAAGCCCCCTCGCCGACGGCAGGTACAGCTTCAACCTCCTCGTCACCGACCCGGCCGAGAACGAAGACACCCTGACCCGCCATTTCACCGTCGACACGGCGCCGCCCGACACCAGCATCAACTGGGGTCCGGAAGGCGCGACCGACGATCCAAAACCGACCTTCGGCTTCGGGGCGAGCGAGAACAAGACCAAATTCGAATGCCGCGTCGACGGCGCCTCCTATGCGCCCTGCTCGGGTCCGAGCACCACCCATACCCCGGCCACGAATCTCGCCGACGGCGAACACACCTTCGCGGTGCGCGCGATCGACGGGGCGGGCTCGGTCGATCCCACCCCCGCCACTAGCCAGTTCACCGTCGACACGAAAAAGCCGCAGACGACGATCGAAACGGGACCGGAAGGACCCACCCTCGACAAAACCCCAGCCTTCTCCTACTCGGCCTCCGAGCCCGGCAGCTTTCAGTGCAAAGTCGACAGCACCTCGTTCACCGGTTGCCCGGCAGCCTCACTCGAAATCGCCTCCGTTCCGGATGGCCAGCACACGCTGGCGGTCCGGGCGCTCGACGAAGCCCACAACCCTGACCCGACCCCCGCGCAGCGGACCTTCGTCGTCGACACCACCGTCCCCAGCGAACCCGAAGCCTCGGGGGACCTGACCGAACCGGGCAAGCCGGGCATCGGCCTCGACGTGCAGCTGCGCGACGGTAGTGCCGCCGCTCCCTCGACTCGCCAGTCGGGGATGGAGACGCTCACCGTCAAAGTCGATGGCCAAGCGGTCTACAGCGACGAAATGCCGTGCGTCGGCGCCTTCCACACTTGTCCCGACAAGCTCAATCGCAGCCTCGAACTCCCGTACCAGAACGTAATCGGCAATCACGTCTACAAGGTGGAAGGCGAAGACGCGCTCAAACACAAAGCGGTGACGCTGGAATGGCTCGAGCACACCGTCGGCGAAGAAACCCTGATGGCCTCCTCCTCGGGAGCGGGCAAAGAGGGATGTGGGCCGGTCTCCAAAGACGGTGTCCATCCGGACAAAGACAGCAACACGCTGCGTGGAGGCGCAGGCGACGACCTGATCGTCGTCAACGAATCCTGGGTGAAAACCGTAATGGGCGGGGACGGCTGCGACGTGATCATTGGCGGCTACGGCAAAGAGGTAATCCGCGGCGGCGCGGGTCCTGATCTGATCCGAGCCAATCGCAGCAACGACATCGTCTTCGGCGACGATGGCAACGACGAAATCTTCGGCGGCATCGGCGACGATGAGCTCCACGGCAACGGAGGCAACGATTACATCGACGGCGGGCCAGGCGCCGACGAGGAGCACGGCGAAGGCAACGACGACAGCCTTCGCGGAGGGCAGGGCATCGACCAGCTTGCTGGCGGTGCCGGCGGCACGGACACCGTCGTCTTCGCCGACGGGGTCGGCCCGGGATGGAACAAGAACGGCGCAGGCTATGCACCCGTGAAGTCCGCGATCGAAGAAAATATCGCCGGCGTCGCCCAGTTCCCCAGCGGGGCGTCGCGGACCGGTGTCTTCGTCAATCTCAACGGCCCTGAGAACGGCGGCGATGATCACAAGCGCCGCAATTACGCCTTCAACGGCGCTGGGCCGAATGGCGGCGGGATGGATTACCTCTACATCCCGCAGGGCAAAAACCCTCCGGGTCAGGCAAAGGTCGACGAGCCAGGCGACTTTGAGAAGGTTGTCGGATCGGCATTCGCCGACCTGATCCGCGGATCAGGGGCGGCCGAGAACATAGCTGCGGGCCCCGGGCCCGACGTGGTCCGCGGAGGCGGCGGCGCCGACAAGATCAGCGGCGGCAGCGAAGGCGACTTCCTCGACGGCAGCGGCACCGCGGTGACGATGGTCGGCGGCGTAGGCGCGAGCGCTGCTGAAGACCGCTGCATCAACCCGGGGCCGGGGGCCTCGGTGACGGTCTGCAGCAGCGCCGAAGACACGGTGAAGCCGCGGCAGCCTGCCAACAGCCTCGCGATTGGCATCCAGCAGCCGGAAGCCGCTCAGACCGCCAGCAACCCCTTCAAGGATGACCACGCGAACCTCTTCGTCGACGGCAGCCCCGGCAACGACCGGATCACGGTCAGCTATCCAGATCGCAAGCACGTCAACTTCACCGTCAACAGCCCGGCCGACGAGATCGACGTCAACGGTTGCTCGATCGACCCGCCGAAAGATTCGAAAACTCACGCCGAACCAAAAGGCCATCCTCAGCGGACGGTCAGCTGCTTCCTCGAGGCTTCTGAAATGGGCTCGGTGGTGATGGTCGGCGGCGACGGCGACGACAACCTCGACGATGGCGGGCTCCCCCGCGAACGCCCCGGCTCGGTCCTGATGCTCGGCGGCAACGGCAGGGATGAACTGAACGGCAGCAATACCGACGAGCTACTCCTCGACGGCAACGACCAGGGAGGAGGTCAGGAGAAACTCGTCGGTGGTGGCGGCGACGATGTCCTGATCCAAGGGGATGGCAAGGACTGGGTGGAGGGCGGCAACAACAACGACCTGTTGATGTCCTCGAAAATCTGCGAACACGATTCGATCTACGGCGACGCCCATGACAGCGGCGACACCGGCAGCGACAACGCCCAGTTCCATCCCGAGAACGAGAAAGGGGTATTCGCCGATCTCACCGACGATCACCTCGGCGAAACGAACGGACCCGGCAGCAGCCACAAATGCAGCTACGGCAGCTTCGACCCGCTCAAGGCGATCAACGACCTCGAGGGATCGCCGAAAGCCGACATCTTTGAAGGCGACGGCCATCACAACCTCCTGCTCGGCCGCGGCGGTGCCGACGTGCTGAAAGGACTGGGCGGCAACGACAGCCTCAATGCCCGCGACGGAGCTCGCGACAACGTCATCGACTGCGGCAACCAGGATGGCGATCGCGCCCACATCGACGGCGGAAAAAACGTCCCTGCCAGCGCGACCGACGACAAGAAAGCGGTCGAAAAACACTGCCCGCCGGACAGGGTCGACTTCATAGGCGTGACGTACACGCTGAGGGACGACGCTCTCGAAGGGATGATGGCCGAAGACGAAGCCGGCCTGCTCTTCTCTGCGGCCACCCTCGCCGCGCCCGATCCGAACCCGGTCGCCGAGTACCCGCTCGACGAGAGCGGCGGCGTGGTCGCCGACAACGTTGTCGAAGAAGGCGAAGACGGCAAGTATCGGTACGCCAACCCCGGCGACGATAAAGGCCCGACCCTGGAAGCCGAAGGCGCCCTCCTCACGGGAACCGAAGACTCGGGAGTCGAGCTCGACGGCAGCAACGACTATGTCGAACTCGGCGCCGCGCCCGAACTGCCGGAAGAACCGGAAGAACTCGGGGACGAAGGGATGTCGGTCGAGCTCTGGGTTAACTTCGACCAGGCGCCGACGGAAAAGGAATACCTCTACTCGGCGATGGAAGAAGGCGAAGGCTCGTTCCTCTACCGCGACGCCGACGGCAATATCGTCTTCGGCACCCACACCGAAGCCGGCAGCCCGGAAGTGGCCACCGCCGAACCGATTGAAGATGGCGAATGGCACCAGGTGGTCGGGACGCTCGAAGGTGAAGAGATCGCCCTCTACGTCGACGGCTTCCCGCACCGGATGGGGTACGGCCAGCCGGTGCTGCCGGAAGAGCCGGAAGAAGAAGGCGAAGAAGAAGAGGAGCCCACCGAACTGATCGGAGCCAGCAGCGGCATGTCGCACTTCCTCGACGGCAGGATCGACGACGTGGTCGTCTATGAAGGGGCGGTCGAACAGGGAGAAGTGATCAACCAGCTGGCGACCAGCAAGGCCGAAGAGCCCGAAGTCCTGCTGGCGCCGGAAGCTGAAATCTCTGACGTCGACGACGACAGCGTTCCCGACGGAGTCGACAACTGCCCGGAAGTCTCAAACGAAGCGCAGACCGACGAAGACCTTGATGGCAGCGGCGACGCCTGCCTGCACCCCGATGCCGATGGCGACGAAATCATCGATGTCGACGACAACTGCATCGACGTCTATAACCCGGCGCAGACCGACCGCGACGGGGACGAAGTCGGCACCGAGTGCGACGAAAACGAGCCGGCGCTGCGGACCGAACCCGCCGCCGGCGTGGCCGCGACCGCGGCAACCCTGAACGCCTCGATCGACCCCGAAGGCAAGGAAACCACCTACCAGTTCGAATACGGAACCTCCGCCTCCTACGGCGCGAAAGCGCCGACCACGGCGCAACTGGCCGGGATCGAAGCCGGCGAGGAGCCGGTAAGCAGCTTCCTCTCCGGCCTCGCGCCCAACGCGACGTACCACTATCGGGTGGTCGCCACCAGCGAAGGGGGAAGCACGGTCGCGGGCGAAGACCAAACCTTCACCACCAAAGCCGCTGTCGACATCGCCGCGAAGCTGGGGACGATGGCGGTCACCGAGGCCTTCGACGCCACCTCCACCGCGAGCTTCGCCTCCAACTGGGGGCAGCTCGGCTGGGCCGGGGGCTCGTCCCCGAAGGGCGCCGTCGAAGCCTCCGGCTGGCACCCCGTGGACGCCTACTCGACCG
>DASQCF010000039.1:0-24231 GCA_035634815.1 Solirubrobacterales bacterium | reverse complement strand
GGGGGGCTCGGGGGGCTGGGGGGGCTCGGGGGGCTCGGGACAGGGTGATCGTGGCGGGGAGACGCTAATCCTCACCACGCGCCTGGCGCAGCCGTTGCAGGTCGATCAGATCTTCCGGCCGCCCCGCGCTCTCCTTCAGGGCGACGAGCTCTTCGTAGCCCACGATCCTGAAGACCAGCCCTCCGATCTCAGCCTCGATGGCGGTCGGCGAGAGCCTCCCCCAGAGTTCGTCCTCGCCGATCCACTGCATGATGTCGAAGCGCCCGAGCCGAGTTCGCAGCACCCAGTTCCCCCCGAGCGCGAGAGCCTCCGGGTCTAGCGGATCGGGAATCTCGCCATCGTCGAAATCGTCCGCTCCTTCGAGCTGAGCATCGAGGTTCACAAGCGCCGCGGCAAGCTTTGCGAGATTCTCGCGATCCGGCGCCGGCACGATGTCGACGTCCTTCGTCGCCCGCACGTAACCGTGGAAACCGACCGCGACACCGCCGATCACCAGGAACTCGACGCCCGCGCGGTTGAGCTCGTCGAGGATCCCGCGAATATCGAGCTCAGCCACGGCGCTGACGACGGCCGGCCTCAGCCAACTGGGACATGAACCGCGAGAGCTCGAAGACCTGTTCGGTGCGCTGGGCGGGCGTGAGATCCGTGTAATCGCGTCGCAGAGCGGCGAGCTCGGCTTTGCCGTCGGGCGTCCAATTGCCGGTCCGCTTCGTTGACTTCACATCCGTAACGGTACAACCGCGCTTGGACAGGGGGTCCGTGCTCAGTGGAGAACGACCTCGGCGTCGTGCCGGGGCGTCTCGGTGATGGCGCGGCGGTAGTTGCGCTCGTCGGCGGGGTTGGCCGGGGCGATCTGGTGGCGGCGGACCAGCTCGCGGAGGACGACCGCCATCTCGAACTGGGCGAAGGCGGCGCCGAGGCAGCGGCGGACGCCGCCGCCGAAGGGGATCCAGGTGTAGGTGCCGGGCGGGTTGTCGAGGAAGCGCTCCGGCAGGAAGCGGTCGGGGTCGGGGTAGATGCCGGGGTCGCGGTGGATCAGGTGGATGCAGGGGGTGACGCCGGCGCCGGCGGGCAGCTCGTAGCCGCCGAGCTCGACCGCCTCGGTCAGCCTGCGGACGACGATAGAGATCACCGGCCGCAGCCGCAGGGTCTCCTGGATCGTCGCCGTCAGGTACTCGTCCTCGCCGTCGAGGACCTCGGCCCGCAGCCGCTCCAGCTTCTCGGGGTGGCGGGTCAGCCGCTCCATCGCCCAGGAGAGCGCGGTCGCGGTCGTCTCGTGGCCGGCGACCAGCAGGGTGAGGAGCTCGTCGCGGATCTCGGCGTCGCTCATCGGGCTGCCGTCCTCGTGCCGCGCCTGCAGCATCAGCGAGAGGACGTCGTCGCGCTCGGCCAGATCCTCGGCGGCGCGGCGCTCGCCGATCTCGCGGGCGATCAGCGCGTCGACCCGATCGACCCGGCGGCGGAAAGCGGGGATCGCGTTGACGCGTTCGGGCCCGACCAGCAGCACCGGCAGCAGCAGCCGCGGGTTGGTGGTCAGGTCGAGGAAGTCTCGCAGCGCCTCGCGCAGCGGCTCCATCCGCTCGCCGTCGTGGACGCCGAAAACCGTCTCGATGATGATCTCCAGCGTGATCGCCTGCATCCGCGGCCGCAGCTTGTAGGGAACGCCGGTCGGCCAGCCGTCGATCTCGCGGGCGGCAATTTCGGCCATCTTCTCGCCGTAGGCCTGCATCCGCTCGCCGTGGAAGGGCGGCAGCAGCAGCTTGCGCTGGCTGATGTGCGGCTTCTCGTCGAGGACGAGGACCGAGTTCTCGCCGAGGATCGGGCGCAGGATCTGGTTGCCCTCGCCGGCGTGGAAGACCTTCGGATCGCCGGTGAAGACCTGTTTCACCAGCTCGGGATCGGCGAGCACGACCCAGTCACCCTCGTAGGCGATCTTGATCGAGAACATCCGGCCGAAGCGGGCGCGGCCCTGGTCGAGGAACCACTGCGCCTCGCGCGACCAGATCGCGGTCTGCAGGACCCGCGGCATCCGCGGCCCCGGCGGCAGCCCCTTCACCGCACCGAGCCCGCCGGTCGAAGCCCGAACTTTGGCCGCCGCCTCCATCTTTCCCACCCTACGCCCGGCGAGATCGCGTCGTGTGTGACGTTCGTCCCCGGGATAGCCTGCCCTCCGTGGCCTCCATCCCCCGCCTTCCCCCGGCCGTCGAGCACCACGTCCTCCGCTTCGCCTGCCACCTCCGCCCCAGCCTCCAGCGCCGCCTCTTCGGCCCGCCGCCGGTGCTCGACGGCCAGCAGCTGGCGCCCGACATCCACACCCTGATCTCGATCGCCGCCCGAGCGCGCAGCGACAGCCTCGCCTCGGGAACCGATCCCGCCGAGGCGCGGGCGCAGCGGCTGGCCGAAGCGAGGATCGTCGCCGAGCGGCCGACGATCCCGATGGCGCGGGTCGTGCCGGTGGAGATCCCGGGGCCGGCGGGCGCGATCCCGGCCCGCCTTTACGTTCCCCGCCCCGCCGAGGAGGGCCCGCAGCCGCTGCTCGTCTACTACCACGGCGGCGGCTGGGTGATCGGCGACCTCGACACCCATGACAGCCCCTGCCGCTTCCTCGCCGCCCACGCCGGCGTCGCGGTGCTGGCAATTGACTACCGCCTCGCTCCCGAGCATCCCTTCCCGGCCGCGGTCGAGGACGCCTGCGCCGCCTACGGCTGGGCGAGCGAGAACGCGGGCAGCCTCGGCGTCGACCCAACCCGGATCGCCGTCGGCGGCGACAGCGCCGGCGGCAACCTGGCGGCGGTCGTCTGCCTGCAGGCCCGCGACGAGGGCGCGCCGGCGCCGGCGATGCAGCTGCTGATCTACCCCGTCGCCGACACCGGCCGCGAGCTGCCCTCCCGCCGCGCCTTCGCCGAGGGCTTCCTCCTCACCCGCCGTGACATGGCCTACTACGAGGATCGCTACCTGCCGCCGGGCAGCGACCGCAACGACCCGCGGGTCGCCGTCCTGCAGGCCGACGACCTCGCCGGCCTGCCCCCCGCCTACGTCGCCACCGCCGGCTTCGACCGGCTGCGCGACGAGGGCGAGGCCTACGCCCGGCGGCTGCGTGAGGCGGGCGTGCGGGTCGCCCTGCGCCGCCACCGCGGCCTCGTCCACAGCTTCGTCAACTTCACCGCGATCTGCCCGTCCTCGCGCAGCGCCGTGCTCGAGGCATGCGGCGCCCTGCGGATGGGACTCGCCCCGGGCGCTCCGTAGTTAGCCGCAAAGAAGGCGCCGGTCGAGGCCGGATGGAGGCCCGCACGACCATGCATAGCCTGGCCGCGTGACCGCCCTGGAACTCGCCCGCTGGCAATTCGGGATCACCACGCTCTACCACTTCATCTTCGTCCCGCTGACGATCGGGCTGGCCTTCTGCGTCGCCCTCTTCCAGACCCGCTGGCACCGCAGCGGCGAGGAGCAGTGGCTGCGGCTGACGCGCTTCTGGGGCAAGCTGATGCTGGTCTCCTTCGCGCTCGGGGTCGCCACCGGGATCGTCCAGGAGTTCCAGTTCGGGATGGCCTGGTCGAACTACTCGCGCTACGTCGGCGATATCTTCGGGGCGCCGCTGGCGATGGAGGGGCTCGCCGCCTTCTTCGTCGAGTCGACCTTCCTCGGGCTCTGGATCTTCGGCTGGGGCCGGCTCTCGAAGCGGGCCCACCTCGCCTGCGCCTGGCTGGTCTCCGGCTCGACCGCGCTCTCGGCCTACTTCATCCTCGCCGCCAACTCCTGGATGCAGCACCCGGTCGGCTACCGCGTCGCCGACGGCAAAGCCGAACTGACCAACATCGCCTCGGTCCTCTTCAACAACACCGCGATCTACGCCTTCGCCCACACGATGCTGGCGGCGCTGCTGACCGCGGGAATGGTCCTGGTCGGCGTCTCCGCCTGGCACCTGCGGCGCGGCAGCGAGACCGAGGTCTTCGCCGCCTCGATGCGCCTGGCGCTTCCCCTGGTCACCCTGGCAGCGATCGCGACCGTCTTCGTCGGCCACTTCAACGGCATCCTGATGAGCCACCAGCAGCCGATGAAGATGGCCGCCGCCGACGCCGTCTTCGAGACCAAGAAGGGCGCCGGCCTCTCGCTCTTCGCGACCGGCGATTTCAAGTCCAACCCGGAAGGGCTGAACCGCAACGTCGAGATCCCGCAGCTCCTCTCCTGGATCTCGACCGGCTACCCGAACGGCGAGATCCAAGGGATCAACAACCTCAACCGCGAGTACCGGCGCAAGTACGGCCCGGGCAACTACTCGCCGATCGTCGGCATCACCTACTGGACCTGGCGGGCGATGCTCGGCTGCGCCTTCGCGATGCTGGCCTTCGCCGCCTGGGGCTGGTTCCTCCTCCGCAGGGGCCGGCTGCGCGAGTCGACGTGGTTCCTGCGGCTCGCCCTGCCGGCGACGGCGCTGCCTTTCCTGGCCAGCGCGACCGGCTGGATGTTCACCGAGATGGGGCGCCAGCCGTGGGCGGTGTTCGGCCTCTTGAAAACCGACGTCGCCAACTCGCCGAGCGTCAGCGCGGCGGAGATCTGGATCACGCTGGTCGGCTTCACCCTGCTCTACGGCGTCCTCGCCGCGATCGCCGGGCGGGTCTTCGTCAAGGCTGTCCGCAACGGGCCGGTGGAGGCCGGCAAAGCCGAGGAGCCGGCGCAGGAGCTGGCGCTCGCCTACTGACCATGGACGCCTACACCTTCCTGCAAGCGCTCTGGTTCGTCCTCATCTCGGTCCTCTGGCTGGGCTACTTCGTGCTCGAGGGCTTCGATTTCGGGGTCGGGATGCTGATCCGCGCCGTCGGCAAGGACAAGGCCGAGCGGCGGGCGGTAATCCACTCGATCGGCCCGGTCTGGGACGGCAACGAGGTCTGGCTGCTGGTCGCCGGCGGCGCCACCTTCGCCGCCTTCCCGCAGTGGTACGCGACCCTCTTCTCCGGCTTCTACCTGGCCCTCTTCCTGATCCTGGTCGGGCTGATCGTCCGCAACGTCTCCTTCGAGTTCTGGGGCAAGGCGGAGAGCGACCGCGGCCGCGAACGCTGGGAGTGGGCGCTGATCTTCGGCAGCTTCCTGCCGGCCCTGCTCTGGGGCGTCGGCTGGGCGAACATCGTCCACGGCGTCCCGATCGACGCCCGGCACGAGTACACCGGCACCCTCTTCGACCTGCTCCACCCCTACGCGCTGTTGGGCGGGCTGGCGACGCTCTCGATCTTCCTCGCCCACGGGGCGATCTTCCTCGACCTGCGCACCACCGGCGCGGTGGCCGAGCGGGCGCGGGCGATCGCCGCGCGGGCGACGCCGGTCGCGGCGGCGATCGGGATCGCCTTCCTTGCCTGGACCGTCCTCTCCCGCCGGGGCGGGGTCGACGCCGCCTCGGCGGTACTCGCCGTCCTCGCGGCTCTCGCCCTGGTCTCGGCCGCGGTCCTCGCCGGCGTCCGCTCCGGCCAGGCCTTCGTCGCCACCACCCTGGGCATCCTCGCCTTCTTCACCTCGCTCTTCGTCGACCTCTTCCCGCACGCGATGGTCTCCAGCACCAGCTCCGCCTTCGACATGACCCTCAGCCAGTCGGCCTCCTCCGACTACACGCTGACCGTGATGACGGTGGTCGCCGTCCTGCTGGTGCCGGTGGTACTCGCCTACCAGGCCTGGACCTACTGGGTCTTCCGCCAGCGCGTCTCGGCCGACCCCAGCGACGGCGGCTCGCCGCTCGACGTCGTCAAGCAGGCGAAGGCCGACATCGACCGCGCCCGCGGCGGCGACCGGCACGAGGACACCCCCGGTGAGCCCGCCGGCGCCGGATCCTGACTCGCGCTCGCGGGCCCGGCAGGCGCAGCGCCGCCTGACCCGCTCCAGCCGCGCCGCGCGCGCCCACCTCGGGGCCGCCGCGGTCCTCGGCCTGGTCGCGACGGCGCTAATCGTCGCCCAGGCGACCCTGCTCGCCCACGTCATCGCCGGCGCCTTCCTCGGCGGCGAATCGCTCGCCGACGTCACCCCGCTGCTGCTCTGGCT
The DNA here is from genome assembly GCA_035634815.1 of Solirubrobacterales bacterium. Lineage (GTDB taxonomy): Bacteria > Actinomycetota > Thermoleophilia > Solirubrobacterales > 70-9 > VAYN01. The sequence goes on along the minus strand of DASQCF010000039.1, from coordinate 18,207 downwards.
GCTGGCGATCTCCCTGGCCCGCGGCCTGGTCGACGCCGGCTTTGAGGCCAGCGGGCGGATCGGCGCCGCCCGGGCGATGGCCGAGCTGCGCTCCCGCCTCGCCCGCCACCTGCTGCTGGTCCGGCCCGGCGCCCTGCAAGCGGAGCGCTCGGGGGAGCTGGCGACCGCAGCGGTGCAGGGCGTGGACGCGCTGGAGGCCTACTTCGCCCGCTATCTGCCGCAGGTCTTCCTCGCGGCCCTGGCGCCGATCGCGATCCTCGCCTGGACGCTGCCCCGCGACTGGGAGGCGGCGGCGATCCTCGCCGTCACCGCGCCGCTGATCCCCGTCTTCATGGTCCTCATCGGCAGGCTGGCGGAGGGCTCGACGCGGCGGCGCTGGCGCCGGCTCTCGCGCCTCGGGGCGCAGTTCCTCGACCTCGTCGGTGGGCTCGAGACGCTGCGCGCCAACGGCCGGGCTGAGGCGCAGACGCGGGCGATCGCGGCCGCCGGCGAGGCCTACCGGCGGGAGACGATGGCGACCCTGCGAATCGGCTTCCTCTCCGCCCTGGTGCTCGAGCTGCTGGCGATGATCGGCGTCGCCCTGGTCGCCGCCACGGTCGGGATCCAGCTCGCCGAAGGCGCGCTGGGGCTGACCGCCGGGCTGACCGTCCTGATCCTCGCCCCCGAGGTCTACATGCCGCTGCGCCGGCTCGGCGCCCAGTTCCACGCCAGCGCCGACGGGATGGCGGCGGCCGAACGGATCTTCGAGGTGCTCGACCAGCCGGCCGCGGTGACGGTCCCGGCGCGGCCGCTGCCGAGCCCGGACCCGGCCGACGAGAGCCTCGTGCTCGCCGGGGTGCGCTTCTCCCACCCCGGCCGTAGCGAGGTTCTGCGCGGCGTCGACCTCGCCCTGCGGCCCGGCGAGACCATGGCCCTGGTCGGCCCCAGCGGCGGCGGCAAGTCGACCCTGCTCTCGCTGCTGATGCGCCTCGCTGACCCGGCGGCGGGGACGATCGCCTGCGGCGGGACCGACCTTCTCGACCTCGACCCCGCCGCCTGGCGCCGCCGCATCGCCTGGGTGCCGCAGCGCCCGACCGTGTTCGCGGGGACGCTCGGGGAAAACGTCAGGCTGGCCGCGCCGGAAGCCTCGCCGGCACGCCTCCACGGGGCCCTACGGCGCGCCGGCCTGGCCGACTTCGTCGCCTCCCTTCCGCGGGGGACGGAGACGGTGGTCGGCGAGGGTGGTCGGAGGCTCTCCGCCGGCCAGGCGCAGCGGCTGGGCCTGGCGCGGGCCTTTCTCCGCGACGCGCCGCTGCTGCTGCTCGACGAGCCCACCGCCAACCTCGACGAGGAGACCGAGCTGGCGATCGCCAACGCGGTCGAGGAGCTGGCGGCGGAGCGCACCGCGCTGATCGTCGCCCACCGGCCGCAGCTGGCGCGTCGCGCCGACCGCGTCGTCGAACTGCGCGACGGCCTGCTCCACGAGGCGCGGCGCGCGGCCCCAGAGGCGGTGGCGGCGTGAGCGACTTTGTCAACCAATGGTTTGCAAACTCGCCCGGCGGGCCGCTTTGGCGGGCGATCGGGGCGACGCGGCCGCGGTGGCGCCTGCTCGCCCTCTCGGTCCTGCTCGCCGCCGGCGCGGTGCTGGCCGCGGTCGGGCTGCTGACCACCTCCGGTTACCTGATCAGCCGCGCCGCCCAGCAGCCGGAGATCCTCTCGCTCGGGGTCGCGATCGTCGGCGTCCGCTTCTTCGGAATCTCCCGCGCCCTGCTCCGCTACGCCGAACGGCTCGTCTCCCACGACCTCGCCTTCCGCACCCTGACCGACCTGCGCGCCCGCTTCTTCGCCCGCCTCGTCCCCCTGGTCCCGGCCGGCCTCGGCGGCCAGGGGCGCGGCGACCTGCTCGCCCGCTTCGTCGGCGACGTCGACCGCCTCCAGGACCTCTACCTGCGCGCCATCGGCCCGCCGCTGGCGGCGGTTCTCGCCGGCGCCGTCTCGGTCCTCGTCGCCGCCCTGATCCTGCCGGCGGCCGGGCTCACCCTGCTGGCGCTGCTGCTCGCCGGCGGCGTCCTCGCCCCCGCCCTGGTCCGCTGGTCGGCGCGCAGCGCCGGGCGGCGCCAGGCCGAGGCGCGGGCCGCCCTGCAGACCGACCTGGTCGAGATCGCCTCCGGCGCGGCCGAGCTGGCGGTGGCCGGCCGCGAGGCGGACTGGATCTCCCGCAGTGAGCGCGACGGCGCCAGCCTCGCCCGCCTGCAGCGCCGCGACGCGCTCAGCGGCGGCCTCGCCGCCGGCCTCGGCACCGCGCTCGCCGCCGGCGGCGCCGTGGCGATGACCGCGGTCGCGATCCCAGCCGTGCAGAGCGGCGCCCTCGCCGGGGTGATGCTGGCGGCGCTGGCGCTGCTGGCGATGGGCGCCTTCGAGGCGGTGGCGCCGCTCGGCTCCGCGGCGGCCTCGATCGACTCCTGCTCGGCGGCGGCGACGAGGCTGGAGGAGGTCGTGGAGCGCCAACCGGCGGTCGCCGAGCCGGAGCGCCCGCGCCCCCTTGGCGCCTTCGGCGACCTGGAGATGAGGGGCATCCGCTTCCGCTACGGCGCGACCGGCCCGTGGCTGCTCGACGGCCTCGACCTGCGGCTGGAGCCGGGCCGCTCGGTCGCCCTGCTCGGCCCCAGCGGCAGCGGCAAGAGCACCCTGGCGGAGCTGGCGGTCCGCTTCCGCGACCCCGGGGAGGGGACGATCGCGGTCGGGGGCGTGGAGCTGCGCGAGGCCGACGGCGAGGAGGTCCGCGAAGCGATCCGCCTCGCGCCCCAGGACGCCTACCTGTTCACGACGACGCTGCGCGACAACGTCGCGGTCGGGCGCGGCGACGCCGGCGACGCGGAGATCGTCGCCGCGCTCGAGGCGGTCGGCCTCGGCGAGTGGCTCGCCTCCCTCCCCGAGGGCCTCGCCACCGAGGTCGGCGAGGCCGGCGCGATGGTCTCCGGCGGCCAGCGCCAGCGAATCGCCGCCGCCCGCCTGCTGCTCGCCGACGCCCGCTTCCTGATCTTCGACGAGCCGACCGCCCACCTCGACCCCGACGGGGCCGCCGCCCTCCAGCGCCGCCTCGCCTCGCTCGCCCACGAAGGCGGCCCCGGGGTCCTCCTCATCACCCACGAGCTGCAAGCACCGGAGATTTTCGACGAGGTCTTGATGCTTCGAGATGGAAGGGTCGGCCCCGCAGAGGCGGGCTGACCTGCGGCTACTCGTATTGGAGCGACTGCAGCACGTCGAGCCGCGAGGCGCGGCGCGCCGGCAGGATCGCCGCAAGGACACCGGCGAGGCCGGCGAGGACCATCAGCAGGATCAGCGACCCGACCGGGTAGGAGAGGGTGAAGCCTTCGTCCTTCAGCGGCTGGGCGATCAGGCTGGCGAAGATCAACCCGAGGACGAGGCCGAGGATGCCGCCGATCAGGGCGGTGATCACCGCCTCGTAGCGGATCATCGTCCGCACCTGGCGGCGCGACATCCCGATCGCCCGCAGCATCCCCAGCTCGCGGGTCCGTTCGTGGATCGAGAGGGCCAGCGTGTTGGCGATCCCGAAGAGCGAGATCAGGACCGCGAAGGCGAGCAGAGCGTAGACCAGCATCACCAGGCCGTTGATCTGTTCTTCGCGGCTTTCCTTCAGTTCCTCCTGGTTGAGGACTTCGGCGACCGGGAAGGCGGTTTCGACCCCCTTCGTCAGCAGCGCCTGCACCCGGGCCGCGTCCGCCCCGTCTTCGAGCTTGACGAAATCGGTCAGGTCCTGGGTCTGGTCGAAGTCGCGCGCCATCACCCGCTGGGTGACGAGGACGTTGCCGAGGACGCCGAGCTTGGAGTCGAACTCGCCGACGACGCGAAAGCTCGGGTGGGCGAGAGCCTGGGTCAGCAGCCCGAAGCGATCGCCGAGCCCGAGGTCGTGCGAGCTGGCGAAGTCGTCGGAGACGATCGCCTCGCTATCGGTGAGGTTGCGCAGCGCCGCCGGCCCGCCCTGCTTCCATTCGATGTTGACGGTGCGGCCGATGTCGGGAGACGGTGCGTTGACCCGCGTCGTCGAGCCCAGGCCGCCGCGTTCCAGCACCTTCGCTTCGGCCCCGCGGATCGTCGCCACCAGCTCGACCCCGGGGACCTTTTCCGCCGCCGCCGCGGTCGCGTTCGGGATCGGCGAGAAGCCGTCGGTGTTCTGGATCACCAGTCCGCCGGCGAAATTTTCGTCGACCACCTGGGCGACCGTGCTCTTCAGGCCGGCGGCAAAGACGGTGACGAAGGCGACCAGGGTGACGCCGATCATCAGCGCCGCCGCGGTGACCGCGGTGCGGCTCGGGTTGCGCTCGGCGTTCTCCCGCGCCAGGCGGCCGGTGAGGCGCCGCAGCCGCTCCAGCGGCCAGCCGGCGACCGAGGCGAGCGGCGGCACCAGCCGCGGGCTGAACAGGGAGACGGCGAAGACGACGGCGACCGCCCCGCCCCCCATCAGGCCGGCCCGGGCGCCGGCGCCGCCGCTGCCGAAGAGGCCGAGCAGCACCATCCCCAGCCCGGCGACCGCGAGCAGGATCGAGAGCGCGAGGTAGACGAGCCGGCGGCGGCGGGTCGGCGTCGGCTGGAAGGAGTGCAGGGCGGCGATCGGCGGCACCCGGGTCGAGCGCAGCGCCGGCACCAGCGAGGAGACGAGCGTGACGAGGACCCCGACCAGCAGGGCGACAACGACCGTGCGCGACTCCAGGACCAGGCTCGTCGTCGGCAGGTCGATCCCGAAGGATTCGAACAACGCGTTGATCGCCTTCGCGATCAGGAACCCGCCGGGGATCCCGATCAGCGCCCCGATCAGGCCGATCGCCACCGCCTCGACGATCACCGCGGTGAGGATCTGGGGCCGGGAGGCGCCGAGCGTGCGCAGCATCCCGAACTCGCTGACCCGCTGGGCGACGGTGATCGAGAAGGTGTTGAAGATCAGGAAGGAGCCGACGAAGACGGCGATGAAGCCGAAGACGAGCAGGAAGATGCGCAGGAAGCCGAGGTTGTCGCGGATTTCTTCCGAGGCGCGATCGGCGTTTTCGGCGGCGGTCTCGACCCGGATCCCGGCCGGCATCCGCTCGGCGATCCGGCGTTTCAGCGCCTCGGCCGAGACGCCGTCATCGGCCGCGACCGAGATCTGGTCGAAGCGGCCGCGCTTGTGGGTCAGGCGCTGGGCCACCGGCAGCGTCACCTGGGCGATCGAGGCGCCCCCGAAGGAGGCGCTGCCGAGCTGGGTCAGGCCGACGAGCCGGAAGCTCTCCAGATTGCCCTGGCCGATCAGCTTGATCTTTTCGCCGATCTTGAGGTCGGCCGCGTCGGCCGCGGCCTTGTCGATCGAGGCTTCGGTCGGCCCCCGCGGCCGGTGGCCGTCGACGTAGGTGAGCGACTCCAGCTGTCCGGGCTGGGTCGAGGAGATGAACTTCGGCGCGAATTTGTTGCCGATCTTTTCGTTCTCGGCGTTGAAGAAGGCGCCGGGGGTGAAGATCGCCCCGGCGGCTTCGCGCACGCCCGGCGTCCTCACCACCCGGGGCAGCAGCGAGGCGCTCAGGGTCGGGATTTCGCCGCTTTCCTGCTTGACCGGGTTCTCGGCGCTGACGACGACGCTGGTCCCCTTCAGCGACTCGCTGAAGATTTCGTCGAAGGCGGCGAAGATCGTGTCGGTGAGGACGAAGGACCCGGCGACGAAGGCGACGCCGAGGAAGACGGCGAAGGCCGTCAGCAGGGCCCGGACCTTGCGAGCCCAGAGGCTCTTGAGGCCGAGGCTAGTCAATCTGCTTCTGCAGCTCGATCACGTCGTCGGCCGAGCCGGGGGCGGCGTCGCTGACGATCTTCCCGTCCTGCAGCGTGATCAGCCGGTCGGCGTGGGCGGCGGCGACCGGGTCGTGGGTGACCATCACCACCGTCTGGCCGAAATCGTCGACCGCCTGGCGCAGCAGCCGCATCACGTCGGCGCTCGACTTCGAGTCGAGGTTGCCGGTCGGCTCGTCGGCGAAGACGACGGCCGGTTTGCTGACCAGGGCGCGGGCGACGGCGACCCGCTGCTGCTGGCCGCCGGAGAGCTCGGCCGGGCGGTGGGTGCGACGGTCCTCGAGGCCGACCGTGCGGACCAGCTGGTCGACCCAGGCCTTGTCCGGCTTGCGGCCGGCAATCGAGAGCGGCAGGACCAGGTTCTCCTCGGCGGTGAGGACCGGCAGCAGGTTGAAGAACTGGAAGACGAAGCCGAGCTTGTCGCGGCGCAGCTGGGTCAGCTCGCCGTCGTCGAGGCCGGTGATGTCGACGCCGTCGAGCTCGACCGTGCCGGAGGTCGGCTTGTCGAGGCCGGCGAGGATGTGCATCAGGGTCGACTTACCCGAGCCCGAGGGGCCCATGATCGCGGTGAAGCGGTCGCGCTCGAAGCTGGTGGTGACGCCGGCGAGGGCGTCGACCGCGGTGTCCCCTTCGCCGTAGCGGCGGTGGATGTCGGTGGCGACGACGACTGGTCCGTTGGCGCTCACTGCCCGGCACGGTATCGATCTCGGGCAATAGCCTGCGGTCGTGGCCCTCGCAGATCGCTTCGACGGACTCCTGATCGACCTCGACGGCGTCGTCTGGATCGGCCGCGAGCCGGTTCCGGGGTCGCCCGAGGCCCTGGGGGCGCTGCTGGAGGCGGGCAAGCGGATCGTCTTCGTCACCAACAACCCGGGCCGGCCGCCGGCCGCCTACGCCGAGCGGCTGCGGGAGCTCGGGGTCGAGGTCGGTGCCGAGCAGATCGTCACCGCCGGGATGGTCGCGGCACGGCTGGCCGGCGAGGCCGCGGGCGAGGGCGGCGGCGCCTTCGTGATCGGCGCCCCGGCGCTGAAGGAGATGGTCGCGGCCAGCGGGGCGCGGCTGCTGGAAGGCGAGGAGGCCTGGGAGGCGAAGGCGGTCGTCGTCTCCGGCCACCGCGGCTTCGACTACGGGGAGCTGGTGACGGCGAAGCGGGCGCTGGAACGCGGCGCCACGCTCTTCGCCACCAGCCACGACCCGACGATGCCCTACCCGGGCGGCGAGCTGCCCGGCACCGGCGCGGTGCTGGCGGCGGTCGAGACCGCCTCCGGGCGGCGGGCGGAGATCGCCGGCAAGCCCGAGCGCCACCTGTTCGAGATGGCGCTGGACTCGCTCGCCTGTTCCTTTTCGGGCTCTGGCAACGAAAAGGAACAGGCGAACGGGCGGGTGGCGATGATCGGCGACCGGATCAGCTCCGACATCGCCGGCGGGCGCGCCGCCGGGCTGGAGACGATCCTCGTCCTCAGCGGCACCACCAGCCGCGAGGAGGCGGAAGCGGCGAGCCCGGCCCCGGACTTCGTGCTCGAGAACCTCAGCGGCCTGCTGGCGTGAGCGCGGCGACGGAGGCCGACCCGGCTGCCGGGCAGCGGCCGGGGCTCAACTTCGCCGGGGTCTTCGCGGTCACCTTCTGCGGCCTGGTCGGCGTCGGCTCGGTGCTGCCGGTCCTGCCGCGCTACATCCACGGCCCGATCGGCGCCGGCGACGTCGCGGTCGGGGTCGTGATCGGCGCCTACGCGGTCACCGGCCTGCTGCTGCGGCCGGTCGCCGGCCGCTTCGCCGACACCCGCGGTCGCAAGCCGACGGTCCTGGTCGGAGCGATGCTGGTCGCGCTCAGCGGCCTGCTCTACCTGCCCGCTCTGGGGATCGCCGGCCTGATCGTCGCCCGGCTGATCCTCGGCGCCGGCGAGGGCGCCGTCTACACCGCCGGCTCGGCCTGGATCGTCGACCTGGCGCCGGAGGAACGGCGCGGGCGGGTGCTCGGGCTCTACGGGCTCGCCGTCTGGGGCGGGCTCAGCGTCGGGCCGCTGCTGGGCGAGGTGCTGCTCGACGCCGGCGGCTACCACCTGGTCTGGATCGTCGCCGCGGCGCTGCCGGTGCTCGGCGCCCTGATCGCGCTCGCCGCCCGCGACCCGTTCGTCCCCCTCCCCCACGCCGAGCCGCACCCGCTGATCGCGCCGGAGGCGGTCGGCCCCGGGTTCGCGGTCGGCCTCGCCTCCTTCGGCTACGCGGCGGTCGCGACCTTCATCGTCCTGCACCTGGAATCGCGCGGGGTCGGGCACGGCGCCACCGTCTTCGCCGCCTTCGCGGCGATGATCGTCCTCACCCGGCTCGTCTTCGGCGACCTGCCCGACCGGATGGGGGCGGCGCCGGTGGCGATCGCGGCGACCATCGGCGAGGCCTTCGGGCTGCTGCTGATCGCCGTCGCCCACAGCCTCCCCGTCGCCCTTCTCGGCGGCGTCGCGATGGGGGCCGCCTTCGCCCTGCTCAACCCCTCATTGATGCTGATCGCGCTCGGCCGCGTCTCGCAGCAGGCGCGCGGCGCGGCGATGGGCACCTACACCGCTTTCTTCGACGCCGGCGTCGGGCTGGGGGCGCCGATCGCCGGGGTGGTCGCGGCGCTGACCAGCTACGAGGGGGCGTTCATCTTCGCCGCGGTCGTCTGCCTCGCCTCGGCGCTGCTGACCTTCGTCCGCCTGCATCCCTCCCGATAAGCCCTGCCGGCCGAAGGCCGGCGCCGTTACCGCTCGCTGATCAGCAGCGTCTGCAGGGCGCGGCCGATGCGGCCGCCGCCGTCGAAGAGGGTCGACTCGGCGGTCCCGACGCCCTTCGGGCGCGGCAGGGTGGCGGCGTCGACGCCGATCCACTCGCCCTTCGGCATCCGCTCCAGGTGGACGGTGAGGTCGACGTTGATGAAGAGGAAGCGGCGGAAGTCGAGGGCGGCGCTGATCCCGTTGCCGACGTCGGCGGCGACGAGGGTGCGCTGCAGCGGCGTCGGCTCCTCCCCGGCCACCAGCGGCTGGCGCATCCGCAGCCAGGCGGTCGCCGGGCCGGGCTCGAGGAAGCCGCCGGCGACGAAGCGGATCTCCATCGCCGAGTGGTAGCCGTGCTCCTCCCCGGTCGGGAAGAAGCCGGCATCGGTCCCATCCTCGGGCGGAGGCGGCGGCTGGCTCGCGACCAGCGCCTCCCCCGGCAGGTCGAGCTTCGCGATTCGGATCCGCCAGCCGCGGGCGCGCATCAACACCTCCCCCCCGGCCTCGCTGAGCTCGGCCTCGAACATCTGCACCCGGCGGCCGGGGCGCGCCACCCGGGCGTCGACCCGAACCGGCGCGATCGGCACCGAGCGCAGGATCTCGAAGGTGACCCGGCCGACCTGGAACTCCTCGCTCTCGGGCAGCCCCTCGATCGCCCAGCCGAGCAGAGCCGAGGGCGGCCCGGCGTGCTGGGCACCAGGGTCCCAGGGCCCCCGCGTCAGCTCGGTCGCCCGAAAGAGGTCCCCGTCCCGCTCGTAAAACGCCTCGAACACGAGCCGCATCCTAGGTCCCCGGCCGACGTGTCTGAGCTTTCCCCCCGTATATGTCGGGGAAACTCAGACACGTCGGTCAGCAGTTGCGGCTGCCGAACTCCTGGGTCCAGACGTGGGCGCCGGTGGCGCCTAGGGCGCCGACGCGGAGGCCGATGCCGATGTCCCGGTAGGGGCCGAGGATGTTGTGGCGGTGGCCGGCGGAGTGCACCCAGAGCCCGAAGATCGTCCGCGGGGTCGCGTAGCCGCCCGCGGCGTAGGCGATGTTCTCCGCCGCCGAGCAGTAGCGGTAGCCGACCCGGTCGATCCAGTAGGTGAACTGGCGCCCGCAGGCTTCGTGGCTGAACTCGTCGCAGCGGAGGATGTCGGCGGACTTGCGGTCCGCCGCCCGCGCGAGCGAGGCGGGGGCGGCAAGCGGATCGAGACCGCGGTCCGCGCGGGCGCGGTTGACGAGGCAGAGCATCGCCCGCTCCTGGACACCGGCGGAGGCGCCGGCGTCACCCTGGTGGGGGCAGCCGGCGGCGCTCGCGGTGCCCGCCCGGGCGCCGAGGATCGCCAGCAGGGCCGCGGCTGCAAAAGCGGTCCCGGCGATCAGGGTGCGGCGCCTCCACGTCACAGGCTCGTAATACCCGGGGCGTACTCTTTCTCACAGGCGAAAGAAGGAGAAAGATGGCGACGAAAGTTGAGAAAAGCGAGCAGGAGTGGCGCGAGCAGCTCACCCCGGAGCAGTTCGCGGTCACCCGCAAGGCTGGCACCGAGCGGGCCTTCACCGGCCCCTACGTCGACGAGAAGTCCGAGGGGATGTACCGCTGCGTCTGCTGCGGCACCGAGCTCTTCTCCTCCGACACCAAGTTCGACTCGGGCACCGGCTGGCCGAGCTTCACCGAGCCGGCGAACCTGGAGCACGTCGAGCTGCGGCCCGACAACAGCCTGTTCATGCGCCGCACCGAGGTCGTCTGCAAGCACTGCGACGCCCACCTCGGCCACGTCTTCGACGATGGCCCCGCCGAGAAGGGCGGCAAGCGCTACTGCATCAACGGCTGCGCTCTGAGCCTGGAGAAGAAGTGACCCCTGCGCGGGCGCGAAAGCGCCCGCGCGCTTTTAGAGCGCGCCACCGCCGGCGCCGAGGTAGCTGAAGCGCACCGCCAGCGCGACCGCCTCGGTGCGGGTGTCGACCTCCAGCTTGGCGATCGCGTTGCGCACGTGGGTGTGGACGGTGGCCGGGCTCAGCTGCAGCCGGTCGGCGATTTCTTTCACCCGCAGCCCCTCGGCCAAGAGCTCCAGGATCTGCCGCTCGCGGGGCGAGAGCTCAAGCAGCTTCTCCACCTCGGAGGGCTTGCCGCCGGCGAAGTCGCCGCCGAGGAAGGTGCCGCCGCCGGTCACCGCTTTCACGGCTTTGGCAATGTCCTCCGCCGGCGCCGACTTGAGCACGTAGCCGGAGGCGCCGGCCCGCAGCGCCAGCGCCAGCAGGTCGGGCTGGGCGTGGGCGGTGAAGATGATCACTTTCGTCCGCGGCCGGACTTTGAGGACCTCCTTCGTCGCCTCGATGCCGTCGCGCTTGGGCAGCTCGACGTCGATGATCAGGACGTCGGGTTCGAGTTCCTTGACGACGTTGACGACATCGCGGCCGTTTCCCGCCTCGCCGACGATCTCGACGATGGGGGAGTTCGCCATGCGCGACTTGATCGCCTCGCGGACGATCTCGTGGTCGTCGCAGAGCACCACCCGTTTGGCATCCCGGACGCTCGCACTCATGCGGGGCCGATTCTTTCAGGCGCTCCGTACGGATGCAAAGTTTTGGGTAGCGTGAAACCTCCGTCGCTTTCCTGGCGATTCTCGATCAGGGCGATGATCGTGCGGCCGACGGCGCAGGCGGTGCCGTTGAGGGTGTGGACCGGAAGCGGCGCCTCGCCCTCGGCGGGGCGGTAGCGGGCACCGATGCGGCGGGCCTGGTAGTCGGTGGTGTTCGAGCAGGAGGTCAGCTCCCGGTAGCGGCCCTGGCTCGGGATCCAGCCCTCGCAGTCGTACTTCTTCGCCGCTGGATCGCCGAGGTCGCCGACCGCGACGTTGACGACGCGGTAGGGAATCTCGAGCTCGCCGAGGATCCGCTCCTCGATCGCCAGCAGCCGCTCGTGCTCCTCGCCCGAGGCGTCGGGCTCGACGAACGAGAACATCTCGACCTTGTCGAACTGGTGGACGCGGAAGATGCCGCGGGTGTCGCGGCCGGCGGCGCCGGCCTCGCGCCGGAAGCAGCTGGAGAAGGCGCAGTAGCGCAGCGGCAGCGCGTCGGCGGCGAGGATCTCGTCGGCGTGCAGCCCGGCCAGGGCGACCTCCGAGGTACCGGTGAGGAAGAGGTCGTCCTTGGGGATCTCGTAGATCTGGTCGCGGTCGCCGGGCAGGAACCCGGTCCCCTCCAGCGCCTCCTCGCGGACCAGGACCGGCGGCACGACCGGCTCGTGCCCCTCGGCGCGAACCGTCTCGATCGCGAAGCGGACCAGCGCCAGCTCCAGCAGCACCAGGTCGCCCTTCAGGTAGGCGAAGCGGGAGCCGGAGAGCCTCGCCCCGGCCTCCATATCGATCAGGCCGAGCTCGGTGCCGATCTCCAGGTGGTCGCGCGGCTCGAACTCGAAGCGCGGCGGCTCGCCGACCTCGCGGACGAGGACCGCGTCCTCCTCGGTCAGGCCCTCCGGCGCGTCGGGATCGGGAACGTTGGGGAGGGTCAGCGCCAGCTCGCCGAGCTTGGCGTCGACCTCCTCCACCTCGGCTTTGCCGGACTCGATCCGCCGCTTCAGCTCGGCGACGGCCTCCATCAGCTTCTCGGCCTCGGCCTCTTCGCCGGCCCCTTTGCGCTCGCCGATCTGCTTCGAGAGCGTCTTGCGCTCGGCCTGGGCGCTCTCGAGCTCGGGCAGCAGCTCCCGGCGGCGGGAGTCGAGCGCGAGCAGCTCGTCGACCTTCTCGGCGGCGCCGCGCCGCGCCAACGCCGCTTTGAACCGCTCGGGCTCGGAGCGGATCGCTTTCAGGTCCAGCATGCGGGCGCCCCGGCTAGGGAGTCGCGGTTTCGCCGGGCCGCGGTGACTCTTCGGCTTCGGAGCCCGCGTACTTGGCGACGAACTGGGCGACTTCTTCGGCTTCGTCGCCGACGACGATGTTCTGGGGCATGATCGCCCCGGAGAAGCCGCCGTTCTGGATCGCGTAGAGGGCGTCCTCGGCGCTCTCGGTGCGCTGGTTCAGGTTCGGGCCCTGGGTCCGCTCGCCGCGGTTGCCGCTGCCCTGGGTGCCGGCGGCGGTGAGCGTGTGGCAGCCCGAGCAGTGGGTCGCGAAGAGGACCGCCCCGTTGTAATTGGGGTCGTCCTGGGAGACCGAGATCTTCTCTTCGCCGAAGCCGCAGGCCGAGAGGCCGAGGACGGCGGCGAGGACCAAACCGATGATCAGCGCTGGACGCATGCGGCGGGCATCATATTGTCTGGAGCCGATCCAGCCTTCCTGACGATGACCGAGCCCGATCCAGACGCCTTCCGCAGCGCCATGTCGGGACTCCCGACCGGGGTCACGATCGTCACCGCCGACGGCCCCGACGGCCCGGCCGGAGCGACCGCCAACGCGGTCTGCTCGCTCTCGATCGAGCCGATGATGATGCTCGCCTGCCTCGACCGCGGTTCCCGCACCCTGCTCGCCGTCCAGGCCGCCGACCGCTTCGGCGTCAGCGTCCTGCACGCCGGCCAGGAGCAGATCGCCCGCGCCTTCGCGACCAAGGCGCCGGTGGCGGAGAAGTGGTCCGGGGTCGCCTGGAGCGAGCGCGACGGCGTCCCGGCGATCGACGACGCCCTGATCCGCATCGCCTGCGACCTGCGCGACGTGATCTCCGCCGGCGACCACGTGATCGTCACCGGCGAAGTCCGCGCCCTCGAAGCCCGCGACGGCGACCCGCTCGTCTTCCACGGCGGCGAGTACCGCCCCCTGGGCTAACTGGAATTCGAACCTGCATTTACCCACCTCACGGGTGGCAAACTGCAACCTCGATGAGCGATTGGACCTTTGCCCAGAGGGCGCTGCTGATCCTCGCCAGCCTGGAGCTGCTCTGGGCGCTGGCCGGCTTCGTCGCCGAGCCCAGCTTCCACTTCGGCGCCGGAGCGCCGACCGAGAAGGTCCTCTGGGTCGACTTCAACGGCGTCCACGCCCTCTCCGGCCTGCTCCTCTTCGGCCCCGCCCTCTACTTCTGCCGCCGTCCCGACTGGGCGCTCTACTACGTGCTCTACATCGCCGGCGCCCTCTACATCACCGGCATCTGGGCGCTGTTCGAGGAACGTCCCGCATACGTCTTCACCTTCCCCAGCAACGTCAACGACGCGATCTTCCACCTCGCCACCGCCGTCCTCTTCTCCCTCGTTGCCCTGGTCCAGATGGCGCAGGACCGCCAGCATCCAGAGACTCGGGCTGCCGGCTGATCGAAGTTGCGATTGAGCACCTCCTGGGTGTCGAATCGCAACTTCGATACTTCAGGTCGACGATCTAGGTAGAGCTAGAGCCCGCTGGTGCCGGCGGCGCGGAGGCCGAGGAAGAAGATGACGCCGCAGCTGACGGCCATGATCCCCATCTCGCGGCGGACGATCGCGAAGGCGAGGGATTCCTGCTCGTCGGTGCTGAGGGACTCGGGGTCGAGGTCGCCGACCTCGCGCTGGGCGGCGTCGAGGCGGGCGCCCTCGGCGATGAAGGAGACGAAGAGGGGGAGGATTCCGTAGAGGTAGTGGAGACCTTCCTCGGGCTCGTGGTTGGTGACGACGAGGAGGCCGCCGATCAGCGCCTGGAGGAAGACCGAGGCCTGCGCCGCGCGGAGCAGGTACCAGAAGGGGATCGAGGGCCGGTCGCGGTACCAGGCGACGCCGCCGACGATGCCGGCGGCGGCGTTGAGGGTGATCAGCAGGACGCCGACCGCTATGTGGAGGCCAACCAAGGGTCTATTTCCGCCTAAAAGGGTCGGGATTCGGCTTGCTGATGCGGAAAAGCACTATGTAGCAAGTTGTCACAAAGTCGGTATATAACAGGGGCTACAGGCGTCAAACCCGGGTAGGTGCACCGGGGACGCCCCGGCAAAAGCAGAAACACCACCTCCCCGTGCTCAAGACCTACCTCCCGATCCTCGTCTTCGCCTTCCTCGGCCTCACGGTCGGCAGCGTCTTCGCGATGCTTAACCACCTGCTCGGCCCGAAGAAGCCGCTGCGCCCGACCGCGTCGAGCAAACGCCAGGGCGAGCCCTACGAGTCCGGGATCCCGGTCGAGCCGACCAAGGGGCTGCGCTTCGGGGTGACCTTCTACCTCGTCGCGATGCTCTTCATCCTCTTCGACATCGAGGTCGTCTTCCTCTACCCGATCGGGGCGATCCTCAAGGACGCCGACAGCGTCTTCGTCCTCGGCGAGCTGATCACTTTCGTCGTCCTCCTGCTGGTCGCCTTCGTCTACGTCTGGCGGAAGGGGGCCCTGGATTGGAAGTAGAGCGCCGCAGCCTGCGCGAGAAGCAGCTCGCCGCGCGCGACCTGCTCCGCGGCGACCTCGAGGGCGAGGAGCTCGAGCGCTACGTCGAAGAGCGCGTCCTGACGACGACCTTCGAGAAGATGCTCAACGTCGCCCGGGCGAACTCGATCTTCCCGCTCACCTTCGGCCTCGCCTGCTGCGCGATCGAGGGCATCCCGATGGCGGCCGTCACCGCCCGCTACGACATCGCCCGCTTCGGCGCCGAGGCGGGGCGCGCCTCGCCGCGGCAGGCCGACCTGATGGTCCTCTCGGGCCGGGTCTCGGTGAAAATGGCGCCGGTCATCCGCCGCCTCTACGACCAGATGCTGGAGCCGAAGTGGGTGATGGCGATGGGCGCCTGCTCCTCTTCGGGCGGCATGTTCGCTAACTACGCCGTGCTCCAGGGCGCCGACAAGTTCCTCCCGGTCGACATCTACGTGCCCGGCTGCCCGCCGCGGCCGGAGGCCGTCCTCTACGGCTTCACCAAGCTGCAGCGCCAGATCATGGGCAACCCCGACCAGGGCTGGCGCCAGCGCTACGAGGCCTACGGGACCGAGGAGTGGGCGCGCGGCGGGCCGCGGAGCCAACCCAGCCCGGAGGCCGCCGAGGCCTACCGGGAAGCGCGGGAGCTGTCCCTTGCCTGACGCCCCCGGACTGGAGCTGATCCGGGGGGAAATCGAGCGCGACTGCCCCGACGCCGTGCTCGCGACCTCCTTCGAGCGCGCCCAGGCAGCGCTGATCGTCGACCCCGAGCGGGTGCTCGACGTGCTCCGCTGGCTCGCCGAGCAGCCCGGCCAGCGCTACGACTTCCTCTCCTCCCTCCACGCCGCCGACTACCTGCCGGCCGAGCCGCGCTTTGGCATCCACTACGAGCTGATCAACCGCGACCGGGTCGAGCGCGTCCGGGTCAAAGCGATGCTGAGCGACCCGGGCGGCGAGGAGCTGCCGGAGATCGACTCCTGCGTCGAGCTCTTCCCCACCGCCGAGGCGCAGGAGCGCGAAGTCTTCGACTTCTTCGGCATCGTCTTCCGCGGCCACCCCAACCTGACCCGGATCCTGATGCCCGACGACTACGTCGGCTGGCCGCAGCGGCGCGACTTCCCGGTCGGCGGCGAGCCGGTCACCTTCACCTACTCGGAGCAGCGCTTTGACTGAGACGACCCTCCCGACCGAGCAGGCGCCGGACCGCGACCGCGAGATCATGACCGTCAACGTCGGGCCGCACCACCCGGCGACCCACGGCGTGCTGCGCCTCGTCGTCGACCTCGAAGGCGAGATGGTGCGGGAGCTGCGGCCGGTGATCGGCTACGTCCACACCGGGATCGAAAAGTCCTGCGAGGACAAGAGCTACTGGAAGGTCATCCCCTTCGTCGAGCGGATGGACTACGTCTCCTACTTCTTCCAGATGGAGGCCTACTGCGGCGCGGTCGAGCGGCTGATCGACCTCGAGATCCCGCCCCGCGCCAAGTACCTGCGGACCCTCTTCCTCGAGCTCAACCGGATCCACTCGCACCTCGTCTGGCTCGGCACCACGGCGCTCGACCTCGGCGCGATCTCGATGCTCTGGTACTGCTTCCGCGAGCGCGACAAGATCCTCGACCTCTTCGAGATGGCGACCGGGCAGCGGATGCACACCCGCTACTTCCAGGTCGGCGGCGTGATCGAGGACATTCCCGTCGGCTTCGAGGCCAAGTGCCGCGCCTTCGCCGAGGAAATGCCGATCCGCGTCGGCCAGTACCAGGCGCTGCTCGACCGCAACGAGGTCTTCCTGCAGCGGACCAAAGGGACCGGCGCCGTCTCCCGCGAGCGGCTGCTGGAGCTGGGCGTGACCGGGCCGCTGCTGCGCGCCGCCGGAGAGCCCTGGGACCTGCGCAAGGCCTTCGACTACCTCGCCTACCCCGAGATGGACTTCAAGATCCCGGTCGGCACCGTCGGCGACAACTACGACCGCTACCGGGTGCGGGTGGCGGAGATGGTCGAGTCGGCGAGCATCGTCCGCCAGTGCCTCGACGCCCTCCCCGACGGCCCCTACATCGCCGACGACCGCAAGTACGTGCTGCCGCCGCGCTCGGAGCTCTCGACCTCGATGGAGAGCTTGATCCACCACTTCAAGCTCGTCACCGAGGGCTACCGGGTACCGCCGAGCGAGGTCTACTACTCGATCGAGGGCCCGCGCGGGGAGCTCGGCTGCTTCGTCCTCGCCGACGGCTCGGCGAAGCCGGCCCGGGTCCACTTCCGCGACCCCTCATTCGTCAACCTGCAGGCCTTCCGCGACATGGCGGTCGGCACCTACGTCGCCGACATGATCGCCTCCCTCGGGATGCTCGACCCGATCCTCGGAGGTGTCGACCGGTGAGCCCCGTCGACGGACCCGGGATCGGCAACCCGAACCTGCCGGTCGACCCGGCGCTGAAGGAGGGTCGCGTCCCCGGCCGCGCCGAGGAGGAGATCCCAGAGCTGCACGAGGTCGACTGCCCGCCGGAGCTGCGGGAGCGGATCGAGACGCTGATGGACCGCTACCCCGACCGGCGCTCGGCCTCGATCCCGGCCCTGTGGGCGGTGCAGGAGCGCTACGGCTGGTGCACCCCGGAGGGGATCCGCCAGGCCGCCGCGGTGATGCGGGTCACCCCCGCCTACCTGGAGTCCGTCGCCAGCTTCTACGACCTCCTGCACACCTCGCCGGTCGGGACCCACCGGATCGAGGTCTGCACCAACATCAGCTGCTGGATGCGCGGCGGCGACCGCCTGCTCGACGCCTTCGAGGAGGCCGCCGGCGACGACGAGGCGAACTTCTTCGTCACCGGCTTCGAGTGCCTCGGAGCCTGCGACATCGCCCCGATGGCCTCGATCGACCAGCGCTACTACGGGCCGCTGGAGGCGGCCGAGGCCGGGGTCGCGATCGAGCAGCTGCGGGCCGGCGGCGAGGTCCTGCCCGAGAAGGCGCTGGCCAGGCGCGGGCTGGCGGGGGACGGCTGATGGCGCACCGGCTGGAGAAGCGGGTCCTGCTCGAGCACGCCGAGGACCCGGCGCTGCGCAGCCTCGACGGCTACCGGCGCCTGGCCGGGGGCTACGCGACGATGGAGCGCGCCTACAAGGAGATGGAGCAGGACGAAGTCCTCCAGGAGCTCGAAGACTCGGGCCTGCGGGGCCGCGGCGGCGCCGGCTTCTCGATGGGCAAAAAGGCCTCCTTCCTGCCCCGCGGCGACATGCCGAAGTACCTCTGCTGCAACGCCGACGAGTCCGAGCCCGGCGCCTTCAAGGACCGCGAGCTGATGCAGCGCAACCCGCACCAGCTGATCGAGGGGATCGCGATCGCCGCCCTCGCCGCCGACGCCGGCCACGCCTTCATCTTCATCCGCGGCGAGTACGAC
>DASQCF010000038.1:0-47757 GCA_035634815.1 Solirubrobacterales bacterium | reverse complement strand
CGCCGTTCCTTGCCGATCACGTTCGGCACCTTGGCGGTTTCTTCTTCTTCGCCCTTGGAGACGACGATCGCCACCGTCGAGCCCGGTTCAACCTTGCTGCCCGCGTCCGGCGACTGGCGGATCACCCGGCCTTTCGGTTCGGAGCTTTCCTCTTCGCTGACGCTGGCCTGCAGGCCGCGGCTGCGGATCCGCTGCACCGCCGTTTCGCGCTGGCTGCCGACCACCACCGGCACCGCGATCAGCTTCGGGCCGCGGGAGACGAAGAGGGTCACCGTCGAGCCCTTGGTCGCCGTCTTGCCGCCGCCCGGTTCGGAGCGGATCACGCGGCCGGCGGCGACCGCGTCGGAGTTGACCCGTTCGACCGCCACTTCGAAGCCGGCGCCTTCCAGCTTCCGCGTCGCGTCTTCCTCCCCCTCGCCGGCGACCGAGGGGACCTTGGCGCTGCCGGGCCCGGCGCTGACCGTCAGCGTCACGTCGGGCTTGGAGCAGAAGAAGGTGAGGAAGGCGCAGTCTTCTGAGGCCTGGTCGGCCGGCGGCGAGGCGGCCGGGTCCTGCTCGAGGACTTCGTTGGCCGGCGCGTCGCGTTCGACCCGGATCACTTCGCCGACGCTGAACCCGTCCTGCTCCAGCAGGGTGATCGCGACGTTCAGCTGGTTGCCGGTCACGCCCGGAACCCTGGTCGTCGTGTCACGGGTCAGCGCCAGGCCGACGAGGATCCCGATCACGATCGCGGCGACCAGCAGCCCCCACAGCCACCAGTTGCGCCGCCGCTCCTCCTCGATCTCCTCCGGCACGCCGACGATCGGCGGCGCCGCGGCGAAGGCCGCCGTGTCGCGGCTCACCCCCGGGTCCTTCAGCGCCGCGTCGAGGGCGGCGATGAAGGCGTCGGCGCTCTGGAACCGCTGCCCCGGTTCCTTCTCGAGCGCCCGCATCACCACCGCGTCGAGCGCGGGTGAGACCTGCGGGTTGATCGAGCTCGGGCGCTGCGGCGTCTCGGCGACCTGTTTCATCGCGATCGCCACGGCGGAATCGGCTTCGAAGGGGACGCGCCGGGTCAGCGCCTCGTAGAGGATGACGCCGATCGAGTAGAGGTCGGAGACCGGGGTCACTTCGAAGCCCTGGGCCTGCTCGGGGGAGAGGTACTGCGGGGTGCCCATCACCGAGCCGGTCTGGGTGATCTCCGAGACGCCGGCGCGGGCGATGCCGAAATCGGTGACGACCGCCTTGCCCTCGCCGTCGACGATCACGTTCTGGGGCTTCAGGTCGCGGTGGACGATGCCGTTGCGGTGGGCGAAGCGGGCGCCCTCGAGCACCTGGCGGACGAGGGCCACCGCCTGGTCGGGTGAGAGGCCGCGGTCGATCAGCTCCTTCAGCGTCGGCCCCTCGACGTAGCGCATCGCGATGTAGTTGACCTCGCCGTCGGAGCCGCGGTCATAGACGCCGACGATGTTCGGGTGCTGCAGGCCGGCGGCGTGCTCGGCCTCGCGCTGGAAGCGGCCGACGAACTCCTGGTCCTGGAGGAAGCGCCGGTGCAGGACCTTCAGCGCCACCTGCCGCTGCAGGTGGCTGTCTTCGGCCAGCCAGACGTCGGCCATGCCGCCGCTGCCCAGCCGTCGCAGGACCCGATAGCGGTTGTCGACGACGCTTCCCTCGCTGACCTCAGCCACCGTTCCTCCTCATTCGCCGTTCAGGATCGTTTCCGCCACGTCGGCGAAGATCGGCGCCGCGACGTCGTTGCCAAATTGTTCGGTGCACTCGACCGAGGCCGCGATCGCGATCTTTGGCTCGTCCGCCGGGGCGAAGCCGATGAACCAGGCCTGGTTCTCGTTTTCGCCGCCGCCGCAGGCCAGGTTGCCAGGCGTTTCCGCAGTCCCGGTCTTGCCGGCCACGGGAACCCCGGAGATTGCCGCGTTGGTCCCCGTCCCTTCGGTGACCACGCCTTCCATCGCCGTCGTCAGCTCGGCCGCGGTCTCGGCGCTGATCGGCTTGCTGTAGACGGAGGGGTCCATGGTGTCGGTGACGCGGCCGTCGGGGTCGACCACCCGCTTCCAGATCTGCGGCTTCATCATCTCGCCGCCGTTGGCGACCGCCGCCGCCACCTGCGCCATCTGCAGCGGCGTCGCCAGCAGCCGCTCCTGGCCGATCGCGACGCGAGCGAGGTCCACCGGGTCGCTGGCGGTCAGCACTTCTTCGTTTTCGAGGTCCCAGACCCCGCTCTCTTCCACCTCTTCTTCGGGAAGGTCAATCGCCGGTTTGGCGTTGAACCCGAACCGTTCCATGTATTCGAACAGGGTGTCGTTGCCGAGCTGCTGACCGAGCTGGCCGAACCAGGTGTTGACCGAGTTGGTCAGCGCCGTGTCCAGCGTGGCGCCGAAGAAGTCCTCGCCGAAATCGTTTTCCAGCGGCGTCCCTTCCACTTCCAGCGACCCCGGGGCGTCGATCGGCGTTTCCGGGGTGATCACGCCGCTGTCGAGGCCGGCGGCGGCGGTCACCACCTTGAAGGTCGAACCCGGCGGGTAGAGCCCCTGGCTTGCCCGGTTGACCAGCGGCCTTTCGACTTCGTTGCTGCTCAGCTTCGAATATTCATAGGGCACGCGGTTGGGTTCAAGGGGGGCGTTGGAGGCCATCACCTTCACCGCGCCGGTGCTCGGTTCGATCGCGACCACGGCGCCGAAGCCGGCGCTTTCGAGATCCGCGAGCGCCACCCGCTGGGCTTCGCTGTCGATGTTGGTGACGATGTCGTTGCCTTCCTGGGTGTGGCCGAGCAGCTCGTCGGCGATCGAGCTGAACTCCGACCCTTCGCCGATCAGTTCCTCGTTGTGGAACTGCTCGAACTCGGAGTCGCCGTACTTGACGAAGCTGTAGCCGATCGGGTGGCCGAAGAGGGCGCCTTCCGGATAACGCCGCACGTACCGCTTCGCCGACCCCCTCCCCTTCGCCACCGACTTGGCGATCACGGTGCCGTCGGCGGCGAGGATGCGCCCGCGCGGGATCTGCTGCTGCTCCAGCAGCGGCCGCTTGTTGGCGTCCTTTTCCTTCAGCGCTTCGGCGTCGAAGAC
Source organism: Solirubrobacterales bacterium (assembly GCA_035634815.1). Lineage (GTDB taxonomy): Bacteria > Actinomycetota > Thermoleophilia > Solirubrobacterales > 70-9 > VAYN01. The sequence goes on along the minus strand of DASQCF010000038.1, from coordinate 44,698 downwards.
GGACCAGTAGGACGTGAACCCGACGAGGACGCCGAAGAGGACGACGATGAAGGCGAACAACTTGACGATCTGCCGGTTCACGCCGGTGACCCCATCGCCGCCATCCGCCCCGCCGGTTCCTCCGCTTCGCGCCTGGCCCGGTCGGAGATCAGCAGCAGCAGGGCGAGAAGGACGAAGTTGGCGACGATCGAGCTGCCGCCGTAGCTGATGAACGGCAGGGTGACGCCGGTCAGCGGGATCACCCGGGTGACGCCGCCGATGATCACGAAGGCCTGGATCGCGAAGACCGAGGTGAGGCCGACCGCCAGCAGCTTCGAGAAGCCGTCGCCGGCGAGCAGCGCGATCTTGAACCCGCGGGCGGTGATCATCAGGTAGACGAGGACGACCCCGACCGCGCCGAAGAGGCCGACCTCGTTGACGATCAGCGAGTAGATCGTGTCCGTCTGCGCCGCCGGCAGCAGGGCGTTATTGGTGCCCGGCACGGTGATCAGCGCCTGGCCGAAGCCTTTGCCGAAGAGGCCGCCGTCGGCCTGGGCGAAGATCGACTGCAGGATCTGGTACCCGTTGCCTTCCGGTTCCTCGTAGGGATGGAGCCAGATCTCGACCCGGTCGTGGACGTGGGGCACGGTGCTGGCGAAGAACCAGGCGCCGACCAGGAACATCAGCATCCCGATCACGACGAACGAGAAGCGGCCGGTCGCCACGTAGAGCAGGGCGAGGAAGGCGGCGAAGAACATCAGCGAGCTGCCGAGGTCGCGGATGAAGACGAGCATGAACATCGAGGCGCCCCAGACGACCAGTAGCGGCCCGAAGTGCTTCAGCGGCGGCAGCGTCACCCCGAGCACGCGCCGGGCGCCGACGATCAGCACCTCGCGATGCTCGCGCAGGTAGCTGGCGAGGAAGACGATGATCGCGATCTTGGTGAACTCGGCCGGCTGGAAGGCGATCGGGCCGACCTTGACCCCGAGGTAGGCGCCGTTGACCTGCTGGCCGATTCCCGGCAGCCGCGGCGCCAGCAGCACCGCCAGGCCGGCGACCGCGATCGTGTACCGGTAGCGCTCCAGCACCTCGTAGTCGCGCAGAAACTGGATCGTCAGCGCGAAGAGGACCAGCCCGAGCACGAACCAGTTGGCCTGGTCGCGGGCCAGGGTCTCGTCGATCCGGTAGATCATCACCAGCCCGAAAGCGGTCAGGGTCGCGACCAGCGGGAAGAGGTAGGGGTCGGCGTTGGGCAGGCGGATCCGCAGGTAGACGTGGGTCGCCAGGCAGATCGCCAGGAAGTAGGCGCCGTAGATCAGGCTGAGGTTGTCGACCTGGTCGTTCTCCTGGGAGAAGACCGCGGCGAAGCCGGCGGTGAGCAGGAGGGCGACGGGAACCAGGGCCAGCAGCTCCCGGTTCCTGGCCGACGTCAAGGAAGCCCCTCGCTCTTTTCGATGTCTTCGATCAGCGAGACGGCGTCGCTGCGCGAGCGCAGCTTGTGGCCGGTGACCGCGTCCTGGCGCTTCGGCGGCAGCGCCTCGGTCTGGATCGGGCTGGCGTAGTGCTCCGAGTAGAGCTCGATCCCGAACGGCAGTTCATACGGAGCGCCGCGGTAGAGCGCGACCCGGCCCGATTCGTCGGTGCCGAGGAACCAGATCTGGCGGTTGCCGTACCAGGCGCCGAAGGCGACGGCGGCGATCGCCAGCAGGACCGCGAGCACCTTCGCCACGGTTCGCAGGCGGCTGCGACGCGGTCCCGTCCCCTGTTCCTCGCGCCGCTTGCGGGCGGCCTCGGCGGCGGCCCGGCGGCGGACCTCGGTCGCGCTCAAGCCCTCCTCCTCGGCGGCGGAGCCGACCAGCGTCGCCCCCTCCTCGCCGCCGCGCGGGTTGCCGGCGGCCGGCGCGGCGGTGTCCTCGACCCGGAAGGCGACGACGGTGATGTTGTCGCGCCCCCCGGCCCGGTTGGCTTCGTCGACCAGCGCCCGCAACGCCGCGTCGAGCGAGGTGGCGCGGGCGAGGATGCGGCCGATCGCCTCGTCGTCGAGCATCGTCGTCAGCCCGTCGGAGCAGATCAGGAAAACGTCGCCGTCCTGGGCGGGGACCGTCTGCACGTCGACCTGGACCTCGGGTTCGGGCCCCAGGGCCCGGGTGATGATCGAGCGCTGCGGGTGGTCCTCGGCCTGGGCGTCGGTGATCTGGCCTTTGCGCCGCATCTCCTCCACCAGCGAGTGGTCGCGGGTCAGCTGCTCGAAGCGGCCGCCCCGGAAGCGGTAGGCGCGGCTGTCGCCGACGTGGCCGATCGCCACCGTCTCGGACTGGAGGTCGACGATCGCGGCGGTGGTCGTCGTCCCCATCCCGGCCAGGCCCGGGTCCTTGCGGGCGAGCTCGTGGATCGTCCGGTTGGCCCCCTCGATCGTCTCCTCCAGGACCCGCTCGGCCGGCGCCTCCGGCAGCTCGCCGGCGAAAGACTCGGCCGCCGCCTTGGAAGCGACCTCGCCGGCCTGCGCGCCACCCATCCCGTCGGCGACGACGAACAGCGGCGCCCGGGTGAAGTAGGAGTCCTCGTTGGCATTGCGCTGCCTCCCAGTGTCAGTGCGAACGGCTTCCTCGGCGATCCGCAGGCTCACCCGATCACCCGACCTCGAGGCGGAAGACGGTGTCGCCGATCTGGACCGTGTCGCCGTCGATCGCCTCGGCTTCCCCCTGCAGGGTCGCCCCGTTCAGCAGAGTGCCGTTGGTCGAGTTCATGTCCTCTACGAAGAACCGCCCCTCGCGGGAGAAGACGCGGGCGTGGATGCTGGAGGCGTAGCGGTCGTCGATCCGCACGTCGGCCTCCTTCGAGCGGCCGATCGAGAGGCCGCCGATCAGGTCGAAGCGCTGGTTGGGCTCCAGGGCCCCGCCGCGCTCGGCGATCAGCCAGCCGTCGGGGCCGCGCGGGGCGTCGGCGAAGGCCGGCGCAGCATGAAAACCGGTCGCGTCGGGGGCCGGCGCCACGGTCCGGCGCAGGTCCTTCATCGCGCTGCGGGCGATCACCAGCACGAACAGGTAGAGCACGGCCAGGAAGCCGAACTTGAGGGCGACGCTTATGGGGTCGTAGTCCACGCCCCCCGCACCTTAATGAGGGCGGCAGCCGCCGCTACTGCTCGATGTCGAAGCTGAACGTCGTGGTGCCGACGGTGACCTGGTCGCCGGGGCTGAGCCGGGTGGAGGGGACGCGGCGGCCGTTGACCTTGATCCCGTTGGTCGAGCCGAGGTCGACGATCTGCCAGTCGCCGTTGTCGGCGCGTCGGAGCTCGGCGTGGCGGCGCGAGACATTGGGGTCGGAGAGCACGCACTCGACCGACTTCGAGCGCCCGATCGTCGCCCGCGGGCCGTCGAGGACGTAGCGCCGGTCGCCCAGCGAGATCACGGCGCGGGTGGAGACCAGCGCCCCGACCGCCTGCTCGGGGCGCTTGGGGCGGCTGCGGTCGCGCTCGCGCACCGCCGAGTAGACCATCGTGTGGCCCTCCTCGCCCTGTTCGGGCGCCTGGCCCTCGTGCGCCGGCGGCTTCACCAGCCGCGCCTGGATCCCGAACTCGCCCAGCCGCAGCCGCTCGTCGGTCTGGAAGTCGACCGCGGGACGGGTCAGCAGGTCGTAGCCGCGCCGCCGCGCGTGCTCCAGCAGATAGCCGGAGAGCTCCTGCTCCAGCGAGCGCTCGTAGCCTTCGAGCTTGTTGCGGTCCTGGCGCGAGAGGAAGACCGTGTACTCGTTGGGGACGTAGACGCGCTGGACCGAGGCGGTCTTGTGGGCGTCCATTTCCTTCGCCAGTTTGCGCGCCAGTTCGACCGGCTGCACCTCGGAGCTGAAGGCACGGCTGAAGACCCCCTCGACGAGGCCTTCGAACATCGACTCCAAGCGGGTTAGAGCGCCGATGCGGAAATCCTAGAGATCGCTCGTCGCGACGAGGCTCACGGCAGCGCCGCGCCGTGCAGGGCGAGGAAGCCACCGACCACGACGGCAGCGGCCAGGGCGCCGGCACGGGTCACGAGGCCGTGGCCGGCGGGGCCGGGCAGATGCTCGCCGAGGTCGTCGAGCCCATCCTCGATCGCGGTCCCCAGCTCCTCCAGCGAAGGGCGGTGGCGGGGCCGTGGCGAGAGGCAGGCGTCGATCGTCTCGGTCAGCTCGCGGGGCAGGTCGGGGCGCAGCCGGTGCAGCGGCCGGGCGCGGGCGCCGATCGCCCGCGCGGTGGCGACGGGGGAGGCGCGGCGGTGCGGGTTCTCGCCGCTCCAGCACTCGTACAGGGTCAGCGCCAGCGAGTAGACGTCGGCCTCGGGGCCGGCGGGCTTGCCCTCGGCCTGCTCGGGAGCCATGTAGGCGAGGGTCCCGACCACGTCGCCGATCGCGGTCAGGGGGGCGTCGTCGGCGAGGTGGGCGACGCCGAAGTCCATCAGCTTCGCCCGCGGCTCGGAGTCCTCGATCACCTGCACGTTCTGCGGCTTGATGTCGCGGTGGACGACGCCGCGCGAGTGGGCGTGGTCGAGCGCCTCGCAGAGATCGGCGCCGATCTCTGCGATCTCGCGGTCGGAGAGCTCGCCGGCGTTGGCGAGGCGGGCCAGGGTCGAGCCCTCGACCAGCTCGGTGACCAGCAGCGCGTTGCCGTCCTCCTCGCCGAGCTCGTAGAGGGTGACGATGCCAGGATGGTTGAGTCGCGCCGCCGCCTGCGCCTCGCGCAGAACGCGTCTCCCCGCCTCCCCCCGTTGCTCGATCGCCTTTACCGCCACCGGTCGCTCCAGGCGGCCGTCCCAGGCCTCGTAGACGACCCCGAACCCGCCGCTGCCGATGCGGCGCTCGATCAGGAACCGGTTGAGTACGAGCGAGCCGACCATGGCCCCTGCAACTTCGCCGGTAAAGGATGTCTTCCTGCGCATGGCGCTGGGAAAAACGCACCGTTTGCGGGGTCTCCTGGCGGTTCGGCCACCCCAGCGTTCATACTTCCGGCCCCGTGGAGGACTTCACCTCACGACGCCCGCCCCGGCGCGAGCGGCCCAAACGTCGACCCGAGCGCCAGCAGATCATGCTGCGGCGGGGACTCGCCCTGGGCGGGGGCCTGCTGCTCCTGATCCTGATCGTCCTCGGGGTCAAGGGCTGCCTCGACGCCCGCGCCAACCGCGAGCTCAGCGACTACGCGCGCAACGTCACCGCGATCGTCGAAGAGACGCAGCAGACGAGCAAAACCTTCTTCGAACGGCTCGAAGACCCCGGCAGCGCCTCGGTCACCGACTTCGTCGACCAGGTCAACGCCGACCGCAGCGCGATGGACGGCTACCAGGCGCGGATCGACGACCTCAGCACCCCCGGCGACATGTCCCGCGCCCAGGGGAACCTGGAGCTCACCTACCAGCTGCGCGCCAACGCGATGGACGAAATCGCCGACAAGATGAGCACCGCGCTCGGCGACGCCGGCGCCGAGAAGGCGATGGCGGGGATCGCCAAGCAGATGCAGAAGCTGCTCGCCTCCGACGTCGTCTACGAACAGGTGGTGCGGCCCGAAGTCGACGACGTCCTCGCCTCCAACGGGATCTCCGACTCCGACCTGCCGAAGAGCACCTTCCTGGCCGACGAACAGTGGCTCGACGAGACGACCGTCTCTGACGCCCTCGCCGCGGTCAGCGGCGGCAGCACCAGCACCGCCTCCGGCCTCCACGGCACCGGACTGTCGAGCGTCACCGTCAACGGCACCGAACTGATCGAAGGCGCGCCGACGACGATCGCGGCCGAAGAAGCCGTCGAAGTCGAAGTCAACGTCCAGAACCAGGGCGAATCGACCGAGAACGGCGTCAACGTCGCGGTCACCTACGAAGGCAACACGGTGAAGGGCGAAATCAACGAACTCCCGGCCGGCGAAATCGGCACCGCGGTGATCCCGTTGACGCCGACGCCGAGCGGCGAAGTGACGCTTGAAATCGAAGTCGAAGCGGTCGACGGCGAGCAGGTCACCGAAAACAACGAAGCGAGCTACACGCTGCTGATCGAATAGTTCAAGGTGTGGGCATGAAGATCGCCTACCTTGGACCCGCCGGGACCTTCACCGAGGACGCGCTCGGCGAAGCGATCCCGGACGGCGGCTTCGAGCCGCTGCGGCTGCCGACCATCCACGATGCGATCCTCGCCGTCGAGCGCGGGGAGGCCGAGCGGGCGCTGGTCCCGATCGAGAACTCGATCGAGGGATCGGTCCGGCCCACCCTCGACACCCTCGCCTTCGAGGCGGGGGCGGTGACGATCGTCGGCGAGCACGATTACCGCGTGCGGGTCCACCTGATCGCCCGCGAGGGCACCCGGGTGGAGGACGTCGAGGCTGTCCTCTCCCACCCCCAGCCGCTCGCCCAGTGCGCCGGGTTCCTGCGCGAGCGCCTCGCCGGGGTCGAACTTCGCAGCGTCAGCAGCACCGCGGCGGCGGTGCGGATGGTGAGCGAGTCGGCGCGCCCCTGGGCGGCGCTGGGCGCGCGGGCGGCGGCGGCCCTCTACGGCTGCGAGCTGCTGGTCGAAGGGGTCGAGGACTCCGACGACAACGTCACCCGCTTCGTCTGGATCGCGCCGCAGGGAACCGCGCCGGAGGGCGAGGGGCCGTGGCGAACCTCGCTCGTCTTCTCCGAGGTGGGCGCCGACCATCCCGGCGCCCTGGTCGACTGCCTGGGCGAGTTCTCCGCCCGCGGGATCAACCTGACGCGGATCGAGTCGCGGCCGCTGCGGCAGGGGCTCGGGCGCTACATGTTCTTCTGCGATCTCGAGGGCCGGGAGGACGATCCGGCCGTCTCCGAGGCGATCGCGGCGCTGCGGACCAAGGCCGCATCGGTGCGGATTCTCGGCTCCTACCCCGTGGGGTGAGGCGGTATGCCTACAATTTCTCGCAGTTATGGCCAGGGTTCTGGTACTCAACGCGACGTATGAGCCGATCAATGTCTGCACGTTGAGACGGGCCGCTGTCCTGCTCCTGAAGGAAAAGGCGGAACTTTTGGAGCAAAGGAAGGGCGCGGCGCTACATTCCGAGCGGATGACGATGGAGCGTCCGGACGTGATCCGCCTCGTCAACTACGTCCGCATCCCCCGCGAGGCCCACCGGCGCAAGATCACCCGCCGCGCCGTCCTCGCCCGCGACTCCTGGACCTGCCAGTACTGCGGCTCGACCAAAGCCGGCCTCACCGTCGACCACGTCATCCCCCGCTCGCGCGGCGGCCTCTCGGTCTGGGAGAACATCGTCGCCGCCTGCGCCCCCTGCAACCGCCGCAAGGGCAACCGCCTCCCCCGCGAGATCCAGATGCACCCGGCGAAGACGCCGAAGGCGCCGCCGCCGACGGTCTTCATCCAGGTCGCCAGCCCGAAGATCCCCGCCGCCTGGGTGCAGTACCTGCCGCAGGCGGCGTAGGCGTGTGAATAAAGAAGGCTTTTGAGTGCATAGCTAGAACCTGGCCCTGATGAATGCGAGGGCGGGCTGGTTCAAGCGGGCGCTCGCCGCGGTACCGGTCGCAGCGGCTCTCCTCCTTTTGGTGAGCGCCTGGAGCGGCGAGGCCGCGGCCGGTGCCGTCTGGGTGAAACACACCTCGGCCCGCGAGGCGGGCGACTTCTGGACGCTCGCGCGGATGCGGGCGGCGAGGCCGGTCGAGGTGAGCAGTCCCGGGCCGCGGGTTCGCTCCGGCGGCAGGCACAGCCACCGCGGAAAGCCGCGGCGCCTGGCGGCGCGGGCGGCGCTGGCCCTGCCCTTCGGCTCGGACTTCGAAGCGGTGGCCGACCCGACCGCGCCGGAGTTCCGCGTCAACGGCGCGATCTTCCTCTCCTTCGGCATCTTCGGCTACGGCCGCTGCTCCGGGACCGCGGTGCGATCGCGCAACCAGAGCGTCGTCGTCACCGCCGGCCACTGCATCAACACCGGCGGCCGGCGGGGTCGGTGGTTCGACGGCAGGACCGTCTTCGTCCCCGCCTACCGCTACGGCCAGCGCCCCTTCGGCGTCTTCCCCGCCCGCTGGATCGACACCACGAAGCAGTGGCGGGGCAGCGGCAGCGAGAACTTCGACGTCGGGGCGATGGTCGTCGGCCCGAACGAGGCCGGCGAAAAGCTGACCGACGCGGTCGGCGGGGCGGGGATCGCCTTCAACCTGAAGGCCCGCCAGACCTTCGACGTCCACGGCTACCCGGCGGAAGACCCGTTCGACGGCGAAACCCAGCGGATCTGCCGCGGGGTGCCGTTTCTCGGCCACGACGCCAACTCCTTCGCCTTCCCCGGCCCGCTCAACCTGGCGGTCGCCTGCGGCCTGACCGGCGGTGCTTCGGGTGGCGGCTGGACGATCGAAGGCGGCGTCCTCAACGGGGTCACCGACTACGGCTACTTCGACCAGAGCTCGCCCGCCTTCGGCGCCTACTTCGGCAAGGAAGTCGCGCGCCTCTACGACCGGGCGAAGAAGGTGCGGGTGCGATGAGGCGCCGGCTCGCCCTCTGCGCCCTGCTCGCCGCGACGCTCGGCGGCTCGGTCCTGTTCCCGGCATTTGCCGGCGCCGCGCATCCGCGGGTCCACCACCGCATCGCGGCGTCGCCGGTCAAGCTCCTGCCGCCGCTGCCGCCGAGCCACCTCCTCAGCCAGCACGGCGAGCCGGTCGCCCCCACCCCGTTCTTCCGCTCCGGCTTCGTCCTCAAGGCCGACGGCTACAAGATCGGGGTCAGCACCTTCGGCAGCGCCGTCTTCCTCGAGGTCTGGCGCGGCGGCAGCGGCCGGCGGGTCCAGACCGCCTACCTGGCCCGGGGCGTCGCCAGGCCGGAGCGGTTGCAGGCGACCTTCGGCAGCTTCGGCAAGGTGAAGATGCGCTTCCGCGAGGCCCGCAACCGCAGCTGGCGTGGCCGCGTGCGGACCTGCCGGGGCGCCAACCGCTTCATCAAGCGCCGCGGAGTCTTCCGCGGCAACCTGCGCTTCAAGGGCGAGGGCGGCTACGTCTCGATCCGGATCCACCGCGCCAAGGGTGCGGTGGTCACCGAAGCACCGAAGTGCAGGCGCCATCGCGGCGGAGGTGGCTTCGACATCCCCTTCGCCTCCTTTTCCCAGCCCAAGTCGGCGGTCCTCGCGATCGCCCGCCAGGGCGTCGACGCGACCGCCTTCCTCGGAGTCGAAGACAGGCGCAGCACCCTCTTCTTCGCCGCCCGCGAAGAATCCCGCGGCAAGCTCGCGATCGTGCGGATGGCAGTCCTCCGCCGCCGCAGCCCGATCCACACCAACGAAGCCCTGACCTCCGCCCATCTCTCCCCGCCGGCGCCCTTCCACGGCACCGGCCGCTACCGCGCCGCCGCCGACGGCACCAGCGTCTGGTCGGGAGGGCTCAGCGTCAACTTCCCCGGCAAACCGCGCTACCCCCTCACCGGCCCGGAATACGAAACCTTCCTCGAAGTCCCGTTCTAGGGAACTAGCTCGGATCGTCCGGCGCCATCGCCGCTCGGATCGTCCGCAGCGAGCGGACGACGACGGCTTCAGCCTGTCGAGCGTCCTCGCTGTGCCCGCTGGCCACCAACTCCCGAACTGCTGCGTTCATCGCATCGGAGTCAGTCTCTAGGTGCACCGCCGCCCCCTCGATCCTCAGACGCATCTGTCCGTCGCTGCTCACTTCGTCAGCGATCCGCTCGCTCTCATTGTCGAAGAGGAGGACCACGTCGCTGAAGTCACGGTCGACCTTCTCGCCGGAGGGTCGAGTTCGGCCGAATGCCACTTTCTTCAGCGCGACTAGAGCCGCAGGGCGGGCTGCCCACAGTCGACCAGAGTCCGGTTTGTCGTCAAACGCGACCAGCCAGCGATGGCGAGTTGCTTCTGGGATCAGCGTGTTGACCGGCAGGCCATCCGCAGGAGGCTTCGGAAAAGGATCGAACGGCCGTACGAGCTGCACCTTCAGGCCATCCTTCACCCAAGTGAAGCTTCGCTCATGCTCCTCCTGGCTGCGTCGCAGGCCGTGCTTCTCCAGATGAGCTACCACCTGAGGTGCCCGCTCGACCAAGATCCCAGCGTCGACGTCGGCAGTCGGCGTGAACGGGAGCTCATGGCCATCCAGCGCGATCTGCACCGCGACCGCGCCGATCACGGTCACGTCGTCCCGCACCGGGCCCAGTACCTCGGCGGCTTCTCTCATCAACCCGCTAGGTTCAACAACCTTCACCAGTTCATCTCCTTACGGATCGCGTCGGCAGCCTCGAGCGCGCGCTCGCCCGTGCGGCGGCAATCGAGGTAGAGCTGGAGAGGATCAGCGATGGACACTCCCTCCTTGCTCCAAGCCAGGGTCAGCAGGTACGGGTCGGGGAGCAGGTTGACGGTCAGCCTTCCCGGGCCCCTGCGGGCGGCTATCGGCGTCAACTTGTCGAGCCAGCGGTCATAGTCGCCGCGCACGATCCAGGCTTCGACTTCCATCGGCTCCACCGCCCGGCGCAGGAACGACGCCCCGCTCAAGCCCCCGAGGGCGTAGTCCAGGCGACCCCGCGTCGCCGCCGATTGCAAACGGTCGATGGTTTTCTCAACGTCCCGGCCGCCGACGTCCCAGGTGCTGCTCCGCACCCGCCGGCCGGTTCCGCGGTCGAAGGCGTCCAAAAGGGCGCCGGTGTCTCGCACCCGCACGCGCCGGGCCCTGGCGTCGGCTCGATCCACCTCGACCTCGACCAGCCGCTCCTCAGCGAGTGCCGCGACGGTGCGCGAGGTGACTGACTCGCTCAGCTCGACCGCCTCGCTCAGCTCACGGATCGTCGGTTCGGCGATGCCGTTGAGGAGCAGCCAGCGGCTGACCCGGCTGGAACGGAGAGCAAAAGGCGCGGGGCGCTGGCTCGGGGGGGAGCCCCGCCCGGAGCCTCTCCCGGGAAGCTCGACGTGCAGCGGTGGCAGGTGGAGGTAGACCTCCCCGTCACCGCCGACGAAAGGGATCGCGGCTTTCCGCAGCAGCGTCCGGGCTTCCGGCGAAGAGCGCTCGTATCGCACCAGGAGGCTCCCGTCCTCAAGCTGCCGGAGCTCCCTCGCCACCGCCACGGTCAGGTCCGCGAGATGAAGCACGCCGAAACTGCCGACCTTCTCACCCTCCATGTAAAGGTTCGCGCGGCGCTCCCCCAAATCCAGGCGGACTCTGCCGTCTGCTGATTTTATTTGCGTTCGCACGGTGCTTGCTTTTTAAAGCAAGCGTTCGTATAGAGCAAGGATCTCGCGGGTCTGGGCCTACTCTCCCGCGGACTCGGCCGATGCGCCGTCCTGCGGAGCCTCGGCCAGCTCCTCCTGAGCGTCGTCCTCGGCGCTCGCGGGGGCGGCTTCCTCGGACTCGACCACCAGGGCGACGGCGCTGACGCGGTCGTCGTCCTTGATGTTCATCACCTTGACGCCCTGGGTCGAGCGGCCCATCTGCGAAATGCCGCTGACCGAGGTGCGCTGGACCATCCCGTTCTGGGAGATGAAGAGCAGGTCCTGGTGCTCGCCGACGATCAGGGCGCCGGTGAGGCCGCCCTTCTTCTCGGTCATCTTCACGGTGAGGACGCCTTTCGTGCCGCGGCCCTTGACCGGGTACTCGGCGACCGGGGTGCGCTTGCCGTAGCCGTTCTCGGTGACGACGAACAGTTCGGTGTCGTTGCGGGCGACGTCCATCGCCAGCACCCGGTTGTCCTTGCCGGCGACATTCATTCCTTTGACGCCGCTGGTGTCGCGGCCCATCGTCCGCACGTGCTTCTCGGAGAAGCGGGAAGCGTGGCCGGAGTGGGAGACCATGAGGATGTCGTCTTCGCCCGAGGTCAGCCGCACCTGGACCAGCTCGTCGCCGTCGCGGACCTTGATCGCGATGATCCCGTCGGCGCGGATCGGCGTGTTGTAGGCGAGGAACTCGGTTTTCTTCACCAGGCCCTGGGCGGTGGCGAAGGCGAGGTACTTGTTCTCCTTGAAGTCACGGGTCGGGATCACCGCCATCACCCGCTCGCCTTCGCGCAACGGCAGCAGGTTGTTCAGGGAGCTGCCTTTCGCGGTCCGCGAACCCTCCGGCAGCTCGTAGACCTTGAGCCGGTAGACCTTGCCGCGGTTGGTGAAGAAGAGCAGGAAGTCATGCGTCGAGCAGATGTGGAGGTGGGCGATGTAGTCGTCCTCTTTGAGGTTCATCCCCATCACGCCGACGCCGCCGCGGTGCTGCTGGCGGTAGGTGGCCAGCGGCAACCGCTTGACGTAGCCGGAAGCGGTCAGGGAGATCACCATCTGCTGGTCGGCGATCATGTCCTCGATCCCGACGTCGCCCTCGAAGTGGGCGAGCTCGGTGCGGCGTTCGTCGCCGTAGGCCTCGACGATTTCGGCCAGCTCGTCCTTGACCAGGCCCATCACCCTGGCTTCGTCGCCGAGGATCGCCCGCAACTCGCCGATCCGCTCCATCAGGTCGGCGTGCTCGGCCCTCACTTTGTCGGCCTCCAATGCGGTCAGGCGCTGCAGACGCATGTCGAGGATCGCCTGCGCCTGCTCGCGCGAGAGCTCGAACTTCTCGATCAGCCCATCGCGGGCGGCGTCGGGGTCGCTCGAGGCGCGGATCAGTTTGATCACCGCGTCGAGGTTGTCCAGCGCGACCAGCAGCCCCTCGAGGATGTGGGCGCGGGCCTCCGCGCGGCGCAGTTCGAACTGGGTGCGGCGGGTGACGACCTCGCGCTGGTGGTCGACGTAGTGCTCGATCAGCTCCAGCAGGCTCAGCGTCCGCGGCACGCCATCGACCAGCGCCACCATGTTGGCGCCGAAGGTCGACTGCATCGAGGTTTTTTTGTAGAGGTTGTTGAGGACGACCTTGGCCGGCGGGCCGCCGCGTTTGAGCTCGATCACGAGCCGCATCCCGGAGCGTTCGTCGCTCTCGTCGCGGAGGTCGGAGATCCCCTCCAGTTTTTTGTCGCGGGCGAGGTCGGCGATCTTGGTGATCAGGCCACCTTCGCCGCCCTTCTTGACCATGAACGGGAGCTCGGTGACGATGATCGCCTCCTTGCCCCCCTTCAGCGGCTCGACGTGGGCGCGGGCGCGGACCTTGATGCTGCCGCGGCCGGAAGCGTAGGCGTCGCGGATCCCCTCGCGGCTCATCAGCCCGCCGCCGGGGAAGTCCGGGCCTTTGACGTGCTCCATCAACCCGGCGAGGTCGATCGCCGGGTTGTCGATGTAGGCGGAGACGGCGCCGGCGACCTCGCGCAGGTTGTGCGGCGGGATGTTGGTCGCCATCCCGACGGCGATCCCGGAGGTGCCGTTGACGAGGAGGTTGGGGAACCGGGCCGGCAGGACCTGGGGCTCCTGGGTCGATTCGTCGTAGTTGGGGCCGAAGTCGACGGTGTCGGCGTCGATGTCGCGCAGCAGCTCGGTAGCGAGGCGGCCGAGGCGGGCCTCGGTGTACCGCATCGCGGCGGCGGGGTCGTCGTCGATCGAGCCGAAGTTGCCCTGCCCGTCGACCAGCAGGTAGCGCAGCGAGAAGTCCTGCGCCATCCGCACCAGGGTGTCGTAGATCGCCGAGTCGCCGTGGGGGTGGTACTTACCCATCACCTCGCCGACGATGAAGGCGCACTTGCGGTACGGCCTGGTCGGCTGCAACCCGATGTCGTGCATCGCGTACAGCACCCGGCGGTGGACCGGCTTCAGCCCGTCGCGCACGTCCGGCAGCGCCCGGCCGACGATCACGCTCATCGCGTAATCGAGGTAGGACGAGCGCATCTCCTGCTCGAGACCGCGGTCCTCGATGTTCCCCGTCAGGGCGTCAAGTGCCATCAGTTCGTCTCCTCCTCGAAGCCCCAGCCGCGCTTAGACGTCAAGGAACTTCACCTCTTTCGCGTGGGCCTCGATGAACTCTCGGCGGGGGGCGACCTGATCGCCCATCAGCATCGAGAAGATCGTGTCGGCGGCGGTCGCGTCTTCGAGCGTCACCCGCGCCAGCGTCCGCGAGGCGGGGTCCATCGTCGTCTCGCGCAGCTGCTTGGCGTTCATCTCGCCCAGTCCCTTGAACCGGGTCAGCTGCACGCCCTGGCGGGCCAGCTCCAGCACCGCCCCCCGCAGCGCCTCGAACGAGAGGGCGACGCTGCGGCGCTCGCCGCGTTTGACTTCGAACGGCGGCCGCCCGACCTGTTTCAGCAGCGCCGCGTGGACCTCGGCGAACTTGCGGTAGTCGTGGTGCGCGAACAGCTCCGCCGGCAGCCGGTGGGTCCTCGCCAGCCCGCTCTTGCGCTCGATCGCCTTAACCGTGACGCAGTCCTGGCTGCTGTCCAAGACCTCGGTGTCGAACGGCTCGTTCTCGCCGCCGCCGCGCTGGAGCACGTCGCGCGCGGCGGTCACGGTCGCCACCTGCTCGTCGAGCAGGCTCGACTCCTCGAGGAAGCGCACGACTTCGTGGCCGAAGTCAGCCTGCAGCGAAGAGCCCCAGCCCTCGTACTCTTTCGAGCGCCGGATGTAGGCCTGCCAGCGGCTCGGCGTCAGCTTGCGGCTCTCGCCGCTGGCGTCGGTCAGCTCGAACTCCTCGATTTTGTCGCGCAACAGCAGCTCTTCGAGTTCGGACTCGCGCTCCAGGTAGGTCTCCTGGTTGCCCTGTTTGACGCGGTACAGGGGCGGCTTCGCGATGTAGACGTAGCCCTGGCTGATCAGCTCCGGCATCTGTCGGTAGAGGAAGGTGAGCACGAGGGTGCGGATGTGGGCACCGTCGACGTCGGCGTCGGTCGCCATCACGATCTTGTGGTACCTGGCGTCCTCGATGTTGAACTCTTCGTGGACGCCGGTGCCGATCGCGGTGATCAGCGCCTGGATCTCGTTGTTGGCCAAGACCTTGTCGATGCGGCTCTTCTCGACGTTGATGATCTTGCCGCGCAGCGGCAGCACCGCCTGGGTGTTGCGGTCGCGGGCCTGCTTGGCCGAACCGCCGGCGGAATCGCCCTCGACGACGAAGATCTCCGCCAGGCTCGGGTCCTTGACCGAGCAGTCGGCGAGCTTGCCGGGAAGGGTCGAGTTCTCCAGTGCCGACTTGCGGGTCAGGTCGCGGGCCTTGCGCGCCGCCGAGCGGGCGCGGGCGGCGTCGATCGCCTTCATGATCACGCGTTTGGCATCCGCGGGGTTCTCCTCGAGGTACTCGCCCAGCCTGCGGTTGACGATCTCCTCGACCAGGCCGCGGATCGGCGGGTTGCCGAGTTTGTTCTTGGTCTGGCCCTCGAACTGGGGGTCGTGGAGCTTGACCGAAATCACCGCGGTCAGGCCCTCGCGCACGTCCTCGCCGGCGAGGTTGTCGTCTTTTTTCTCTTTCAGCAGACCTTTGTTGCGCGCGTAGGCGTTGAGGGTCCGGGTCAGGGCGGAGCGGAAGCCGGAGAGGTGCGAGCCCCCCTCGTGAGTGTTGATGTTGTTGGCGAAGCTGAAGATCGACTCCTGGTAGGAGGTGTTCCACTGCATCGCGATCTCGACCTGGCCCTCCTCTTTGCCGCCGTCGAAGTAGATGACCTTCTTATGGACCTCGTCCTTGTTGCTGTTGAGGTGACGGACGAAGTCCTCGATGCCGCCGTCGTACTTGAAGGTGACGGTGTTGGTCTCGCCGCGCTCGTCGACCAGCTCGATCTTCAGACCGCGGGTAAGGAAGGCGGTCTCGCGCAGGCGCTCGACCAGGATGTCGAAGTCGAATCCGATCTCTTCGAAGATCTCGAGGTCCGGCAGGAAGGTGATTTTGGTCCCGTGGGCGTCGGTCTTCTCACCTTTGGCGAGGTCGCCCTGCGGTTTGCCGCGCTCGTAGTCCTGGGACCAGACATAACCGTCCCGGCTGATCTCCAGGTGCAGGCGCTCGGAAAGGGCGTTGACGACCGAGACGCCGACGCCGTGGAGGCCGCCGGAGACCTTGTAGCCGCCTCCGTCCCCGAACTTACCGCCGGCGTGGAGGACGGTCAGCACGACCTCGGCGGCCGGCCTCCCCTCTTTCGCCATCGTCTCGACCGGAATGCCGCGACCGTTGTCTTCGACCGTGCAGGCGTTGTCCGGGTGGAGGACGACGCGCACGCTGTCGCAGTGACCGGCCAGGGCCTCGTCGACCGAGTTGTCCACGACCTCGTAGACGAGGTGGTGAAGCCCGCGCGGGCCGGTCGAGCCGATGTACATGCCGGGGCGTTTGCGAACCGCTTCGAGCCCCTCGAGGACGGTGATGTCCTTGGCGCCGTAGGAGTCGCCGCTGGCTTTTTTCTCAGGCAATGAGTCCCTTCCGGTTGACACAGAAAACCCCGACGCTTGGAGATCGCTCCACGTGGTCGGGGTCGCGATGCGAGTTGCCATAAGAATACCAGTTGAGGCCCGCGGACGGAGCGGTCATTTGTGCCGATTTCCCTGCAAATCGTGAAAAAAGAGTGCTCAGAAACGCTCTGAGTTGACACGAAAGCGGAGGGCTTGGGGCGCGTCGTCCCCAACTTCCTCCCGGAGGCGCTCCAGAAAGGTCTCCTGCATCAGGTCAAGCTCTTGCGCTGAGACGGCATCGGCGCACTCGACGGTGACCGTTCCATCCCGTTCGGAGACTGGAATGGCAACCCTGGCGAGATACTCGCCAGCCGCTTTCGGCCAGGCCGCTTGCACGGCCGCCAACGGGGTCTTCGGCGCCACTTGGCGCAGCGCCTCCTTGAAGGCGCCGGCGGCAGGGCGGGGTGCGCGGCGGCGGCTCACGCGTCGGTACTTTCTGTCTGCGGCGGCATCGGGACCACCGACTCCAGCGCCGGTGGCGGGACCGACTCTTCGTCGGCGGCGGTGATCAAGACCTGCCCGCCGTCGCCGAGGCGGGCCACCAGGCGCTCGCGCCGGCCCGGGTCGAGCTCGCTCATCACATCGTCGAGCAGCAGCAGCGGCGTGACCCGCCGGGCAGCCAGCAGCGCCTCGCGCTCGGCGAACAGCAGCGCCAGCAACGCGGCCCGCTGCTGCCCCTGCGAGCCGAACCGCCGCAGCGAGCGCTCGGCGCTGGTCAGTTTCAGCTCGTCGAGGTGGGGGCCCCAGGAGCTGCGGCCGAGGCGGATGTCCTGTTCGCGGCGCTCCTCGAGCCCGCTGCGGATCTCGTCGACCGTCCCGCTTGCCCGCGGCGCGTATTGCAGCCCGCCCGCCTCGAGACCGAGCTCCCCGGAGGCCTCGGCAAAAGGGGCGGCCAGCTCGGCGACCGCCTCGGTCCGCGCCTCGATCAAGGGGGCGGCGGCCTGCGCCAGGCCCGCGTCCCAGATCCCGAGGTCGTCGGGCGATCCGTAGCCGGCGGCGAGGCGCGAGAGCAGGGCGTTGCGCTGCGCCACCGCCTGCCCGTAGCGCTTGCGCAGCTCGCCCCGCGCCGGCCAGCGGGCGGCGAGGAAGCCGTCGAGATGCGCTCGGCGCTCGGCCGGCGGTCCCTTGACGAGCGTCAGCCGGTCCGGGGCAAAGACTGCGACGGGGGGAC
Source organism: Solirubrobacterales bacterium (assembly GCA_035634815.1). Lineage (GTDB taxonomy): Bacteria > Actinomycetota > Thermoleophilia > Solirubrobacterales > 70-9 > VAYN01. The sequence continues at coordinate 27,326 of DASQCF010000038.1, read as the reverse complement.
GGCTGCGGGCGATCGTCGCCGGGTCGGCCGGGTTGCCGTCGAGCAGGTGCCGGCGCCCTTCGCTGCGGCTGACCGAGGCGAGGAGCCTGCGCTCGAGCCCGTCCTCGTCGCGAATCGTCGCCTCGGCGCGCGCCAGCGAGCCGCCGAAGGGAATCAGGTCGCGCCGGTCGGAGGTGCGGAACGAGCGGCCGGTGAGGGCGAAGTAGAGCGCCTCGACCAGGTTCGTCTTGCCGGCCCCGTTGGGTCCGATGACGCTGACGATGCCGGGAGCGAGCTCGACCTTGACCCGGTCGAGGCTGCGCAGCGGCTTCGCCTCGATCGCGGTGACGAGCACAGCCTCACCCGGGCGGCGCGGCCACGATCAGACGTTGAGCCTGATCGGCATCACCAGGTAGCGGAACTCTTCGCCCTCGACCGGTTCCAGCAGCCCCGGCCGCAGCGGCGAGATCAACCGCATCAGGATCTCGTCACCGGCGACGCTTTCGATCCCCTCCTTGAGGAACTCGGGGTTGAACCCGATCTCCAGCGTCTCTCCCTCGAAGGCGGCGGGCATCGTCTCCTGCGCGTCGCCGACGTCCGGCGTCTCCGCCGCCACCGTCAGCTCCCCGGAGCTGAACGAGAGGCGCAGCGGCGCGTTGCGCTGCGCCAGCTGGCTGACCCGGCGGGTGACGTCGAGCAGGTCCGAGCGCGGCAGCCGCACGTCGTGCTCGTAGGACTCCGGCAGGAGTTGTCGAAAGTTGGGGAACTGGCCGTCGATCAGCCTCGTCGAGAGGAGGATCGCCCCTGCCTGGAAAACAGCCTGGTTTGCGAGCAGCCAGATCGACGCCTCGCCCGCCCCCTCGGAGGTGAGCACGCGGCCCAGCTCCCGCAGCGCCCGCGCCGGGATGTTCGCCTCGAGCTCGCCGCCGAGCTCGTTCTCCAGCTCGGTCCGCTTCACCGCCAGCCGGTAGGAATCGGTAGCGACCATCGTCATCTCCTTGCCGCTGGCGGAGACGAAGACGCCGGTGAGGACGGGGCGCATATCGTCCCGTGAGGCGGCGCGGGCGACCAGGTCGATGCTCTTTTCCAGCGCCGCCGCCGGAATCTTCAGGCCCGGATCCTCCTGCGGCTGCGGCAGCTTCGGGAAGTCCTCCGCCGGCAGCGTCCGCAGGTGGAAGCTGGAGCCGCCGCTGCGGATCTCGACGTCGCGCTCGGCCTCGCGGGCCTCGATCTCCACCGACGGGTCCGCCAGCGAGCGGGCAATCTCGGCGAAGAGGCGGCCGGGGAGGAGGACCGACCCCTCGCTCTCGATGTCCGCCTCGAGCGTGGTCTCCAGGCCGAGGTCGAGGTCGGTGGCGGCGAGGGTGACCCGCCCGCCCTCAGCGGTGAGCAGGACGCCTGAGAGCGCCTGGGTAGCAGCGCGGGTGGAGACGGCCCTGGAGACGATCGAGAGCTTGGAGACGAGGTCTTCCCGTTTGGTCGTGAGCTTCAAGTCGATAGCTGCCTTCTTGAGTTGGGTTAGGTCCTGTGGAAAGAAGTCGGGTGGCGGGGGATTCGGCGGCCCCCTGCGGAATTCCGGTTGTGGAAACCGCTGTGGGGGGTTGGGGATTCTTACAGCGCCGGCGGCGCTCAGCGCTCCTCGGCGACGGGGTTGTGGATAGCTCCGCGCAACTCCCGGACCTTCTCGGCAAGCTCGACGTCCTCGTCGAGGCTCGCTTCTACCCGCCGCAGCGAGTTGAGAACGGTGCTGTGGTCGCGGCCGCCGTAGAGGCGCCCGATCTGGGGCAGCGAGAGGTCGGTCAGATCGCGGGTGAGGAAGATCGCCACCTGTCGGGCGCGGAGCGGGGTAGCGGCGCGGCTGGAGCCGACCAACTCGGCGCGGGAGATGCCGAAGCACTCGGCGACCCGCTGCTGGATCTCCTCGACGGAGGTCGGCTGGGACGCCCGGTGCCGGGGGATGACTTCGGCGATCAGCTCGGTGCTCAGCGGGCGTGCCATCAGCGAGGCGTGGGCGAGGACCCGGGTCAGGGCGCCGTGCAGCTGACGGACGTTGGCGTCGATCCGGTTCGCCAGCTCGGTTAGAGCGTCGGAATCGACGATCTCGACCCCCGCCTCCTCGACCAGTCGCCGCAGCACCGTGAGCCGGGTGGCGAGGTTGGGCGGCTCGACCGCCACGGTCAGGCCCCACTCGAAGCGATCGCGCAAGCGCGAGGCGAGGGTCGAGAGCTCGCTCGGAATCCGGTCAGCCGAGAGCACCAACTGGCTGCCTGACTCATACAGGGCGTTGAAGGTGTGGAAGAACTCCTCCTCGGTGGCGGGCTTGCCCTGGAGGAACTGGACGTCGTCGATCAGCAGCACGTCGATGTCGCGATAGCGGGCCTTGAAGCCCTCGCTGCCCTTGGCCTTCAACGCCGAGACGAACTCGTTGGTGAACGACTCGGCGGTCGTGTAGCGGACGCTGAGGCCGGGGGCGTTGTCGCGCAGGTAATTGGCGATCGCCGCCAGCAGGTGGGTCTTTCCGAGCCCCGGCGGTCCGTGGAGGAAGAGTGGGTTGTAGGCCTCCGACGGGGCCTCGGCGACCGCCAGGGCGGCGCCGTGGGCGAGGCGATTGCCAGGCCCGATCACGAAGCGCTCGAAGGTGTAGTTGGGGTTCAGCTCGGGGTGGCCCTGGGAAGCGCCCCCGAGCTCGGCTGGCGCGGCGAAGCTCACCTGCTCCAACGGGCTGGCGCAGTCGCGCAGCGCTTCGGCAATCAGCGACGAGTAGCGGCGCTCGCTCCAGGCCCGGATCCCCTCCGGCGCGGTGAGGAAGAGGGTGTCACCCTCGGCGCCGGCGGCCTGCAACGGCTCCAGCCAGAGGCGGAAGGTCGACTCCGGAACCGAGCTCTGCAATCGCCTCTGCACCTGATGCCAAAGGGCGTCGAGCTCGTGTCTGGGAGAGTCTTCGGGCACCGGTCGGCGACCATAGCGCCGTGCCTGTGGGCCGATTCAGGGCGCCTCGCAAATCCCGCAGAAAAGATTTTCGCTTCCCTCCCTATACTTCCGCCGGCATGAAGCGCACCTACCAGCCAAAGAAGCGGAAGCGGGCGAAGACGCACGGATTCCGGGCCCGGATGAGCACCCGCGGCGGCCGCGCCATTCTCAAGCGCCGCCGACGCAAAGGGCGCAAGCGCCTCACTCCTTAGATGGCGTCGCCGAAGCGACGGCGCCTTTCTCGCAGCGGCGAGTTCGACCGCGTCTACCGGGACGGCTCCTCTACCGCCACGCGCTACCTCGTCCTCTACACCTTCCCCCGCAAGGACGAAGACCGCGAGGAGGTCAGGCTCGGAGTCTCGGTCAACCGCAAGGTCGGTGGCGCCGTCGAGCGCAACAAGGTGAAGCGGACGCTGCGCGAGGCCTTCTGGAGCCTGGCCGACAAGCTGCCTCCCCGGCACGACTTCGTGATCGTCGCCCGCGCCGAGATCAAGGACCTGATCGACCGCGAGGGGATGGCTGGAGTCGCGGGGAACCTGGAAGAGGCGCTGGCCGGGGGCCGTTCCACGTGAAACGCGTCTTCCTCGCTCCGATCCGGGGCTACCAGCGCTGGATCTCACCGGCCTTTCCCCGCCGCTGCCGCTACGAGCCGACCTGCTCCGCGTACGCGGTCGAGTCGGTCGAGCGCTATGGCGTCCTGCGCGGCTTTCTCCTCGCTGGATGGCGGATTCTGCGCTGCAACCCCTTTTCGCACGGCGGCTTCGACCCCGTCCCCGATAGATTCACGCTCCGCACCGGCCCGGTCCACCCGGCCGACTGGCACAAAGCCCACCGATGACGCCCCTTACCGCCAACATCCTTCAGCCGCTGATCGACGTCGCCAACGGCGTCCTCCAGTTCTTCCACGACAGCGCCGGCCTCAGCTGGGGGATGTCGATCATCGCCCTCACCGTCGTCACCAGAGCGGTCCTGATCCCGCTCACCTACAAACAGCTGAAAGGGATGCGGGCGATGCAGGCGCTGCAGCCCCAGATCAAGGAGCTGCAGGAGAAATACAAAAACGACAAACAGCGCATGCAGCAGGAAATGATGCGCTTCTACAAAGAGAACAAAGTCAACCCGCTGGCCTCCTGCCTGCCGCTCCTCGCTCAGCTACCGGTCTTCATCACCCTCTTCTACGTCCTCCGTCACGAGCTGCCGCCGGACATGGGCTGCCCGGAAGCGGGGCACTGCGCGGCCTACGGAGCCGAATTCCTCTTCATCCATGACCTCACCGGCAAGGCGACCGGCGGCGAACTGATCGCCCTGCTGATCCTCTACGTCGGCACCCAGCTCGCCTCCGGCGCGGTGATGGCGGTCACGGCTGACAAAAGCCAGCGGACGATGATGTTCCTGCTGCCGCTGGTCTTCGTCCCCTTCATCCTCAACTTCCCGGCTGGGCTGATCCTCTACTGGATCACGACCAACTTCTGGACGATCGGGCAGCAGCTGGTGATCAAACGGGTCGTCCCGCCGCCGGTCGTCGCCACCCCCGAGGGCGCCGCCGCGATCCAGGCGGCAAAACCGCCTCCCCCTCCGCCGCGGAAGAAAAAGAAGCGCCGCTAGCGCCGCCTAGCCCTTCGGACGCTTCTTCGCGATCCCGGGGTTGCGGGGCAGGGTTTCCGGCGTCGGCCCGGACTTGCGGACGAGGTGGAGATGGCGGTGTTCGCTGCCGGCGCGGTCGCCGACGTCGAGGATCCCTTCGGGCCTCATCGCCAGCGCCTCGGCGGCGTTGTCCAATTGCCGCTCCTCCTCTTGGTCGCGCTTTCCCTTCCAGGCGACAAGGACGCCATTTGGCTCCAGCAGCGGCGATGCGAGCTCCGCCAGGGTCGAGAGGCGGCCGACCGCGCGCGCCGTGACGACGTCGTAGGCCTCGCGCCCGTCCCCGGCCGCAAGGCTCTCGGAGCGCGTGTCGAGGACGGCGGCGTTGCCGATCCCGGCCGCCGCGATCGCCTGGCGCATGAACTCGCACTTGCGGCTCACCGACTCGACCAGGTCGACCCGGACCTCGGGCAGGGCGACGGCGAGGACGAGGCCGGGGAAGCCGGCGCCGGCACCGATGTCGGCGATCCGGTGCGCCTCGCGCAGCTCGGGCACCTCGAGCCCGGTGAGGCTGTCGACGACGTGCACCTGCCAGGCGCGCCGGTCGACCACCGAGCTGACCGAGGCTCTCTCCTCCGCGAGCAGGGCGAGGACGGTCTCCAGCTTTGCCCGCTGCTCCGCGTCCAGCGGCGCGGCGGGGTCCCCCGTCACTCCGGCAGCAGGGGCGCGACGATCACGCAGCGGTTGGGCTCGTCGCCCTCGCTGTAGGTCTCGATCCCGGCCCGCTCTTTCAGCCGCTCGTGGATCACGCGCCGTTCCTGCGCGCTCATCGGGTCCATCTCGATTACGCTGTTGTTCGCCAGCGCCTGGTCGGCGGCCCTGTCAGCCCGTCCCTCGAGCGTCTCCCGGCGGCGGGCCCGGTATCCGGCTGCGTCGACGATCACCCGCTTGCGCTCCCGCATGCCGCGGAAAGCCGCCTGGTAGCAGAGCAGCTGCAGGGCGTCGATCGTCTGCCCGCGCTTGCCGATCAGCAGGCCGTAGTCGTCCTCGCCCTCGACCGTGAGCAGGATCCGCTCGTCGCTCTCGTCGACGACCACCTCGCCGTCGAGGTCGAGCTCGTCCAGCACCCCCTCGACGAGCTCCTGCGCTCGCTCGGCGGGCTTGTCTGGCCACTCGTAGCTCTCGGACACGGGCGGGAGGCTATCCGACCGCCGGAAAACGCGTTGCAACCGGCGCTCGGACATTGCGCCGGCCGGCGCGTTGACCGGCACCGATCCCTACTAGGCTGAGCGGCGATGGGAAAGGTCTACGCCGTGGCCAACCAGAAGGGCGGGGTCGGGAAGACGACGACCGCCGTCAACCTCGCTTCCTGCGCGGCTGGCGAGGGAAGCCAGACCCTTCTCGTCGACCTCGACCCGCAGTGCAACGCGACCGTCGCGCTGGGCGGCGACCGCGACCTGCACCCCTCTTCGTACGACTGCCTCGTCGGCGAGAGCTCGGTCGCCGAGGCGGCGCGGCCGGCGGGCCCCGACAACCTTTGGCTGGTCCCTGCCAACAAAGACTTAGCCGGCGCCGCGGTGGAGCTGCCGCGGATCGAGGGGTCGGAGACCCGCCTGCGCGAACGCCTCGGCCCCCTGCGCGAGCGCTTCGCCGTCACGCTCCTCGACTGCCCGCCCTCCCTCGGCCCGATCAGCGTCAACGCGCTGACCGCCGCCGACCGCGTCATCGTTCCGGTCCAGGCCGAGTACCTGGCGCTTGAGGGTCTGGTCCAATTTCTGGAAACGCTGGGGCTGATCAGGCGTGAGTTGAACCCTCAACTAGAGGTTTCGGGTTTGTTGATCACGATGCACGACGAGCGCACGCGGCTGGCCCAGGACGTCGAGTCCGAGCTGCGCGACCACTTCGACGGGATGGTCTTCGAGACGGTGATTCCCCGCAGCGTTCGTGTCGCCGAGTCCCCTAGCTATGGTCTGCCCGTGACCGAGCACGCACCGTCCTCCCACGGCGCCGTCGCCTACCGCGCCTTGGCCAAGGAGCTCGCAACCCGTGGCTAAGCGCGGGATCGGCCGCGGCCTCTCGGCGATCCTCCCCGAGGCGGAGGCCTCCGACGCCGGCGAGCTGCGCGAGCTGCCGGTCTCTCTGATCAAGCCGAATCCTTCGCAGCCGCGGACCAAGTTCGACTCCGATGCCCTGGCGGCCCTGGCGAGCTCGATCGAGGCCAGCGGGGTCGTCCAGCCGCTGCTCGTCCGCCCCCTGCCCGACGGCAGCTACGAGCTGGTGGCCGGAGAGCGCCGCTGGCGCGCTGCGCAGCAGGCCGGGATCGAGAAGGTGCCCGCCGTCGTCCGCGACCAGGAGGAGGCCGAGCGGCTGCAGGCGGCGCTGATCGAGAACATGGTCCGCGAGGACCTCAACCCGGTCGAGGAGGCGCGCGCCTGCGACGCCCTGGTCCGCGAGCTGGGCCTGACCAAAGAGGAGCTGGCCCGGCGGGTCGGCCGCAGCCGCCCCGCCGTCTCCAATCTGATCCGCCTGCTCGAGCTTCCCGACGAGGCCCTCGGCCTGCTGGAGGCCGGCGACCTCAGCGAGGGCCACGGCAAGGCCCTGCTCGGAGTTCCCGGCAACGACGTCCGCCGTCGCCTCGCCCGCGACGCCGCCCGCGGCGGCTGGTCGGTCCGCGAAACCGAGGAGAGGGTTCGGCTGGCTGGCCAGCCAAAGACCAAACCGAGACGGGCGGCAGCCGATCCCGACGCCCAAGCCGCCCTGCGCGACGTGGCCGACGCCCTCGAGGAGGCCCTCGGCCACGAGGTGGTCGCCCGCACCAGGAAAGACGGAATCGTCGCCGAGCTCAGCTTCGGCGACGTCGGCGAGGCCCACGCACTGGCCCGCCGGCTTCGCCGCCGCAGCGGCTCCTGAGCGCTCGGCCGCGCGTCGCTATCATCGCCAGCCCCGGGCGATTAGCTCAGTTGGTTAGAGCGCGTCTCTGATAAGGACGAGGTCCCTGGTTCGAATCCAGGATCGCCCACTAAGCCCCTCTAACGTGCGCGTAGTTCACGTGCCTCAGCTTCGGCCTCCCGTAAGAGCGTCAGCAGGCTGGGCAGTACTTCGGAATTTGCTGCGTTCATCCGCGCGATGATGCTCTCCAGCAGGTCTCGGTCGGAGCAGCTCGGCGGCATCACCAGTAACACATGGGGCGACACATCCAGCGCTTCGCAGAGCCGCCGCAGCGGTCCGAGCCCCGGCGCGCTGCGTCCGCGCTCCCACTCGGAGACCGACTGGCTGGACACCTTTATCCGGTCTGCAAGCTTCTGCTGGGTGAGGCCCTTGGCGGCACGGGCGTCGGCTATCGCGGAGCCGACTTCGGCTCGGTAAGCAGGACTTGCTCCAGCTGACATAGACATCCAAGCTTACCTGTACATTCGACTCCCAAGCTACAAGCAATCTTGATCTCAGAGAGCAAAAATAGTCCGCTTGCCATCCTCCCTTCCCCGGACGGAATGGCTACACGCAGTGATCTCCTCGATCTCTCCCCAGCCCAGGTCGAGAGGCACCTGCGGCGGGTGGATTGGGGTTTCGCCGCAGCCGCTCCCAGCCGGGACGTGCATTCGATCCATCCCTATCCCGCGAAGTTCATCGCAGAGCTGCCGCGCCAGCTGATCGATCTCCTCTCACGACGTGAAGATCTGGTCCTCGACCCATTCTCGGGAGGCGGCACCGTGGGAGTGGAGGCCTTGCTGGCTAGGCGTACCTTCTTTGGGATCGACGCCAATCCGATCGGGAACGCTGCAGCCCGGGCGAAGACGACGAATCTCGTGGAGGCGGATCTGTCGGGTCTGCGCAAGGTGGAGAAGGGACTGCTGGCGCTTGACGCCGAGCAACTGCGGAGCAAAACCCCCACCTGGTTGCCTGAGATTCCTAATGTGGAGAAGTGGTACGCCGAGGACGTGTTCCACGCCCTCGGCGTTGTCCGGGACACCGTCCTCGTTCCGGCGACCCCGGCTGCCCGGCAGCTCGCGCTTGTCGCCTTCGTACAGGCGGCGGCAAAGCTTTCTTTCCAGGAGTCGGAAACCCGCTACGTCAGCAAGCCGCGAGCCATCGAGGTGATTGAGGTGCCGCGTGGGGTCCTGGCGGAAATCCGCCGCATCCGCCGCCTCGCTGAAGAGCTCCCTATCTCAGACATCTCACCTCCCGTATTTGTCGACGGCGATGCACGCGACCCCGCCCTCTATCCGACCGGCAGGGACTCGGTCGGGCTGGTCGTCACCTCGCCGCCCTACCCGAACACCTTTGACTACCATCTCTACCACCGCTTTCGCCTCTTCTGGCTCGGGGAGGACCCCAAGGAGTTGCGACGCCTGGAGATCGGCTCACACCTCAAGAACCAGTCAGTTGAGAACCCCATCGAGGCGTACCGCCGTGATCTCCGGGCAGTGCTCAGCAACTGCCTGACCGCACTTCAACCTGGTCGTTACGCAGCGTTTGTCATCGGTGATGGGCTCTTCAAAGGAGAGATCTTCAGTACGGCTGAGTCGCTGGTCGAGATCGCGTGTGAGATTGGCTACGACCATGTCGCCACCCTTGATCGCCCGCTGCCGGAACATCGCCGCTCGGTCACTAGGCCTGGCCGGCGCCTAGCAACGGAGCAGATCCTTTTCCTTCGCAAACCCTCCTCGGAGCGCTCCGCCACTGCCATTCCCCCGAACTACGGCCTGCACGAGTACGAGCGTGTGCTGCAGCGGCGCGAGCTCCAGGCCCTGGGTGGATCACCCCGATTAGAAGAAGACGGGGCGATTGCGATTGCGCCAAGTCCTGCGGTCGAGCTTGCCACGTTTACCCATGGCCTCAAGCTCGCCTCCGAGACCGAGCGGCCCACGCTCCAGTGCAGGCTCGAGGGCGCTAGCCAATCGAGATCGCGTCGAAAGAACTCAACCTACGCCGGTCACGGCATTCATCGTTATAAGGGCAAGTTCTACCCCCAGCTGGCGAAGAGCCTAATTAACCTCTGCGGTCTGGAGCCGGGTCGTTCTCTGGTTGTAGATCCGTTCGGCGGTAGCGGGACGGTTGCCACCGAGGCCTTACTTGGGGGCATAGATGCGGCCAGCTTCGACTGCAATCCGGTGGCGGTGGCGGTGGCCAGAGCAAAGGTCGCCGTCGCGAGCCCAAAGGCAGGGGAGATCGCGCGCGCACTAGTGGCGATCAAAGCGAAGGTTGCAGGCGCTCCCAAACTGCGCAAGCGGAAGCTCACGCAGTTTGGGGATGCGGATGCGGAGGAGCTCCAAGGCTGGTTCCCGGAGCCGGTCTTGGCCAAGCTCGACTGGTTGCTCGAGACAATTCGCGATGACACGACGGGCGAGACGACGAATGTTCTTGAGGTCCTGGTCAGCGACCTTGTCCGTGATGTCTCCCAGCAGGAGCCGAAGGACCTGCGGATCAGACGGCGCAAGGAGCCGATTGCGGACGCGCCGGTCTTCGAGGCCTTTGCTGCGCGAGCAGCGGCGCTGGCGGACAGGGTACATGCCTTCGTGGAGGCGGGTGGACCGGCCGCGACCAGAGGCGCGATGGCGCGGATCCTACTGGCGGACTCGGCCGACCCCGCCAGCTTCGAGCAGCTCGACGGACGCTGGATCGACGCCGTCGTGTCAAGCCCTCCATATGCCGCCGCCCTGCCCTACATTGACACCGATCGCCTCTCTCTGGCGGCGGTCTTCGGCTACTCCAAGCGCGCCCGCCGCGAGCTCGAGCAGGCGATGATCGGCTCCCGGGAAGTCGGCAAACGGGAGTTAGCCCACCTTGAGGGCGAACTCTCCGAATGCGTGGAGCTGCCAACGTCCACTGTCAGCTTCCTCTCTGACTTCTCGGCTGCGGTGCGCGGAGACACGGATGCTGGTTTCCGTCGGCGCCAGGCCCCGGCGGTGCTTTACCGGTACTTCCGGGCAATGCAGGGGGTCTTCTCTAATTTGGCCGTCCGCTGCAGCGCCGGGGCGCCATGCTGGCTCGTTCTCGGCGACAGCCGCAGCACAATCGGTGGGGAGACCTGGACGATCCCAACCGTTGACGAGGTCGCAGCCATCGCGGCCCAAGCCGGATTTACGATCGTCGACCGGCTGCCAATCACCGTCACCCGCGAGGACCTCTTGAACGCGCGCCATGCGATCACGCGCAACGAGATCCTCGAGCTGAGGCACATCTAGCTCCAGCCGAATTTTCGGGGGCTGTTGGGTAGCGGGGTGGTGGCCCGAGCGCGGGCTTTTTCCCATTGCGCGGAGCCTGGTTCAAGAAAGTCGAGCCGGTAGTCGATGCCGGCTCTAATCGGGTGCCGGCGCATCTCAAGGATGCAGCCCTCAGGTAGACGGTGGAGCAATGGAGCAGGGATGTTGATCCGAACCTCGTGTTTGGCGTTCTTGCCTATCGCGTACTCCCAAACCCGCAGCGGATAGTCAAGGTGGGTGTGTTCGGGGACGGGAGCCCCCGTTGCATCGAGCAGCCTGACATCTACGATCGGACGCGGATCGAGCTCTGGTTGAGGGGTTCTGCTGCCTCCCGCCTTCGGGGTCGTCGAGCCGGTAAATGGGTGCCCGAAGAACGCTGGATCAGCCATCAGAGCGGTCTTTGAGAGGTAAATTTCCGTTTTCGCGCTGCCCGCCCCCGCATCGATGTAGAAGGCGTCATGGAGGGCGCCGCCCGCTTTTGGCGGAGGCGCCGGCGGAGGTGGCGGGAGAGTTACCCTCGCTGGCAGTCGTGGCGGAAGCGGGGCCAGAGCGGCTCCGAGCTTGGAAGGGTGCACTGGTTTTTTCGCCGGTCGCCGACCGGCAATGAGACCGCTGGTACCTCCGCCCGGAACGGAGGTGGGGCTAACAGCGCCTCGGCTCGCGGCGATCCGCGCCTCCGAAGGCAGTCGTCCTTCGTCATAAAGCGCGAGTAGCCGAGAGCGGGTCACGGCGACTGCCAGACCCGAGGAAAGGTTGTGCCAGGCGTCCAGTTGGCTGGCAAAGTCGGCGAGCAACTTGCGGTCCGACGGGTCGGACCTGTCCAATTCGAAGGCAGTGGACAGCTCGTGGTTGGTGAATAACCCACCCTGGGTAAGGTTGCTCGATCCAAGGATGACGAGCGCGCGCTCAGTGGGGTCGGCCGAGGTAAGCGCATAGATCTTCGGATGAAAGGAGATCCGCGGTGGCCCTAGCTCGTGGGAAATGACCACCCGCCCAGACGGACGAACCGAGCCCGCCAGATGGCTGGCGGCCTCAAACGAGGTGCCGCCATTGTCAATCCCAATCGCTAGTTCCGCGATGCCACCGGCTTTGACGAAGCTTCGCAGGGGTAGATCGATGTACCGGACGCCGGACAATTTGGCAAAAGCGACCGCACAGCGAAATCTCTGCCAACGTCCGCTGCCCAACTCAGCGATCAAACGGTCGCCCACCGTAGCTCCGTGGGGTTGAACCAGAACCTCAACCTTCATCCTCGATTTCTCCTCCCGGTGCTCTTTGGCTGCAAATCTCGACACCTATACTTGCCGTTCGGTCAACCTAGGAGCTCTCTTGCAGCAGATGCAGATCTATGGCGTTAGCTTCGACATGGTCGGCAAGCAGCCGATCGTGTTGCTGAAGACCGTCGACGGAAATCGCTTCCTGCCGATCTGGATCGGCCACCCCGAGGCGGCGGCGATCCTGATGAAGCTGCAGGGCGCCTCGACCCCGCGGCCGATGACCCACGACCTCCTCTCCGACATGCTGGAGAACCTCGACGCGAAGTGCGAGCGGGTCGCCGTCACCGAGCTGCGCGACAACACCTTCTACGCCTCGATCACGGTCTCGGTGAATGGATCGGAGGTCGAGATCGACTCGCGCCCCTCCGACGCCCTCGCCCTCGCCGTCCGCGTCTCGGCCCCGATCTTCGCGGCCGAGGAGGTGATCGAGGAGTCGGCGATCGAGTTCGAGCACGAGGTCGAGGACACCGAGGAGGTCGTCGACAAATTCAAGGAGTTCCTCGACGAGGTGACTCCGGAAGACTTCGCCAACGGCGAGTCCTAGGAGACGCTCTGGGGGCTGAGCGCCAGGTCGAGGATCCGCTCGACCAGTTGCTCGAAAGAGAGTCCCGCCGCCTCGGCCGCCTGGGGGAGGAGGCTGGTATCGGTGAGGCCGGGGATCGCGTTGGCCTCCAGCAGCCACGGCCCGTCGCCGCCGAGGATCAGGTCGATGCGGGCGAAGCCGGTGCAGCCGAGTGCCCGGTATGTGGCGAGCGCGGCCTCGGTCACGGCGCGTTCCTCCTCCGCGCTCAGCTCGGCCGGGCAGACGAAGCGGGTGCGGCCGATCTCGTAGCGCGCCTCGAAGTCGTAGCGGTCGCCCTCGAGCAGGATCGCCTCGACCACCGGCAGCGGCTCGTCGCCGAGGACGCTGACCGCCAGCTCGCGCCCGTCGACGAAGCGCTCCAGCAAGACGCGGTCGTCGTAGCTGAAGGCCGAGACCAGCGCCTGCGGCACCTCGCCCGCCGAGCCGGCGAACCTGACCCCCAGCGAGGAGCCGCCGCGGCTCGGCTTCACCACCAGCGGGAAGCCGAGCGTCTCCTCCAGCCGGCCGAGCGCGTCGGCGGCGCCGAACTCGCGGAAGGCGGTCTGGTTGAAGGCGAACCAGTCAGGGGTGGGGAGGCCGGCGAGCTCGATCGCGTCCTTCCCCTGCACCTTGTCCATGCAGCGGGCGCAGGCTGCCGCCCCCGGGCCGGTGAAGGGGATGCCGAGGATCTCCAGCAGCTCCTGCACGGTCCCGTCCTCGCCGCCGACGCCGTGCATGGCGACGAAGGCGACCTCCGGCCGCTCGGCGACCAGGCGCTTGACCAGGTCGGCGCCGACGTCGATCGGCAGCACCTCGTGGCCGAGTCGCTCCAGCGCGTCCTCGACCCGCGCCCCCGAGCGCAGCGAGACGCCGCGCTCCAGCGAGCGGCCGCCTTTGAGGACCGCGACCTTCACCCCGCCTCGCCCGCCTTGCGGAATGGGACCACGTTCGGCGCCTCCTGGGGCTGGGGCTCGGGCAGCTTCTGTTCGCCGGTCAGCGCCCCGTAGAGGTCGACCTGCTCGGCGATCACCTTGCCGATCCGCCGCACCCCCTCGCGGATTTCGTCCTCGTCGACCCCGGAGAAGTTGAGCCGCATCGAGTGGCTGCCGCGGCCGTCGACGTAGGCGGCCTGGCCGGGGACGAAGGCGACGTCGGCGCGCAGCGCCTTCGCCAGCAGGTCGCTGGTGTCGATGTAATCCGGCAGCGTCGCCCAGATGAAGAGGCCGCCGTCGGGCTCGGTCCAGGTTGCCTCGGCGGGGAAGTGATCGCGCAGCGCCTCGACCATCGTGTCGCGCCGGCCGCGATAGATCTCGACCAGGTCGTCGACGTAGCGCTGCCAGCGCCGTTCGGCGAAGTACTCGCGGACGAAGTACTGGGTCAGGGTCGAGGTGCAGAGGTCGGCGGCCTGCTTGCCGAGGACGATCTTCTCCATCACCGGCGGCGGCGCCACCGCCCAGCCGAGCCGGATCCCGGGGGAGAGGATCTTCGAGAAGGTGCCGAGGTAGATGACGAAGTCGCCGCCGTCGAGTTGGTAGAGCGGCGGCATCGGCTCGCCGCCGTAGCGCAGCAGCCCGTAAGGGTTGTCCTCGACGACCAGCAGCTCCTGCGCCCGCGCCAGCTCGACCAGCCGCCGCCGCCGCTCCAGGGACATCGTCACCCCGGCCGGGTTCTGGAAGCTCGGGACCGAGTAGATGAACTTCGGCCGCCGCCCTTCGCCGCGCAGATCGGCGAGCAGCTTCTCCAGCACCTCGACCTGCATCCCGTCCTCGTCGCATTCGACCTGCACCACGTCGGCCTGGTAGCTGCAGAGCGTCGGGATCGCGCCGGGGTAGGTCGGCGCCTCGCAGATGACGACGTCGCCGGGGTCGATCAGCGTCTTGCAGACGAGGTCGATCGCCTGTTGGCCGCCGGTGGTGACGATGATGTCGTCGGGGTCGGGGAGCATCCCCTCGGCGCCCATCACCTCCAGGATGCAGTCCTTCGTCTCCTCGAACCCCTCGGTCGGCCCGTACTGCAGCGCCTTCGCCGCCGACTCCTGGGCGATCCGGGTCATCTGCGCGGCGAAGCTCTGCGGCGGGAAGGTCGAGGTGTCCGGCAGGCCGCCGGCGAGCGAGATCACTTCCGGCCGGGCGGTGATCGCCATCAGGTCGCGCATCGCCGAGGAGCGCATCACCGAGGTGCGCTCGGCGAACAGCCCGGCGTAGCGCTCGAGGTCGCGGGTGCCGGCGTGCGAACGCCTGCGATGGGTCGGCTCGGGCACTTCCGCCATCGCTGAAGTGTGGCGGATCGACGCGCGGCCGCCCAGGCTCGGTTAGGTTTTCGCACGTGGACCTTCTCACCGAGCTAGGAATCGGACTCGCCGTCGGCATGCTCGCCGGCACCACCGGCACCCACGGGTCGGCCCGTGGCCGGATGACGATCCTCGCCGCGGTGATCGGCTTCGTCGCCGGCTTCCTGCTCGAAGGGATCGCCGGCGGGGTGCTCGGACTGGCCGGCGCGGTCCTCGCCTGCATCGTCATCAGCGACCTCGTCTACGGCGCCAGCCGGCGCGAGGGCAGCGGTGGCGGAGCGCTCGCCTTCATCGTCAGCCTGGTGGCGCTGGTCGCGATCGCGATCGCGCTGCTGGTCCCGATCATCGTCATCGTCATCGTCCTGGCGCTGATCTGGCTGGGCGTCTCCCGCCACCGCCGGGCGCAGCGCAAACACGCCGGCCTCCGCGTCCTGCGTTAGCGACGCCCCGCGCCGGGCATCATTCAGACGGTGCCGCCCCGCAAGAAGCTCGTCCTCACCTACGTCGACTCGCTGCGCACGGACATGCTGCGGGAGGCGATCGCCGCCGGGCGCGCCCCGACCTTCGCGGCGCTGGTCGAGCGCGGCGTGCTGATCGAGGACTGCGTCTCCAGCTTCCCCTCGGTGACCCCGGTCGCCAGCGCCGAGATGGTCACCGGCGTCGGCGCCGACCGCCACTGGATCAGCGGCATGAACTGGTACCACCGGCTCGAGCGGCGCTACGTCGAGTACGGCTCCTCGCTGGAGGCGACCCGCGCCTTCGGCGTCTTCCGCGCCCTCTACGACCTCGTCTACAACATGAACCTCGCCCACCTCAGCCCCGAGGTGGAGACGGTCTTCGAGAGCCTCGAAGACGGCGGCGCCCGCACCGCCTGCACGCCGTTCCTCATCTACCGCGGCCGCCGGCGGCACGAGGTCTCGCTGGAGGGGCTGCTGAAACGCGCGGTCGACGTGACCAAACTGAAGTTCCACCACCACACCTGGGGGCCGACCGACCTCTTCTACGGCGATCTCTACGCCAGCCGCGACGTTCCCTGCAAATCGACCTCGATCCCCGGCAACCGCGACGGCTACGCCGCCTGCTGCGGCGCCGAGCTGATGAAGGAGGACCTCTACGACTTCCTCCTTCTCTCGCTGCCCGACAACGACCACTACTCCCACGCCCACGGGCCGGAGGCGAGCGTCGAGTCGATCGCCAAGGCCGACGCCGCCTTCGCGACCTTCGCCGAGGAAGCCGGCAGCCTGGACGAGTTCCTCGACTCCCACGCGGTGATCCTGCTCGCCGACCATGCCCAGACCGACGTCCACCGCGGCCTGCCGCTGGCCGAGCTGCTCGCCGCCGAGTGGTCGGTGCTGCAGCCCTCCGAGGAGAAACCGGAGCTGGCCCAGCTGGCGGTCAGCCCGACCGGCCGCGCCGCGCACGTCTACCTCCTGCCGGGCGAGGGCGAGCGGGCCGAGCCGCTGGCGGTGGCGGCGCGGCTGGGGGTGATCGAGGGCGTCGATCTGGTCTGCCGCCTGGAGGGCGAGGACGGGATGCCGCTGCGGCGCGAGGGCCCGGGCTTGCCGCCGGCCGGCGGCGAGTGGGCGGTGGTCGAACGCGGCGACGCGGTCCTGCGCTTCCGGCCCGGGGGAGAGGTCGCCGATCTGCGCGGCGGCAGCTGGGAGCTCGATGGGGATCTGGAGGCGCTCGTCGCCTCGGTCGAGGACGGACGGTTGCGCAGCGAGACCTACCCCGATCCGCTGGCGCGGGTCTGGTCGGCGCTGACCGCCCCCCACGCCGGCGACTTCGTCCTCTCGCTGGAGCCCGGCTTCGAGGCGGTCGACTGGGGCGGGGTCAGCCACGCCGGCGGCGGCAGCCACGGCGCCCTGCACGCCGGCGACTCGCTTGGGCCGCTGCTCTTCGTCGGCTGCGGGCCGGCCTCGGCCGACGAGCGCGAGCAGTGGGCGCTGCGCGACGTCGCCCCGATCATCCGCGAGCACTTCGGGGCGGCGACGCGGGAGTGAGGCGCGCGGCGCTCCTGCTCGCGCTGGTCGCAAGCCTCCTCGCCGCGACCCCGGCGCTCGCCGCCGAGAAGGTGACGCGGTCAGAAGCGATCGCCGCCGCCGACAGGGACCCCAAGGTCCGCGGCGAGGAGCGCGAGCACGGCGCGCTCGGCCCGACCGCTTCCTTCGAGGACGGCCACTGGGAGGTCGCCTACTTCGCCGGCGGCGAGGAGCTGGCGCTGGTCCTCGTTGACGCCCACAGCGGCGAGGTGACCGAGTCCTGGACCGGCTACCAGGTCGCCTGGAAGATGGCCCGCGGCTACTCGGGCGCCTTCGGCCACAAGCTCAACGCCCCCTACGTCTTCCTGCCGCTCTGCCTGATCTTCCTGCTCGGCCTGGTCGACTGGCGGCGGCTCTGGCGGGTTGCCAACCTCGACCTCCTGGTCCTGCTCGGCTTCGGCGTCTCGCATTACTTCTTCAACCGCGCCGAGATCGGCGTCTCGGTCCCGCTCGTCTACCCGGTCCTGCTCTACCTCCTCGGCCGCTCGCTGTGGATCGGGATGCGGGGGAGGGGGGAGGGGCTGCGGTCGGTCTGGCCGGTGATGTGGATAATCGTCGCGGCGCTCTTCCTGATGGGCTTCCGCGTCGGCCTCAACGTCGCCGATGCCGGCGCGATCGACGTTGGCTACGCCGGCGTGGTCGGCGCCGACCGCATCGCCCACGGGGAGCCGATCTACGACAACTTCCCGGACGACATCTCCTCCGGCGACACCTACGGCCCGGTCAACTACCTCGCCTACGTGCCCTTCGAGCTCGTCTGGCCCTGGTCCGGCTCCTGGGACGATCTGCCCGCCGCCCACGGCGCCGCGGTCCTCTTCGACGTCGCCGTCTTCGCCTTCCTGATCCTGCTCGGCATCCGCATCCGCCCCGGCCCCGAGGGCCAGCGCCTCGCGGCGACCCTCGCCTTTGGCTGGGCCGCCTACCCCTACTCCGCCTACGTTCTGGAGTCGAACTCCAACGACTCGTTGGTGGCCGCGCTGCTCCTTGCAACCCTCCTGCTCGCCGCGCGCCCCCTAGCCCGCGGGGCGCTGCTCGCCTCGGCGGTCTGGGCCAAGTTCGTAGCCGCCCCGCTCGCGCCGATGTACCTCACCTTCGAGCGCCGACGGCGGTCGAAGCTTCTCTACGTCGGAGGCTTTGCCGCGGTCACCGTCGCCGTCCTCCTCTGGCCGGCGCTCGACCCGGGCCTGCGCACGTTCTACGACCGCACGATCGGCATCCAGGCCGGGCGCGATTCCCCGTTCAGCATCTGGGGGCAGACTTCGCTGGAACCCCTGCGGGTCGCTCTGCTGGCGGCGACCGGAGCTCTCTCCCTGCTCTTCGCTTTCGTTCCACGCCGCAAGTCCATGGTCCAACTCGCCGCTCTCTCAGCTGCGCTGCTGATCGCGCTTCAGCTGACCCTGCACCACTGGTTCTACCTCTACATCGTCTGGTTCTTCCCGCTGCTGCTCATCGCACTGGCTGCATTACCTGCTCGAACGAGTCGGCCAGACCCCGATCGTTCACCTCCACTAGAGCGCCCATCACCCAGACGTCCTCCTCCGCGGTCTCGAACCGGGTCGGCATCTGCGTGATCAGCGAGCGCAGCGCCCCCTCCGGCTTGACGCCGAGGACGCTGGTCCGCGAGCCGGTCATGCCGACGTCGGTGATGTGGGCGGTGCCGCCGGGGAGGACGCGGCCGTCGGCGGTGGGGACGTGGGTGTGGGTCCCGAACACCGCCGCCACCTGGCCGTCGAGGTGCCAGCCCATCGCCACCTTCTCGCTCGTCACCTCGGCGTGGAAGTCGACGATCGCGACGTCGTGCTCGTGGTGGCTGAGGATCGAGTCGACGGTGTCGAAGGGAGAGCGGGCGACCCGCAGCCCGACCCCCCCGCTGAGGTTGATCACCCGCACCCGGATGCCGTCCACCTCAACTACGCCGTGGCCGCGGCCGGGGTTCGCCTGCGGGTAGTTGGCCGGCCGCACCACCCGCTCCTCGCGGTCGAGCCACTCGTAGGCCTCGCGGTGGCGGTAGACGTGGTTGCCGCTGGTGATCATCTGGGCGCCGGCATCGAAGAGGTCGTTGGCGGTGCGTTCGGTGATCCCCATGCCCCCGGCCGAGTTCTCGCCGTTGACGATCACCAGGTCGGGCGCGTGGCGTTCGCGCAGCGCCGGCATCGCTTCGCGCAGCCCCTGCCGCCCGGGGCTGCCGACCACGTCGCCGATGAACAAGACCTTCATCCTGCGCTGACCCTATCTGCGAGATTGAGACCGATGGCCGATTCCGCCGAGGCGGCAGCGATCTTGAAGCGGGCGCTCGACTACCCGTACGCGGCGCCCGAACGCTCCTACCTCTACCGCGACGGCGAGGTCCACGACCTGCCCGGCGACCCCGACCTCGCCGGCCGCACCCCGCTCCTCTCCTACGGCGCCAACGCCGCCCCCGAGGCGCTTGCCCGCAAGCTCACCGCGCTTCCCGGCGAGGTGCTGCCGGTGCTGCGGGCCGAGCTTGAGGGCTTCGACGTCGTCTACTCCGCCCACGTTTCTCCCTACGGCGCCGTCCCCGCGACCCTGATCGAGAGCCCGGGGACGACGGCGCCGGTCTTCGTCCTCCACCCGACCGCCGAGCAGCGCGCCCTCCTCACCGCCAGCGAGCCGAACTACGACCTGGTCGAGTTGCCTCTATGTCTCGCCATGGGCGACAAACCGGCAACTCGACCAGTCCAGGTCTACCGCAGCAAGCACGGGCCGCTGGAACTCGACGGTTCGCCCGTCGCGCTGGCGGCAATCCGCGCCCGCGGACGAACGCTGCCCCAGCTCGACCAGCCGGCGATCCTCGAACGCGCCCGCGCCCTCCTCGAGCCGCAACTCAGCCTCGAGGACTTCATCCGCACCTGCGTCGCCGAAGGAGGAAGGTCGTTTCCATCTTTGGGGTCCCTATAGGAACCAAAAGGATGGAAACGATGCGGGGAGGTGTGTCTAAACCGTGGCGAATCTGCGCAGCGCGAGGCGGGCTATGGCGCCGTAGGCGACGGCGAGGATCGTCAGGTGTGCCAGTGGCCCGCCGATTCCCTGGCCGGCTCCGTCGAGCGCGGCGGTGATCGCTTCCAGCGCCGGCTTGAAGGGGAAGAGCGCAGTGAAGAGGCGGATCGCGTCGAAGACTCCTGGCCCGACCGCGCCGGAGGGCACCAGGGAGAGGAAGGCGACCGGCAGGGTGACCATGAAGGCGAGCAGGGAGACGGCGCGGACCTCGCGCGCCGCCGCTCCGAGTGCCGCCCCGGCCGCGCCGAGCGCGCCGGCCGAGAAGAGGATCGCCACCAGCCAGAGCGGGACCCGACCCAGGTCCAGCGGCGAGAAGACCTGCATCCCGAACAGCATCAGCAAAGTGACCACCAGCCCGACGACGACCCCGAGCAGAACCTTCTCGCCGAGCAGCGCGCCGGTCGAGACGAGGCCGCGGGTGAGGCGCGAGAAGGCGTTCTCCTCCCGCTCCAGCGCCAGCGACCCCGCCACCAGGAGGACGACGACGAAGGCCAGGGTCAGGGTGGCGGCGACGGCGATCGCGAAGATTTCCAGCGGCGGGCTGTCGCCCCCGACGACGACCTTGTGGACCTCGATCGGCTGCGCCAGCCGGTCGATCAGCGGCTTCGCGACGTCGAGGTTGTCGCGTGCCTGCGAGGCGAACTCGGTCACTTCGTCGAGCGCCGGCCGCAGGCGCGGCGGCAGCGCCGGCGCCACCTGTTCGAGGATCCGCGCCGCCGTCCGCAGGCCGAGGATCGGAATCGTTTCCCCCAGCACCTGGAACTGGCCGCCGTTGACGATCAGCCCCAGGTAGCGACCGCCTTCGTTGCCGATCCGCCGCGCGATCCGCAGGTTCGCTTCAGCCAGCAGGGTCGTGATCCGGTCGTCGACGAGTTCGGCCTTGACCGCGTTTTCCTCGTTGACGAGGACTTCGACTTCCGGCACCCCCGGGGTCAGCGTCGAAAGCGAGTTGATCTTGTTGACCAGGTTGGCCGGCAGCACCAGCGCCGCCAGCACGTCACCGGACTTGACCTTCGCCTCGGCTTCGTCGCGGTCCTCGACGAATACGCACTCGACCCGCTCGCAGATCTGCTGCTTGACGTTGGCCTTCGGCAGCTCCGCGCCGCCGACGTTGATCCGCGTGTTCGGCGGCACTTCGTTGAGGAAGGCGACGCGCGGGTCTTCCGGGCCGCGCGAGATCGCAAACCCGACCAGGACCGCGATCAGGATCGGGTAGGCGACGAGCAGCACCGCCTGCAGCGGCGAGCGGCGCAGGATCTGCAGGTCCTTCAGCAGCAGCCAGCGCGCGCCGCGCATCAGTGGCCCCGGTGCTGCAGGTAGGCGACGAAGGCGGTCTCGAAATCGCGGTCAGCGGACTCCGGCGCCTCGCTGCGGACGGCCTCGCGCAGCTCCTCCGCCGAGCCGTCGAAGAGCGACTCGCCGTCGGCGAGGACGAGGACGCGGCCGCCGTAGCGCTCGGCCTCCTGGATGTCGTGGGTGGAGAAGATCACCGTCGTCCCGCCCCCAGCCAGCGAGGAGACGAACTCCCACAACCGCGCCCGCTGGCGCGGGTCGAGGCCGACGCTCGGCTCGTCGAGCAGCAGCACCGCCGGCCGCGAGAGCAGCCCGATCGCGATGTTGATCCGCTGCTGGTTGCCGCCGGAGAGGCGGGCGACGATCTCGCCCCGCCGCTCGCCGAGACCGGTCAGATCGAGCATCTCCTCCGCCGAGGCGCGCGGGTCCGGATGTCCCTCCAGCCGCGCGAACAGCAGCAGGTTCTCCTCGACCGTCAGCCGCCGGTAGAGCGCCGCCTGCTGAGGCACCCAGCCAACCGTCCCCTCGGCAGAAGCCACCTCCCCCTCATCGGGCTTCGCAATCCCCGCCAGGATCGAAAGCAAAGTCGTCTTGCCGGCGCCGTTCGGCCCAATAATTGCCACCAATTCACCAGGAGCTGCTCTTAAAGAGACGCCGCGCAAGGCCTCCCGGCTCCCGAACCTTTTAACGACGCCCTTGGCCTCCACGGCCGAACAAGCTACTGCCCAAAGCCCCTCCCCTAAACTCGGCCCTCATGCCTTTCCCAAGTACCCGTCTGCGCCGGATGCGGCGCACCGACACGCTACGCGGCCTGGTCCGCGAGACCGAGCTCTCCCCCGCCCACCTGATCCAGCCCGCCTTCGTCGTCGCCGGCGAGGGGGTCCGCGAGGAGGTCCCCTCGATGCCGGGGATCGAACGCTTCTCGATCAACAACCTGGTCGAGGAGGCCGGCGAGGTCGCCGCCGCCGGGATCGGCGCCCTGCTGCTCTTCGGCGTCCCCGCCGCCAAGGACGAGTTCGGCACCGGCGCCTACGACGACGAGGGGATCGTGCAGATGGCCGTGCGGGCGCTGAAGGAGGCCCACCCCGACCTGGTGGTGATGACCGACGTCTGCCTCTGCGAGTACACCTCGCACGGCCAGTGCGGCGTCGTCCGTGAGGGCAGCACCGAGGTCGACAACGACGTCACCGTCGAGCTGCTGGCGAAAACCGCGATCTCCCACGCCGAGGCCGGCGCCGACGCGGTCGCGCCCAGCGACATGATGGACGGCCGGGTCGGCTCGATCCGCCACCAGCTCGACGAGGAGGGGCACCCGAACGTCCCGATCGTCGCCTACTCGGCGAAGTACGCCTCCGCCTTCTACGGACCCTTCCGCGACGCCGCCGAGTCGACGCCCGAGTTCGGCGACCGCCGCGGGTACCAGATGGACCCGGCCAACGCCGCCGAAGCGGTGCGCGAGGCCGAGCTCGACCTCGAAGAGGGCGCCGACGTGCTGATGGTGAAGCCGGCGCTCCCCTACCTCGACGTCGTGCGCCGGGTCAAAGACGCGACCGGCGCCCCCGTCGCCGCCTACCACGTCTCCGGCGAGTACTCGATGCTGAAGGCCGCCGCCGAGCGTGGCTGGATCGACGAGCGCGCCGCCGTGGTCGAGGCGCTGACCTCCATCCGCCGCGCCGGCGCCGACATGATCGTCACCTACTACGCGAAGGAGGCCGCGCCATGGCTTCGGTGAAAGTGCCGCAGTCGAAGGCGCGCAGCCGCAAGGACGGCGCCGCGATCCCGCTTGACGAGACCGACAAGCGGCTGATGAACCTGCTGCAGTCGAGCTTCCCGCTCGACCCCGAGCCGTTCGCGCTCGTCGCCGGCGAGGCGGACCTGGAGCTGGACGACGTCCTTGGCCGCACCCAGCGCCTGCTCGACAACCGCATCATCCGCGAGATCACGCCGATCTTCGACACCCGCGCGCTCGGCTACGAGTCGATGCTGGTGGCGGCGAAAGTCGACGCCGAGAACCCGCAGCGGCCGGCGAAGATCGTCAACGCCCACCCCGGCGTCTCCCACAATTACCTGCGCACCCACGAGTTCAACCTCTGGTTCACGATCGCCACCCCGCCGGACTCGAAGCTCGGTCTGCAGGGGACGCTGGAGGCGCTGATGGAGGAGACCGGGGCGGAGTCGATGCGCGAGCTGCCGACTCTGACCCTGTTCAAAATCAACATGAACCTGGAGATGGAGAAGGGGACCGAGGCGCTGGCCGCGCCGGTCGAGGCGGTGCCGCCGCGCGAGCTGGAACCGCAGCCCTACGACGCCGACGACATCGCCCTGATCAAGGCCCTGCAGGGCCCGATGGAGGCGGTCGCCCGCCCCTACGACGCCGCCGCCCAGGAGCTGGGGATCTCGACCGAGGAACTGCTCGACCGCCTGCGCGGGATGGTCGATCGCAAGATCCTCCGCCGCGTCGCCGCGATCCTCTTCCACCGCCGCGCCGGCTTCTCGGCCAACGGGATGGGGGTCTGGAAGGTCCCCGAGGACCAGATCATGGAGGTCGGCGGCCGCATGGCTTCCTTCCGCGGCATCTCCCACTGCTACCAGCGGCCGACCTACGAGGACTGGCCCTACAGCGTCTTCACCATGGCCCACGGCCGCTCGAAGGAGGAGTGCGACGCCGTCCTCGACGCGATCGCCGCCGAGTGCGGGATGGGGCCCGACGACCGCGCCACCCTCTACTCCTCGACCGAGTACAAGAAGATCCGCCTCCATTACTTCACCGAGGACTACGCCCGCTGGGAAGCAGAGCATTCTTGATCTTCGATTGTTCCTTTTCGGCGGATAGCAACAGAAAGGAGCAGGCGAGTCGATGACCGACCTGTTTGAGCGGGCGCAACAGGTCCTCCCCGGCGGGGTGAACTCGCCGGTGCGGGCGATGCGGCAGATCGGCCGCGACCCGGTTTTCGTCGAACGCGGCGAAGGCTGCTGGCTCTTCGACGTCGAGGGCAACCGCTACATCGACTGGATCGGCTCCTGGGGCCCGCTGATCCTCGGCCACGCCGAGCCGTCGGTGGTCGCCGCCGTGATCGAAGCGGCGAAGCGGGGGACGAGCTTCGGCGCCGCGACCCTTGAGGAGGTTCGCCTCGCCGAGGAGGTCGCCGCGCGGATGCCGTCGGTGGGGATGCTGCGGATGACCAGCTCCGGAACCGAGGCGGCGATGAGCGCGGTGCGGCTGGCGCGCGCCGCCACCGGCCGCGAAGTGGTGATCAAGTTCGCCGGCGCCTACCACGGCCACTCCGACGGCCTGCTCGCCGACGCCGGCTCGGGCCTGGCGACGCTGGCCGTTCCCGGTAGCCCGGGCGTGCTCCCGGCGCAGGCGGCGGCGACCGTGGTGGTGCCGTGGAACGACCGCGAGGCGGTTGCGCGGGCGCTCGCCGAGCACGAGGTCGCGGCGCTCCTCGCCGAGCCGATCGCCGCCAACATGGGCGTCGTCCCGCCGGCCGAGGGCTTCCTGCAGTTCCTCCGCGAGGAGACCCGCGCCGCTGGCGCCCTGCTCGTCTTCGACGAGGTGATCACCGGCTTCCGCGTCGCCCGCGGCGGCGCCCAGGCGCTCTACGGAGTCGAACCGGACCTGACGGTGATGGGCAAGGTGCTCGGCGGCGGCCTGCCCGCCGCCGCCTACGGCGGTCCGCGCGAGCTGATGGAACGGATCGCGCCGGCGGGCGACGTCTACCAGGCGGGCACCCTCTCCGGGAACCCGCTCGCCGTCGCCGCCGGGCTGGCGACGCTGGAGCAGCTCGACGCCGCCGCCTACGAGCGGCTGGGCGCCCTAACCGACCGCCTCGCCGCCGGCTTCCGCGAGCTCGCCGCCGACCGGCCGCTGCAGGTCGCCGCCGCACCCGGCCTCGTCACCCTCTTCTTCAGCCAGGTTCCCGTCGTCGACTTCGCCACCGCGACCGCCTGCGACACCGACGCCCATGCCGCCTTCTGCCGGGCGCTGCTGGAGCGCGGCGTCTACCCGCCGCCGGCCCAGTACGAGGCCTGGTTCGTCTCCCTCGCCCACGACGAGGCGACGATCGACCAGACCCTCGAAGCCGCCGCCGAGGCTCTCGACGAGGCGCTGTCGTGAACGCCCTACAGGCCCTTGCCGACCAGCTCCGCCGCGAGGACACGCCGATCTCGCCGCACGTCGTCGACCCCGCCGAGTCGCCCGAGCTCGGCGTACTCGCCGGCGGCGAGTACGCGCTCGTCGTCGAGGCCGTCCGCGAGGGCTACCTCCTCCACTACGGAGAGCCCCGCCTCCTCGCCGGCCACGACCCCGACCTCGCCCTCCTCGCCGGCGACTACCTCTACGCCCTCGGCCTCGACCGCCTCGCCGCCCTCGGCGACGACCCCGCCGTCGCCGTCCTCGCCGACCTGATCAGCGAGTGCGCCCGCCTCCACGCCGAGGAGGACGTGCAGGGCATCCCGGCGCTTTGGCGAACTGCCGCGGAAGAGATCGCCGCCGGAGCAGCGATTTCGTCCTAGATGGGATATGTGTGACGCAGGTCACACCGTCTAAGCAATAAACTGCGAGGCCCTACGCGGACCTATCTGTGGCAGACGACGCGAACAAGGTAAACGGGGCTGACGAGGCCTCAATCAAGGAACGGGTGAAGCCCGACCCCCCCGGCTATTTCGAGGGGGAGTCGATGACGCGCCGCCATGTCTTCACGGTTGCTTCCCAGGCGCTCGGTGGCCTCGCCGCCGCCGGGATCGTGCTCCCCGCCGTCGGCTTCGCCGTCGCCCCGATCTTCCACCGCGGCAAGGAGCGCTGGGAGGCGGTCGGCCCCGTCTCCGACTTCGTCGAGGACACCTACCGCCAGGTCGTCTTCACCGAAACCGAGGGGATCGGCGACGCCGGCAAGACCACCGCCTACGTGCGGCGCAGCTCCAAGGACCTCGGCGAAGAACCCGGCAAGTTCGTCGCCGTCTCCAACCGCTGCGCCCACCTCGGCTGCCCGGTCCGCTTCGTCGAGGCCGCCGGTAACTTCATCTGCCCCTGCCACGGCGGCGTCTACGACTTCCAGGGCAAGCGGATCGGCGGCCCGCCGGTGCGCCCGCTCGACCAGTTCCAGACCCGGGTCGAGAAGGGCCAGGTCGAGCTCGGACCGCGCTACAGCGTCACCTCGCAGATGGAACCGGTCCGCGCCCGCGACCCCGGGGAGTTCACCGGCGGGATCTGGGAATACCTCTACCCGCCGCGTCCCTCTACCTTCCCAGCGCCCTGATGCCGAGCTTCCCGAAACCCAAGATCCCGGACGCCGTCGTCCCGCCGCCGCTGCGCAAACCGGCCAAGCCCGGCAGCGGTGGCACGCCCCGCGGCCAGGCGCCGAGCGACCTGAAGGAGGCGCCCGAGCGCAAGACTCACGGCGACAAGCTCCTCGATCAGGCCAAAGATGCGCCGATCGACGCCCTCGGCTGGGTCGACCAGCGGCTCGCCGCCAGCGGCTTCCTCACCGGGATGCTGTTCCGCAAGGTGCCGAAGGGGACCAACTGGTTCTACACGCTCGGCTCCGCGACCCTCTTCGCCTTCATCGTCCAGGCCACCACCGGCGTCTTCCTGGCGATGTTCTACACCCCCTCGGCGACCCAGGCCTACTCCTCGATCGCCCACATCAACAACGAGGTCCCGCTCGGGCAGTTCGTGCACGGGATGCACAAGTGGGGCTCCAGCGTGATGGTGATCCTGATCTTCCTCCACATGGGGAGGACCTTCTTCTTCGGCGCCTACAAGTACCCGCGCGAGCTGAACTGGGTGATCGGCGTCGTGCTGCTGATCCTGACGATGACGATGGCCTTCACCGGCTACCTGCTGCCCTTCGACCAGCGCTCCTTCTGGGCCTCGATCGTCGGCATCAACATCAACGGCACCGGCCCCGTCGTCGGCCCGTACCTGAGCGACTTCCTCCGCGCCGGCCCCGAGCTGGGCGCCACCACACTGGCTCGCTTCTACGCGATCCACATGCTGCTCGTGCCGGGGGCGCTCATCGCTCTTATCGGCGCCCACCTCTACCTGGTCGTCAAGCTGGGCACCACGGCGCCGCCCTGGGTGCGCGCCGATAAGCCCAAAACGGCCATCCA
>DASQCF010000037.1:0-11280 GCA_035634815.1 Solirubrobacterales bacterium | reverse complement strand
GGAGTTCCACGCGAGCGTGATGGCGGCGGCGCGGAAGGCCGTGGCGGGGGTAAGTGGGGCGCCGGCCGAGGGGTCTGGGGCGCCGCGGGTCAGCTGCCGCTTCACGCACGTCTACCCCGACGGGGTCGCTCCCTATTTCACGGTGCTGGCGCCGGCGATTCGCGGCGGCGAGGTCGAGCAGTGGGACGAGATCAAGGCCGCCGTCTCCGAGGCGCTGATCGACGCCGGCGGCACGATCACCCACCACCACGCCGTCGGCCGCGACCACCGCCCCTGGTACGACCGCCAGCGCCCCGCGCCCTTCGCCGCCGCCCTGCGCGCCGCCAAGGCCGAGCTCGATCCTGCAGGAATGCTGAACCCAGGCGTGCTGATCGACCCGGCTTGAGGATGTCGCCGCCGCGCGGCGCTACCCTTTCGCGACTCGCATTCCCGGTCTGGCAGCCGATCCCGGCGCCTGGACCGCTCTTGCTCGATGGAAACGATCACCTCCGAACAGCCCACCGTGCCCGCTGAGCCGGGCGAGCACGCCCAGCAGCCCGTCACACCGCGGCGCTCGCCGCTGCGCGCCGCGATCAAGACCGGGCGGCCGAAGGAGTGGATCAAAAACGTCTTCGTGTTCGCCGGGCTGCTCTTCTCCGGCAAGTTCAACGAGGGCCACGCGGTCGTCGAGGCGACGATCACCTTCGTCGCCTTCTGCCTGATCTCCAGCGCCGGCTACTTCGTCAACGACCTGATCGACGTCGAGCTCGACCGCAAGCACCCGAAGAAGCGGTTCCGCCCGATCGCGGCGGGCGAGCTCTCCGAGCGGACGGCGATGATCGTCGCTCCGATCCTCGCCGCGATCGCGATCGCGATCGCCTTCGGCGCCGTCAACTGGGAAGTCGGGCTGATGGCGGTCGGCTACGGCGTCGCCCAGATGGCCTACAGCCTCGGCCTCAAGCAGATCGTGATCATCGACGTGATGACGTTGGCGGGGCTCTTCATCCTCCGCGTCGCCGCCGGTGCCAGCGCCGTCGACGCCCACGCCTCCGAATGGCTGTTGCTCTGCACCGGAATGCTCGCCGCCTTCCTCGGCTTCACCAAGCGCCGCCAGGAGGCGGTATCCGAGCTGCACGAAGGCACCTCGACCCGGCCGGTCCTGGAGCACTACTCCCTGCCCTTCCTCGACCAGATGGTCTCCCTGGTCACCACCGGCACCGTGATCAGCTACGCGATCTACACCGTCAACTCGCCGCTGATCGGCAGCCAGATGATGCTCACCATCCCGCCCGCGGTCTACGGCATCTTCCGCTACCTCTACCTGATCTACGACCGCAACGACGACCGCTCGATGTCCGGCATCATCGCCGGCGACCGCGGCATCCAGGCGGCCGGCGCCGCCTTCGCGATCATCGCCTTCCTGCTGCTCTACGTGTTCAACGGCTAAGGGCGGCCGCTCAGGCCATGCCCAGCTCCTCGGGCGAGGCCTCCATCAGGTAGAAGCGGGCGCGGCCGATCTCCTCGCCGTTGACCTGGACGACGGCGGCGTGGGGGCCGGCGGTGGTGAAGGCGGCGGTGGCGGCGATCGACATCACCAGGCGCTGCTCCTGGCCTTCGGGAAGGCCCGGGGGGCGGCCGGTCTCGAAGCTGGCGGTCAGGCCCTCGCCGAGCTCGGCGCCATCGGGGTCCTGGACGCTGACGAGGAGGTCGTGGGGGGTGTTGGTCTCGTGCCAGGCGACGTCGATGCCGAGGCCGATCGAGAAGGACCACTCGTGGGGCAGCTCCGGGAGGCGGAGGACGTTCCAGCCGCCGCCGGTCAGGTAGAGCTTGCCGTTGACGGCCTCGCTGTGGTCGCAGAGGAGGAGGAAGCCGATGTTCACGGTGCCTCGCCCTCGGCGTAGGGGATGACTTTGAGGTCGGAGCGCAGTTCGACCTTGCCGCCCTTGCTGAACTGGAGGTCGATCGTCTCGTCCTTGCGGTAGGTGCCGAACAGGCCCAGGTACATCGCCAGCCAGCGGCCGGTGCCGACCTTCTCCTTGACGATCGGGCGGTCGAAGACGATCTCGCCGCTTTCGATCCGGTAGGTCTCCTTGCTCTGCTCGACCCCGTTGATGAAGACGGTGAAGGGGGGTTCGGCGCCCGCGGGCAGCCTCACCCGCTCGCCGGCGGCGTAGCTGCCCTTGGGGATCTCGGTCTCGCTCCTGCTCATCGCTCCGCTTCCAGAGTCTCGCGCACCAGGTCGAACGGCGTGTCGTGGTGGGTCGGGTCGAGCTCCTCCCGCACCACCCCGCCCTTGAACGGCACGAACGTCCCGTCGCCGCGGACGTCGACCCCGGCGACCGATTTGCGCAGGAGCCCGCCGCTGCTCAGCTGCAGCCGGGCATGAACCTGCTCCGCCGGCCCGAAGTCCCGCAGCGACTGCACCGGCCGAACCGGCCCCTCGGCCCGAATCGCCAACGCCCGTTCCCGCATCGCAGCCACAGCTTCACCAAGCTCCTCAAAGGACGCGTGATCAACATCCGACCCATGTCGGATCGTCAACTTCCACTTCGGACGTGACACGGGAGCAGCCTAGGCGATGGCAGGAGGTCGGGACTCCCTCTCCAGACACTCAACATCGAGCCATAGCGAGATGTGTCTGGGGAGGGAGTCCCGACCCTCCCCCTACCAACTACGCCCCGCGCCGCGGGCGTTTCGGCCTGCGCGCCGGGGGCCCGACGATTTTCTCCGGCCCCTCCCGCTGCTCGACCGGCGCGTACTCCAGCTCCCGCGCCCCGGTGTAGATCTGCCGCGGCCGGGCGATTTTCTTCTCCGGGTCTTCCTGCATCTCCATCCATTGGGCGACCCATCCGGCGGTGCGGGGGATGGCGAAGATGACGGTGAACATGTCCGTCGGGATGTCCATCGCCTCGTAGATGATCCCCGAGTAGAAGTCGACGTTCGGGTAGAGCTTGCGCTCGGTGAAGTAGTCGTCGTCGAGGGCGCGTTTCTCCAGCTCTTGCGCGATCTCGACCAGCGGGTTGTATTCGGTCGCCTCGAAGACGTCGTCGAGGTGCTGCTGGATGATCCGCGCCCGCGGGTCGTAGTTCTTGTAGACCCGGTGGCCGAAGCCCATCAGTTTCTCCTCGCGCTGCTTCACCCGCTCGAGGAAGTCGGGGATGTTCTCCGGAGACTCGATCCGCCGCAGCATCCGCAGCACCGCCTCGTTGGCGCCGCCGTGCAGCGGACCGTAGAGGGCCGCGACGCCCGCCGCCACCGCCGAGTAGGGGTCGACGTCGGAGGAGCCGACCCCGCGCACCGCGTTGGTCGAGCAGTTCTGTTCGTGGTCGGCGTGGAGGATGAAGAGGACGTCGAGGACCTTGGTCAGCGCCTCCTTGGGGATATGCCGGTCTTCGGTCTTCTTGAACAGCATCGAGAGGAAGTTCTGGGCGTAGTTGAGCTCGTTGTCGGGATAGACGTAGGGCAGACCCATGTTGTGCCGGTAGGAGAAGGCGGCCAGCGTCGGCACCTTGGCGATCAGCCGCACCGCGGCCATGTAGCGCTCTTCGGGATCGTCGATCTGCTTCGCGTCGGGGTAGAAGGTCGAGAGCGCGCCGACCCCGGCGAGCAGCATCCCCATCGGGTGGGCGTTGTAGCGGAAGCCCTCGAAGAAGTGCTTGAGGTCCTCGTGGACGAAGGTGTGGTGGGTGATGTCGAAGGTCCAGCGGTCGAGCTGGGCGGCGGTCGGCAGCTCGCCGAAGATCAGCAGGTAGGCGACCTCGAGGAAGGTCGAGCGCTCGCAGAGCTGCTCGATCGAGTAGCCGCGGTGTTCGAGGATCCCGGCGGCGCCGTCGATGTAGGTGACCGAGGAGCGGCAGGAGGCGGTGTTGGTGAAGGCCGGGTCGTAGGCCATCATCCCGAATTCGTCCTCGTCGACTTTGATCTGCCGCAGGTCCATCGCCCGCACCGTGCCGTCGGAAATCGGCACCTCGTAGGACTTGCCGGTGCGGTTGTCGGTGATCGTCAGCGAGTCGGTGGCCATGGGGCGGCGCCCATTCTGTCACTTCGCCTGCGTCGGCTGTTAAGAAGCCGCGGGACCCTCGAACTGGGTCATCGCGCGCAGCTGCTCGAAGCGCTCGTCGATCTCCTCGCGGGTCAGCCGCGAGACGCGCTCGGTCCCGAACTCCTCGACGTTGAAGGAGGCGAGGACGGTGCCGTAGCCCATCGCCCGCCGCAGCTCGGCGTCGTCGAAGTGGTCGCCCTCGACGCTGTCGAGGTAGCCGAAGAAGCCGCCGGCGAAGCTGTCGCCGGCCCCGGTCGGGTCGCGCACGTCCTCCAGCGGGAAGCCTGGCAGGGCGAAGAAGCCGCCCTCGGTGAAGAGCGCGGCGCCGTACTCGCCCTGCTTGGCGATCACCGCCCGCGGTCCCATGTCCATCACCGTGCGGGCGGCGCGGGCGAGGTTGGACTCGCCGGTCAGCATCCGGATCTCGGCGTCGTTGACGACGAGGCAGTCGACCTCGGCGATCGCCGCGCTCAGCGAGTCCTTGGCGGTCTCGATCCAGAGGTTCATCGAGTCGAGACCGCTGAGGCGCGCCGCGCCGCACTGGGCGCGGACCTGGCGCTGCAGGTCGGGCTGGATGTTGGCGAGGAAGAGGGTGTCGGCCGCCTGCGAGGCAGCCGAGAGCTTCGGCTCGAACTCGGCGAAGACGCCGAGCTGGGTGTCCTCGGTGTGGGCGACGTTGAGGTCGTACTCGTAGCGGCCGCGCCAGAAGAAGGACTGTCCTCCCGCGACCCGCTCGACGTCCTCGGTGAGGATGCCGCGGCGCTCCAGGACCTCGAACTGCTCGGCGCCGAAGTCGTCGCCAACCGGCCCGACCGGCCGCACCTCGGTGAAGAAGCTGGCCGCCAGCGAGAAGTGGACGGCGGCGCCGCCGAGCATCCGCTCGCGCTCCCCGAACGGGGTCTTGACCGCGTCGAACGCGATTGAGCCGACAACCGTGAGCGCCATCCGGCCGCAGCCTAATCGAGGTGACCGCGCCGCAGGCGGCCGCCCTGCGAGACTCACCGCCCAATGAAAGCGATCCAAATCGAGGAGTTCGGCGGGCCGGAGGTGTTGCGCTACACCGAGGTCGCCGACCCGAACCCGAAACTGGCCGAGGCAGTGATCAACGTCAAGCGAAGCGGGATCAACTTCGCCGACACCCACGCCTCCCGCAACGACTACCTCGCCGAGCAGACCCTGCCGCTGATCCCCGGCGCCGAGGTCGCCGGCCAGCTCAACGACGGCCGCCGCGTGGTGGCGCTGCTGGGCAGCGGCGGCTACGCGGAGAAAGTCGCCGTGCCGCAGGCGCAGCTGATCGAGCTGCCCGAGGGGGTCGACTACGACCAGGGCGCCGGCGGGCTCCTGCAGGGGCTGACCGCGATGGCGCTGGTCCACCGCTGCGCCCGGATCGAGCCGGGGGAGACGATCGTCGTCGAGGCCGCCGCCGGCGGCACCGGCACCCTCGCCGTGCAGCTGGCCAAGCGCGCCGGCGCCAAGGTGATCGGCCTCGCCTCCAGCGAGGAGAAGCGCGAGCTGGTCACGGGGCTCGGCGCCGACGCCTGCGTCGACTCCCGCGCCGAGGACCTCGGCGCGGCGATCCGCGAGGCCAACGACGGCAAGCGGATCGACGCGGTCCTGCACATGAGCGGCGGCGATGCCTTCGACGCCGAGATGGACGTGCTGGCGCCGCTGGGGCGGATGGTCGTCTTCGGGATCGCCTCGCGCGAACAGCGCGAGGTCTCGACCGCGGCGCTGCTGCGCGGCTCCAAAGCGGTGATCGGCTTCTGGCTCGCCCACCTGCTGAGCCGTCCCGACTTGCTGGTGCCGATGATCGGCGATCTGCTGGGGACGATCGCCAAAGGCGAGCTGACGGTTACGATCGGGGAGGTCTACCCACTGTCGGAAGCGGCGCGGGCGCACGAAGACCTGATCGCCCGCCGCACCAGCGGCAAGCTCCTCCTGGACCCGTCTCAGTGACCCCTCTTAAGTGACCGCACCCAAGGTGAACTTCAAAGAACTAGGCCTCTCGCCGGACATCCAGCAGGCCCTGGACGAGCTCGGCTACGAGGACCCGACGCCGATCCAGGAACAGGCGATCCCGGAGCTGCTCGGCGGCCACGACGTGATCGGCCAGGCCCAGACCGGGACCGGCAAGACCGCCGCCTTCGGGCTGCCGCTGCTGCAGTACCTCGATCCCGCCAACGAAGAGGTGCAGGCGGTCGTCCTCACCCCGACGCGGGAGCTCTGCATCCAGGTGACGCAGGCGCTGCGCTCATACGCCGAGCACCTCGACATCGAGATCGTCGCCGTCTTCGGCGGCGCCCCGATCCGCTCGCAGCAGTCGCAGCTGCGCTCCGGCGCCCACGTCGTCGTCGCCACCGTCGGGCGGATGATGGACCTGATGTCCCGCCGCTCGCTGGTCCTCACCGCGGCCCGCTACGTGGTCCTCGACGAGGCCGACGAGATGCTCGACCTCGGCTTCATCGAGGACGTCGAGAAGATCCTGCGGATGTGCCCGAGCGGGCGCCAGACGGCGCTCTTCTCGGCGACGATGCCGCCGCCGATCCAGAAGCTCGCCGAGGGCTACATGTACGACCCGACGACGATCAGCATCACCCCGGAAACGCTGACCGTCGACAAGATCCAGCAGGCCTACGTCGAGGTCCCGGCCAAGGAGAAGGCGGCGCGCCTGGTCGCGCTGCTGAAGACCGAAGAACCCGAGCAGGCGATCATCTTCACCCGGACCAAAATCGGCGCCTCGAAGCTGGAGAAGACGCTGAAGGACAAAGGCCTCGACGTGAAGGCGCTGCACGGCGACCTCAGCCAGGGTGTCCGCGACGGGGTGATGATCAGCTTCAAGGACCACCGCGTGAAGCTGCTGGTAGCGACCGACATCGCCGCCCGCGGGCTCGACGTCGACCACGTCACCCACGTCATCAACTACGACGTGCCGAACTCCTCGGAGACCTACGTCCACCGCATCGGCCGCACCGGCCGCGTGGGGCGGACCGGCCGCGCGATCACCTTCGTTACGCCCGACCAGAAGGACGAGATCGCCCGCATCGAGCGCGACGTCAAAACCAAGATCGGCGAGTGGGAGACCCCGGAGGAGCGGCTGGAGCATGCGCCGCCGCCGCGCCGCCGCGAGCGCGCCCCGAGGCGCGAACGCGAGCGGGAGAAGGAGCCTCAGCGCGAACGCGAGCCGGCGGCCGAGGCCAACGGCGACGGCGACAGCGACGGCGAGAAGGCCGACACCACCAAGCTCTTCGTCAACCGCGGCGAGCGCAGCGGCATCGACGAGGAGGCGCTGCGCTGGGCGCTGAAGGAGGGCGCCGTCCTCCCCGACGAGGCGATCCACGACGTCCGCGTCCTGCACCGCTTCTCGTTTGTCGAGGTCGATCCCGACGTCGCTGAGCGCACCGTCGAGTACCTCGACGGGACCAAGCTCGAGGGCAAGGAGATCCGCCTCGAGATCGCCAAGAGCTGAGCGCATCCGGTTTCCGCCCCACCGGGGTGGGGCAAGAATCGGTTAGGCGGTCAGCTCGGCGACCGTCTCCAGCAGGCGGTCGAAGTCGATCGGCTTGGTGATGTAGCCGTCGATCGCGAGGTCGGTCGGCGCGTCGGCGTCGCCCGGGTTCTGGTGGGCGCTGACGATCAGCGCCGGCACCTCGTTGCCGGCGCCGCGGAGCTCGCGCAGGGCGTCGATGCCGGACTTGCGCGGCATCATCGCGTCGAGCAGGAGCAGGTCGGGGGCGACGCCGTCGGCGATGTGGTCGAGCACCTCCTGGCCGTCGGCGGCGGTCGCCACCGCGTGGCCGGCCATCTCCAGCCGGGTCCGCATCAGCAGCAGGATCGTCTCGGAATCATCGGCGACGAGGATCGTGGCCATCAGCTCGCCTCCGCCGTCGCCTGGCCCTGGCCGCTGGGGGCGCCGTCACCCGTCGCCGGGCCTGACGCGGACGCGACCGGCAGCCGCAGCCGGAAGGTCGAGCCCTGGCCGACCGTCGATTCGGCGGCGATGCTGCCGCCGTGGGCCTCGGCCAGCGATTTCGAGATCGCCAGCCCGAGGCCGGTGCCGCCGACGCGCTGGGTCAGCCCGGCGTCGCCACGGGTGAAGCGCTCGAAGATCCGCTCCAGCTGCTCCTTGGGGATTCCTGGTCCGTTGTCGCTCACGGCTATCTCCACCTCGGCGCCGGCGGGCCTGGCCGCGACCTGAATGGACGCACCTTCGGGCGAGTACTCATGAGCATTCGTAAGCAGATTCACCAGTATTTGCCTGATCCGGTCGGGCTCGACGTCGATCGGCGGCAGGCTTGGCTCGACCGTTTCGCTCAGCGCCTGCCCGCCCGCCTCGGTCTGGGCGCGCATCGTACGCACCACGTCTTCGACCAGCGGCGCGACCTCGGTCGGCTGCGGCCGGATCGAGAGCCGGCCGGCGTCGGAGCGGGCGAGGTCGAGCAGGTCATTCAGCAGCCGCACCAGGTGGCGGCAGTTGTCGAGGATCACCTCGACCGTCTCCGCCTGGCGGGGGGTCAGCGACTCGCGTTCCAGCATCAGCAGCTCGGCGAAGCCCTGCACCGAGGTCAGCGGGCTGCGCAGCTCGTGGGAGGCGGTGAGGACGAACTCGTCTTTGAGCCGGTCGAGTTCGGCCCGTCGCACCTCCTCCTGCTCCAGCTCCGCGGCCATCTCGTTGAAGGCGGTGCCGAGGGTCGCCGTCTCCGCCAGGCCGCCGACCTCGACCCGGACGCTGCGGTCGCCGCCGGCAAGCCGCCCGGCGGCGGCGACCAGCTCCTCGAGCGGGCGCCGCATCGAGGAGATCAGGCCGCTGAAGAGGAGCAGGGCCCCGGTCAGGCCCGCCAGCAGCCCGGCGGCGACGAGCAGAGCCGTGTCGCGGGTGTCGCCGGAGATCTCGTCGCGCAGTTCGTCGCGATGCCGCGCCTGTTCGGTGACGACCGCGCGCGCCGCCTGGCCGCCGGTGCCGCGGGCGATCCGTTCCCGGGCGACCATCTCCACCTGGTAGGAGCGGGCGATCGAGTCCTCGAAGTCCTGGCGCTGCTGGATGAAGCGGCCGACGCCGATCACCGCCATCGCGGTGAGCACGGCAAAGCCGATCGCGAACCCGATCCGCAGCCGGTTGGCGAGCGACGGGCTCAGCCGTCGATTGGATCGTGAATATGCTTGCGCCCCTATGGCTGACGAGGCTACCGAGCACGACGGCACCGTCGCCGTTCCGGAGGGGATCGACAGGGAGCCGGTCGAAGGCTGGTTCGGGGCGAATGTCCCCGGGGTCGACCTCCCGCTCGCCTTCGAGCGGATCGCCGGCGGACACTCGAACCTGACCTACCGGGTCACTGACGCAGCCGGGCAGAAGTGGGCGCTGCGCCGGCCGCCGATGGGCAAGCGGCTCGGCTCCGCCCACGACATGGGGCGCGAGTTCAAGGTCGTCTCGGCGCTGGGGGCGACCGACGTCCCGGTCGCCCCGGTGGTCGGGCTCTGCGAGGACGAGAGCGTCAACGACGCGCCCTTCTACGTGATGGAGTTTGTCGAGGGGCCGATCCTGCGCGGCCTCGCCGAGGCCGAGATCTTCCCCGACGAGGGCGACCGGCGGGCGATCGGCGAGCGCGTCGCCGACACCCTGGTCCAGATCCACGCCGTCGACCCCGACGCCGCCGGGCTCGGCGACCTCGGCCGCAAGGAGGATTACGTCGCCCGTCAGCTGCACCGCTGGCACGGGCAGTGGGAGAAGTCGAAGACGCGCGAGCTGGAGCCGATCGAGCGCGTCCACGCGGCGCTATCGGCCCGCATCCCCGAGCAGGGCCCGGCGACGATCGTCCACGGGGACTACCGCCTCGACAACATGATCCTCAGCCCGGGCGGCGAGGTCGCCGCGGTAGTCGACTGGGAGCTCTGCACCCTCGGTGACCCGCTCGCCGACGTCGGCCTGCTGATGGCCTACTGGCCCGAACGCGGCCAGGGCGACGATGTCGTCGCCCTCGGCATGCCGGCCAACCTGGCGCCTGGCTTCCCGACCCAGGCCGAGCTCGCCGCCCGCTACGCCGAGCGCAGCGGCCGCGACCTCTCCGACCTCAACTTCTACGTCGCCCTCGGCTACTGGAAGCTGGCGATCATCCTCGAGGGCGTCTACGCCCGCTACGTCGCCGGCGGCTACGGCAAGGTCGACCAGGGAGTCCACGCCTTCGCCCGCCTGGTCGAGCGCTTGGCCGAAGAGGCCGAGAAGCGCGAGCAGGCCGGCTGACCCCTACCAGACGATCTCGATCCCGTAGTCGGCGAGGTGGCCGTCGGCGGTGACAAGTGGGAGTTCGGCGCTCTGGGCCTGGGCGACAAGCAGGCGGTCGAACGGATCGCGGTGGTGCATCGGCAGCGCCGCGACCCCCTCGGCGTGACGGGGGGTGATCGGGAGCAGGTCGACTTCCGCCCGCTCCAGCTGGTCGAGCAGGTCTTCGGGGGCATCGAGCTTGCCGAGGTGGCGCTTGATGGCGACCTCCCAGATGACGACGGCGCTGACCAGGACAGGTGCCCCGATTTCGATTGCCGCCCTCGCTTCCCTGCCGACCCGCTCGGGTTCTCCAGCCAGCCACCAGAGGACGACGTGGGTGTCGAGAAGAAGGGTCAGGTCCGCATGCCGAACGCGTCGGCGAGATCGTCGGGCAGCTCGTCGAAGTCGTCGGCGATCCGGATCCTGTCCTTCCAGGATCCGGCGAGCGACGCGAAGCCCTCGCCCCTGCGCTCAGGCACGAGCCTGGCCGCAGGCTTGCCGCGCCGGGTGATCACGACCTCCTCACCCGCTTCGACGCGCTCCACCAGCTTCGAGAGCTGCGTCTTTGCCTGATGCATGCCGACCTCAGCCATGAGGACAGGCTAACAAGGATCTAGCTAGATATCTAGCTAGATCCGATCTCCGCACTCACACCATCCGTGCAGCGTGCCGGGGCTCCAGGTGCCCTTCGGCTTCGGCCTCGGCGCGCTTCGCCCAGCGGTTCAGCTCGCGGCGGGCGAGGACCATCTTGTGGACCTCGTCGGGGCCGTCGGCGAGGCGCAGCATGCGGCTGAAGCGCCACATGATCGCCAGCGGCGTGTCGTCGGTCATGCCGAGGGAGCCGTGGACCTGGATCGCGCGATCGAGGACGTCCATGACCATGTTGGCGGCGACGATCTTGATCGCCGAGATCGCCTGGCGGGCGGCGCGCTTGCCCTCGGTGTCCATCTTCCAGGCGGCGTAGAGGGTCAGCAGGCGGGCCTGGTCGATCTCCATCCGGCTG
>DASQCF010000036.1:0-6073 GCA_035634815.1 Solirubrobacterales bacterium | reverse complement strand
CACCTTCCGCGCCGGCGGCACCAGCCTCAACGGCCAGGGCCAGAGCGACGGCATCCTCGTCGACGTCCGCAAGCACTGGGGCGGGGTCCGGGTCGAGGACGACGGCGCCCGCGCCCGGGTCAAGCCGGGGACCGTCCTCGGCCACGCCAACCGCGTCCTCGCCCCGCACGGGGTCAAACTCGGCCCCGACCCGGCGAGCACCGACGTCTGCACCGTCGGCGGCGTCGTCGCCAACAACTCGGGCGGGATGCGCTGCGGCGTCACCAGGGACTCCTACTCGACGGTCCGCGAGCTGACCTTCGTCCTCCCCTCCGGGACGGTGATCGACACCGGCGCGCCCGGCGCCGCCGAGCGCTTCGCCGCCGCCGAGCCGGAGTTGGTCGCCGGCCTGGAGGCGATCCGCGACGAGATCCGCGCCGACGGGGTGCTGGCGGAGCGGATCCGCCGCAAGTTCGAGATCAAGAACACCACCGGCTACCGGCTCTGCGCCTTCCTCGACGCCGACGAGCCGCTGGAGATCTTCCGTCGCTTGCTGGTCGGCTCCGAGGGGACGCTGGCCTTCATCGCCGAGGTCGTCTTCGAGACGGTGCCGGTGCCGGCGGTGACGACCACCGCCTGGGTCCACTTCCCCGGCATCGACGAGGCGATCGCCCCGGTCGGGGACCTGGTCGCGTCGGGCGCCAGGGCGGTCGAGCTGATGGTCGCGCCGGCGTTGATCACCGCCGCCTGGAACATGGTCGGGGCGCCGCAGGAGTGGAAAGAGCTGCCCCCCGAGTCGGCGGTCCTCCTGGTCGAGTTCGGCGGCGCCGACGAGGGCGACCTCGCGGCCCAGGTTCTGCGCGCCGAAGCGATCCTCGGCTCGCACGAGACGATCCGGCCGATCGACTTCACCCGCGAGCCGGAGGCGATCGAGCTCGCCTGGCGGGTGCGCGAGGGCCTGCACGGGCTGATCGGACGGGTGCGGCCGGAGGGGACGGCGCTGATCGTCGAGGACGTCTGCGTGCCGCCGGAGCGGATCGCCGAGGGGGCGAAGGACCTGCAGGCGCTGCTCGGCGAACACGGCTTCCTCCCTGGCGTCGCCGGCCACGCCTCGGCCGGGAACTTGCACTTCATGCTGACCCCGGACTTCGCCAAGCAGGAGGACCTGGAGCGCTACGAGGCGTTCATGGGCGGCCTGGTCGAGCTGATCGTCGGCAAGTACGACGGCTCGCTGAAGGCCGAGCACGGGACCGGGGTGAACATGGCGCCTTATGTGGAGCGCGAGTGGGGGGAGAAGGCGACCGAGCTGATGTGGCGGCTGAAGCGGCTGGCCGACCCCGACGGCGTCCTCTCGCCCGACGTGATCCTCAGCCGCAACCCGGGCGTCCACCTGCGGGACCTGAAGACGACGCCGGCGATCGAGGACTGGGGCGGAGCGACGACCTGCGTCGAGTGCGGCTTCTGCGAGCCGGTCTGCCCGAGCCGCAACCTGACGACGACGCCGCGCCAGCGGATCGTCCTGCGCCGCGAGATGGCGCGCCAGCCCGAGGGCTCGCCGGTCCAGCGGGCGCTGCTGGCGGAGTACGACTACGACGCGCTGGAGACCTGCGCGACCGACGGCTCCTGCCAGATCGCCTGCCCGCTGGGGATCGACACCGGCAAGATGGTCAAGGAGCTGCGGGTGGCCCAGCATGGGGAGCGGGCCGAAAAGGCCGCGCTCGCGGCGGCGAAGCGGTGGGGTGCGGTCGAGAAGGTGTCGCGCCTGGCGCTGAAGGTCGGCGGGCCGTTGGCGCGGAGGACGAAGCGCGGGAAGGGGCTCCCGGGGCCAGCCGTTTGGGGAGGGGGGGATGACCCTCTCGGGACACATCTCGCCAATGGCTCGATGTTGAGTGTCCCGAGAGGGTCATCCCCCCCTCCCGATCAAGCCGCGGCGGTGTACGTGCCGAGCTGCACGAACCGCATCTTCGGCTCTTCTTCCGCCGAGACCGTAAAAAACCCCCCTCAAGAGGAGTTTTTGCGGTCTCGCGGAGTGGTTGAGGCTCTTGTGACGGTTTCGGCTCGGGCCGGGATGCCGGTTGCTATTCCGGAGGATGTGGCGGGGAGCTGTTGTGGGTTGCCTTGGAGCTCCAAAGGGTTTGCGGCGGCGCATGCGCACAAGGCGAATGAGATGGTCGAGCGGCTTTGGGGATGGAGCGGGGAGGGGGCTCTGCCGGTTGTGATCGACGCGGCGTCCTGCACCGGGGCGATCGCCGAGGTTGGTGATGGTGTGCTTTCGGAGGAGAACGCGGAGCGGCTGGGGAGGATCGAGATCATCGACTCGGTTGCCTGGGCACTGCGCTTGCTGCCGAGCCTCGAGATCGAGGAGAAGGTCGGTTCCGCCACCGTCCATCCGACCTGCGCGACTCGCCGGCTCGCGCTCGCCCATCCGCTTCGCGTCCTCAGCAACGCCCTTGCCGACGACGTCTACATCGCCCCCTCTGCCACCTGCTGCGCCTTCGCCGGCGACCGCGGTATCTCCCACCCCGAGCTCACCGCCTCGGCCACCCGTCCCCAGGCCGAAGAGCTCTCCGGGCGCTCCTTCGACGCCTACCTCTCCAGCAACCGCACCTGCGAGATCGCGATGACCCGCGCCACGGGCCAGCCCTACGAATCCGTCGTGTCCCTCCTGGAGCGGCTCAGCCGTCGGTCTGCGACTTGACCGCGTCGACGCTCGCCGCGTCGATGTCGCGCACCAGGGCCCGCGTCTTCTCGTCGCTCTCCATCCGCTTGTCGAGCAGCGGGTTGACGATCCCGCGCAGGGCGGAGACGTAGCGCCACCATTTCGGGACGAAGATGCGCGGCGCCCGTTCCTCGATCCCGCGCACCAGCCCGGCGCCGGCCTCTTCGGGCGTGATCCGTTTCAGCAGCCACTCGGGGCTCAGTTCGCGGACCCGCGGCGCGGTCTCCTGGGCGAAGGCGTCCTGCACGAGTTTGGTGTCGACCCAACCGAAGTAGGCGACGCTGGCGCTGGCGCCGTGCGGCTTCAGCTCCACCCGCAGCGCCCGGCCGAGCGACTCGACCCCGGCCTTGGCGACCGCATAGGGCGTGTTGCCGAAGCCGTTGGCGAAGGCATAGACAGAGGAGACGACGATCATCTGGCCGCGCCGCTCGACGATCTGCGGCAGCGTCGCCCGCACCGTTCGCCAGACGCCGAGCATGTCGACCTCGAAGACCCGCTCCCACTCCTCGCCGGAGATCCCGCGCACGGTCGCGAACTGTTTCTGGGCGATGCCGGCATTGGCGACGGCGACGTCGATCCCGCCGAGCTTTTCGACCACCTCGGCGACGGCGTTCATCAGCGCGCTCTGGTCGGTGACGTCGCCGCCGAGCCCGATCGCCCGTGGCCCGATCCGCTCCGCCGCCTCGCGCGCCTCGTCGGCGTCGAGGTCGAGGACCGCGACCGAGGCGCCGCGCAGGTGCATCTGCCGGGCGGTCTCGAAGCCGATTCCGCGGGCGGCGCCGGTCACCAGCGCGACTTTGCCGTTGAGGTCGTAGCGCTCCATCGGCGGTCCACCCTAACGCCCGGGCGCGCCCATACGCTGCCCCCGTGCCAGACGTCCAGTCCGCCTACGGGGAGCTCGCCGGCGAGCGCGGCTTCGAGCAGATCGGCGCCTTCGCCCCCGGCCCGCTGACGCCGCTCCTGGTCGAGGGCAAGGGACAGCCCCTGGAGCCCGCCCTGCGCGGGGCCCTCGGCGACGGGGTGGACGGCGTCGTCGGCCAGCTCGCCTACACGCGCAACAAGACCTTCCGCTTCCAGGTCGCCCTCACCGAGGTCCCCGCCGCGACCGCCTTCGCGCCGCGCGTCTTCTGCATCCGCCGCGGCCGCAGCACCCGCGACGACGAGTTCTACGGCTTCGAAGCCCGCCACTCCAAGCTCTGGACCGAGAGCACGGCGCTGAACGAGCGCTACGAGGTCGCCACCAGCCCCTACCAGGACCCCAACTGGCTGCGGCAGCTGTTCTCGCCGAGCTTCGTCGACTGGCTGGGGACCGAGCCGCCCGCCGACTTCTCCTTCGAGCTCGCCTACGGCGCCCTGCTCGGCAGCATCGAGGCCGACGACCCCGGCGCCGACGGTCTCGCTGCCCTCTGCGAGGCGACCGCCCAGGTCGCCACCCGCCTCCGCCGGGAGTGCGAGGAGTAGATGCAGCTCAACAAGGTCGGCATCTCCCTGATCGCCTTCTTCGGCCTCGCCGGGGCGGCGTTCGCGATCGTCCCGATCCTCGCCGGCGCCCCCGGGCAGGTCGCCGGGATCCTCGCCTCGATCGGCGTGATCTGGGTCCTCGTCGCCCTCGGCCTGCTCTGGTACGCGCGACGGCAGAAGGAGAAGGCCGCACGCAACGACTGGATCTTCCGCCAGGGCCTGCGCGGCACCGCGACCGTGCTCGCCGCCGGCAGCAGCGCCGAAGTCAACGAGATGCCGCTGATGAGCCTGCGGCTCCAACTCGCGGTGCCGGGACACGGAGCGCGCGAGGTGAAGCGGCGGGAGATCATGCCCGTCTTCGCCGCCTCGCGGATGGAGCCCGGACTGGTCCTCCCGGTCTACGTCAACCCGCAGGACCCCGGCGAGTTCGTCCTCGTCTGGTGAGGCACTCACAAAAATGATTCGGGTCACGAATCAGAATTAGCTCCATAGAATCCTGAGCTTCGTGCCCGGATTCGATCCAGTAGATCCCAAGCAGTCCTTCCCCGCGCTGGAGGAGCGCGTCCTCGCGCGCTGGCGCGAGGAGGGCGTCTTCGAGCGCTCGCTCGCCGCCCGCGAGGGGGCGCCGGTCTGGAGCTTCTACGAGGGCCCGCCGACCGCCAACGGCAAACCCGGCTCCCACCACGTCCTTGCCCGCGTCTTCAAGGACGTCTACCCGCGCTACAAGACGATGTGCGGGTTCCGGGTGCCGCGCAAGGCGGGCTGGGACTGCCACGGCCTGCCGGTCGAGCTGGAGGTCGAAAAGCAGCTCGGGATCTCCTCCAAGCAGGAGATCGAGGAGTTCGGGATCGCCGAGTTCAACCAGCGCTGCCGCGAGTCGGTCTTCGAGTACGTCGAGGACTGGAACAGGCTGACCGAGCGGATCGGCTTCTGGATCGACCTCGACGACCCCTACGTCACCCTCGAGGACGACTACATCGAGTCGGTCTGGTGGTCGCTGAAACAGCTCTGGGACAAAGACCGGCTCTACGAGGGCCACAAGGTCGTCCCCTACTGCCCCCGCTGCGGCACTGCGCTCTCCTCGCACGAGGTCGCGCAGGGCTACGAGGACGTCAAGGACCCGTCCATATACGTGCGCTTCCCGCTGCTCGACGACGACGCTTCGCTGCTGGTCTGGACGACGACGCCGTGGACCCTGCCCGGCAACGTCGCCGTCGCGGTCGCGCCGGAGGTCACCTACGTGCGGGCGCGGGTCGAGGACGAGACGCTGATCCTCGCCGCGCCGCTGGTCGAGCGGGTCTTGGGCGAGGGAGCCGAGATCCTCGACCGCTTCCCCGGCTCCGATCTCGTCGGACGCGCCTACAGGGGGCCGGTCTTCGACCTCTCCGACGGCGGCCCCGCCAACGCCTTCCGGGTCCTCGCCGGCGACTTCGTCACCACCGCGGACGGCACCGGCCTCGTCCACATCGCGCCCGCCTTCGGCGAAGACGACTACGCGGCCGCCGCCGCGGCCGGGCAGTTCGACCCGACCGACGCCGGCACTCTCTACAACCCGGTCGGCCTCGACGGCAAGTTCGACGGGCGCGTCGCCGGCTTCGAGGACAGGTTCGTCAAGGACCCCGAGGTCACCGCCGCCCTGATCGCCGACCTCGACCGCCGCGGCCTGCTCTTCCGCGAGCAGGTCTACGAGCACGCCTACCCGCACTGCTGGCGCTGCGGCACGCCGCTCCTCTACTACGCGAAGTCGAGCTGGTACATCGCCACCTCCCAGGCCCGGGACCAGTTGCTCGC
Organism: Solirubrobacterales bacterium; assembly: GCA_035634815.1. GTDB lineage: Bacteria > Actinomycetota > Thermoleophilia > Solirubrobacterales > 70-9 > VAYN01. The sequence continues at coordinate 123 of DASQCF010000036.1, read as the reverse complement.
CAACAACGAGGAGATCGGCTGGCACCCCGAGCACATCAAGCACGGCCGCTTCGGCAAATGGCTGGAGAACAACGTCGACTGGGCGCTCTCCCGCGACCGCTACTGGGGGACGCCGCTGCCGAT
>DASQCF010000035.1:0-38879 GCA_035634815.1 Solirubrobacterales bacterium | reverse complement strand
GTCGGTGAAGATCAGCCCGATCCCGACCGGGATCATCGACTGGAAGACCATCGCCCCGGTGATGTTGCCGAGCGCCAGCGCGTCCTTGCCTTCCCGCACCCAGAAGAAGCTGTTGACCTTCTCCGGCAGCTCGGTCGCCAGGGGCGCCAGGATCAGGGCCAGCACCAGCGCGTCGACGCCGATGCTCTCGGCGATGTGCAGGAGCTCCTCGACGAAGAGGTGGGCGCCGCCGACCATCGCCCCCAGGCCGACCAGGAGCTGGATCACGCAGAGCGCCAGCGCCGGGTCTTCGCGCCGTTCGGCGCGGCGCTCGAAGATCAGGGGGTTGAGGGACTCTTCGCTCTGCACCTCTCCCCCGCCCTTCAGCGTCAGCCGGATGTAGAAGACGTAGGCGAGCAGGAAGGCGATCCCGATCGGGATCCGCACCTCCGCCGGCGGTCCCCAGGCCAGCACCCCGGCGAGGGTGAAAAGGGAGAGGAAGAAGACGAGGTCGCGCTCCAGCGTCGGCCGGTGGACGTTGAGCTGCACGCCCTGGTCGCGTTTGTCGCGGTAGAGGTAGGCGAAGAGGCCGACCAGCCCCATCGCCAGGGTCGCGAGCAGGAACGGGGCGCCGACGATCGCCCCGACCGCCACGTCTTCGGACCCTTCGCTGACGTCGAGCAGGGCGACGATCGCGATCAGCGTCTCCGGCATCGCGGTGCCGACCGCGGCGAGGATGCTGCCCACCGCCCCCACCCCGACCTCCAGCCGGTGGCCGATCCACTCGACCGCGTTGGTGAAGATCAGCGCGCCGGTGAGGACGATCGCGAAGCTGACCAGCAGCAGGAGGACTTCCATCGACGGAGCCTACTGACCGCCCTTAAACGGGCTCAGGCGAAGTAGAAGGCGAGGCCGAAGACGAAATAGACAGCCAGCAGCTGCACGCCCTCGAACCAGGTCGACTCGCCGTCGGCGGTGACGTGGTTGCCGACCAGGATCGCCAGCAGGATCGCGCCGAGCTCGAAGCCGTTGAAGACGAGGGCGAGCGGATAGGGCCCGATGAAGAAGGAGGCGAGGACCAGGACCGGGGCGACGAAGAGCGCGATCTGGGCGCTGGAGCCGATCGCGATGTTGACCGCGAGGTCCATCTTGTCCTTCATCGCGACCAGGACCGCGACCCAGTGCTCGGCGGCATTGCCGACGATCGCGACGACGATCACGCCGATGAAGAACTCCGAGAGGCCGATCGACTCCGAGGCCTCGGTGATCGAGCCGACCAGCACCTCCGACATCACCCCGACGAGGACGCCGGCGATCGCCAGCGCGATGACCGAGGTCCGCGTCGACCAGCCCCAGGTGTCTTCCTCCTCGTACTCGGGGTTGAAGAGGTCGCGATGCGTCTTCAGCGAGAAGAAGAGGCCGATCACGTAGGTGGCCATGAGGACGACGGCGACGGCCAGCGAGAGGTGCTCGACGGTGCCGCCGTAGTTGATCGCCTCGGCTCCCGGCTCCGGCAGTCCCTTGCCCTCGACCAGCTCGAAGATCGCCGGCATGATCAGCGCCGCGCCGGCGAGCATCAGCATCGTCGTCTGGATGCTGGCGCTGGTGCGGCTGAAGCTCTGTTTCTCGCGCCCGATCCCGCCGGCCAGCATCGCCGCCCCGAGGACGAGCAGCATGTTGCCGACGATCGAGCCGACGATCGAGGCCTTGACCACCTCCTGCAGCCCCTGGCTGAGGGCGAAGAGGGCGATGATCAGCTCCGGCGCGTTGCCGAAGGTGACGTTCAGCAGGCCGCCGATCCCCGGCCCCGAGCGCGCCGCCAGCTCCTCGGTGGCGCGTCCCATCAGCGCCGCCGTCGGAATGATCCCCAGCGCCGAAGCGGCGAAGACGACCGTCGCCGGTGAGCCGACCAGCTCCAGCACGACCGCGATCGGGATCAGCGGCGTGAGCAGGTAGGGCCAGCCCATCGGCGTCCGCAGGAAAGACGCGTCGAGCTTCGGCCCTCCCTGGTTCACGGTCGCGCGAGCCTATTTTGCCGCTAGAGCAGGCTCGCGCACTTCTGCAGGTCGGCCGAGGTTTCGGCTTCCTGCAGGCATTCGCTGTAGGCCTGGCGCGAGGACCCGCCGGAGCCACCGGAGGACGATCCGCCCATCCCGGTGCCTTCGAGGAGGCCGCCGATCCCGCCTTCGAGCGCTTTGCCGAGCTCGAGGGGGTTGATGCCGGCTTCCTTGAACAGGCCTTCCAACGGCTTCGCGTCGGAGGGCGCGGAGAAGCTCTGCTCTTCGTTGACCCCGCTGAGCGTCATTTCCAGTTCCAGTTCGATCTTTTCGTTGCTCGCTTCCGGCGGCTGGATCGTCATTTCGACCGCGACCTTGCGGATGATGTCGTCGTCGCCGACGTAAAGGTCGATGTGGGCCTTCTTGATCGCCTTGGAGAGTTCGCCCTTGGCTTCTTCGAGTTCGCTCAGCGGCAGCGGGCCGGCGGCTTCCAGCTGCGAGCTGCAGGCCGGGTCTTCGGTCAGCTGGATGACCGCGTCGATCGCGCCCGAGACGGCGACGTCGCCGCTCACCTTGGTGGTCGCGGTGCCGTCGACGTCGGCGCTTCCTTCGTTGGTCAGCTGTTCGGCGAACTGGCTGAACTTGATCCCTTCGGCCGCCTTCTGGCAGGCGGTGATGTCGCCGCTTTCGGCGCCTTCCTGCTGCTGGGCCTGTTCCAGCGCCGCCTTGACGAACCCGAAGGTGGTCGGGTCGACTTCGTAGTCGGTCCCCTTGTAGTCGACGAAGGCGCGGTCGGTGAGGACCGTCAGCCCGCCTTCGAAGTCGAAGTCTTCGCCGGCGGCCGAGCCGCTCGCTTCGGCGCTCATTTCGAGCTGCGGGAGTTCGCCCTTGGCGCCCGCTTCGAAGGGGCCGGAGAGGCTGACTTCGACGTCGCCGCCTTCCTTGCCTTCGGAGGTGGCGTGCAGCGAGAGGTCGAGGTTGCCGCTCTTCACGCCTTCGAGGCCGGCGTTTTCGAGGACCTTCTGCGGGTCTTCGTCGCTGCTGGCGCTGCTGCTTTCGTCGCTGCCGCCGCAGGCGGCGAAGACGGTCGCCATCGCGGCGACGGCGGTGAGCAGCAGAAGAATTCGGAAACGGGTCAAGGGATGGAGCTCCTCGTGATCGAGAACAGGGCCGGCGGCCATTCTAGGGCGGCGGCGGGGGCTCCTGCCCCACGCGTCGCATCCCACGCTCGATTTCCTCGCCGACCACCCGCATCGTCTCCACCCGGGCGTAGCGCTTGGACTCGGCGCCGATCACCCGCCAGGGAGCGTGGGGCTTGTCGGTCCGCTCCAGCATTTCCTCGACCGCCTCGACGTACTGTGGCCGCTTCTCGCGGTTGCGCCAGTCCTCGTCGGTCAGCTTCCACGACTTCAGCGGGTCCTCGGCGCGGGCCTCGAAGCGCTTGCGCTGCTCGTCCGGGGAGACGTGCATCCAGAGCTTGACGATGATCGTCCCCTCGTCGGCGAGCGTGCGCTCGAAGTCGTCGATCTCGCCGTAGGCGCGGCCCCACTCCTCGGGCTCGGCGAACCCCTCGACCCGCTCGACCAGCACCCGCCCGTACCAGGAGCGGTCGAAGACGGTCATCCCGCCCCACCCCGGCAGCGCCGGCCAGAAGCGGCGGAGGAAGTGGTGGCGCTTCTCGTCCTCGCTGGGAGCGGCGAACTGGGCGACGCGGACGTGGCGCGGGTCCAGCGGCGCCACCAGGCGCTTGATCGCCCCGCCCTTGCCGGAGGCATCCCAGCCCTCGAAGACAACGACCAGGGGCGGCCCCAGCCGGCACTCGCCGATCAGGCCGCCAAGCGTCAGCCGCAGCTGCGCCAGGCGTTCGCCCTGCTCCTTCAGCCCGCGTTCTTCCTCTTCCCTGCTGAGGCTGGGCGTCAGGTCGACTTCGTCGAGGCGTCCCATAGGACGAACCTACCCGTCCGTCATTCGCCGCTATCGCCGCGGGATTCCTCGATCGGCGGCGGCCGGTCTTCGCTGGTGACGTTGGCGAGGAAGGGAAAGGCGAGCGCCCCGAGGAAGATCAGGATCACGCCGGCGGCGACCAGCCAGCGGGCGCGGGTGAGGTGGCCGAGGATCCCGATCGCGAACCCCGCCAGCATCAGGGTGATGTAGGGCGTGGGGCTGTGCGGGAGCAGCGCGAAGAGCGGCGGCACGAGGTCGACCATCCGGCGGGATTATCATCGGCGGCCATGGCCGATGGCTCCGTCGCAGATGTGAAGCGCTCGCTGGCCGAGGTCGGATACCTCGCCGACGAGCCCGCCGCCCTGGTCTCCTTCCTCGCCCAGCAGCTCGGCAAGCCGGTCCTCGTCGAGGGCCCGGCGGGGGTCGGGAAGACCGAGCTGGCCAAGGCCCTCTCGCGGGCGACCGGCCGCGAGCTGGTGCGGCTGCAGTGCTACGAGGGCCTCGACGAGGCGAAGGCGATGTACGAGTGGAACTACCGCAAGCAGCTGCTGCGGATCCAGGCGGGCGGCGAGGCCGGCTGGGACGACGTCCAAGACGACATCTTCAGCTCCGAGTTCCTCCTGGAGCGGCCGCTGATGCAGGCGATCGCCAGCTCCGAGCCGGTGGTCCTGCTGATCGACGAGATCGACAAGACCGACCAGGAGTTCGAGGCGATGCTGCTCGAGCTGCTCTCCGACTTCCAGATCACGATCCCCGAGCTGGGCCAGATCTCGGCGACGACGATGCCGATCGTCGTCCTCACCTCGAACGACTCGCGCGAGCTGACCGAGGCGCTAAAGCGGCGCTGCCTCTACCTCTGGCTCGACTACCCCGAGCTCGAGCGGGAGATGGAAATCGTCCGCCTCCACACCCCGGAGCTCTCCGAGACGATGGCGCGAAAGCTGGTCGAGGTGATCCGCATGGTCCGTGGCCTCGACCTGAAGAAGCCGCCCTCGATCGCCGAGTCGATCGACTGGGCCCGCTCGCTGCTGCTGATGGGCGCCGAGGACATCGACCAGGAGACCTTCACCCAGTCGATGTCGATCATCGTCAAGCACCGCACCGACATCGACCTGGTCGCCGAGCGGGTCGGGGTGAAACTTGCCGACCCCCTACGGACCGAGGGCTGACGCCGGGCCGCCGGGGATGGCGGCGAAGCTGCTCGGCTTCTGCGAGGAGCTGCGCGGCGAGGGCGTCGCGGTCGGGACCTCGGAGCTGCTCGACGCGTTCGCGGCGCTCGGCCACGTCGACTGGACCTCGCGGGCGGACTTCCGCGAGGCGCTGGCGACGACGATCGCCAAGTCCCAGGACGACCGCCGCGTCTTCGAGCTGCTCTTCGACCGCTACTTCTTCCGTACCGCCGAGGCCGAGGCGGTGCAGCGCGGGGTCACCGAGCACGCCGAGGGCGGCCCGCCGGCCGGCGACGGCGAGCGCTTCGACATGGACGAGCTCTCCGAGGCGATCCGCGAGGCGATGGCGGCAGGCGACGAGGACGCGATGCGCGACCTGGCGCGGCTGGCGATCGCCGCCTTCGGGCGCAGCGAGGGCTCGGGCGTGGTCGGGGTCGACGTGCAGCGCATCCGCCGCACCCTCGGCCTCACCGCCGGCAGCCAGCCGCCGACGGCCGACGGCGGCGAGCGGCCGCCGATCGACCGCGACCAGCTGACCGGGTTCGAGCGCCACCTGCGGCGCGAGCTGGAGCGCGACCTGATCGAGCGCACCGAGACCCTGCCCCCCTCGCGACCGCTGGCCGAGCTCGACCGGGCGCTGCCGACCAGCCCGACCCAGGACCTCGCCGCCGTCCACCGCGCCGTCTCGCAGATGAAGCGCCGGCTCGCGACCCTCGGCCACGAGCAGCGGGGCCGTAAAAAGGGCCGCCACGTCGACGTGCGGCGGACGATGCGGGCCTCGCTGGAGACCGGCGGCGTGCCACTGCGGCTGCGTTACCGGCCGAAGCGGCCGCGGCGGCCGGAGATCTACGTCCTCTGCGACGTCTCCACCTCGGTCACCTCGGCCAGCGTCTTCTTCCTCTCGGTCCTCCACGCCCTGCACGACTCGTTCCGCAAGCTGCGCAGCTTCGTCTTCATCGAGCGGATCTCGGAGGTGACCGAGGTCTTCGAGCACGAGCGGGACTTCGCCGTGATCGCCCAGAAGATCTCTAGCGAGGGCGGCGTCGCCGACATCTCCGGCTACACCGACTACGGCCGCGTCTGGCTGGAGTTCCTGACCGAGATCTCCGAAGACCTCGACCCCCGCTCGACCGTGATCGTGCTCGGCGACGCGCGCACCAACGGCCGCGAGCCGCACGCCGAGGTCTTCGCCCAGATCGCCGAGCGTGCCGGCCGCCTGTTCTGGCTCAACCCCGAGCCGAAGCTCTACTGGAACTACGGCGACTCGGTGATGGCCGCCTACGAGCGCCACTGCGACGGGGCGTTCGAGTGTTGGACGACGCAACACCTCGAGAACTTCGTCAACGTCGTCGCCGGCGCCGCCCCGGCAGCCGAATGAGGGCGCTCTTCCTCCGCCACGGCGAGTCGGTCCACAACGCCGCCCGCAGCGGCGAGCCGGCGGCGCACTCCGAGGGCGACAAGCTGACCGCGAAGGGAGTCGAGCAGGCGCACGCCGCCGGCGCTGCCCTCGCCGAGCATGGGGTGACGCTGCTGATGACGAGCCCGCTGCGCCGCGCCCGCGAAACCGCCGAGGCGGTGGCCGGGCCGCTCGGGCTCGACCCGGAGGAGATCGACTACACCGGCGAGCTGACCTCGGGCGAGAGCTTCGAGCAGGCGGTCGAGCGGGTGCGGCGGCTGAAGGCCGAGCTGGAGCGCGGCGCGGCCGGCGAGCGGCCGCTGCTGGTCACGCACGGCATCTTCACCCGCTTCTTCCTCCTCGACTCGGTCCTCGGCGAGCGCTTCGAGGCACCGATGGCGGCCGGGATCTGGAACCTCGGCTCGCACAACTGCGGCCTCAGCACCTTCGCCCACGGCGAGAGCCGCGACCCGCTCGGGGCGACAATCCCCGGCTGGACCTGCCTCACCTGGATGGAGCGGCCGTGGAGCCGGCCCTGACGATCCGCACCGGATCGTCGGGCGAGACCTGCCACTGCTCGTTGACGATCGCCCCCTCGGGCGGCGCCACCGGGCCGTCGAGCAGCGGGTCCTCGGTCTCCCGCATCCAGGCCTCGAGCCGCTCCCGCAGCTCGGCCAGCACCTCGGCGCGGGCCGGGTCGGCGGCGAGGTTGCGGCCCTCCTGCGGGTCGAGCACCAGGTCGTAGAGCTGCTCGTCGGGAACCTCCTCCGCCCCCCACCCCGCCTCGACCAGCAGCTCCTTGGTGCCGCTGTCGTCGCAGTTAGCCAGGACCGGATGCGGGTAATCGTCAAATCGCCTTATGTACTTCCAACGCTCGGTCCGAATCGCCCGATGGGGCTGGTAGGCGGCGTGGTACGTCGTCTCCGAGAAGATCGCGTCGTGGAGGCGGTCGACCTCTCCCCGCACCAGCGGCATCAGCGAGCTGCCCTGCAGCCAGTCGGGGTGCTCGGCGCCGGAGAGGTCGCAGAGGGTCGGGAAGACGTCGAGGTGACTGACCGGGGCGTCGACCACCTTGCCTGGCTGGAAACCGGGCCCGCGGACGATCAGCATCACCCCGGTGCCGCGGTCGAAGAGGGTGGCCTTGGCGCCGGGGAAGGCGATGCCGTGGTCGGTGGTGCAGATGACGACGGTGTTCTCGACCAGGCCGAAGTCGTGCAGCGCGTGGAGGACGGCGCCGATCCCCTGGTCCAGCGAGCGGGCGCTGGCCTTGAACTCGGCCATGTCGCGCCGCGTCACCCGCGTGTCCGGCAGGTTGGGCGGCGGCTGCGAATAGAGCGTGTCGCGGACCGAGGTCGGGGCGGCGAATTCGCGGTGGGTCTCGAAGAACCCGACCGACATGAACCACGGCTCGGCCGGCGCCTCGCGCAGCGTCTGGATCGTCAGCGGGGCGACGTAGGAGGCGTTGTTCTGGCCGACCGGGACGATTTCGTCGTAGCCGATCACGCCCGGGTCGAGGGAGACGTGCTGCTCGCCGATCAGGATCGAGCGGTAGCCGACCTCGCGCAGGGTGTGGACCCAGTGCTGGCCGTAGTCGTTCAGCTTCCAGCCGCGGTGGGCGAGCCCGAACATGCCGTTGTTGTGGCAGTAGAGCCCGGTGAGCAGGCTGGCGCGGCTGCCCGAGCAGGTCGGCGCGGCGCAGAACGCCTCGCGGAAGAGCACCCCCTGGTCGGCCAGCATCTGGATGTTCGGGGTCGGCACCTGGACCCCGTAGGGCTGGACCCAGCGGCCGGTGTCGTGCGAGTGGATGTAGAGGATGTTGGGTCGGGACACCGCCCTTCAGGTTACCGAGCCCTCCCTGTTTATATGTTTCTTGATAGGGATAGTTAGGAAGCAATCCATGACCGGACACCAACCCGATCGCTCCTATCTCGTCTGCGCTACGCCCCGCAGCGGCAGCACCCTCGTCTGCCACGCGCTGGAGGAAACCGGCGTCGCCGGCCGTCCCGAGGAGTACTTCGAGGCGCTGCGGCACTCCGGCCGCCCCCGCCGCCCGGAGGAATACTTCCTCGGCGTCGAGGACCAGTCGATCCGCGACCATCTCGGCGAGCGCAGCGTCGGCAGCGACCCGCAGCCACGCTCCCCCCTCTGGAGCCGCGCCGCCTACGACCGCTACTTGGAGTGGGCCTTCGAGACCGGGACCACCGACAACGGCGTCTTCGGCGCCAAGCTGATGTGGGGCTACTTCGGCGAGTTCGTCAGCCTCCTGCGCAACATCCCCGCCTGCCGCGACGTGCCGCTGGCCGAGCTGATGCCCTCGGTCTTCCCCGACCTCACCTTCGTCCGCGTCGTCCGCGCCAACAAGGTGCGCCAGGCCGTCTCCCTCTGGAAGGCGGTGCAGACGGCGACCTGGCGCGAAGACCAGGCAAGCAACAAGGCGGCCTCCGTCGAGGACGACGGCTCCCCGCCCTACCGCAGCTTCGTCGAGGCGCACCGGCCGCAGCTGCGCTTCCACTACCGCGCGATCGACCACCTGCTCGAAGGGCTGCTGATCGAAGAGGCCTCCTGGGACGCCTTCTTCGAGCACTCGGGGATCAAACCGATCCTCGTCCTCTACGAGAACTTCGCCGCCGACTACGAGAACAGCACCCTCAACCTCCTCGAGCGCCTCGACCTCTCCTGCCCCGAGGACTTCGAGTTCGAGCCGCGGATGAAGCGCCAATCCGACCGCATCAACGACGACTGGACCAGGCGCTACAGCGAGTTGCGCCTGGGGCGCGACTTCGACCTGGCGCCGGCGCCGGTCGAGGAAAAGGCGGGGTAGTCGGCTCGTAGTCCGAAAGATAATCTGATAATCTGATTTCATGAAGCAGCTAAGCGCGACTGACGCCTCCCGCCGGTTCTCCGAGGTCTTGGACGATGTAGAGCGCGGCGGGGAGTCCTACGTGGTCGTGCGCCATGGCCGCGCTGTGGCAACCATCGGTCCCGCGGGCGGCGGGACCGGGAAAGCGCTGAAGGAAGCGCTTCGCGCCAATCGGCCCGATGAGGCGTGGGCAGACGAGCTACGGGAGCTTCGTGAAGGCATCGACCCGGTGACGGACCCCTGGCGCGACTGATCCTCGACACGACGGTTTTGGTCGACGCCGAGCGCGGCGGCGACTCGCTGGATCAAGTAGTTGACGACGGCGACGACGTCGCGGTCGCGGCGATCACCGTGGCGGAGTTGCGAGTCGGTGTCCAACTGGCGAAAGGCCGCAGGCGGGAGAAACGGGCGCACTTCGTGGAAGCGGTTCTCGATTCAGTCTCGATTGAGCCCTATGACCTCAACGTCGCCGAGGCTCACGCTGATCTGCTGGCGCACGTCAGACGGGTGGGAACGCCGCGCGGCGCCCATGATCTCATCATCGCTGCGACGGCACGAGCCCAGGCGCGGCAGGTCGTGAGCTCCGACAAAGGGGCCTTTGCTGAGCTCCCTGGCGTCTCGATTGCAAGCGACTCTGGCTAGCCGGCTTGGGGCGGCTGGTTGAGCCCCGGCCTCAGGACATCGGCTTTAGGCGGGTCTTCTCTACCTGGGCGAGCTTCTTTTTCAGCCTGCGTAATTCCCGCTCCTGCAACTCGGAGCGTTTGTAGCTGCGGTGGGCGATGTTTTCCGTCTCTTCGGGGTCCGCTTTGAGGTCGTACATCTCCCACTGCGGCGGCGTCGGTTTTTTCGGTTCGACCGCGTAGTACTTCGCCAGCTTCCAGCGCTTTTCGCGGATGCTGACGATGTGGTTGGGGGCTTTGGGATACGGCCCGTTCTTCTGCCCTGACTGGACGTCGTCGTAGGTGAAGACGACGTAGTCCTGGACCTTCTTGCCCTTCTTCGGCTGCAGGATCAGGCTCGAGTAGTCCTTGCCCTGCCATTTCGACCGCGCCGGCTTCGGCGCGTCGACGAGGCTGGCCAGGGTGGGCAGGAAGTCGACGTGGGAGACCATTGCGTCGGTGGTCCGCGGGGACGGGAAGAGCTTCGGGTTCGAATAGACGAGCGGCACCCGCGTCGCCTCCTCGTAGAAATTGAAATTCTTCTGCCGCATGCCGCCGTGGGTCAGGCCCATCTCGCCGTGGTCGGCGGTACGGACGATCAGCGTCTCGTCGTAGAGCCCGACCTCTTCCAGTTTGTTGAGGACGTCGACGATGTAGTTGTCCGAGGACCGCATCAGGTTGCCGTAGAAGTTCAGGTACTGGGCCTGCTGAACCGGCCCTTTCGGCTTCCCGGTGAGGTTGAAGATGTTGCGGAATTCTTCCTGGACGGAGGGCTTCGTCTTCAGGCTTTCTTCCGCCGTCGCCGGCGGTTCGATTTCGCCGCGGATCCAGGAGTCGTCGTAGCCGGCTTCTTCGAAGGTTTTGCTCGGGAAGAAGAGGACGTCGTGCGGATTGACCAGCGAGATCACCAGAAAGAACGGCTGCTGCCTGGCGGCAACCGAGCTGAGGTACTGCATCACGCCCTCTTTGCCTTCCCCGTTCGACCCGACCGATTCGATGAAGCGGCCGTCGTTGTCAATGTAGCCGCCACCGGCCTCGGGCACGGTCTGGTTGGCGCCGGCGTCCGGCGGGTTCCAGCGCTCCCACCCGTACTTGGCGAGATCGGAGGGCTGGGCGTCTTCTTTGATCGCCGGCTTCGAGCAGTGCCACTTGCCCTTGTACACGGGCGTGTAGCCGGCGGCGCGCACCACCGTCGCCGGGTTCGCCAGGTCGGGCGGGTCCGGCAGTTCGGCCTGCAGCGGGTATTCCGGATACGGCATGTCTTCCTCGAGCGTGTACTTGACCCCGTGCTGGGCCGGGAAGAAGCCGCTCATCAGGGTCGAGCGGGCGGGAGAGCACATGCAGGCGTTGGTGAAGGCGCGTTCGAAGCTGAGCCCGTGCTGACGCAGCCGCCGCATCCCCGGCAGGTTCTTGCGCAGCCAGCTCGGGGGGAAATGCTGAATCGCCCGCTCCTGGTCGGTGAGGATCAGGATCACGTTCATCCCGGCGACGTTCTTGCGCCCGCCCTTGCCGGCGGCGAGGGCATGGTCCACGCCGCTGCCGGCGAGCAGCGCCGCCGCCGCGGCGCCGGCCCCGGTGCCCAGCAGCTGTTTGCGGGTCAACCCGAGGCGCTCGGACTCGCTGCTGTGATCGCTCATCGATTCCTCCTGAAGACGTCGACCGCGTTGCTTTCGTTTGCGGTCGAGTAGACGTTGCGGCCGTCGGGGCTGACCGCGACCGAGCTGACCCCGGAGAGCGCCCGGCCGAGCGTGCAGCCCTGGACCTGCTTGCGGGCGAGGCAGCCGGCGGCCCCTGGCAGCTGGCGCACAGCCCCCTTGGAGTTACGGGAGAGCACGTCGATCGCGCCGGTCTCGAACGAAGCGAGATAGACGTTACGGCCGTCGGGCGAGACCCCGAGCCCCTCCGGCGCCAGCATCGCGCGGCCGAACGAGCAGCCGGCCGAACGGAGGAAGACCAGGCACGCGTTGGTCGCTTCCTTCTGCGCCAGCACCCCCGTGTCCGCGGTCCGGTCGAAGCCGGTGACGCTGTTGGACAGGAACGAGGTGACGTAGGCGTTTTCGCCGCCGGGGGCGATCGCGACCGCGTTCGGACCGCCCAACTCGCGCCCTTCGGTGCACCCGCCGAGCGGAGCGTCGGCGATGCAGCTGTTCGGAGCCGCCAGCTGGGTGAGGGCCCCGGTCGAGGGATCGCGAGCGAGCTCGGCGAGGGCGTTGGAGGCAGCGGCCGCGGCGTAGACGCTGGTTCCGTCGGGGCTGACCGCCAGGCCCTCGATCGAGCCCAGCCCGATGCCGGTTGCGCAGCCGGCGGTTGCCGCGGCGACGCAGCCGGCGGTCCCGGCGAGCTGGGTCGGCGCACCGCTGGAGGGGTTACGGGAGAAGGCGACGACGGCGCTGCCGAAGAAAGCGCCGACGTAGACATTGCGCCCGTCGGGGCTGACGGCGACGACGTCCGGCCCGATCAGGGCGGTGGCGGGAGTGCAGCCCGGCAAAGCCATGCCGGCCATGCAGGTCGCGCCGGGAATCGGCCGCAGCGCCCCGCTCTTCGGGTTGCGGACGAAGCTCAGCAGGGTGCTGCTGTCGCGGGCGGTCGCATAGACGTTGCGGCCGTCGGGGCTGACCGCGACCGAGTTCGGCCCGTCGAGGGCGGCGACTTTCGCGCAACCGGCGCTGCCTTTGGCGGAAATGCAGCCGGCAGTTCCCCCCGGCTGGGTGAGGGCGCCGCTCTTCGGGTTGCGGGAGAAGGTCGCGATCGCGTCGCTGTCGAAGGCGGCGACGTAGACGTTGCGGCCGTCGGGGCTGACCGCGACCGCCTCCGAACCCATGAAAGCGCCCGCGCCCTTGAGCCCCCTGCCGACCGCACAGGTGCCCGGTTTCGAGGAGCGGTCGACGATGCAGCCGCGCTTGCCCTGCAGCTGGGTGAGCGTGCCGGGCTTCGGCTTCGCGGCGAGCGCGCCCGTGGGCAGCGCCGCAAGCGCAACCAGGGCCGCGAGGGCGAGCAGCGGGCGGGTGCGAGCGGTCACGTCAGCCGACCTTGAGGTTGCCGATGACGCCGATCCGGATCCCCAGCCAGGGGTAGACGGCGGTGTAGAAGGCGTTGTCCTGTGGCTGCAGGCCGACCGCCGAGATCCAGAGCTGGTAGACGGGCGCGTTGGCGATTCCGCCGTGCAGGCGGCGCCAAACGCGCGCGCCTTTGACGCCGAACGGCGGCGGCGTGATCGTGTCGGTCCACTCGACCGCGTTGCCGCCCTGGTCGAGCGTGCCCCAGGGCGAGAAGGTGCCCGCCGTGCCGACCGTTCCGAGGCTGCCGGCGAAGGCTTTTTCGTAGGTCTGGGGTTCGATCCCCCACGGGTTTGCGGTGTTGCAGGCTTCCGCCGTCTGGTTTGACGGGCACCAGTAGGGCGCCGGCGTCGGCGGTTCGGTCCCGGTCATGTGGAAGATCGAGACCGGCTGTTCGGCCGCGTTGGCGACGTTGCCGGCGGCGTCGAGCGTCGCCTGCTTCGGCCCGTCGGCCATTCCTTTGCCGACTTCGCCGGGGTTGGTCGGGTACTTCCAGTAGGAGTAGGTGCCGCCGCCATTCGGTTCGTAATAGGCGGCCTTGATCCACTCGTCCTGGCTCGGGATCACGAACCCCGTCTTCGCCTGGCGAGTGGTCTTCGGGTTGCTCATTTCGTACATGCCGGTCTCGGTTTCGGGAGAGAGGCGGACCTTGTAGGTCGTGTACTTGAAGGCCCCGGCGGCGCTGTCTTTCTTCGCCAGCACCTTGCCGTTGTAGAGCGAGTTGGCGAAGCGGGCCGAACGCAGGAAGTTGGCGAAGCCGTACGGCTTGTCCGCCCATTCCGGTGAGGCGAGGGAGTAATGGCGGCCGGGCTTCGTCTTCTTAGCGAAGTCGATCTGACCGAAGCGCGGCCAGGCGCGCCCGCTCTCGGTGTAGCTGTAGAGCCGGCGCCGGTTCGTCCCTCTCGGGTCGACGGTGTTGAGGAAGGCGACGTACTGGGCCACCGTCACCTCGAGCTCGCCGATCCCGTAGCGGTAGTCGACGCCACCGACTTCCATGCACTCGGGAGCGCGCGGGCCGCTCGGCGGCGGCGCTTCCGAGCAGCTTTTGAACAGCTTGTCTTCGAAGGGGATGATCCCGACCGAGGGATTGCCCGGCGCCCCCACCTTGGCAACCGTGAAGGTGAGCACGGCGGGCTTCGCCGCGAGAGCGGACGGCGCCACCGTCAGCATCGCCGCAAGCGCGATCACCACGAGCACGAGCGCCTTGCGGCTTCCCAGCTTTCCGGTTCCCACCAATCTCATTCCCTTCCAAAGCGATATCGCATTTCGGTTCGGGAAACCCTAGTTAATCGATACGACGTATTGAAATAGCTACGATTTTCGGCCATATGACTGGGGACGCTGAGGCCGCAGGCGGTCGAGCTGCGATCGGATACGCGATGGGACGCGAGGGCGTTCGCCTCCCGGAGCCGCCGAAGCAGCTGCGTGGCGTCGAGAAGCGCGAACGCCTCTATGCCGCCGCCCTTGCCAGGTTCGAACGGCACGGGGTCGCGGAGACGCGGGTCGAGGACGTGATCGCCGACGCCGGGGTCAGCTGGGCGACCTTCTTCCGCTACTTCCCCCGCAAGGAGGACGTCTTGATCGAAGCAATCGCGCGGCACTTCCGCGAGCAGGCGGTGCCGCTCGTCGAGAGGGCCGTCGCCAACCGCCGGACACGGGTCCGCAAGACGATCGAGCGCCTTCTCCTCTCCCTGCTCACCGCTGAGGAGATGCCGCAGCCCCTGCACAACCAGGCCTTCATCGAGGTCTTCTCCAACCCCGCCCGTTTTGCGGCGATGGTCGACAACGGCCACCCCGCCCCGCTGATCGACCTGATCGCGGAGTTGCTCGACGAGGGGCGGCGTCGCGGCGAAGTCAGCCCGGAGCTCGATCCGGGCTTCGCCGCCCTGACCGTCACCGCCGGGGCGATGTTCCCTGCCGTTCAGGCGGCGGCCGTCGGCGCCGAACCGGCGATCACCATCGGCCCCGCGCTCGACCTGCTCTGGTCGGGAATCGGCTAGCGCGCGACCCAGGCGTCTTTGGCTGAGGTGAGCTCGCCGACGACGGTCGGCAGCTCGCCGGAGACGAGGTCGGCGAGGGTGACCTCCTCCAGGACCGAGCGGAGGCTGGCGCGAACGGCGATCCAGACCGCCTGCAGGTGCTCGGCGTTGCCGCGGTATTCGATGTCCTCGGGCGGGGTCGACTGCACGTGGGCAATCGGGCCCTCGACGGCGCGGACGATCTCGGCGACGGTCACCTCGTCCGCCGGCCGGGCGAGCCAGTAGCCGCCCTTGGCGCCGCGGCGGGCGCGGACGATGCCGTGGTGCTTGAGCTCGAGCAGGATGTGCTCCAGGAACTGGAGCGGGATGTCCTGCGCCTCGGCCAGGCGCTCGCCCTTGACCGGCGCCTCCTCGGCCTGGGCGGCGGCGAGCTCGGCCGCGGCCCGCACCGCGTAGTCGGCCTTTGCGGAAACTCGCATGTGTCTAGTAAATCAGTCGGCGGGCAGCGTCCGCGCCAGTGCCGCCGACTGATCCGCCTCTTGCTGGCGCTGCTGCTCGCGACGCTTGTTCAGCCAGTGCGGGGCGTAGAGGACGGCGCCGAGGCCGACGGCGGCGATCGCAGCGGCGATCGGCCAGACGTCTGGGTCGCCTTTCTGCACGGTGACGATCCCCGACCCGACCAGGACCAGGCCGAGCGCGGTGCGGAGGAAACCCTGCGGCGCCCGGTCGGAGAGCGCGGCGCCGATCACCACGCCGGGGATGCTGCCGAGGAGGATGTTGCCGGCGAGGACGAAGTCGACGTTGCCCCCGACCCAGTGGGCGATGCCGGCGGCCCAAAGCAGGATCGCAGCGTGGAAAACGTCGGTCCCGACGACCTTTTTCGGCGAGAGCCGGTAGACGGCGATCAGCAGGATCGCGATCACGGTGCCGGAGCCGGCCGAGGTGATCCCGATCACGAAGCCGGTGGTGGCGCCGATCACGATCGCCGCGACTTTGTGCCGCCGCTCCACCTCGAAGCGGTCGCGCTCGTCGATCAGGTTGCGGAGGATCAGCGCCCGGGCGAGGGTGATGACGCCGACCATCAGCAGGGTGCCGCCGAGGACGGCGTAGACGAGTTCGTCGAGACGGTCTTCGCCGACCTGCGTCTGCAACCAGGAGACGAGGACAACGCCGCCGACGGCCGAGGGCACGCTGCCCAGCGCCAGCCACTTGACCAGGTCCATGTTCACCGTTTTCATCCGCAGGTGGCGCCAGCCGCCGACGGTCTTGGTGACCGCCGCGTAGAAGATGTCGGTGCCGATCGCGGTCGTCGGCGAGATCCCGAAGATGAGGATCAGCAGCGGGGTCATCAGCGAGCCTCCGCCCATGCCGGTCATACCGACGAGTACGCCGATGCCCAATCCGAAGAGGACGATTGCCGGGTCCATGAAAAAGATTTCTGGGTTCCGCACGAACTGATTTCGACTTTCCTGACCTTCTTGGTCAGGAGTGCGGAGTGCGCCAGGATATCAGGATGGAGCCCGAAAGTCGGGAATCTCAAACCGTGGAGATACCCCCTCCCCGCCAAGCGCCCGCCGACGCGATCCTGCTGCGCGGCGTCGACCACGCCTACGGCGAGCTGCAGACGCTCGAGGCGATCGACCTGCAGGCGCCGGCGCACGGGGTGCTCGGCCTGGTCGGCCCCTCGGGCTGCGGCAAGTCGACCCTGCTGGAGCTGGTCTGCGGCCTGCGCGAGGCGAGCGCCGGCACGATCGCGGTGGGCGACGCCACCGCTTCCGGGGAGCGGCTCGCGTGCTGCGCCTTCATGCCCCAGCGCGACCTGCTGCTGCCCTGGTACTCGGCGATCGACAACGCCGCCCTGGCCCTGCGCAACCAGGGGATGGGACGGCGGGAGGCCCGGGGCGCCGCCGCCGGGCTCTTCGAGCGCTTCGGCCTGGAGGGGTTCGAGGCGACGCGTCCCGACCAGCTCTCCGGTGGGATGCGGCAGCGGGTCGCCTTCCTGCGGACCCTGATCGCCGGCAAGCCGGTGCTCGCCCTCGACGAGCCCTTCGCCTCGCTCGACGCGATCACCCGGGCCGAGATGCAGGAGTGGCTCGCCGCCGCGCTCCGCACCGACCCCCGCACCGTCGTCCTCGTCACCCATGACGTCGAGGAGGCGCTCTACCTCTCCGACCGCGTCGCCGTCCTCTCGGCCCGCCCGGCGCGGGTCGTCGCCGAGATCGTCGCCCCCGCCCCGCGCGCCGACGACCGCGACGCCGCCGTCACCGACTCCGCGTTCGTCGCCGCCCGCGAGGAGGCGATGCGGGCGCTGCGGGAGGGATCGCGGTGAGACGCTGGCTGCTGCCGCTGGGGCTGATCGCCCTGCTGCTCGCCCTCTGGCAGGTCGCCTGCTCGACCGGGGCGATCGCCGACGCGCTCAACCTCGAGAGCTACCTCGTCCCCTCGCCCACGGAAATTGCCAGCTCACTCTGGGAGAACCGCGGCCTGCTCGCCGAAAACGCCTGGGTCACCCTGCAGGAGATCCTGCTCGGCATCGTCGCCGCCCTGGTGGTGGGGGTCGCATTCGCCGTGCTGATGAACCGGTGGCGGGCTCTGCGGGACGCTGCCTATCCCCTCGTGGTGGCCTCGCAGACGATTCCGATCGTCGTCATCGCGCCGATCCTCGTCGTCTGGTTCGGATACGGGATGACTCCGAAGGTCGTGCTCATCGCCCTCTTCTGCTTCTTCCCGATCACCGTCAACGCCTTCGACGGCCTGCGCTCGGTCGATCCCGAGGCCGTCAAGCTGATGCGGAGCCTCGATGCCTCCCGCTGGCAGCGGTTTTGGAGGGTCGAAGCGCCGACTGCCCTGCCGAGCCTGTTCACGGGGATCAAGATCGCGGTCGTCTTCGCGCCGATCGGCGCCGTCTTCGCCGAGTGGGCCGGCTCCAGCTCCGGCCTCGGTCACCTGATTCAGTTCGACACCGCGTACTTCCAGGTGGATCGCCAGTTCGCCACGGTTGCCGTTCTCGCCGCGATGGCCCTCGCCCTGATCGGTCTCACCACCCTCGCGGAGCGACGCGTCGTCACTTGGCGATAGAACTCATGCGATGACGCGCCACCGGATCTGGGCCCTCGCCCTCGCCGTCCTCGCCCTGACCCTCGCCCTCGCCGCCTGCGGCGAGAAGTCCGAGGACACCACCGGGGACCGCGAAGGCTTCAGCCTGACGCTCGACTTCTACCCCAACCCCGACCATGCCGGGATCTACATGGCGCAGAAGCTCGGCTACTTCGAAGAAGCCGGCCTCGACCTCAGCATCTCCACCCCTTCCGACCCCTCGCTGCCGATCAAGGCGGTCGCCACCGGCAGCTCCGACCTCGCGGTCTCCTACGAGCCCGAGGTGGCGCTGGCGCGCGAACAGGGCCTCGACGTAGTCGCGGTCGCCGCCCTCGTCAACCGCCCGCTGACCTCGATGATCTGGCTCTCGAAGTCCGGCATCAAAGGGATCGGCGACCTCAAGGGCAAGACCGTCGCCACCGCCGGCATCCCCTACCAGGACGCCTTCCTGAAGACGATCCTCGCCCGGGTGAACCTCACCCCGGAGGACGTCAAGGCGGTCAACGTCGGCTTCGGCCTCCTCCCCGCCCTCGTTGGGGGCTCGGCCCAGGCGATGCTCGGCGGCTTCAGCAACGTCGAGGGGGTCGACCTGCGCGAACGCGGCAAAGCCCCGGTCGTCACCCCGGTCGACAAGCTCGGCGTCCCGACCTACGACGAGCTGGTCCTCGTCGCCCGGCGCCAGAGCCTGGAAGAGAACCCGGAGAAGTTCCGCCTCTTCCTCGCCGCCCTGCAGCGCGGCACCGAGGCGGCCGTCCAGCAGCCGGGCGCAGCGACGAAGGCGATCACCGAAGCCAACCCGGACCTGGAACCGAAACTGACCGCGGCGGAGACGAAGGCGACGCTGCCGCTGCTCGGGGCGCGGACCGAGGGGCAGCCCTACGGCTACATGGACCCCGAAGAGTGGTCCACCTTCGCCGGCTGGATGCGGGACAACGAACTGATCGAGCAACTGCCGGCGGCGGGCGAACTGCTCGACAACGGCTACCTGCCCTCGGGCGATATCCCCGAATAGCCGAGCGCGCCTTCGGCGATCAGCCGGCTGACCTCGCGGTCGGGCATCGCCGCGTGGAAGAGGTGGCCCTGGGCGTAGTCGCACTCGAGCCGGCGCAGCTCGGCCAGCTGCACCTCGCTCTCGACCCCCTCGGCGATCACCTCCAGCGACAGCGCCCGCGCCATGCCGATGATCGCCTCGACGATCGCCGTCGCCTCCTGCTCGATCCCCAACGCCTCGACGAATGAGCGGTCGATCTTCAGCGCGTGGAAAGGGAAGCGGTTGAGGTAGGCAAGCGAGGAGTAGCCGGTGCCGAAGTCGTCGAGGACGAGGCGGACGCCGAGCTCGTTCAGCTTCTCCAGGGTCGAGATCGCCGTCGCCGACTCCTCGACCAGGACGCTCTCGGTGATCTCCAGGCGCAGGTGGACGGGGTCGATGCCGGTGCGGGCGATGACCTCCTCGACCGTGTCGGCGAGGTCGCGGTGGGCGACCTGGCGGGCGGAAAGGTTGACGGCGACGTCGAGCGGGCGCGAGTCCGGCCGCAGCTGGTGCCACTCCAGCGCCTGGCGGCTGGCGCGCTCCTGGACCCAGCGCCCGATCGGCTCGATCAGACCGCTGTCCTCGGCGATCGAGACGAACTCGGCCGGGTCGAGCGTGCCGCGCTCGGGATGGCGCCAGCGGACCAGCGCCTCCAGCCCGTCGATCTCGCCGGAGCGCAGGTTGACGACCGGCTGGTAGAAGAGCGCCAGCTCGTCGCGGTCGAGCGCGTGGCGCAGCTCGCGTTCGGTCTCCAGGCGCCGCATCGCCCCCGCCCGCATCTCGGCGTCGAAGAGGACGCAGCGGGCGCGCCCGCCCTCCTTGGCCCGGTACATCGCCGCATCGGCGTCGCGGATCAGCAGCTCGGCGTTGACGGTCCGCTCTTCCGAGGCACGGGAGACGGCGACCCCGATGCTGGCGCTGACGAAGTGGTCGACGCCGTCGAGCGAGAAGGGCTGGGCGAAGGCCGAGGCGACGCGGTCGGCGATCGCCACCGCCTCGCCTTCGTCGGCGAGGCGGTCGATCAGGATCCCGAACTCGTCGCCGCCGAAGCGGGCGACGACGTCGCCGGGCCGCAGATGCGAGCGCAGGCGCGGCGCCACCGCCCGCAGCAGGGCGTCGCCGGCGTGGTGGCCGAGGCTGTCGTTGATCAGCTTGAAGTGGTCGAGGTCGAGGAAGAGAATCCCGACCGGGGAGCCGGAGATGGCGGCTTTGTCGAGCGCCTCGGCGAGGGCGTCGACGAAGCTGAGCCGGTTCGGCAGCCCGGTGAGGGAGTCGTGCAGGACCCGGTAGCGCAGCGCCTGGTCGGCGGCGTGGCGCTCGATCGCGTCGGCGAGCACGTTGGCGGCCGCCTGCACGAAGGGGACGTCCATGGCGGTAAAGCGGTGCGGCTCGGTGGCGTGGACGTCGAGGACGCCGAAGGGGCGGTTCTTGCCGTCGATCACCACCGCGAGGCTGCTGGCGGCGCCGAAGACGCGCAGCACGGGCGGCATCGTGTGGCGGGTCTCCTGGCTCCAGTCGGAGACGATCGCGTGGGTGCCGGAGTCGAGCGCGGCGCCGGCGTGCGAGTCGCGCGAGGCCGAGACGCGGCGACCGGCGCCGACGAGGGCCTCGTCGAGGCCGGCGCGCAGGTTGAGCCGGCGCCCGTCGCGGCCGAGCTCCCAGATGCAGGCGCTGTGGACTCCGTCGACCTTGCCGATCAGCTCGGCGGCCGCTTCCATCATCTCCTGGGGGTCGGTGTTCTGCATCGCCCGCTCGCCGAGGCGGGCGACCACGGCCTGCTGTGAGAGCGCCCGCTGCAGCTCGTTCTCGGTCTCCTTGCGAGAGCTGACGTCGTAGAGCACGCCGTGCCAGACCGGAATCCCGTCCTCGTCGGCTTCCAGCACCGCCTCGTCGTGAATCCAGACCACTTTCTCCTCGCGGGTGTGCATCCGGTATTCGACCGGCGCGGTGTCGCGGTTGCCGAGGTGGTCGTCGGTCTCCTGGGCGAGCGCGCGCTGGCGATCGTCAGGGTGCAGGAGGCTCGCCCAGAGGCCCGGATCGCGGACGAACTCCTCCGGGCGGTAACCGAGGATCTCCTCGACCTGGGGGCTGACGTAGCGCCAGCGGCCCCGCTCGCCGAGCTCGGCGGTGTAGACGATGACCGGCAGCCGCTCGACCAGCCGCTGGAAGTCGTGTCCGCCGGCGGCCAGCTGGTCGAGAAATCGCTTGACCTCGTGCTCGGGCCAGTTCCTGTCGGGGGGCTCTCCCATGCTTCAGGCTCATCGACCGCACCCCAGGCGCGCTTGAGCGGTGCCGGGTGACGTCCGCGCTCAGGCGGCGAGGCGCATCGGGGGCCCGGCGGCAACCAGGCGGTAGAGCCCGGAGAGGGTCAGCGCCCCGACCAGGCCCCGGTAGGGCTCGTACGGCGCGTAGAACGCCTCCACCTCCGGGACCGTCGCCCGCCGCCCGCCCCCGTTGAGCCGACCGACGAGCTTGATGTAGCCGAGATCGCCGGCCGGGAGGGAGTCGAGTTCGTTACGCCCGAATAGACCGAGGCACTGGACGGTCCAGGGGCCGATCTGAGGGGTGGCCAGAAGCCGCCGGTCCCCCTCGGCGCTCTCGATCCGGCAACGCCCGGCGGCGACGTCGCGGGCCAGCTTCCGCAGCGCCACCGCCCGTTTGCCGACCAGCTCCATCTGCTCCAGTTCGGCCGGGGCCCGACCGGCGATCGCCTCCGGGCCGGGGACGTCGCGAAGCGCCTCCCTCCCGTCTCCCAGCCGCGCGCCCCAGCGTCCGGCGATGCGGCGCTCGATCAGCGCCGCCTGGCGCGCCTCGATCAGCTGGCCGACGACCGCCGCGGCCAGCGCCTCCCAGGGCCAGGGGCGACCCCCGGGACGGAAGTCGGGCCGGCGCCGGATCAGCGGCCCGACCAAGCGGTCGCGGCGGAAGCGGCGGTAGAAGTCCGAGAGGTCGACGTCGACCCAGAGCGCGCAGCGCATCCGCTCGATCGCTTCCTCCAGCTGCTCGCGCCGCGCCGGTCCCGGGCAGGGCGGCGCCTCGATCGGCGGCCGCGAGACGCGCTCCGGGTCGACCGCCTCGGCGCGGAATCGGACCCGATCGCGCCGCGGCTGCCAGGCGCGCACCAGGACCGGGCAGCCGTCGACGTGGAGCAGCCGCGTCGCGACCCCGCCGCGGACCCGCAGGGTGCGATCGGAGCTGCCGCGGGGCAGCCGGTACGGCGAGGGGGGCCGGATCTCGGCTTCAGCGACCGAGGAGGTGCACATCGACCAGGAAGGAGCGGCTGGCGACGACGTTCTGGCGGTCGCGACGGCGGCCGCCGAGGCGGCGCGGCGCCCTGGCCTTCGAGGCGGCGCCGGTGACGACGCGGACGGCGGCGACCGTGGCGGCGCCAGCGAGGACTCCACCGGCGGCGGCGAGCGCCGCGCTCTTGACCTCCGGGCGCAGCATCGGCAGCGCCGCAGCGGAGGGCTCTTCGTAGCCGGCGGGAAGCGGACGGACCGGGTCGGTGGCATCACCGGACCGGACGTCTTCTTCGGCGATCACCTCGCCGTCTAGGTGCAGCTCGTCCACCCGGGCGACTCTAGCGCGGCGCGGGGTCGGCCCCGCCGAGGGATCGCTCGTAAAGACGGTACTTCTTGACGATCTTGCCGCCCATGCCTTCCATCGCCCGGTTCATCGGCTTATTCGTCTCCAGGATCCAACCCATCTCGCCCCACTTGATCTTGTCCGGCTTGGCGGCCATCTTGATGTGCTCGAGGTAGAGGCCGGCGGCGACCCCGGTGTGG
Source organism: Solirubrobacterales bacterium (assembly GCA_035634815.1). GTDB lineage: Bacteria > Actinomycetota > Thermoleophilia > Solirubrobacterales > 70-9 > VAYN01. Next base: position 15,929 of record DASQCF010000035.1, on the reverse strand, counting down.
CGGTAGTCGTGCTTGACCCCGAGGGCGAAGACCCGCAGGCGGTCGATCTTGCGCTTGCCGAGCAGGAACTTGGCCCAGCCGAGGGGCAGCAGGCGGCCGTTGAGGCCGGCCATCACCCGGTTGATGTCCGGCAGGGTGAGGGCGGCGCCGACGACCTCGCCGTCCTTTTCGGCCATGAAGGTCCACTCCTCGTCGAGCACCTGCTTGAGGTTCTTGGCCTGGAACTCGACCTCGGCGTCGGTGATCGGGACGAAGCCCCAGTTGTCCCCCCAGGCCTCGTTGTAGACGTCCATGAAGCGGCGAACCTCGTTTGCCATGTCGCGCTTGCGCATGTTGCGGATCACGATGCCTTCGTCGCGCAGCGCCTTCTCCGCCGCCTCGTGGATCGAGGGGTCGAACTTCTCCCCCTCCTTCAGCTCGCCCATCCGCAGCTCCCACATCAGCACGTCCATCGCCTTGCCGAAGCCCTCGGCCTCGATCAGCCGCTGGTAGTAGGGCGGGTGCCAGGGCTCGAGGATCATCGGCCTGCGGTCGAAGCCCTCGATCAGGATCCCGATCTCGTCGTTGGTGGTGAAGTCCATCGGCCCGAGCAGGCGCTCGCGGCCCCGTGCCAGCGCCCACTCGCTGGCGGCATCGAGCAGCGCCCGCACCACCTCCGGGTCCTCCGCCGCCTCGAAGAAGCCGAACATCGCATCCTTGCCGCCCTGGAACTCGTCCCAGCGGTGGTCGAGGTGGGCGCTGATGCGGCCGACCGGCTCGCCGTCGCGCTCGGCGAGGAAGAACTCGGCCTCGCCGTGCTCGAACCAGGGGTTCCTCTTGCGGTCGAGGAACTGCATCCGCTCGAAGATCAGCGGCGGCACCCACTGCTCACTGTCGCGATGCAGGCGGAAGGGGACCTTGACGAAGCGCTTCAGCTCGCCGCGGCTGCGAACGGGCCGGATCGACACACTTGCCATGTGGGCCGCAACCTACACTCTGGGGCGATGAGCGAGACCGCCAAGGCGCCCGTCGACGTCTTCGAGAAGGCCCGCAGCCACGACCGCCTCGAGCAGCTCGAAGCCGCCAAGCAGCACGATCTTCTCCCCTACTTCCGCCTGCTGACCTCGCAAGCGGGCCCGGTTGTCGAGATGGAGGGCCGGGAGACGATCATGCTCGGCTCCAACAACTACCTGGGCCTGACCGGCGACGATCGGGTCAAGACGGCGGCCCGGGAGGCGCTTGAGACCTACGGGACCGGCGTCACCGGCTCGCGCCTGCTGAACGGCACCACCCCCCTCCACCTCGATCTCGAGCGGGAGCTGGCCGAGTGGATGCGGGCCGAGGACGCGATCGTCTACACCACCGGCTACCAGTCCAACGTCGGCTGCATCGGCACCATCCTCGGCCCCGGCGACACGGTGATCTGCGACTCCGGCGACCACGCCTCGATCCTCGACGGCTGCCGGCTCTCCGGCGCCAAGCTGCGGCCCTTCCGCCACAACCGCATGGACAAGCTGGAGAAGATGCTCGAGCGCGCGGCCGGCGACGGCGGCGGCGTCCTCGTCATCGTCGACGGCGTCTTCTCGATGGAGGGCGACGTCTGCGACCTCCCCCGCATCGTCGAACTCTGCAAGGCCCACGGCGCCCGCCTGATGGTCGACGAGGCCCACGGCGCCGGCGTCCTCGGCGCCCGCGGCGCCGGCGCCTGCGAGCTGTTCGGCCTCGAGGACGAGGTCGACCTGCGGATGGGCACCTTCTCCAAGAGCCTCGCCTCCTGCGGCGGCTTCATCGTCGGCCCCGCCGACGTAATCGAGTACCTGCGCATCTCCTCGCGCTCGTTCATCTTCAGCGCCTCGGCCGTCCCCGCCGCGGTGGGAGCGGCGCTCGGGGCGCTGCGGGTGATCCGCTCCGACGGCCCCCAGCTCTTCGAGCGCCTGCTCGCCAACGCCGAGTACCTGCGCGAGGGGCTGCGCCACCTCGGCCTCCAGGTGATCGAGCCGGGCACGCTGCCCGACGGCACCGTGGCGACGACGCCGGTGGTGCCGGTGGTGGTCGGCGACGACTGGCAGGCGGTGCTGCTCTGGAAGGCGCTCTTCGACGCCGGCGTCTACACCAACGTCGCGATCCACCCGGCCGTCCCGCCCGGCGGCGCGCTGCTGCGGACGAGCCTGATGGCGACCCACGAGCGGGAGCATTTGGACGGGGCACTGGGGACGATCGCCCGCGTCATCCAAGACTTCCCCGGACTACCGCGCACTTAATTTTTTGGTCACGAAATCTTGACATCCCCCCCACGGGTGAGTTTCCGCCTTGTCCGGAATTGGACAAGGCGGCAGATGTGTCGAAATTGTTGCTCTTAGCGAATGGGTCGGACGTTATTTCGGTGACGGCGGGTTGACGGCCGACACCCCGGGACATAGCTTGGCCCCCTCGCCGCAACGACCCCGGTGGGGCGTTCGGGAAGAGAGAGTCGGTCCGGCAGGACCAGGCCCCTTGGAAAGGGCATGGAATGCCACGGCCGGACGCGACATACCCCAGTTATCCGATTCCTTGAAGGGAGGAGTCCAGTGGAAGCTGCCTCAACGGCACCACCATCGACCATCGCGGCCTCAGCAGAGGCGCCGCAACACATGAGGGCCCTGGAGAGAGCCAACATGGTGCGCCTGGCCCGTGCGGAGCTGAAGCGCGCGATCGCGCGAGGAGACATGGATGCCGCGGAGGTTGTTCGCGACTGCCCGTGGGAGACCGAGAGCATGACCATCGCCGAGCTGCTGACCAGCCAGCGGCGCTGGGGACGCACCCGCGCCCGCAAGTTCCTCATGCCCCTCTCCCTCAACGAGAACAAGCAGCTGGGGACGCTGACCTCCCGGCAGCGGCGGATTCTCGCCTCCGAGTTGTCCGGTCGGGGCGCGGGACGCGAAGCGCTGACCGTCTAGGCGGGCGGGGCCCGTCCCAGGAGAGGGAGACGCCTGCGCTGGATGCTCGGCATCTCCCTCTCCTGGGCCACCCGCCCGAGGAGCGATAGCGGCTGACGGCGGTGCCTGCTGCTGGTTCTCAGAGCTTTGCTGCTAGCCGCGCATGCCGCCTATTTTGTAGCTGAGGCCGCCGGAGGCCCTTTGGAAGGCTCGGCGGGATAGGTAGAAGACGATCGCGAAGGCGACGGCGCCGATCGCCAGCGCCACCGCGAGGATCTGGTCGGCGGCGTAGAGGACGAGGCCGGTGGTGAGGACGAAGGCCGCTCCCGCGAGCATCGTCGTGTGGGAGCGGTAGCCGGCGAAATGCTCCCGGATCGCCACCTCGAGGCCGCCCAGCCCAGCGAGGGCGACGCCGACGCCGATCGCGGTCGGGTTGCCGCCGAAGATGCCGATCGCCAGGGCGACGATGCCGGCGAGGATCACCAGCTCGGCGAGCGGCGCATTCCCCCAGGGCGCCGGCGGCCGCTGGTCAGGCGAGTCGACCCGCCTGGCGGGCTTGGTCCTCTCGGTCAACGGCCGCAAGCCGCCCGGATAACGGACATCCGGAGGAGATCTTGACCCGCCACCAGCCCATCAGCATGCCGATCGGGCCGAGCCGGGGGCGCGAGTGCCAGTGGCCGCAGCCGTGCAGGCCGAGATCCTGGCGGGAGACCCGAACCCACTTGTAGTCCTGCGGCGCGGCGAGCATCCGCTCGACCAGTTCGCGGTTGCCGTCCTCAACCCGCCAGCGCTCGACCAGCGCCTGGCGTGCCTCGGCGGCGCGGGTGGCGAGATCGTCTCGCACCGCCTCCAGCTGACCGAGGTCGAGCACCCGCGGGCCGGCGCTGGGGGCCTCGACGCGATGCGGCACCTCGGTATGACCGAAGGCCTCGGCGAAGAGCCCGGCCAGCTCGGCCTCGAGACGGGCGATCTGGCCGCGCAGCTGCAGCCGTGCCTCGCGCTCGTCGACCGCGACACCCGGTCCCGAGAGATCGTTCTGTCTCAGTAAGGAAGGCATCCCGGAAAGTGTAGTCACGCCGCCTCCAGAGTCGAACCGGCCAGCCACAGCGCCTCCTCGACGGCGATCTGCGGCACCCCCTTGACCTGCACCGCGGCGACCGCGACGCGGCGGCTGGCGCGCTCCACCGCGGCGCCCGCGGCGGTCGGGCCGAAGAGGAGCCCGAGCGGGCGTCGTTCGTCGGCGATCACGAGGGTTCCCCGCGCCAGGTCGCCGGGCGCGCCGGAGAGCGACTCGCCGGGCGCCGAGTCGCGGATGCAGAGGCGACCCTCGACCCGCTCGGCGTCGAAGGCGCGCAGAGCGACCCCGGTCTCGACGATCGCGATGTCGAGCGCGTCCCGGGGAAGGCCGTTGCTGCGGAAACCGCCGTCGTGGAGCCGGTCCAGGGTGAGCTGCTCGACCGGGGTCCGGGTGCGATCGGGGTCGAGCCCGATCTGGCGGAAGAAGACGCGGTAGGCCCAGGGGATCGGCCGTTCCCGCAGGCGGATCGCCTGCGAGCCGTAGGTGCGGTCGGAGAGGTCGCGCAGACGGCGGCGAACCGGGTCGGGGCTCCTCCCCGGTTTCGAGTCGACCTCGACCCAGGCGACGCCGAGGCCGGGGAACTCCGAGGCGATGTGGGGAGCGACCCACCCCTGCTGCGGCGCCGGCACCCACCCCATCCGCTGCCTCGCGGGACCGGCGCTCATCTCAACCCGGTTCCGCCGCGGCGGAGGCCGCCAGCAGGCGGTCGACGCGCTCGCTCAATTCGGGCTCGGTGAGCTCGCCGACGCTGGCGCTCTGCAACGTGCCCCCCGGGTAGACGTAGGCGAAGGTCGGGCAGAGGCCGACCCCGTAGAGGCCGGCGACGGCGCCGTCGCGGTCGTAGCCCACCGGCATCGTCCAGCCGCGCTGGCGGATCAGGTCGCGCAGCGCGTCGCGATCGTCGCGGATGTCCAAGGAGAGGAAACCCACCCGTCCACGGTAGCGCCGATAGACCCGGTCGACCAGGTCCTGCTGCCTGACGCAGGCGTCACCGCCTTTGCTGAACCAGAAAGAGATCACCAGCGGCCGGTCGAAGAGGTCGCAGACTCGGATCGCTTCCGGCAGGTCGACGCGGCAGGCCGGAGTGCGCACGGCGTCCTCGGGACAGGGAAGGGCCGCGGTCTCGCAGTCGTCCTGGGCGACGTTGGCGTCGCCTTCGAGCTGCCCCGCCCCGTCGGGCACCGCGAACTCGGGCAGCGGCCAGCGCGGGGGCAGCTTGTCGAGGCCTAGCGTCTCTCCGCCGCCGCCGTTCTCGATCGTGTTGACGGCGGCGACGACCAGGATCGCGAGGAAGAGGAGGCCAACGGCGATCGAGTAGCGGTCCCTCACCGGCGCTCCAGCAGAAGGAGCGTCGCCGGCAGGATCAGCAAGACGCCGGCCAGGGCGGCGGCGAGGTCGACGACGGTGACGAGGCCGAAGTCCCGCAGCATCTGCACGTCGCTGGCGACGAGGACGGCGAAGCCGGCGACCGCGGTCGCGCCGGAGGCGAGAACCGCCGCCCCGGTCCGCGAGTAGGCGCGGTCGAGGGCCTCTTCGGCCCCGGCGCCGGCCTCGCGCTCCTCGTGGAAGCGCCCGCTGAGGAGAACCCCGAACTCGGTCGCGATCGCGATCGTCAGCGCGCCGAGGGCGGCCGACATCGGGTTGAGCGGGATGCCGGTGACCCAGAGCAGCAGCGAGGCCCAGCCGGTGGCGAGCACCGTCGGCACCAGCGGCACCAGCGCCCGTCGCCAAGAGCGGTAGATCAGCAGCAGCGCCAACCCCACCAGCACGATCCCGGCCAGCGTCAGCCAGTAGCGGCTGCTCGATAGCTCAGAAGCCGATTCCGCAGCAATGACCGACAGCCCCGCCAGCTGCACCTCAACCCCGTCCGGCGGCTCGCCGATCGCATCCCGAACTCCGTCAACCAGCTTCTGCTGGTCATCAAGCGACTGCGCCCTGATCCCGAACGAGATCAGCGCCCGATGCCCGACTTCACCGGTCTCGGGATCCAGGGGCGCGACCTGCCGCAGCGCGTAGGGCGAGAGCGCCGACAGCGTCGCGTCGATCCGCCGCGCGCTCGGCCGTTCACCGCCCTTGACCAGGAAGTCCGACAAGGCCGGCCCGGGACAGATCTCCGCCTCGAGGCAGCTCGGTTCTTCCCCTCCGAAGCCCCCAGCTTCAAGCGCCCGCTTCTTAAAGCCCGCCATCCAGACGACCGTCTTTGGATCCGTCAGGTCATCGGCTTCGATGCTCACATCGAGCTCCCCGGACACCCCGGTCGTGTCCTGCACCTCGTTCAGCCCTTCGACCGCCTTCACGCTCTGCGGCGCCAGCTCCCGGATATCGCTGACGGTTTCCACCTGCGTCCCGGCCGCCCATCCCATCACCGCCAGCCCCACCCCGACGGCCACGACCACCTCCGGATACGTCCGAGCCACGGACAACAGGCGCTCCACGAGCGGGTGGCGCGTGGAATGGGGGTTACCGAGCATCCAGCGCAGGTGACCCCCGTTCCGCGTGCCGGGTCCCGCTCGCCAGTGCGCCAGGGTCCCAAGACCGAGCGTCAGCGCGGCCAGGAACGACACCCCGATACCGAGCATGAGAACCCAGCCGAACCCGCGCACCATCGGCACCGGCGAAAGCTGCAGCGCCAGAAATCCCGCAGCAGTAGCCAGGCAAGCTGCCCCGATCGTCGGCCCGCCAAGCGTCGCAGCCTGCTCCGCCGAGCCGGTCTCGTCGAATCGCGCCTGAAATTGAATCGCGTAGTCCACCGCGAGGCCAATCAGGATCGGCAGCGCTGCGATCGACGCCATGGTCAGGGAGCCGCCGACCAGCGCAAGCAGCCCGAAGGTGAGAGCAGCGGCCATGAGCGCAATCAGCAGCGGCAGCAGCGGCCAGCGCGATTTGAAGACGAGGAAGAGGACGAGCGCCATCAGCACGACGGCGATCGCGAAGAGGACGAGCAGGGCGTTCTTCAGCGCGTCGGCGACGCCGGCGATCACCACCGGTGCGCCGGAGACGACGTAGCTGCCGTGTTCGAGCTCGAAGCAGGGCGCCGGCTCGCCGTCCTGCTTGCAGGCCTTGCGCGGCGTCGTGTCCTCGACCGCGGCTTCGATCAGCCCGATCGCCCGTCGCCGCTCGGATTCGCTCAGGTCCGGTTTCAGCCGGATCACGATCTGGGCGGACTTCGCGTTGGGAAAGAGATAGGAGAGGCGTGCCTTCGGCGTTCCGCGCGGGCGCGCGAAGTCGAAGACGACGGTGGCGACGAACTTTTCGTTGGCGATGCTCGGGGCGCTGGTGATCCCGTATTTGGTCGCCACCGCGAGCAGGTATTCGCGGAAGCGGTCGGCGGGGACGTTTTCGGCCAGGCGGCGGAGCTGGTTGTCGATCTGGACCACCGACTCGTTGAGGAAGGTGCCGGGGCCGGTGAGGAATTCGACCGCTTCCATTTCCGCCAGTTCGGTGCAGGGGCCGGGGATCGAGCTGGCGCCCTTCGGCAGCTTGCCGGAGAGGCAGCCCTCGAGCCGCAGCAGGCGGAAGAGGTCGTCGGTGAGAAGCAGTTCGGGCAGTTCGCCCTTGGCGAGGACGACGATCGGTTCTTCGCCGAAGTCCTCGCGGACCTGCTCGGTTGCCCGCACGGTCGCCGAGTCGGAGTCGGCGAGGGTGTCGACGCCGGCGTCGGTCGGCAGCTGCGTCGCGGCAACCGCGGCGCCCACCGCCGCCACCGCGGCGAGGGCGAGCAGCGGCCGCGCGTGGCGGGCCGCCCACGCCGCGACGCGCCCGAACCAGGTTCCGGCGCTCAAACTCAGTCCATCGAGAGCGGCCCGCTGACGTCAGCGTTGAGGAACTGGCTGACGAACGGGTTGCTGGAGTCGAACAGCTCCTCTTTCGGGCCGGACTCGACGATCTTGCCGCTCCACAGCACGGCGATGAAGTCGGCGATTCGCCGGGCGGTGCCGAGGTCGTGGCTGATCACCAGGTAGCAGCCGCCGTTCTCGGCGTGAACCTCGCGGATCAACTCGCAGAGCAGCGCGGTGCGCACCGGGTCGAGGCCCGAGTCGGGCTCGTCGAACATCACGATCGCCGGTTCCAGCACCAGCGCGCGGGCGAAGCCGGCGCGCTTTCGCATCCCGCCGGAGAGCTCGTTCGGCATCTTGTAGGTCGCCTCGCTGAGCCCCACCTCTTTGAGGCGGCGGTTGACGATCTCGCCGATCTCCTCCTCGCCTTTGTCGGTGTGCTGCCGCAGCGGGAAGGCGACGTTGTCGTAGATGTTCATCGAGCCGAACAGCGCCCCGTCCTGGAACAGCAGGCCGAACTTTTTCCGCACGTCGAAGAGCTCGTCATCGGTCATGTTCGGGATCGACTCACCGTGGACGAGGACATCGCCCGAGTCCGGGTAGAGCAGGCCGACGATGTGCTTGATCAGCACGCTCTTGCCGGTGCCCGACGGGCCGAGCACCATCGAGACCTGGTCCTCGGGCAAGCCGAGGTTGAGGCCGTTGAGGATGCGGGCGCGGCCGAACTGCTTGACGAGGTCGATGATCTCGATCGCGTCCTCGCCACCGTGGTCGCGCTTGCGGCCGGTGTGGAATTTGTAGGGGTCGTGCTCGCGCGGGTTGACCCCGGGGATGACGAAGTCGCGGCCCATGGTCGCGCCGTCCTCGCTGACGTAAGGGCCCTCGTCGGTCGCGCTTTCGGGATGCGCCGCCACCGGCTCGTCCGCCTCAACCGGCTCCGCCATCTCGGCGCTGGTCTCGGTCTCGGCCTCGTAACCGGCCTCCTCGCTCTCGTTGAAACGCTCCTGCTCGTCGCTCGGCAAGTCAGCCTCCTATTGGCGCACGTGGGTTGGCTCCCCAGAAGACCAGGGTCCCAAGCATCCCGATGATGTGAACTAAGACGATGTTGAGGACCATCGACTTGGCGGTCGCGGTCCCCACCCCGACGGGCCCGCCCGAGGCGGTGTACCCGTAGTAGCAGCCGACCATCACGATCGCGGTCGCCATCACCATGCCCTTGATCAAGCTGAAGAACAGGTCGGGTGGGTTCTGGAACATCCAGAAGATCAGCAGGTAGCCGCCTGAGGAGACGTCGCCGATCTGCTCGACGACGGCCAGGTAGCTGGCCAGGTACATGATCCCGATCCCGACCAGGTACATGAACGGGAAGGCGATCCAGGCGGCAAGCAGGCGGGTCGCGCAGAGGAAGGTCACCGGCGGCACCCCCATCACCTCGAGCGCGTCGATCTCGTCGGAGATCCGCATCGCCCCCAGCTCGGCGACGATCCCGGTCCCGACCTTGGCCGCGAGCATGTAGCCGAAGGCGTAGGGCATGATCTCGCGCAGGTCGCACCAGGCGGAGAAGACGCCGGCGTAGGCGGGCGCGCCCTGGGCGCGGAGTAGGTAGGCCCCCTCGATCCCGCACTGCAGGCCGAGGGTGAAGACCAGCCCCCAGATGATCAGGGCGGAACCGAGGATCAGGATCCCGGCTTGGCGCAGGCTCTCGCCGAAGAAGCGCAGGACCCGGCCGGAGTAGACGAGGCCGGCGACGCGCGACCCGAAGCGGGCGATCTCTCCCGCGGAATCGAGCCAGTTGCGCGGAATGGCGAGCCAGGCGTTCATCGGATCGTCTGCAGCTCCGGGTTGGTCGCCAACAGGGTCTGGGTGAAGACGTAGTTGAAGGCGAAGACGCCCATGAAAGAGATGACGACGGCCTCGTTGACGGCGCGGCCGACGCCGGCGGCGCCGCCGGAGGCGGTCATCCCTTTGTAGGAGCAGACCACCGCGATCAGGGCGCCGAACAGGGTGCACTTGATCACCGAGCCCCAGAGGTCGGTGATCGAGGCGTTGGAGAAGAGCGTCGCGAAGAACCCGCCGAGCGGCTGGTTGTAGAGGGCCTCGGTGAGGATGCCGCCGCTGATACCGAAGACCAGGGCGTAGATGTCGAGTAGGCCGGTGATCAGCATCAGCGCCAGGAAGCGCGGCACGACCAGGTTCTTGATCGGGTCGACGCCCAGCACCTGCAGCGCGTCCAGCTCCTCGCGGATCTTGCGGGCGCCGAGGTCGGCGGTGATCGCGGTGCCGGCGACGCCGGCGACCACCACCGCGGTCACGAAGGGCGCGAACTCGCGGATCGAGGCGAGGACGAAGAAGCCGCCGAGGCGGTCGAGGGCACCGAACAGCGAGAGGAAGTTGGCCGCCTGCAGGCCCGGCGCGCCGAAGCCGAAGGCGACGGTCGAGACCAGCAGCGGGAACCAGCAGAGCTGCAGGGCGAAGAGGAATTGGCCGATGAACTCCTCGCCGTAGGGATACGGCGGTTTGACCGCGGAGACGATCGTCCGCGCGGTGAGGATCATCATCTCCCCCACCGTCTCGAACAGCGACTTGGCGGGCAAGAAAGCCCTGTTGACCGCGGATCCGACCATCTAGCTCCTCCATCCGGGCTGCGCCGCACGCGCGCGACGCCCCACCCGGTGCGCAGCAGTCTAGGGGATGCCGGTGCGCCTACCGTTAGCCGCGTGTTGAGATCCGGCTAACGCCCTCGAAGGGGAGTGAAATGCCTGCGGAGGCGGCCAAACACCGTGCTATGTTCGGGCCGCTTTGCGGGGGACCGGACGACATTCCCGGCGGACCCGCCTCCAGGCCATCGCGATCGGGTTAGCCGCGCTGGCGGCGGCGGCGCTGCTCGCTGCTTGCGGCGGGGGCGGCGACTCCTCTTCCCCAAAGGAAGCGAGCGGCACCTTCGACGTCAAGGTGACCGAAGCGAGCTTCCCCTCGCTGCAGTACCTCGGGCAGACCTCGCTGCTGCAGCTGGGCGTCCGCAACACCGGCGACCGCACTTTGCCGAACCTGACGGTCAGCTTCACGATCAAGGGCCAGGAGGGGGAAGACTCCTCGCTCCCCTTCGGCGTCAGCGACCCGGGGCCCGAACTCGCCCAGCCGGACCGCCCGGTCTGGGTCCTCTCGGCGACCTACCCGCGCCTGGTCGACTCCTCAGACCCCGGCGGCGCCTCGACCTCGAGCCCCAAGACCTTCGCCTTCGGCCCGCTCAAGCCTGGCGAGACGACCAGCGCCGTCTGGAAGCTGAATGCGGTGCGGGCCGGGAAATACATCCTGCTCTACGACGTCGACGCCGGGATCGGAGGCGAAGCGAAGGCGCAGACCGAAGGCGGCGTCGCCCCCGGCGGCTCGTTCGTCGCCGAGATCAGCGACCGCCTCCCGGAAACCGAAGTCACCGACAGCGGCGAAATCGTTGAGATCCAAAAAGGCAAGTAGGGCCTCCGCGCTCGCGGCCACTCTGGCGGCGATCCTCGCTCTCGCCCTCCCTGCCTGCGGCTCGGCCAACGACCAGACTGGCGACAGCGCCGGCGCCACGCCGAGCGCCAAGCGCGGAGTGGGACTGAAGCAGATCGGCTCCTTCGACGCGCCCGTCTACGTCACCGGCGCCCCCGGCTTCCCGAAGCTCCTCTTCGTCGTCGAGCAGCAGGGCCGGATCGAGGTCCTGAAGGGCGGCCGGCGCGCCGGCACCTTCCTCGACATCCGCGACCTCGTCAACTACGGCGGCGAGCGCGGCCTGCTCTCGGTCGCCTTCCCTCCGGACTATGCCCGCAGCAAGCGCTTCTACGTCTATTACACGGACGCCGACGGGTCGATCCAGATCGACGAGTTCCAGCGCCGCAGCGCGACCCGGGCCGCTGCCGGCTCGCGCCGGGCGGTGATCACGATCCCGCACCCGGTCAACTCCAACCACAACGGCGGCCAGTTGCAGTTCCTCGGCAACCTCCTCTTCTTCGCGACCGGCGACGGCGGCTCCGGCGGTGACCCGCCCAACAACGCCCAGAACAAGGAGGTGCTGCTGGGGAAGCTGCTGCGAATCGACCCGCGGGCCTCCGGCGACAAGCCCTACACGGTTCCCCCCAGCAACCCGTTCGTCGGCAAGTCGGGCCGCGACGAGATCTACAGCTACGGCCTGCGCAACCCCTTCCGCTTCTCCTTCGACACCAGCCACGGGCAGCCGCGGATCGCGATCGGCGACGTCGGCCAAAACGAGTTCGAGGAGCTCGACTACACGACCGTCGGGCGGGCGAACGGCGCCAACTTCGGCTGGGACGCCTTCGAGGGCTTCTCGAAGTACACGGACGAAAACAGCGGCACCCCCGATCCCGGCGGCACCGTGAAGCCGATCTTCGCCTACCCCCACAGCCGCGGCGGCAGCTGCTCGATCATCGGCGGCTACGTCGTCCGCGACCGCCGCCTCGCCGGCCTGCGCGGGCGCTACCTCTACGCCGACCTCTGCGAGGGGCAGCTGCGCTCGCTGGCGCCGCACCTGAAGCGGGCCGGCGAGGACCGCAGGCTCGGCCTCCAGGTCGCGAGCCCGAGCTCCTTCGGCGAAGACCAGCGGCACCGGCTCTACGTGACCTCGCTCGAAGGTCCCGTTTTCCGGCTCGTCCCCCGCTGACGCGCGGAAGAAATTACTTTCTGCGCGTATCTAGTCGCATCTTTTTGTCTACACTTGCTTTCATGGCAGTCGTGACCCCACCAAGAGAGAGTTGGACCGACGAGCGCCTCGATGACCTCAAAGCACACATGGATGCACGACTCAGTGCTCTAGAGCGCCACATGGACGCGAGGTTCTCTGACCTCACCCGAACGACCCAGATCTTGTTCGGCGTCATCGGCACCGTCCTGACGGTCAACACCGCGATGCTCGTCGGCGTGATCGGCCTGATCGTCACCAAGTTCTGATCTCGCCGCTAGAGTTGGCTGACCAGCCAAACGGGCGAAGGGAGCTGTGGTGGAGAGCGGAACGGCGGCACGGAGCACGGACACGAACGGGGCGTCGGCGCCTGCCGCCGAGACGATCGAGGTCAACAACCCGGCGACGGGGACGCTGATCAAGGCGATCCCGGTCGATTCGCCCGAGTCCGTCGCCGCGACCGTCGCCCGCGTGCGCGCCAACCAGCCCGAGTGGGAGGCGATGGGCATCGAGGGCCGCTACCACTGGCTCGGCAAGCTGCGCGACTGGCTGCTCGACAACCAGGATCGGGTGCTGGCGACGATGCAGGCCGAGACCGGCAAGGTCTACGCCGACGCCAGCAACGAGCCCGCCTACCTCGCCGACCTGATCAACTTCTACGGCACCCGCGCGGCCAAGTTCATCGGCGAGGAGAGCATCCGCCCGCACACGCCGCTGCTGGCGGCGAAGAAGCTGCGGGTCCAGTACCGGCCGCACCAGGTCGTCGGCATCATCAGCCCCTGGAACTTTCCCCTGATCCTCGCCCTCGGCGACGCGATCCCCGCCCTGCAGGCGGGGGCCGCAGTCGTCATCAAGCCTTCGGAGTTCACCCCCCTCGGCCTGGCCGAAGTGGTAGAGGCCTGGAAGAACGAGATCGGCGGGCCGGATGTCTTCGACTGCGTCCAGGGAATCGGCGAGACCGGGAGCGCCCTGGTCGACGCGGTCGACTTCATCCAGTTCACCGGCTCGGACCGCACCGGCCGCAAGGTGATGGCGAGGGCGGCGGAGACCCTGACCCCGGTCAGCCTGGAGCTCGGCGGCAAGGACCCGATGATCGTCCTCGCCGACGCCGACATCGACCGCGCCGCCAACGCCGCGGCCTGGGGCGGGATGATGAACTCGGGCCAGATCTGCATGTCGGTCGAGCGGATCTACGTCGAGGAGCCGGTCTACGACCGCTTCGTCAACAAGCTGACGGCCGAGGTCGGGCGGCTGCGCCAAGGGGCCGACGACGGCTCCGACCCCAAGGATGTCGGCGCGATGACCTCGCCCAACCAGACGGCGATCGTCGAGGATCACGTCGACGACGCCCTCGCCTCCGGCGCCCGGGCGCTGACCGGCGGCAAGCGGGTCGCGGGGCCCGGCGACTACTTCGAGCCCACCGTCCTGGTCGACGTCGACCACTCGATGAAGGTGATGCGCGACGAGACCTTCGGCCCCGTGGTCGGGGTGATGAAGGTGCGCGACTCCGAGGAGGCGATAGAGCTCGCCAACGACAGCCGCTACGGGCTTTCGGGTTCGGTCTTCGGCGAGCGCGACCACGCCGAGCAGGTCGCCCGCCGGGTCGAGTGCGGCGCGATCAACATCAACGACGTCCTCGTCAACTACTTCGCCACCGACGTGCCGATGGGCGGCTGGAAGCAGTCGGGCATCGGCTACCGGCACGGCGAGCCGGGGATCAAGAAGTTCTGCCGCTCGGAGTCCCTCGTCATCACCCGCTTTGGCGGCAAGCGCGAGCCGACCTGGTACCCCTACAGCAAGGCCCGCCGCCGAGTCCTTCCCCACATCTCCCGCTTCTTTGGCGCGCGTGACTGGCGGCGGAAACTCGGCCTGCGTCGGTAGCTGCTCATTGGGGGAGGGTGCCGGTATCCCTCTCCGGAATTGACCTCCCCTCCGCTGCGCTCCGGGGAGAAAATGCTGCGCGGCTCCGCCGCGCAAGAACCAGATTGCATATCGCCGAACATTCCTGCGAGGGACACCGGCACCCTCCTTCGAAGCGCAGCCGATTCTCGCCACACCTTGGTGTGGTCAAAGTCGGCTGCGGCGGTCCGCGGGTCCTGAACTGTCGAGGGAGGAACTCAAGGAGAACGGCCTCGGTAGCCTCTTTAAGTTCATGGCTGAGCGTGACTATCTAGCTGCAACTCGCGAGCGCGTCGTCGTCTTCGACGGCGGCATGGGCGCGACGCTGGAGATGTTCGAGCTGACGCAGGAGGACTACGGCGGGCTCGAGGGCAAGTGCCACGAGGCGCTGGTGCTGAACCGGCCCGACGTGATCGAGGGCGTCCACGCCTCGATGCTGGAGGCCGGCGCCGAGGTGGTCGAGACCGACAGCTTCCAGGGCTCGCGGCTGAAGCTCGAGGAGTGGGGTCTGGGCGAGCACACGCTTGAGATCAACGTCAAAGCCGCGGAAATCGCCCGCAAGGCTGCCGGGGACGACCGCTTCGTCGCCGGCTCGATCGGGCCGACCGGCTTCCTCCCCGCCTCCACCGACCCTACGCTCGGCGACATCTCCTTCGGTCGCCTGGTCGAGGTCTTCGCCGAGCAGGCGCAGGGCCTGGTCGAAGGCGGCGCCGACCTGATCATGATCGAGACCGCCCAGGACATCCTCGAGGTCAAGGCGGCGATCTTCGGCGCCCGCGAGGCGTTCGCGAAGACCGGCCGGACGCTGCCGATCCAATGCAGCGTTTCGCTGCTGCCCAACGGCGGCAAGATGCTGCTCGGGACTGACATCCAGTCGGTGCTGACCACGCTCACCGCACTCGACGTCGACGTGATCGGCCTCAACTGCTCGACCGGCCCCGAGGACATGCGCGACGCGATCCGCTTCCTCGGCGAGACCTGCCCGGCGCCGGTCCACTGCATCCCCAACGCCGGCCTGCCGCTGCAGGGCCCCGACGGCGAGACGATCTTCCCGGAAAAGCCCGAGCCCCTGGCGGCAACGCTCGGCGAGTTCGTCGAGCGCTACGGCGTCGGCATCGTCGGCGGCTGCTGTGGGACCACCCCCGAGCACATCGCCGCGATCCGCGAGCGGGTCGACGGCCGCGCGCCGGGCGAGCGCCCCGCCCCGGGCCCGATCGAGGTCTCCTCGATGATGACCTCGACCCCGCTGGTGCAGGAGCCGCGCCCGACCCTGGTCGGCGAGCGGGTCAACTCGCAGGGCTCGAAAAAGGCCAAGGAGCTGCTGCTGGCCGACGACTACGACGGCCTCGTCCAGGTCGCCGAAGACCAGGTGGAAGGCGGCGCCCACGTGCTCGACACCTGCGTCGCCCTGACCGAGCGCCAGGACGAGGACGAGCAGATGAGCGCCGTCGTCAAGCGGATCTCCCTCACCCAGCCGGCGCCGATCCAGGTCGACTCGACCGAGCCCGATGTGATCAAGGCGGCCCTGGAGCAGATCCCGGGACGCGCGATCGTCAACTCGATCAACCTCGAGGCCGGCCGCGACAAGGCCGATGTCGTGATCCCGC
>DASQCF010000034.1:0-5972 GCA_035634815.1 Solirubrobacterales bacterium | reverse complement strand
GACGGTCGCGGCGTAGCCGCCGGTGGCGAGCAGCCTCGGGTTCGGCAGTTCCTCCTCGATCCGGCGCACAATGCCGTCGATCAGGCCGGCGAAGCCGTAGATGAAGCCGGAGTGGATCGCGGCGCGGGTCGAGCGGCCGATCGCTTCGGTCGGCTCTTCGAGGTCGATCCGGGTGATCCGGGCGGCGCGTTCGATCAGGGCGCTGAGCGAGGGCGCGAGCCCGGGGCCGATCGCGCCGCCGAGGTACTCGCCGTCGGCGGAGACGGCGTCGATGTTGATCCCGGTTCCGAAGTCGACCGAGACGCACGCCTCGCCGAAGCGGTCGTAGGCGGCGATCGCGTTGACGAGGCGGTCGGCGCCGACCTCCAGCGGGTTCTCGATCCGGATCGGCATCCCGGTCTTGACCCCGGGCCCGATCGTCAGGCAGTCGGCCTTCAGGTAGCGCCGCGACAGCTCTTCGAACTGACTGCCGAGCGGCGGCACCACTGAGGAGACGCAGACCGCGTCGACGTCGCCGAAGGCCATCCCCGAGAGCGAGAAGAGACCGGCGATCCGCTCGGCCAGCTCGTCGCCGGTGGCGCCGGAGCGGGTCTGGAAGCGCCAGTGCTCGGTCAGGTCCTCGCCCTCGAAGGCGCCGAGGTGGGTCTGGGTGTTGCCGACGTCGACCGCGAGGAGCATCGGGCGATTATCGCGGGCGGAGGACTGGCTGGGTAGCCAGTCGTGGCCGTTTCCGCTTAGGATCGCCCGATGAACGCACGCCTATACGTCATCCCGGCCTCCCATCCGAGCATCGCCGTGCAGCTGATGCTCGACCACAAGGGCATCCCCTACAAGCGCACCGACCTGCTGCCGGTGATCTCCAAGGGCGTGCTGCGCGCCGTCGGCTTCCCCGGCAACACCGTGCCGGCGCTGAAGATCGAGGGCGACAAGATCCAGGGCTCGCGGCCGATCGCCCGCGAGCTCGACCGCCTGCGCCCCGAGCCGCCGCTCCTCCCGGCCGACGCCGAGCAGCGGGCCGCGGTCGAAGAGGCCGAGCACTTCGGCGACGAGGAGCTGCAGCACCCGGTCCGCCAGATCCTCTGGTGGGGGATCAAGAAGGACCGTGAGCCGCTTCGCTCCTACTCGGAGGGCGCCCGCCTCGGCGCCCCGCTCGGCCTCCTCATGAAGACCGCGGCGCCGGTCGTCGCCCTCTCGGCCCGCTTCAACGAAGCCAGCGACGAGAACGCCCGCCGCGCCCTCGCGGCGCTGCCGGCCCTGCTCGACAAGGTCGACGCGCTGATCGCCGGCGGTACGATTAACGGCCCCCAGCTGAACGCCGCCGACTTCCAGATCGCTCCCAGCATCGGCCTGGCGATGACTCTCGACGACCTCCGCCCGGCGATCGAAAACCGCCCCGCCGCCGAGCTCGCCCGGCGCCTGGTCCCGAACTACCCGGGAAAGATGCCGCCGGTGCTACCGGCCGAGTGGCTGGCGCCGCTGCGCAACGAGAACGCCTCACCGTCCCGCTAGGCTGCCCCCCTCCCGATTAGCGGGAGACATCTGTATTAGCAGGGGGATACATGCGCTTCGCGTACATGGACGAGGCCGGGAACACCGGTCGCAAGCTGGACGAGGCTCAGCAACCCATCCATCTGATCCTCAGCGTCGTGATCGACGAGGAGAAGATTCCCCACGTTCACCGGCACATACGGGATATGGGCCGCCGCCACTGCCCTGGCGCCTGTAGCCGACCCGACTTCGAGTTCCACGGCAGCGATCTATTCGCCTCCAGGGGTGACTTCTCCGAGATGACGCCGGAAAGGCGCATCGAAATCTTCGACGAAGTGCTGCGAGGTATCGAGCTCGCCGAAGCCGACATCGTCATCCGAGGGGTGGAGAAGGCTGGCCTCGAACGCCGCTACCCCTCCCCCAAGCATCCTCACGACATCGCCCTGATGTTCAGCATCGAGTCGATCGAGAGGCTCGCGCGCAAACGTGGCTGCAAGATCCTTCTGGTGGCCGACGAGGCAAAAGAGGTGGAGGACACGGCACTTCGGGACCTGGCCAACTACCAAGAGCTGGGCACTTCCTGGGGCTGGCAACCGGAGCAGATCGACCACATCGTGGACACCATTCACTTCGTCCCCTCTCACAGCAACGGGGCAATTCAGCTCGCCGATTGCGCCACCTACATAGCTGCCCGCGTGCGCAAGATACGCGCTGGGCTTGTGCGGGCCGATCGCTCGGCGCAAGCGGTCGAGAAGCTATGGGAGAAGAGAATCGAGCCTCACATCTGGCAGGACTCGGTGTGGTATCCGGGATGAAAAAGAGCCCCGCCGAAGCGGGGCCAAAGATGTGCCGACCAAGGGCCTAGACCTGAAGCTCGCTAGGGCGAACCTTCTCTCAGCCAGCTCATCGAAGATAGCAGCGGGGGTAGATGGCCTCTAGCCGCGCGGCGGAAAGGGGTCGCGCCCGTAGCTATCGCGCTGCCGAATACGGCCGTCGCGACCGTGGACGATGTGCTCGGAGCGGTTGCCGCGCGCAAGCTCGCGCCCGGCTTCCATTGCTTCCCGCTGGGTGGAGAAATGGTCCGTCCTCCCTCCGCCCTCGATCTTCACATCCCAACCACCGTCACCGGGAACGACGTGCACGTTGTTCTTCATCGGCCTACCCCCTTTCTCTTTGCGAGTCTGACAGCGACGCAAGACGTCCCCATTTGTCGACCCGTTCCCCTCCGGGTAGCCAAGTTAGCGCTTCGGCCAGGCGGGTCCCGTCCGGGAGCGTCAGCTCGGGGTCGAGCTCCAGCAGCGGCACGAGGACGAAGCGGCGCGTCGTCACCTCGCGGTGCGGCAGGGTCAGGCGCTCGGTCGAGAGCTCGAGGTCGCCGAGCAGGAGCAGGTCGACGTCGAGCGGCCTGGGGCTGTGGCGGGGGGCGTCGAAGGAGCGGCCGCGCTCGGCCTCGACCCGCTTGCAGGCGTCGAGCAGCTCCTCGGGTTCCAGCTCGGTGCGGATGCGGACGGCGGCGTTGAGGAAGTCGGGCTGGTCGAGGATCTCGCCGACCGGCTCGGTGACGTAGGTGGAGGAGACGGCCTCGACCTCGACGCCCTCGGCTTCGAGCAGCTCGACCGCCGCCCGCAGGTGGCCGGCGGCGTCGCCGACGTTGGAGCCGAGGCCTAGATAGCCGGTCCGCGACGCGGCCACCCGGCTAGCCCCCGTTCTCGTCGTCTTCTTCGGCCGTCCGTTCCTGGGTGACCTCGACCGCCACCTCCTGGATCGCCAGCGGCAGCGGCGGCTCGGGCTTGGCGGCGCGGACCCGCACCGACTCGCACCCGTAGCGCTCCATCAGCCGCTCGCCGACGACCTGGGCGAGGCGCTCCAGGGTCTTGTAGCTGCGCTCGGTGGCGGCAAGGACGACGATGTCGCAGACCTGGGCGTAGTCGACGGTGTCCTCGAGCCGGTCGGTCAGCACCGCGTCGCAGGCGGGCACGTCGAAGGAGATGTCGAACTCCAGCCGCTGCCCCACCTCCTGCTCGGCTTCGGAGACGCCGTGATGGGTGTAGACCGAGAGCCCGCGCAGCTCGATCTCGGCGCTCGACTCGATCCCGTTGTCGTGCGACTCCATGCCGGAGACGCTACCCGAGTATCGCCGTGGCCACGGCCAGCGCCTGCCCGACCTCGGCGACGTCGTGGACGCGCAGGACCTCGGCCCCCTCGGCGGCGGCGAGGACCGAGGAGGCGACGGTCCCACCCAGGCGCTCGCCCGGCCCCGAGCCGTCGACCTTGCCGATGAAGCTCTTGCGCGAGGTGCCGACCACCAGCGGGCGGCCGAGCTCGCGCAGCTCGCCGAGGCGGCGCAGCAGCTCCATGTTGTGGGCGGGGGTCTTGCCGAAGCCGATCCCGGGGTCGAGCCAGACGTCCTCGGCGGCGATCCCGGCGGCGACGGCGGCCGCCAACCGCTCGGCGAGGAAGGCCTTGACCTCGGCGACGACGTCGTCGTAGCGGGGGTCGTCCTGCATCGTCCGCGGGTCGCCCAGCATGTGCATGAGGACGACGGTGGCGCCGCGCTCGGCGCAGAGCGAGGCCATCTCCGGGTCGCCGCGCAGGGCGGTGACGTCGTTGACGATGGCGGCGCCCGCTTCGAGCGCGGCGGCAGCGACGGCCGCCTTGGAGGTGTCGACCGAGATCTCGGCGTCGAGCTCCCGCAGTCCCTGGACGACGGGGACGACCCGCCGCAGCTCCTCCTCGGCGCCGACGGGCTGGGCGCCCGGGCGGGTCGATTCGCCGCCGACGTCGAGGATCTCCGCCCCCGCCGCGACAAGCTCACGGCCATGTGCGACGGCGGCCGCGGGATCGAGGTAGAGCCCCCCGTCGGAGAACGAGTCGGGGGTCACGTTGACGACCCCCATGATTCTCGTCATCGGGACTCTTAACTAAGAAGCGTCGCCGCCGGCGAAGCCCGGGTTCGGGCGCGGCATCGGGCGAGAGCCCTCGCGGGCGGCCTTTTCCGGCTCGGCCACCGGCTCGGCCGGCTTGCTCGGAGGCTCCTCCTCGTCGACGAAGACCTCCTCGGCCGGCTTGCCTTCGAGCAGGGCGACGAACTCCTTGGCGTCGATCGTCTCCCGCTCCAACAGCAGTTTCGAGACCCGCTCCAGGTCGTCGCGGCGTTCGTTCAGCAGGTTCTTGGCGGTCTGGTGCGCGCTCTCGACTATGCGGCGGATCTCGTCGTCGATCTCGCGGGCGATCTCGTCGGAGTAGTCGGGCTCGGAGCTGAACTCGCGGCCGAGGAACGGCTGGCCGCGATCGTGGCCGAAGACGCGCGGGCCGAGGCGCTCGGACATCCCGAAGCGCATCACCATCTGCTTCGCCGTCTCGGTCACCTTTTCGAGGTCGTTGGAGGCGCCGGTGGTGATCTCGCCGAAGACGATCTCCTCGGCGCCGCGGCCACCCAGGGTCATCGCCATCGTGTCGGTCAGCTCCGCGCGCGTGGTCAGGAACTTGTCCTCGGTCGGCAGGCTGATCGTGTAGCCGAGGGCCTGGCCGCGGCTGATGATCGAGATCTTGTGGACCGGATCGGTGTGCTCGAGCAGCTGGCCGACGATCGCGTGGCCGACCTCGTGGTAGGCGGTGACCAGGCGCTCCTTCTCGCTCATCACCCTGGTCTTCTTCTCGGGGCCGGCGATCACGCGCATGATCCCCTCCTCGAGCTCCTTCATCGTGATCTCGCGGCTGCCCGAGCGGGCGGTCAGCAGGGCCGCCTCGTTGATCAGGTTCGCCAGGTCGGCGCCGGTGAAGCCGGGGGTCTGGCCGGCGAGCGTGTCGAGGTCGATCTCGCGCCCGAGCGGCTTGCCGCGGGTGTGGACCTCGAGAATCTTCTTGCGGCCCTTGCGGTCGGGGCGGTCGACGACGACCTGGCGGTCGAAGCGGCCGGGCCGCAGCAGCGCCGGGTCGAGGATGTCGGGCCGGTTGGTGGCGGCGATGAGGATGATGTTGTCCTTCATCTCGAAGCCGTCCATCTCGACCAGCAGCTGGTTCAGGGTCTGCTCGCGCTCGTCGTGACCGCCGCCCATGCCGGCGCCGCGGTGGCGGCCGACGGCGTCGATCTCGTCCATGAAGATGATGCAGGGCGAGTTCTGTTTCGCCTGCTCGAAGAGGTCGCGGACGCGGCTGGCGCCGACGCCGACGAACATCTCCACGAAGTCGGAACCGGAGATCGAGAAGAAGGGCACGCCGGCCTCGCCGGCGACGGCGCGGGCGAGCAGGGTCTTGCCGGTCCCGGGCGGTCCATATAAGAGGACGCCCTTCGGGATGCGGGCGCCGAGCGCCTGGAACTTCTTCGGGTTCTCCAGGAACTCCTTGATCTCGTGCAGCTCCTGGACTGCCTCGTCGACCCCGGCGACGTCCCGGAAGGTGATCTTGGGCGCGTCCACGGACATTCGCTTCGCGCGCGATTTGCCGAAGTTCATCACCCGCGATCCGCCGCCTTGCATCTGGTT
>DASQCF010000033.1:0-5215 GCA_035634815.1 Solirubrobacterales bacterium | reverse complement strand
CGGCGGAATAATAGCCGACTTCCCTGGCGAGTGCGACCGCCTGCTCGCCCATCTTGCGGCGCATTTTTTCATCCAAGAACGGGCTTGGCGATTCTTCGATCACCTTCTGGTGGCGGCGCTGGATCGAGCAGTCGCGCTCGCCGAGGTGGATCACGTTGCCGTGCCCGTCGGCCAGCACCTGGACCTCGACGTGACGCGGGTCCTCCAGGTAGCGCTCGATGTAAACACGATCGTCCGAGAAGAACTTCTCGCCTTCGCGGGCGGAGCCCTCGAAGGCCTCCTGCAGGTCGTCGGGCGTCATCGCGACCCGGAAGCCCTTGCCGCCGCCGCCGCCCGCGGCCTTGCAGGCGACCGGGTAGCCGGCTTCGTCGGCCTGCTTGCGGGCGGCATCGAGATCCTCCGCGACCTCGGTCGAGCCGGGGACGATCGGCACCCCGGCCTCCTCCATGATCTCCCGCGCCCGGGTCTTCGAGCCCATCGCTTCGATCGCCTCCGGCGGCGGACCGATCCAGGTGATCCCCGCCTCGGCGCAGGCGCGCGCCATCTCGGCGTTCTCGGCGAGGAAGCCGTAGCCGGGGTGGATCCCTTCGGCGCCGGCCTCCTTGGCGGTCTCGATGATCTTCGGGATGTTCAGGTAGCTCTCGGCCGGGACCGCGGGGCCGATCAGGAAGGCCTCGTCGGCCTCGCGCACGTGGGGGGCGTCGCGGTCGATCTCCGAGTAGACGGCGACCGAGACGATGCCCATCTCCTTCAGGGTGCGGGCGACGCGGATGGCGATCTCGCCGCGGTTGGCAATGAGGACCTTCTGGAACACGGCGGCGCAGTCTATTTAGGACGGCGGCAGCGGTGCATGCCGCCCGGATCGGACCCCTCAGTCGCGTTTGTAGCGGTTCGCTTCGTACTCCTCGACCCAGGCCGTCGAGCTCCGCCAGGTCCCATCGGCGGCCTTCGCCGCCTTCAGCCGGCCGCGCGTTGCGGCGACCCGCAGGGCGTTGGCCGAGAGGCTCTCCGTCGCCAGCGCCGGCAGGGGCACCAGCCGGGCGGGGCCGGCGATCGCGGGAACGACGAACTTGTGGAGGTTGTCGAGGATCGCCCGGGCCAGGAACTCCCCCAGCGGCCCCAGATCCCCTTGATCGGCGCGCCGAAGGGCGGCCAGGTAACGGCTCCGGTTGCCTTTGTAGATGATCGCCGGGGGGTAGCCGAGGCGGACCAGGAGGAGGTTGAGGACGAGGCGGCCGGCGCGCCCATTGCCGTCGAGGAAGGGGTGGACCTGCTCGAACCTCGCGTGCAGTCCGGCGAGGGCCTCCGGAAGCTCGGGACCCTCGACCTTGCGCAAGGCCTGCGCGTCGCCGATCCAGTCCCGCAGCAGCATCGGGACCTGCGGCCATTCCGGCGGCCGCATTCCTCCGGGGAACGGCTCGATGTCGTGCTCGCGGAATGAGCCGGGGCGCTCCTTCGGCGAGGCCTGGGGGTGCGGCGCCACGTCCCAGACGGGAGTCATCGCCAGCGAGTGGATCTCCCGGACCTCCGCCAGAGTGATCAGTTTGCCGCCGCTCCAGCCCTTCGGGTCGACCCCCTGGCCGTAGACCCAGCCGGCCGCATCGGCGTAGCCGCGAACCTCAAGGTATTCGCTCAGCTCTTTGTTGCCGACCGCCCTCCCCTCCCCGAGCAGTTGCTCGACCTGCTTGAGGACGAGGGTGTTCCCCTCGAGGGCCGTCGAGTGATGGGCCTCCTCGAGCCAGATGCCGCGCCAGATCCCGTCCGCCTCGTCGGGAGAGGGTAGGCCGCCGAGCCGCTCGCGAAGCTCGCCGATCTGCACCCGGAGCCGTTCGTAGACGGCTTCGCGCGGGGGGCGACCGCGACGGGAAGGCGGCGTTTTGTTCGGTTGAGGCACAGACTAAATGTACCGAACAACTTGTAATTGTGCGGTTGCGAGCGATTTAATTGTTCGCGTACACATTCGTTCCACCTTGCTAGGGTGCGCCGTCTTGCTGATCGAGCTGCAGAGCCACTCGACCGTCTCGGACGGTCAACTCCCCGCCGCCGAGGTGGTGGCGAAAGCCGCCGAGGCCGGCGTGACCACCCTCGCCCTCACCGACCACGACGCGATCGCCGGGGTCGGCGAGGCGCAGCGGGCCGCCGAGGAGCTCGGGGTCGAGCTGGTGCCGGCGATTGAGATGTCCTGCGTGCATGAGTACGCGGAAGATCTGCATATCTGCGGCTACTGGATCGACCTGGCGAAGATCGCGCCAGCCTGCGAGCGGGCTCAACACGAGCGGGTGACCCGCGCCGGGGAGATCGTCGAGAAGCTGCGGGGCGAGGGCTTCGACCTGCACCTGGAGGACGCGGTCCGCGAGGCCGGCGACGCGCTCTCGATCGGCCGCCCCCATATCGCCCGCGCCGCCGGTGCAACGGGTGATCTCGGTCCCTTCTTCGAGGAGTACCTGGTGCCCGGCGCCAAGGCCTTCGTCCCCCGCCGCTGGCCGACCGCCGAGCAGGCGATCGCGCTGATCCGCGAAGCCGGCGGCATCGCCGTCATCGCCCACCCCTACTGGGACATCTCCGAGCCCACCGAGGTCGACGACCTGATCCGCTCCCTCGGCGCCGACGGGGTCGAGACCTACTACCCCACCCACTCCAAGGAGCAGACCGAACACCTCCTGGAGCTCTGCGCCGAGCTCGACCTGGTCCCCACCGCCAGCTCCGACTACCACGGCCCCACCCACAAGACCTTCGCCGAGTTCGGCGCCTACGACACCTACGGCCTCGGCGAGCCGCAGGTGCCGCCTAGGCCGTAGCGCCTTCGGCCACGCGCACCCGTAAACAGACCCAGTCGACGAACTCCGCCTCGCTGATGAGCCTGGTCTCCAAGGACTCGACCATCGTCTCTACTGCGTAGATGGCATCTGGGGTCTGCGGCCACGGCTTTTCCGCTTCACCCAGCATCACGCGCATGAACCGGTAGCCGATCTCCCGGTTGCCCTTTGGAAAGGGCCGTCGGCGCATGATCCAGGCTCCAAAGGCGGCGGCCTCTTCGACTGAACTGAGGGGCGGATCAGCCTCTTCGAAAGCGATGAAGGGCGTGGCTAGCGCCGACTCTCCCGCAAGCAGAGGAACCGTTCTCAGTAATTGCTCGGCGGGAACCTCGATCTGCTTCTCCGCAATCAGTAACAGGTCGCCGAGTAGCGCCAGTCGGCTCGGCGTCTTCACGCTTGTCTATCGATCGCTGATGCTTCGACTACAGGCATCACTGCAGTTTAGGGCTTTTCTGCGTTAACCTCGCGCAGCAACGATGGCCACCAAAGCGACGAGCCTCCGACTCTCAGAGCAGATGGCGGCGGAAATTGCCGCCGTCGCTCGGGCCGACGGCATGCCCGTATCGGAGGCGGTGCGTGAAGCAATCGAGAAGCACATCGCTGAACGGCGCGCTGACAAGGATTTCCAGAAGCGCGTGAAACGGCTCTTGGAGGAGGACCAAGAGGTCCTCAAGCGCCTCGCGAAATAAAAGAGGGCCGAAGAACTAAGCGGCAGCCCAGACCCACCGCTTTGTCACTCGCGCATCCGACTTCGGCCCCACCCGGGTGTGGCCGAAGTCGGATGCGCCGCGGGTTCGAGGCGGGCGATGGTCAAAGACTCACCCCGTCTGCAGAATGAAGAGGGGCCGGGAGGCCCTTCCCGGGGACTGCAGCACGGCCGCTAGGCCGGTGCCCCCGGGAAGGGCCTCCCGGCCCCTCGCAACTACTGAGCGCTAACCGAAGAACTAAGCAGCAGCCCCAGTCGGAACCAGGCCCCGCTCTTCGAGGTAGGCCAACAGCTTCTCGGCCGACTCCTCGGGGGACTCGCTCTCGGTGTGGCAGACGAACTCCGGGTTCTCCGGGGCCTCGTAGGGGTCGGAGACGCCGGTGAATTCTTTGATCTCGCCGGAGAACGCTTTCGCGTAGAGACCCTTGACGTCGCGCTCGGCGCAGGTGTCGACCGAAGCCTCGACGTAGACCTCGACGAAGCGGTCGCCCATCAGCTGGCGCGCCTCGTTGCGGATCTCCGCGTAGGGGGAGATCGCCGCGGTGATCACCGGCACGCCGTTGCGGCTGAGCAGGTCAGCGACGAAGGCGATCCGCCGGATGTTCGTGTCGCGGTCCTCCTTCGAGAAGCCGAGGCCCTTCGAGAGGTTTTCGCGGACGACGTCGCCGTCGAGGATCTCCAGCTTCGAGCCGCGCTCGCGCAGGTGTCCCTCGAGAACTCGGGAGATAGTCGTCTTGCCGGCTCCGGAGAGCCCGGTGAACCAGAGGGTGAAGCCCTTCTCACCAGCCATACGTCGTCAGTCCTCCTTGTAAGCGTCGATCAGGATGTCGGCGACCTCGTCGCGGGAGAACTCGTGCGGCGGCCTTTCGCCGTTGCCGAGCATCTCGCGGACTTTGGTGCCCGAAAGGAACAGGTGGGCGTCCTGGTCGTGGGGGCACGTCTTATTCGAGGCCAGGCCCTCGCACTCGTTGCACCAGAAGGTGTGCTCGAACATCAGCGGCTCGATCCCGAGCTCGTCGACGTCGATCGTGTCGAAGATCTTCTGGGCGTCGTAGGTGCCGTAGTAGTCGCCGGCGCCCGCGTGGTCGCGGCCGACGATGAAGTGCGTCGCCCCGTAGTTGCGGCGGACGATCGCGTGCAGGACTGCCTCGCGCGGGCCGGCGTAGTGCATCTTCGCCGGCTTGACGCCGAGCACGACCCGGTCGTCCGGGTAGTAGTTCTCCATCAGCACCTCGTAGCAGCGCATCCGCACGTCGGCGGGGATGTCGCCCGCCTTGGTCTTGCCGATCAGCGGGTGGATGAAGAGCCCGTCGCAGGTCTCCAGCGCGGCCTTGGTCAGGTACTCGTGGGCGCGGTGGATCGGGTTGCGGGTCTGGAAGGCGACGATCTTCTTCCAGCCGCGCGCCTCGAAGTCGGCTTTGTGCTCGGCCGGCGTCTTGTAGCGGCGCATGAAGGCCTCGTCGTGGTCGGGCAGCGCGTCGACCTCGATCGGGCCGGCCAGCATGCGGTTGCCCTCCTCGTAGATCGCGGCGACGCCCGGGTGGGCCTCGTCGGTGGTGCCGTAGACCTGCTCGGCCTCGCGCTTGACGTCGCGCTCCCAGATCTCCTCGACGGTGAGGCGGCCCAGCTTCTTGCCTTCGTCTGAGGAGAGCTCGATCACGTCGCCGACCTCGCACTCGAGGTCGCTCGCCAG
>DASQCF010000032.1:0-88592 GCA_035634815.1 Solirubrobacterales bacterium | reverse complement strand
GAAGGCTGAAGGCACCGCCGAAAGCCCGGTCGTCTTCACCGGCGCCAACGGCAAAGAACCCGGCGAATGGAGCAACATCAAGTTCGAAAGCGGCAGCGGCGCGTCGGTGCTCGATCACGTCGAAGTGGCCTACGGGGGATCAACGAGCAATAGCGGCATGATCGAAGTCGTGAAAGTTTCGCCACTCATTGCTAACTCGACCATCCGCAAGGCGAAACTCTACGGGATCAAAGTCACCGAATCCGGCTCGCCAACCATCGAACACGACCGCTTTCGAGGAAACGCCAACGGTCTCAACTACACGGGGACCGGCAAACTCTCAGCGACCCATAACGACTGGGGTTGCGACAGCGGTCCAAGGCCCGCAGGCTGCGGCGATCCGGTGAGCTCGAACGTTAACTGGGAACCAAGCGAAAAGCTTCCGGAACTGAACGGGCAGTGCCGCGGAGAGGAATCGCAATGCCCGGTAGGCGGCGATCCTGTCAGTCTCGCCACTGGCCAGCTCAACTACTCCCATCGCGATCTGTTGCTCTCCAATAAGAGTCGGGTTCCTCTGGAATTCATCCGCTCGTACTCCTCCGGAAATGAATCAGACACGGGACTGGGGACGGGCTGGTCGCAGAGCGGGCTAGCCAGCGCATCCGAATTGGCATCGGGCGCCGTCTTGGTCGTGTGCCAGGACGGACGACAGAACCTCTTCGGCAAAGTCGAAAGCGGCTATCAAGCGCCCTCCGGAGTGACGGATTCCCTGGCAAAGGTCGAAGGGACCTTCCGGCTAACGACCCTCGAGGGAGTGATCTACCGCTTCGGCTCAAGCGGCCGTATTGCCTCGATCACCGATGACCACGGCCTAAAAACGACCTATGCCTATAACGCCGAAGGCCGTCTCGCCACGATCACTGATCCCTCCGCGCAGACCCTCACCTTCTCCTACAACGCCTCCAACCACATCACCCTCGTCAAAGATTCGACTGGCCGCGAAGTCAAATACGCGTACTCGGCTGCTGGCGACCTCGAAACGGTCACCGACGCGTTGGGTGGCGTGACCAAATACGCATATGACGGCAATCATCGGATCACTTCGATCACTGATCCGCGCGGCAATGTGATCTTGAACAACACCTACGATCCACAGGGCCGGATAACCGAACAGCGTGACGGTCTCGAAGACCTATGGAAATACGAATACAAAGCTGGGGAAACTGTCGTGACGGAACCACAGGGCGGCAAACTTAGCTATGGCTTCGACTTCCAGAATCGCGTCGTCTCGGAAACCGATCAGCTAGGGCATGCAACTGCGACGGCCTACGACCTCGCGGGAAACGTCGCTGAAATCATCGAACCAGGTGGGGCTAAATGGACCTTCGGCCATGACACCGCCGGCAACCTGACGTCGGTCATCGATCCCGAAGGCGGCAAACGCAGCTACGAATACGACTCCAAAAACCGGCTTACGCACTACACCGATGCCCGTGGGAGCTCGTGGAGCTACGAATGGTCGACGGCAAACGACCTGACCAAGATCACTGATCCCGAAGGAGGCGAATCGAGCTTCTCCTACAACGCCTCCGGGCAACCGCTGACCGCGACCGACCCCAACGGACACAAATCTGAATTCGGATGGGACACCCGCGGCAACCAGCTCAGCGCAACCGATGCCCTCGGTCACAAAACGAGCCTCGAATACAACAGCCGCAACTACCTGACCTCGAAGTCCGCGCCCGGTCTCAAAGCCGAAACCTTCGAAAGAAACGCTCTCGGCGACCTCCTTGCCCTCACCACCCCCGGAGGCCACAAAACGAAATACGCCTACGACGCCAATGGCCTGCCAACGCAGGTAACCGATCCGGCCGAAGGCATCTGGAAAATCGAACGCAATGCGATGGAGCGGCCGACCGCCTACGTCGATCCGCTCGGCCAGGAATCGAAAGTCAGCTACAACGGAAATCTAAAGCCGGTCAAAGTCGTCAACCGGCGAGGCAAGGAAACCAGCTATGTCTACGACCTCGCCAACCACCTGACCGAAGTCAAACGCCCCGAAGGCGATATCTGGAAATACGGCTACGACGCGCGTGGGAACCGCTCCAGCCTGCTTGATCCGCGCGGCAACGAAACTACCTACGACTACGACCTACTTGACCGGATGAGCGAAGCCCACGAGCCGCTGTCGGTCAGCACCGAATACGGCTATGACCTAAACGGCGACCTCACCTCGGTCAAAGACCCCCGGGGCAACACGACGAGCTATGACTACGACAAACTCGGCCGCCTCATCGAAGTCGCCCAACCCCTGGAAAAGGAAACCAGCTTCACCTACGACCCGGCCGGGAATCGACTGACTCGGACGACCCCCCTCGGCAGCCTCGAATACGGCTACGACGTCGCCGATCGCCTGACCGAAATCAGCAGGGGCGAATCGACGCTTCGCTCCTACGGCTACGACGCCGCCGATCGACGCACCAGCGCCACCGACGCCGAAGGGCACAAAATTGAAATCGGCTACACCGAAGAGGGGCTGCCCAGCACTATCAATGACGGACGCGGCCAGTCGGTCGCGCGCAGCTACGACTCGCGGGGGAACCTGCTCAAACAGGTGGACGGCCGAGGGACGCTCGAATACGGCTACGACAAACTCAATCGGATGACCTCGCTCACCGATCCCCAGGGCAAAGCGCTTGGCTTCGCTTTTGACCCCGAGGGCGATCTGACCGAAGTCTCCCGCCCCAATGGCGTCACGACCACCAACGTCTACGACGATGCCGGTCGACTAGCTGAAACGAACTCGAAAACGGCCGAACCGCTCGCCGTGCTCGAATCGCTGAAATACGGCTACGACGCAGCTGGCAATGTGACGAGCAAGGCCGACCAGCGCCTCGAAACCGAAACGGGCTATGGCTACGACGCGCTCGATCGCCTGATCGAATTCGATCCGCCCGGAGAAGGCACGACCAGCTACGGCTATGACGCGGCCGGCAACCGCACCGAAGCTGGCGGCATCACCTACAGCTTCAATGCCCTGAACCAGCCGACGGAATCCTCCACCGGCACCACCTACAGCTACGACGGCGACGGCCGCCTCAGCAGCGAGGTTCAGGGCTCCGAAGAAACCTCCTACTCATGGGATCTCTTCGACCATCTGGCCAAAGTCGAAGGACCCAGCGGAACCACCACCTACGCTTTCGACGGTTTGGAGCGCCTGAGCGAACGCAACAACGGCGAAGCCCCCGAGGTCTTCCACTACGGAGACCTTGGCGACATGCCCACCTTCAAGACCGACAGCGAAGGCGAAACCACCACCAGCTTCGTCCGGGGCTCACACGGCCTGGTCGAGCAGCGCTCAGGCGCGGAAACCAGTTTCCCCCTCATCGACGGCCACGGCGACGTCACCGCGATCGCCGCCCCCACCGGCGAAGCCGAATCCCGCCAAACCTTCGACCCTTGGGGAGACCAGATCTCCGGCCCCAGCCTCGAAATGGGCTACCTAGGCGCCTGGGAGCGCCCAACCGACCAGGCCACCGGCCTAATCCAGATGGGTGCGCGGTCGTACAGCCCCGCGCTCGGCTCCTTCGCCACGGAGGACCCGGTGCTGGGGCATCTGGGGATCGGCGTGTCCGTTGATCGCTATCCGTATGCGTGGGACAACCCGGTGAACCGATACGACCTGACCGGACGTGATCTGCTTCCCGGGATGCCGATCTGCATATTCGCTTGTTCTCCCCCAGCCCAGGAATACGCCCATGATCGCGCAGCAGACTTCGTAAAGCAGGTGAAGAAGATCTTGCCTGACATTCATTGGGACGGACCGGAATGCGAAGAAAAACTCATCGCTTCGACGAATCCATTTTTCCCGTGTGAGGAAGTGGAAGGAGAACTCGAATATAAGGACAGCGAGCCAAGTGTTGTCGCACCGCCATACGGCCCCTTTGGGGGACCGGGTCCCTCTCCCGGGGATCTTCTCCCGACCCCGGCCCCGACGGGGCCTATATTCACGCGGCCCGTGTTTCCGATCATCCCCTGAGAGCGCCAGAGATTGACTACCGCAATCATCGGCCTAGCGGCGAGCACCCTTTTGTACCTTGCGGCCATCTACGCCTTTGTATGGACGGGCGAGCGCCGGATGAAGTGGGGTGCCCGACACGGAGTTATGCTCGCGCCTCAGCCCAAGTTTCCATCCGCTACCGAACTCTGGAAGCGGCATAGCGTCGAGATGACTGCGATCTACGCAGCTGTCTTTGTTCTACTTGCGTTGATGGACTTCACCATTTGGGAGCGCCTTGGATTTGCTGCTTTGGGCGCCCTGGCATTCGGCTCTCAATGGTTCGCAAACAGACCACGGGACCTAGGACTTCCAGGAGCTTCCTCCACTGCCAAAGCATTCAGCAATTTCGGATACTGGTGCCTAGCCGTCATCGACTGGCTTGGCTACATGAGCGTGCTGTGTTTTGCCACGGCTGCTGTCATGGAGATTCTGTAGCGCCGGACCTATGGCAGGCGGGGCCGTAGACCGACGCGAATCGGTCCAACAATGTGATTTGCAAGGCGTTCTCGATGCGCCAGTTGACCACCTGCCTCACCGGATTCAACCGGCGACAACCGGATGCCCCTCTCCCGTGCAGAGCCAAATCCGGCTCTGCCTCTCCCCTCCCCCAGTTCTCTCCTCCCTGTAAAAGCCGCCGGATCACGTCGGTTGCCCTGGTGCGAGAGAATCGATCTCTTGGATACGGGAGCATCCACGTCGGAAACCCTCTGGATCGCGCTTGCGGGCGGCGCAATCGGCGTCCTGCTGGCGGGCGCCGCCTGGACGGTCCTCAAATTGCTGGCCGTCCCAGGAGAACTCCGACGTCATGACTTTGAAGCCCGCGTAGTCAACGAAGACCTTGAACTTTGGGCCATTGACGAGTATCGAGCACTGCGCCGCGAGCTTCGCCACGCCGAGAACTCACACCCGAAGCAGCGTGACTGGATCTACAGCGGCGCCTATGGCAACGCCAGGAGCGCCGCAAAGACCGACGCCTTACATCGATGGCGAGATCGTGTTCATTCAGCCGAACGAAGCATCGTTGAGATCGAATCGAAAGAGGGCTCCTTTCATCGTCTCCTGCGAAAGCGGCAAAAGTACCGGGGGGGCCTCGCTCTGCGTGCCACTGAGCGGGTGGAGCCCATCATCGAGGAGTTCCGCCGGCCGATCACTAAGCACGGTCAAGACCATCTCAAGGTCTTCGACCCAACCTCGGTCAAGCTGGAGGATGTGATCGACCGGATCAGAGAGAATCCATTGGAGCCGGATGTGTCGCCGACGATCGAGTATGCGAGCGATGGGGCGGGTGGCCACCACCGCCAAGTCCACAATGACCCTCCTCCGGCAACGGACGACCTGCCGGGCCTGAGCGGGCCGATACCCCCCAGGAACGCAGCGCCATGAACGTTGGCTTGGTCTATTGGCTTGGCTCCCTCCTGCCTTTCTTGCATCTGTCTCGGACTCGGGGGCCAGTCGTGGGCCAGTTTCACACCCAGATAATCGCCAACAACCGGATTCAGCCGGACGAAGGAGCGGCCTAAATAGGCCGCGCACACGGCTCTAGCAAGCCAACTATGGCTTGCTAGAGCCGAAGGCGCCTACCAGAATCGAACTGGTGTAAACGGCTTTGCAGGCCGCTGCGTAGCCACTCCGCCAAGGCGCCGGGAGACCGGTGAAGGGTAGCCGGAGTGGCGGGGTTCGGGCGTCCTACTGCTCGTAGTCCTCGACGGTGCCGCCGTCGCGCATGCTGGCGTCGTCGGGGTTGTCGCCGGCCTCGCGCAAGGAGCGGCGCTGGCGGAGGTAGTCCCAGGCCTTGTCGAGCTGGAGTTTCAGCTCTTCGAGGCGGGCGTGCTCGTCGTCGTCGAGCCCCTCTCCCTCGTGGCGGTGGAGGAGCTGCTCCTCTTCCTGGACCAGTTTGTCGATGCGGTCGAGAACCTGCTGATCTTCCATGGCGCCAGTTCTACCCGGCCGGAGAGGTTTCGACAACCTCGAAGGAGATGCCGGCCTTCTGCAGCCGCTCCAGCAGCGCATCGCCCATCGCCACCGCGGTGGTCAGCTGGCCCGAGCGCTCGGGCAGCTCGTCGAAGGCGAGGCAGAGGCCCGACTCGGCGAGCATTTTCGAGGTCTCGCTGTAGCCCGGGTCGCCCCCCTTGACCTCGGTGACGACGCGCTTGCCGCCACCTTCGCCGACGAAGACGATCTTGAACCAGCTCTTTGCCCGTTTCTCCTCGCTTGGCCCCTCGCCCGGAGATTTCATCTTCAGCAGCAGCTTGCGGGTCGGGGGCAGCTGCGCCAGCGCGAAGCCGGTTCCGACTCCGACCCCGAGCGCCCCGACGGTCGCCAGGTGCTTGGCGAGCATGTTGTGGCCGTAGGTGAAGTCCGGTCCGTAGCGATCCAGCGTCGCGGCGGAGCGGAGGATGACCGGGCCGTCGATCGTCGGCAGCGGCACCCCCCAGCCGCCGAGCTCGGGCATGCGGCGGATCCGCCCCGGCGCCGAGTGGATCTTGCGGTCGCTGGGCCGCTGCTCCGCCTGCTTGCGCTCCTTCGCCGCGGCCAGGGTCTGACGGGCGCGGCCGAAGGCGTTGATGGCGGAGTGGAAGGTGCCGCCGGAGAACTCGGCGTTGCTGCGGACGTAGCCGTTGACGGTCAGCGGCACGCCCTCGGGCAGTTGCTTGACCGTGAAATAGGCGCCGAGGTCGTGCGGGATCGAGTCGAAACCGCAGCAGTGGACGATGCGGGCGCCGCTGCGCTCGGCCTCGGCGCGGTGCTCGATCCAGGTGCGATCGACGAACTCCGGCTCGCCGGTGAGGTCGCAGTAGTCGGTGCCGGCGGCCGCGCAGGCCGCCACCAGCGGCCCGCCGTAAAAGATGTAGGGGCCGACGGTGGTGACGACGACCCGGGTCGACTCGGCGACCTTGCGCATCGCCTCGGCGTCGCCGGCGTCGGCCTCGACGATCTCCGGCACCGGCGCCTGCGGCGCGGCGGCGGCGAGACGGGCGGCGACGGCCTCCAGCTTCGAGCGGTTGCGACCGACCAGCGCCCACTTCATCGCGGCCGGCGCGTTGGCGGCAAGGTAGTCGGCGGTCAGCCCGCCGGTGAACCCCGTTGCCCCAAAAAGAACTAAGTCGTAGGGTCGAGAAGACTCCATCTGCGCAATTCTCTCAGGGAAGGGCGCCCGAGTGACAGCACGTGCACGTGCAACGGGCGCCGCAGACGACCAGTCAGCGACCACGACGCCCGTTGCACGTGCACATGGTCAACGGGGCGGCTTTACAAATGTCAGGGCATAGTCAAAAAACCGAAAATGGCTAAGAGCGCCGCTTTATCCGCAAAATCCGGAAGAACCCGGCTCTCGGAGTTCGCCGGATTCTGCGAATCGCGGCTCGGTCGCAGCTTCGAAAGCCCGCAGGACTTCCACGCCTTCTCGGTCGAGCGCTTCCGCGAGTTCTGGCTGCTCTTCCTCGAATGGGCCGACCTTCGCCACGAAGGCGAGCCGGATCCAGTCTGCGCGAGCGACCTTTGCGAGGAGGCCAGCTTCTTCCCGGAGCTGAAGCTGAGCTACGCGGAGAACCTGCTGGAGCCGCGGAGCGAGGAGGACGACGAGCGGGTGGCGCTCCTCGCCCGCCGCGGCGACGGCTCCCGCCGGGAGCTGAGTCGCCGCGAGCTGCGCGAGCAGGTCCGCCGCCTGGCCGCCCACCTGCGCCGGCTCGGGATCGGCAGCGGCGACCGGGTCGTGGCGATCGCCGCCAACGGGCCGGAGGCGATCGTCGGAGCGCTCGCCGCGGCAACCCTCGGGGCGACCTTCTCCAGCGCGGCGCCGGAGATGGGCGCGGCGGCGATCCTCAGCCGCTTCGAGCAGCTCTCGCCGAAGCTGCTCCTCGCCGGCGGCGGCCACGCCGAGCTGCGCGAGATCGTCTCCTCACTCCCTTCGCTGGAGGCGACGATCGCGCTGGACGACTCCCCGCTGCCGGAGGGAATCGAGGGACCAGTCCTCCGCCTTGCGGAGCTGCTGGCCTCTCCCCCGCCCGAGCCGCTGGCCGAGGGCTGGGAGCGCTTCCCGTTCAACCACCCGCTCTTCGTCCTCTTCACCTCCGGCACCACCGGGGCGCCGAAGTGCATCGTCCACGGCGCCGGCGGGACGCTGATCGAGCACCTCAAGGAGCACCGCCTGCACGGCGACCTCGGGCCTGCCGACACGCTCTTTTTCCAGACCAGCGCCGCCTGGATGATGTGGAACTGGCAGCTCTCGGCGCTCGCCTGCGGCGCCCGGATCGTCGTCTTCGACGGCTCGCTGAGCGGCCCGGAGACGCTCTGGAAGATCGTCGCCGAGGAGGGCGTGACCGTCTTCGGCACCAGCCCGCCCTACCTGCAGCTCTGCCAGGACAGCGGGTACTCGCCGCGTCGGCAGGACCCGCCGCAGGCGCTGCGGTCGCTCCTGTCCACCGGCTCTGTCCTGCGGGACTGGCAGTACGACTGGGTCGCCACCGAGGTCGGCCCGGTGAAGCTGCAGTCGATCTCGGGCGGCACCGACATCGTCGGCTGTTTCGTCCTCGGCCACCCCGACCTGCCGGTCCGCCGCGGCTGGATCCAGTGCCGCAGCCTTGGCCTTGACGTGCAGGCGCTGAAGACGGAGGCGACCCCGTCGGACTCGGCCATCGGCGAGCTGGTTTGCCGCAACCCGTTTCCCTCGCGGCCGCTGGGTCTCATCGACGACGAGGACGGCAGCCGCTTCCACGCCGCCTACTTCGCCGCCAACGAGGGGGTCTGGACGCACGGCGACCTGGTCGAGTTCGACGCCGAAGGCCAGGCCCGGATCCACGGCCGCTCCGACGGCGTCCTCAACATCCAGGGGGTCCGCATCGGCCCCAGCGAGATCTACCAGGCACTGAGGGAGGTGCCGGAGGTGTCCGAGGCGATGGCGGTCGAACAGCGGCGCGACGAGGGCGCCCGGCTGGTCCTTCTTGTCGTCCTGCGCGACGGCGACCGGCTCGACACCGAGCTGACCCTGCGGATCCGCCGCGCGATCGGCGCCCGGACGACGCCGCTGCACGTTCCCGAGCTGGTGGTCGCGGTGGGAGCGCTCCCCGCCACCCACAGCGGCAAGCGCTCCGAGCGGGCCGGCCGCGACGCGGTCGAGGGGCGCGCGGCGGCGAACGAGCGGGCGCTGGCGAACCCCGAGGCGCTCGCGGAGATCGGCGCGGCCGTGAAGCTGGCGGAAGCGGAGCTGGCGGCGCGCGAGGTCGGCTCGCTGCCCGCCGGCGCGCCGACCGCAGACAAGGTGCGGGCGATCTGGGAATCGGTCCTCGGGATCACCGGGATCGGCGACGGCGACGACTTCTTCGCCCTCGACGGGACCTCGCTGCAGGCGGTCCGCGTCTTCACCCAAATCCGCGACCGGCTGGGGGTCGAGCTGCCGCTCTCGGTCCTGATGGAGGCGCCGACGGTCGCTGAGCTGGCGGCGGCGGTCGACGATCCCGGCAAGCACTTCGACCCGCTGGTGCCGATGCGCTCCGGAGAGGGCGGGCCGCCACTTTTCCTCGTCCACTCGATCTGGGGCGACGTGCTCGGCATGCGGCAGATCGCGGTGGCGATGCACGGCGACGTCCCCGTCTACGGCCTGCGGGCGCGGGGGCTGCAGGGCGAAGAGCCGCAGCAAAGTGTCGAGGAGATGGCGGCCAGCTACGTAAAGGTGATCCGCGAGCTGCAGCCGCAGGGCCCCTACCGCGTCGCCGGCCACTCGTTCGGCGGCCTGCTCGCCTTCGAGATCGCCCGCCTGCTCGAAGAGCAGGGCCAGGAGGTCGACTGGCTCGGGCTGATCGACGCCGAGCTCAGCACCGAAGCCCACACCCCGGCCCGCCGCCTGGCTCACCGGCTCGCGCTCCCCTTCCACTTCGCCCGCGCCGCCCTGCGCAACCCGCGCGCCGCGGCCGAGGCCGGCCTCAAGGTCGTTCCCAACCTCCTACGCCGCGGCTTCGCCCGTTTCCACCGCGACGCCGCCCTCGCCGAGTCGGAGGCGACCTGGATGGAAGGCGCCTCCCCCCAGCAC
This sequence comes from Solirubrobacterales bacterium, assembly GCA_035634815.1. Lineage (GTDB taxonomy): Bacteria > Actinomycetota > Thermoleophilia > Solirubrobacterales > 70-9 > VAYN01. The sequence continues at coordinate 78,528 of DASQCF010000032.1, read as the reverse complement.
CAGCGCCTCGCCGCCCACTTCCTGGAGCTCGCCGCCGCCTACCGACCCCGGCCCTACCGCGGTTCGATGACCTACTTCCTCCCCACCGTCCGCCGCTTCCACCTCTTCGCCGACCCCCTGCCGGTCTGGCGCCGCGTCACCGCTGGGACGATCCAGATCGAGCGCGTCCCCGGCCCACACGTGGGGATGGTCTCCGGCGACTCGGCGCCAGTGGTCGCCGGCATCGTCGACCGGCACCTGGCGGCACGTAGCGCCGCCCGCCCGCCGCGGCAGCCGACCGCCTAGGAGGCCGAAGCGGCAGCTGGGGCGCCGCTCTGCACCGGGTGGCCGCCGTCGCGCCAGACGCCGACGCCCTTGCCGACGTGGACGACGTCGAACTCGGCGCGCTGCAGGATCGAGGCGGCGAGGCCGCTGCGCTTGCCGCCGCGGCAGATGGTGGCGATGGTGCGGTCGCGCGGCAGCTCGTCGAGCCGACCGGCAAGGTCGCCGTAGGGGATGTGGAGCGAGCCGGGGATGTGCTCGCCGGCGTACTCGGAGGCGTTGCGGACGTCGAGGACCACCGGGCCGCCGTCGCCGTCAACGCGGCGGGCGAGCTCGTCGGGGTCGATCAGCTCGATCCGGTGCACCGGCAGCTCCTCCGTTCGCCAGGCGGTCATCCCGCCGTCCAGGTAGCCGCGGACGGCGAGACCGACCGAGGCCAGCAGCTGGGCGGCGCGGCGCTCGTCGCCGCTGGAGGCGGCGACGACGACGATGTCGGCGCCCTCGGGGACGACGCGGGAGACCTTGGTCGCGAAGCCGGTGTCGTAGGCGGAGGCGCTGAGCGCGCCCTCGATGTGGGCCTCGTCGAACTGCTCGTTGGTGCGGCCGTCGATGACCACGGCGCCCCCCTCCACCAGCTCCTCGACCTCATGGGTGCTGAGCGGCGCCGGCGTCCCGAAGTCCTCGACCAGCGGGCCGCGGTTGAGGCCGACGATGCGCTCGACGTTCGGCGGTTTGTCGCCGAGCGAGCCGACCTGGTCGGAGACGAACTCGGCCTCGTCGGCGATCTGCAGGGCGCGGTTGTGGCGGCGCTCGAAGCCGATCGTCGACGAGCACTTGAGGTCGAGCCCGGAGCCGCCGCAGAGCGAGCCGCCGAGATGCCCGGGCCAGACCTCGACCTCGTCGGGCAGCGTCAGCAGCCGCTCGTGCAGCGAGCGGAACATGTCGGCGGCCCCTTCGCGCGGTTCGACCGCGAGGTCGGGGCGGGCGACGTCGCCGATGAAGAGCGAGTCGCCGGTGAGGAGCGCCCACGGATCGCCGCCGCGGCTCTTGTCGCTGAGCAGGAAACAGGTGTGCTCGGGGCGGTGGCCGGGAGCGTGGACCGCCTCGACCACGAGGTCGCCGACCTCCAGCTTCCAGCCGTGCGAGAACGCCTCGTGCGGGTACTCGGCCGCGGCCAACTCGTGGACGTGGACCGTGGCCCCGGTGCTGCGGCAGAGGCGCCCGTGCCCGGACACGTGGTCGGCGTGGTTGTGGGTCTCCAGGACGTGCCCGATCTTCACCCCGTGCAGCCTCGCCAGCGCCCGGTAGGGGTCGATGTCCCACTGCGGGTCGACGACGACGGCGACCCCGGATTCGCGGTCGGCGACGAAGTAGGAGGCGCAGCCGAGGTCCTCGTGGATGATCTGGCGGAAAAGCATTTCTCCCTCGCGGATGAGGCTACCGCGCCAAGCTCCCCGCCACAGCTAGAATGCCCCTCGTGCGGCTGTAGCTCAGCTGGCTAGAGCGTCTGCTTGCCATGCAGAAGGTCGAGGGTTCGAATCCCTTCAGCCGCTTCGCACTCTGCACTCTGGAGCCAAAAATCCGATGGGGGTTCGTATCCCTTTCGCATTTGGCTCTAGGGCACGGATCGGGCGGGCCGTCCTCGTAATTCCGAGGAACGAGCCATGAGATGTCGACCGAAGCACCCCACCTGAGTCGCCACAGAGCATTTGCCGGGGCGATGTTTTCCGCTGCGGCACTTCCCTTACGTGCCGACGCGCGAAAGCAAGAAGCTGGCTGGGGCGGCCGGATCGACCTCATCTCGGTTCCTCGATCTCTACGAGGAGCTACGAATGGAACTGACCGATAAGCAGTTGATCGCCGAGGCCATCCTTGTCAACCATGCCGGCGTAGGTAAAGAGGAGACTCGCGAGGAATACCGCGGGTTCATCGAACACTTTTCCCAGTACATCCAAAGCGTCCACGGAAAGACGCTCTACACCGTTAAGCGCAAGCACGTTCTCCTCTTCATGGCCCACTTAGAGCAGAAGGGCGGACTAAAACCTCACGACTCCCGGTTGAGCTGCGAATGGTGCAAGGTCAGGGGCTACCCGGACGGCAGGAGCGGCAAAGGCTATTCGGCTTCGACCCGGAAGGGCTACCTGTCCGGCCTCCGTTTTCTCTATCTGCATTTCCAGGTTGAAGAGGATTTGCCGGACATCAATCCGACGGCGATGATCCCCGCGCCGCGCATTGTTCACAAAATGGGATTCACCCCCACGCAGGATCAGGTCAAAAAGCTCTTTGCCGCCCCAGGCTCTCCGAAGGCTCGGCTGCTGATCAGGTGGGCGTTCTACGCGCCCTCGCGAAACCAAACCTTTGCGGATGCGCGGTGGCCTGACATTGACCTCAAGCTCGGCAAATGGGAAACCGTCGGAAAGGGAGACAAGGTTGACGTTTGGGAGATTGCCCCACCGCTCTTGCGCGAGCTGCGTCGGTTTCGCAAATGGCAACTTGAAGAGTCTGAAAAGCACCCCGGGATGGCGGCCGCTCTAGCCGATCCGGAGAAAGCCTTCGTGTTGATGACGCGCAGCGGCCGACCAATGACGAAGACGCAGATTTACAAGATGGTTCGAAGGGTCGGCGTCCGCGCCGGCGTCGGTCTGCGAAAGGCCCCGAGCCATTGGGATGCGGCGGATGGATGGACCTCGATGGTCACGCCCCATGCGATGCGGCGGGCCTGGGCGACGATTGCGCTTAACGACAAGAAGCAGCCGCTAGACGTAGTCGCAGAGGTTCTACGGCATAGCGACACCTCTACGACGAGGCGTCACTATGCGCCTACTAAGTCCGAGCGGGCGCAAGAGGCGTTGACGAGCATGGTCATTGCGTAGCCCAACACGCCTTCAGGCCAATGGGAAAACCGTGACCCACTCCTCGGGGCCACAAACGACTCCCGGGCAGCTCCCGAACCCCGAGCTCTTCCACGAGACATGCAGGTGCGGGAGACTTGAGTGCTGCGGATCGCCGTGGAGCGGATAACCGTTGTAGCCAACGAACTGAATCGCGGGCACGAGTGGACACACCGGCGCCGTCCCGGAAGCCCCGCAGCCTTCCTCCCAGCCGAGGACCTGGGCGGCGCGTTTCGCCGTGCCGTCCCAGCTTCCACCAGGCGCCGGAACGAGGTCCATCGCCGTGCCATCGCCGTGGGTCTGATGACCGCCCTCCCGAGCTGCCGTCACCCGCAGCTCGTAGTGCTCGATCAGCCAGACGGCATCGGGCCAAATCCGGGCGTCCACCTCCTGCGGCGCGTATCCGTCGGCCATGAGACGAGCTGGGAGTGGCTTGAACTCCCGCGGGCGGAAGAGACGCTGCGCGTGGCGCAGCATCGCCTCGCCGCCGACGGATGGCCCGCAGCCTCCCGCGCTGATCTCCGCGGGTCTCGCTAGGCCGCCCGCGAAGCGCTTGGCGTCGGCGAAGATCCGATCGACGTACCACTCGGCGTGGTTGTAGGCGAAGATCGCTTCGTGCCAGTCGCCCGGCGCCCCGGAGGCGCGCAGGTAGCGGGCGGCGGCGAAGATCGCGTCTTCGGGGTCTTCGGGGTCCTTGTGGCCGTCGCCGTTAGCGTCGACCCCGTACATCGCCCAGGTTTCGGGCATGAACATCATCTGCCCTTCCGCGCCGGAGCCGGTGGTGTTGACGGTGTTCGTGCCGAACGTCGTCTCGTTGAAGTGGATCGAAGCGAGCATCGCCGCCCCGCGGGAACCGAGCCGGTACTTCGCCGCCGCAGCCAGATAGATCGGGGCGAAGCGTTTTGGCACCCCGCCGCTGAGCGTGCCGGTGGTTTCCGACTGGGATCCTCCTCCGCACGCTCCCGCCCCGCCGGCGGCGATGGCGATGCCCATCACGAAGGCAATGAGGACGAGGAGGCCGGCAAGAGGCAGAGCGGCCGCAGCCGGTGAGACGCCGAGGTTGGTGCTCCCACGCATGTCCGTCCTGAAGTGCCGAACCGGCGGTGATCGACCGCAGCGGTCGTCCCCTTTCGCCCCTACGGACGACGGGCGGTAGGTTGATGGCCTTCGGGACTAGCCGATGGCGCGCAGGGTGGCGCGAAGGCCTGGAGCCACCAGAGGTACCGACCTCTTCCCCGGCAGATCGACCGTCAGGTTTCCGCTCCACCGCTGCCCGGCCTTCTTGGTCGAGTCAAAGCGGGCGACGCCCGAGAAGGGCTCCGGTGGGCGGAGGACGGCCCTGCGGCGGCGCCGGTCATACACGAACGCCCCAGGCGGCACCCAGCGTTCGATGTAGCGGGCGATCGCGATGCCGTCGCGGTACTCAGCGGACCAGGCAGCGAGTTCGGCGGCGGCATCCGGCCGCCGCTTTCGCACGTTGAGTTCGGCGCCGAGCCCAGGATTCCGGACATAGAGCTCAGCCCCGGGCGATCCCTTTGAGCTTACTTCGGGGCCACCGACCCATTCTTCTGCGTCGCTGCAGTAGACCGATGCCACGAAGTTCGGATCCCCCGGGATCGTGGTCGCTTCGACTTCGGCGAAGCCTTCCTCGCCGTTAAATCGGAAGGTGCCCTCAAAGGCGCCGGTATCGAAGGGGATCTTCCTTTTGCCGCAAGGCACACGGACGGCCTGATCGGTGCGTTTGAACTCCAGAGCGACAATTCCGAGATCGCCCAGGTCCGCGTGCATGGAGGTTTCGGTGACCGTGCCCGGAGCGATGTACTGGACTCCGGTGGCTCCCTTCCGGACGTAGATGACCAGCTTGGCCGGGCGGCCTCGAAATGCCTGGATGCCGAACACATCGACGGTGAAGCCGTTGCTGGCCGAAAGGCGGAAGGCATTCGGCACATACACCGGATCGCTCTCCCCCGTACGCAGGCGGTCAGAGGAAGAAGAGACTGCAGGGGATGCCGAAAGCAGGCACATGCAAAGCACGAGGAGCACCAGCGCGCCGCGGCGCAGAGCGGTGAGATCTCTCATCGCGAAGGCCGCTTATCTCTGACCAAGATCGGTTCGGGCTGCGCTTCGGCGAAGTCGAAGTCGTGGAGAGAAGATTCCCAGGTCGCGATTACCTCGATGCGTTCGCCGTCGCGGAAGAAGACAGAGCGGTGGCGATGGTCGATGAAGGTTCCCGGGACATGCACCCGAAGCCGACCGCCCCCCTTGGCGTCGGTCCGCCCAGCTCGAAAGGTTCGCCCGGCGCATTCGTCTTCGCAGATGGCGGTCGGGAAGAAGGAGATCTCAACGATCCCGCTTCCGGGAAACCCCTTCACCCAGACGGTCTCGCGGTGCCCCGGGCGCAGGCGCCCGTCGGTTTTCAGCCGAGGATCGCGCCTTTGCCCATCGGTCGCCGAGGCGGGCGCGTCCTGGATGAGGAGGAGGGCGGCAAGGGCGATCCCCATGAATGCGCCCGCCGGTCTCATCGGCGCAGATTAACCGAATGCCTATAGCGGTTATCGCCCGATCGCTGAGTAATATGCCGCCGATGCGGCGCCGCCCAATCGTTGCCCTCGTGGCGGCGCTTTCACTCCTCATCTTCTGCGCCGGCGCCCAGGCGGGCTGCATCGAGCGCCACGGGGTCCCCCTGGCGAAAGGCACGAGCCCGAGCGGCTGGGTCTGGTCGGTGGAAGGGACGATCGGCAACAACTCAAGCTGCGCCGAATGGCTCTTTGGGATGGAGTTCAGCCTGGACGGGGCGGCCCAATGGGGCTGGGGAACCGGCATCCCGGCTGGCGGGCACTTGGACCGCCACTTCAACATCGAGTCCTCAGACGACCTCTTGGAAGACGGCTCCTACCGGGTTGTGAGCGGCGCCGTCCGGGGAGAGGTCGCGAAAATCCTTTTCACCCTCAGCAACAACAAGCGTGTCTTGGTTCGGCCGAAGGCGCCAGCGGCGCAGCTCCGAAAGAAGGTGGTCTGGCTGCGAAACATGCGCTACTTCGTCCACTACTACCCCCCGGAAGGCTTCGTCACCGGGGTCGCCACCTTCAGCGCCGACGGGCAACTCCTCTACCGCGATAAAAGCTACGAAGGTTTCTGAGGCGATGGGCTGGCGAGGGGCAGGTGCGAACGGTGAGCGGTTGGCGCCGTGCCTCCTGATCGCCGGGCTTCTTCTCGGCCTCGCCGCCCAGGTCTCGGGAGAGGAGCGCCCCCTCGGCACCCTTCGCTGCGGCCCGCACTCCTCGGCGGTGAGGACGCTCGCTCGCGGACCCGAGCTACGGGTCTTTGAGGACCGTGACGGGGAGGATCTTCAGAGGGTTCGGGCCTGCGGTCCGGCGCTGCCGCGGACGATCCGCTTCGGACCATCCCCGCCCGGCGGCGCCCGGTGGTCGGCCGCGGTCGTTGCGCCCGTGACGGTCCGGGACTTCTCGATCGCCGCGGTCGAACGCCAACTCGAAGGAACGGACTGGGGATCGACCTGGCTGCGGGTCCTCGACGCAAGATCCCACCACCTCTCTCGCTGCGAGGTCGGCGGCTGGGCGCAGACGCCCGATCAGAACTTCCGCAGGCTGACCCTGAGCCCGAAGGGCAATCTGGCCTGGGTCTACACCCGCCAGGGGCAACGCGTCCTCGGCCTCTGCGACAGGGACTCCAAGGTAACCGTCCTCGCCGAAGGCTCGGATCTGGAAATCCAAAGCGTTGAGATCACCGGAGTTCTCCTCCTGCGGTGGACAGACTCCTCCGGCGAGCATTCGCTGTTCCTCCCCTAGACAGAGACGATGACGGCCGCCTTGCCCGGCTTCAAGAGCACCACCTGTTGCCGTCTTCCTGTGGAGCCTCGGAGGCGGTCAACCCTCCGCTCCGCTGATCTCGCATCGGGAGCTAGCACGACCTAAACGAAAGTCGGGGGGGCGAACTCGTAGGCCCCCGGCACTTGGGGTGGTGTGCGGCAAGGACCACACACCGGCACCGATGCAATTGCGAGCTGGCCTGGAGGCTCGACGGATATACGGGTGCCATCTTTAGAAACCCTTGAGCGACACGGGGTTTTCTCAACGTACGAAATAGCCAGATCGCTGGAACGCCCACTTCCAACGACAGCTCCGCTCCACCACATATGCGGAGCTCACGTTGGCAGGGAGGAAAGCCCAGGCGCTGACCTCGGAGCCCGATCGGCAGGGAATCAATACAGGAGGGACCGTCATGTCCTCTAGATCGCGCACGCCGTTCTCCGGAGCGGCGCTAGTCAGCTACTGCCTGATACTGGCCTGCATGGCCGTTGCCGTGTTCTGCACGGCAACGGCCGATGCGAGCCTCTACCGAATGGTTTTGTGTGGGGCCGGCAACGGCTCCGGCAGCTTCCAGACCGCCACCAACACCGCCTCTTCGCAGAACCCGGGGGGAATCTTCTCCTTCGAGAACCACTGTGGAGCAGGGCTGCCGTTTCCGGCCGGCAACAACGGCTACCTGCGGATCGCCGAGAACCAGTCCGGTGGCAGCGCCGGCTACTCGGCCTTCGGCAGCATGTCCTGGACGGTGCCCGCCTATGTGGACCTCGCCCAGGGCGGCGGCTACACGCGGATGCCGAACGCCTTTAACGACGGTTGGCGCGGCCGCTACTGGCTGGAGGGCTGGGACGGCTCGACCAACAACGTCCTGATGCAGGGCTCCGGTGTCCAGAACGGAAGCTGCGATGGAGTCTGCTGGGCGAACACCTCTACTTTCGCCTCGCACCTCTGGCCGTTTCAGGGCATCGGCAAGTACCGCCGTTTTGTCTTCGAGATGACCTGCTTTCGCCAGGCCGGTTGCGACCGCACCAACTTCAATGCGGTTGACGCCAATAGCGTGGTTCTGACGCTGAGCGATACCTGGGATCCCCGGACCGTCCTGGACAATCCCAAATCGGGCCTCTTGTCGGGGAGTTGGGTCCGCGGTCCGCAGGCTCTTACCTGGGGCGTTTGGGAGGAAGGGTCGGGCATCCGCTTCGAGCGGGTGCGAGTTGACGGGGCGACCGAGTACACGATCGACCACCGCGCCGAGTGCAACCTCGATTCAAACCCGGGCGTCGGCGAGTTCGCGAGGGACTTCCGCCCCTGCCCCACCGTCCCCCACCACAGCTACACCCTCGACACCGCGAAGTTCTCCGACGGCACCCACACCGCGGCGGTCTGCTCGCAGGACTACGGACAGTCTGTCGGGCTGCTCGGAACCGGCGGAGAGAGCTGCGACCAGCGCCAGGTGCGCGTAGACAACCATCCGCCCGCGGCGCCCGCCGGGCTCTCGATCCTCACCTCCAACCCGGCGCGCTACATGCCGAGCTTCGGGGCGGCCTGGACTTTGCCGCCCGATCCGGGGTCGCCGATCGCCAAGGTCCACTACAACATCGTCGATGAGGCGGGCAGGGTTGTCGTGCCCGAGAAGGTCCTCACCGCCACCAACCCGACCAAGCTGGACTCCATCGACGGTCCGAGCGCAGCTGGCGATTATCGCCTTCGCGTCTGGCTCGAAGATCAGGTCGGGCTCGCCGGCCCGGCGGCAACGGTCGCGATCCCCCACGACACGACGCCGCCCGCCGCCCCGCAGGACCTCTCGGTCACGAGCCCAGAGACCCCGCGCTCGGCCCAGCGCTTCGACGTCCGTTGGCGGAACGTCACCGACGATGGGGCGCCGATCGACGCCCTGCACTACCAGGTGCTAAACGGCTCAGGTGAACCCGTCGTCTCTACGAGAGACATCGCCGCCAGCAATCCCGAGCGAATCGGGGAGCTGGAGACGCCGCGAGGCCGCGGCGCCTACAGCCTGAGGCTCTGGCTCTCTGACGCGGAGGGCAATGTCGGAGCGCCGGCCGAGGTGCCGCTCTCCTATGACTGCGCCCGCTCCGAGGTAGCTGGGGGCCAGACGCTTGCCGTCGGCATCGGCGAGCGAGCCGAGCCGCAGCTGATTCTCGCCCAGGGCGAGCCATCGACGGTGAGCGGCTCCCTGACCGGCCCGGGCGGGCCGGTAACCGGCGCCGCGGTCTGCGTGTTCAGCCGCGTCATCACCGATGGCGGGCGAGATTTCCTCGGCCTCGCCATGACCGGCGGGGGTGGGCGCTACGCCTTTCCCCTGGTGGCCGGCCCCTCACGTGAGATCACGACGGCCTACCGCGCCGATCAGCGCCAGATCGAAGCTAGAGCGACTGCGCTGACCCGTGTGGCGCCGACGCTGAAGCTCCGCAGAAAGGTCGTCCACAACAAGCACAAGGCATGGTTCCACGGCGAGCTGCCCGGTCCCCATAACGACAATGTGGTCGTCGTCCTGCAGGTCAAGAGCGGCAAGGGGTGGCGCGTGTATCGGCGCTACCGGACCAGAGCGGGAGGCCGCTTCAACGTCGGCTACCGCTTCACCCGAACCGCCAGCCCGACCAGCTACTCGATGCGGGCCCAGGTCAGGCGCACGGTCGGATTCCCCTACGAGCCGGGGAACTCGCCGACGGTGCGGCTGCGGGTCACGCCTTAAGGACAGAGCAGAGGCGGGCGGGGGCAAGGCCCTCGCTCGCCCTCGCCTGAATCACGCGGGAGGGACGATGAGGGAGAAGAGCGCTGCGAAGACCAAGCCGGTGAGCGAGAGACAGCTGCTCGAAGCCGAAGATGGCCTGATCCGCTTGCTGCACGCGAAGCGATTTCCACGGGAATGGATCGAGCACCATGCCCCCGAAGCGATGGCGCAGGCCCGAACGGATTTCGCCGCTCGCTTGGCGGCCAAGAAACCCGTGGATGCAACGGTCGGCCTACTCGTTGTCATCGCCTACCGCAGGGCGCTGAAGATCCTGCGATCCGAGCAGAGCTCTCCGCCGCCGACCTCGATCGAGAGCTTCTTTCACCTCGCCGACGACTCAGTTCCGACACCCGAGGAGGAGGCGATCGGCCACGATCGCGAGGAGCGGGTCGCCAAGGCGATGAGTCACCTGCCCGAGCGCGAGCAGAGATTGATGTCCCTCGTCTACTTCGACGGGATGAGCATCCGCGCGGCGGGGCGACGGCTCGGATGGGGGAAGTCGGTTGCAAATCGCCACCACAAGGCAGCAATCGACCGGCTTGAGGCGATGCTCGACCGCAGCCTACTGGCTCCTGAAATCGCGATCCCGGCCTTCCTCGCCGCCCGCCACCTCTCCTTCCCCAAGGCGACCGGTATATGGCTGCAAGGCGCAGCAGAGACGATCCGCGAGCTGCCAGTCGTCGGCATCAATCGAGTCGGCGGGCTGCTTGAGACGGGAAACGCCGCCGCACTCGGTGGAGCGGGCCGAACCGCCGGCGGAGTCTGTGGAGCACTTGTCGTCGCCTGTCTTGCGGGAGCGGCGAGCGGAGTGGTCGATCCGGGTGGCGGCGCGCTAGGTGCGGGCCATGCGGTACCCCAGCATGAGGTTTCATCTTCCTCGTCAGCTTCCAGAGCTAACGCCCATCTGGAGGACGCCAAGTCCGAAGTGGCAGAGGTCTTGGCGAAACCTCAGATTGAGCGAGCCGAACAGTCGGCTAACCCCCGTGCCGCGGGCGGGACGTCCCGTACCGGGCGACGACGTGGCACGCAGACGGCGAGCGCAGCGCCCCTGGCAACTACGCGGCAGACGGTCGAAGAGTTCGGCGTGGAGAGAAGCACCGGAGACGAAGCCGCTTCGCAATCGGGCTCACCGGCTGTCGAAAATGCTCCGCTCTCTCCTTCGACCAGCCCGCGGGAAGATCGCTCTAGCCCGGAATCGTCCGAGCGGTCGACCACCACCTCGACGACTGGCGCCAATTCAGAGTTTGGGATGTGAAAGGGCCAGATTGCAGGAACCGACTTCCTGGGAGCCCATGCCTCCCGCGCCTACTGACGCCTTGCTACCCGGTCCCGCGCAAATTCCTTCTCCCGCCGCCGTAGCCGCCCACCGGCCGGACCTGGTGCAAGCTCGATGGCAAGCGCTGCCAGCTCCTCCATCTGGACGCCAAGCCCCTGGGCGACTCGACGCAAGTTTCCCCAAGTCGGCTCCTGTTCGCCGCGTTCGACGGAGCCGATGGTGGGGAGAGTCAGTCCACCCCGCGTTGCCACCTGCTCAGGGGTCATATCGGCGTCCTGTCGCAACTGTCTTACTGCCAGAGCCAAGCCGTCCTGCGACGCCACGTCCTCAGCAGTCTTGGGTCGCCTCGGTGGCACTCGTCAAGCCGGGAGTAGCTCAGCGTCCTGGAGACGGGCGCGGTGGTAGAGAATCTGCCCTTCGTTGAGCTGCCCGATGGAATCTGGGTTCTCGGCGGCAAGGTCCAATAAGAGTGCGCCTACCGCAAGCGAACGTTCTGGATTCTTGGTGAACAGAGCCAGAATGCCCCGCCTGACCGGATGGCTGCGGGCTTGGTCGGCTTTTCTGCGCATGCGGTCGCTCCCCGACTGTGCCATTGGTTATTCCTCCCGCCTTGAGCGGGGGCGGCGACCATCCAACCCTGCGTTCCGCCACCCCCGCTCTTGGCGTCCTACCGCATGAAACGCAGGCCGGCTCGAGGTGAGGGTTGCCGCCGGCCCGAGCGGTGCGGGCGTTGGGGTGATCTTTGGGAGAAAGTTCGTCATGTGCTGGTGTCCGCCGAGTGATGAGGAAATACTTGATAGTGGGCAAGTACCGATGGGGTCCACGGCCGAGGGGCTCCCGCCTCGAATGGCGTAGTGAAGCCCCCGCTTCTCAGGCCGGAGTGCTCAATGGGGGTCCAGCGATCGCTCCAGGAGTCAGGCATCGTTCCGGCTCTTTTCGGAAGCCCGCTCATTTGAACGACCAACGCTGGACCCGGCTGTTGCCTGCGTCCGCAATGTAGACGCTGCCATCGGGGCCGACGGCCATCCCGCTCGGTTCAGAGAACTGGCCCGCTCCGGTGCCGCCGGCGCCGAACTGGAACTGGTAGGCGCCCGAGGGGCTGAACTGCTGGATCAGGTTGTTTCCCCGGTTGGAGATCAGGATGTTGCCGTTGGGTTTGATGGCGATCCCGTAGGGGCTGCTCAGCTGGCCCGGGCCGGTGCCGCCGGTGCCGAATCGAACGACCGGCGCTCCACCCGAGTCAGGGACTTCGTAGACCTTGTTGTCCTGGTAGTCGATCGCCCAGACGTCACCGTCTTCATCGCTGGCGAGCTGGGTTGGGTTCGTGGCGCTGGTGTATCGCCAGGCTTCGAATTTGCCTTCGGACCCCGCGGTGTCGCTTAGCTCGAGGATCACCCCGCCCAAGCCTTGGTCGCCGACGAAGATGTGGCCTTCGCGACCGATGGCGATGCCGCTGGGCGTTTCCAAGGCCGAGCTCCCGGTGACGTCCGAGGATCTGATCCTCATCAGGAATTCGCCTTTGGCGTTGAATTTCTGGATCCGGTGGTTGCCGGCGTCGGTGACCCAGATATTGCCCTGGTCATCGACGGCGACGCCCCGCGGCGAGTCGAACTGGCCGTTGGCGGTGCCGAAGCCGCCGACCTGGCGGATGTAGCTGCCTGCGGAGTTGACCTTCACGACCCGGTTGTTTTTGTTGTCGACGATCCAGAAGTTGCCGGTGGGAACGCCGGCGATCACCTCCGCCGCCATCCCCAACGGCCGGTTGAGCGAGCCCCCTTCGGGCCCCAGCGAAGCGAAGCTCGACGTAAACGTGGCGGTGCCGCTCGTGGTGACGAAGGTGCGATCCTTGCCGTAGGTGGTGCCTTCGGCGTTGGTCGCGACTATGCGGCGGTGGTAGGTGGTGTCGGGGACGAGGCCGGTGAGCGCAGCCGTGACGGTGCTGTCTTCGAACGAGGCGGTTAGCGATCCCGGCGAAGCTGGGACGTTCGAGCCGTAGGAGCTCGTTTTGCCGTATTCGAATTTGTAGGTGGTCGCCAGGCCCGACGGGTTGATCCGGGCGCTCAGCGTCGCGCCGGTCGCCGTCACGCCGGTCGCAGGCTGGGTGACGGCCTCGGGTGAGGTTTTCTGCGTCCAGCGCTGGATCTTGTCGTGGCAGGCGTCGGCGACGAAGATCACCCCCCGCGAGGAGAGCGCCAGGCCGCTCGGTTCGCAGAACTGGCCGGCTTCTTCACCGCCTTTGCCGAAGGAGGCGAGCAGTTCGCCGGTCTGGCTGAACTGCTGCACGCGGTTGTTGCCGCGGTCGGAGACGAGCAACGTGCCCGAGGGTTTGGCCGCCACCGCATAGGGAGCCGAGAGCTGGCCCGGACCGCTGCCGGTGGTGCCGAAGCGGGCGACAGGTCCCCCGCCGGAGCTCGGGATTTCGTAGAGCTTGTTCTCGGCCGCATCGGCGATCCAGACGTCACCCTGGGAATCGGTCGCCATGTTGGCCGGGGTGGTGGTGTCGAGCCAGGCGTTGTTGACGTAGCCGCCGAGCAGCCCGGTTTTGGTCGTGAGCAGTTCGACGATCCTTCCCCCGCTTCCTTGATTGGCGACGAAGATGTGGCCGCCGCGAGCGATCGCAAGACCGCTCGGGATATCGATCGAGTTGAAGCCGAAGCCTCCTTCGCTGTCGATCTCGGTCAGGTATTCGCCTTTGGAGTTGAACTTCTCGATCCGGTTGTTGCCGGCGTCGGCGACCCAGAGGTTGCCTTCGCTGTCGACGGTGATCGCCCGCGGTTCGTTGAACTGGCCGTTGCCGGTGCCGAAGCTGCCGAACTTGGAGACGAACTGGCCTTTGGCATTGAACTTCTGCACGCGATTGATGAGCTTGTCGACGATCCAAACGTCGCCGCTCGGGACGCCTCCCGGCGCATCGGCGACCATCGCGAGCGGGCGGCTGAACTGGCCGTCGAGTTTGCCGCTCGACCCGAACGTGGAGCCGTAGGCGATCGTATTGGCGAGAGTGGTGAAGGTTTGATCCGGGCTGTAGGTCGTTCCAGCGCTATTACTAGCTTTGACTCGGAAATGGTAGGTCGTTTCAGGGGTCAAGCCGCCTATCGACCCGCCAACAGCAATCGATCCCACCGTCGCACCAGTTTTTCCAGCGGGACCGGACAGCCCATAGCTGGTCGTCGGCCCATACTCAAACTGGTAGGTGGTTTCGGCACCTCCCGGTTCGACCGTCGCCGCAAGAACAGTACTCGTCTGGAATCGAGTCGGTTGGGTCGGGAAAGACACAAGCGGCGCGCCAACTGGGGTTTCGAACTGCTTCCTCATGCCGTAGCTCGTTCCGGCAGAGCTCCATGCGACCACCCGATACGCGTACGTTTTGAGAGGAACCAGGCCCTGGATCGTGTGCGAGACCAAGGCGGTATCAAAGCCTGAGCCGGCAGAGAACGTCTGGGATTTGCTTTCGTACGCCTGCGGTTCGCTCAGGGGTCCGTATTCGATCGCGTAGGAGGTTTCCACGCCGTTTGGATCGACTTTTGCATTAGCGGATACCTGTCGGCCTTGCACGTTGGTTGCATCCGTCGTCTCGGCATAGGGAGGAGCGCCGACCTGCGGCCCAACCGAGACCCCGAGGGCAGCGGTATCGCGGGTGACCTCCGTGTAGTAGACCCTCGTCGAGTCTTCCGGCCCGCCGGAGATCAACCCCAGAGCGGTATTTCCGGTCCAGACCGGGCCTCCGCTATCCCCCGGTCCGGCTTTGAGGGTGTTTCCGTGCAGTTCAGTGAGATGGTTGACGGTGCTACCGTCTTCGTAGGTGTTGGTAAAGTCGATCCTGGTGACGGTTCCGCAGCTGGATTTGCTGGCCCATCCGGACATGCAGGCGCTCTCGCCCAGATAGCTTGAGCTTTCGGCCTGAACCGGGATGTTCTGATCGCCACCCCAGTAGACGACCGTCGAAGGAAATCCGGTGGGGCCTTCTTCCCACCAGTCCCCGTAGCCATTGACCCGGATGGCGGCGTAGTCGTCCCCCGGATAGGCCCCCGCTTCGATATGACCGAGATAGTGGTCAGCCAGTTCCGTGCCGTCCCATGCGCGCCAGTCGGCTGAGTCTTTGTAGCAATGACCAGCAGTCAGCATGAAGCGGTTGCCGAAGGTGTTCCCGATCGCCTTGAACCCAGCGGTACAGCTCAGCAAGTTTTTGGCGACACCTGCGGGGCCGATAAAGATTCCCGCTCGTGGCGGTCTGTCGCAGGACGCCTCCGGTACGAAGCAGGCATAGGGCCTGGACGAAAACCGGGAGAGCCCGTCCGCCGTCTCGATCACCACGCTCACCTTCGCCGCAGCTGCAACCTCAGCCGCACTCGATCGAACCCCAGCCTCGGCGTTTGCTGGAACTCGAACCACCACAGCGTTACGGCGAGCGTCGAGCCAGGTTTGTGCGAGCTGGCCCTTGATTAGCTCGCCAAGCCCACTGTTGATCTGCTCTTGTGCCGCTTCCAGCTCGTCCCAGCTTGACCGGACAGCAACGATTCGGCTGCTTGAGTCGATGGTCAGTGACTTCACGAGCCCAAAAGCACGATCTGCCTGAGCTTGTGCGACAACCGGGATTACCAGCTGTCCACTCTTGTCGTCAAACCACACACCGGCGTACCCCCCGCCCAAGACTGCTTCGAGCTGCTGAACGATTCCCGTAGCGGCTGCCTGAACCGAAAGCGCGTGCTCAGCATCCGTATGTCCAAGCCCGTTTTCGGCGGCATAGTCGGCTACCTGCTCGGCCGTTGGGTTGCCGGGTTCGATCGGCGTTTGGGCAGTCTGCGCAGGGGCGCCCGCCGGGAGGGCCATGCAAGCCAGAAAGAGTGCAGCCACCCAGTAGGCACGGACTGCACCTGCCCCGGATGCAATATGAGCCAACGCCTTCCGTGAGAACTGAGCGACCTTGCCAGACACCTTCATAGACTCTCCCCTGCCGAAACGGATGGATAGTTGCGGCGGCGACGGTATGAGGATCGTTGGAGATTCTTCAACTCCAAAACTGGGGAGGAATACACTGAAGCGCCTGCACCTAGCCCCGGAGCTGCCTTTGCGACTCACAGTTCGCTAGGGAACTGAGCTGTAACTTCTAGCGCTCTGATCTTCGGACGCAAAGAACTAGCGTGTGTCCACCGCCGGCGTCACGGTGTGGGCGAAATCCGCCCCAGCGGCGGCCCACTTGTGTAGTCTGGTGGTGCCGGGCAAGAGAAGGGGAGATGATGAAATCGGTTTTGTCGAGAGGGTCTGTAATCGGGGCAACCCTCAGCGTGATGATCGCTCTGAATTGGTCGGGGGTGGCCGATGCGGAGTGCGGCCCAGTCGTCAAGGACTATCTTGCTCCGCTATCGGGCCTACCAAAGATCTCGCCGCCTGCCGCGAAGCTCAGCTTTGCCCCGAATGCCTTTGCAGTCAGGGCCTTCGATCCGGGATCGTTGGTGTCTGGTAGTTCAGTTGAGGTTGGTCTCAGGCTGGAGGCCCGGCGGTCGAAAGCAGTCAGGTGGACCGTGCAGACCCGCCTGGTTCGGGTCGGACGCCGCCATCTGGAACGTCAGATCGAGGAAGTTTCAAGTCGCGTCGGTCGAATGACCGCAAGCGAGTCGCGAAGAGTCGCTCTTACCTCACCGGTCGATGCTGGGCTCTACCGATGGGAAACCCGATTCGTCACCCCATCCGGGAGGCTGCTAGGCCGCTATGGAAGGAACTTCCGGGTGCTGGCTCCGCAATTCGAGGCTCAAATCTCATTCGACAAGCCGAGCTATGCCCCCGGAGAGACCCTACTGCCGTGCTTGGAAAATCTTGGAAGCGAAACGATCAGCTATGGAGCTCCATATCGGATCGAGCGTGAAGTAAATGGCAGCTGGGAAAAGGTTTTGCCCCAAGGCGAAGGGATCTGGACTCTGATCGGCTACTCGAACACTCCCGGGACGGCAGCCACTCACTGGTCGGTAACCCTTCCTTCCGACTTGGCAGTCGGAAATTATCGCTTTGTGGTTGATGCTGAAGTCACTGGGAGCGCAAGCGCCCAGCCAGCCCCAGGGCATCGTAGGCCGGTGACCATCTTCGGCATGTTCAGCGTGGCGACTTAGGCTCTCGGCACAAGCGGGGGCGGAACTCGCCCAGTCGGTCGGCCAAGCGTGAAGGCCCCCACGCAAGCCCCGCCCCTCCAGTGGAGTAACCGACCAACGCCCGTCTAATTCGAGCCAGGCCAGGCAGTCCAAGTCCTGTGCGCTCTGGCCCAACGAGGACCCCGGCCCCGTTCGCCGGGGGTTGACGTCGTTCTGCGCAGCTCTCCTAAATAGATGGGGTCACCCACCTCCCGCGCGGCACTTCCACCGCGCACACGTCGAGCAAACGACAAGGGAGATGGCGCGGTGTCCGCATTCGAGAAGTTCCACTTTCACCTCCTCCAGGCGGCGGAGAAGATCTCGGTCAACCCCAACCCCGACGGCCTTCCCGGCCTCGCCGCCTTCCAGAAACTCCTAAACGGAGCTGCGGCGCTGGCGCTGCTGGCCTGCGGCGCGGCCTTCGTGATCGGCGCCGCGCAGTGGGGCTTCGGCAGCCGCTCGCAGAACTACAGCCAGGCCGCCGACGGCAAGGAGCGGATGCTGAAATCGGCGGTCGGAGCATTCGGGATCGGCGCGGTCGCCGCCATCATCAACTTCTCCTACAAGGCCGGGACGGGGGTCGCGTAGACCATGCGTCGAGCGCTCCCGATCGCCGCCGCCGTCTGCCTCGGCCTGCTCGCGGGCCGGATCAGCGCCTGCGGCACCGCGCACCCTGAACCACACAACCCCGGCTCCCCCGGCCCTACCCGCCAAGCGGTCGGGGGAGTCGGGGTCGGCTACGCCCACACCCGCGCCGGAGCTTTGGCGGCCAACGCCCGCTATCAACAGGCTTTCGCCAACACCGCGATCCTCCGGCCGGGGGAGCTGCGGAAGCGAGTCGAAGCGGTGGCGACTCCCGAGTACGCCCCGGCGATGGTCGCCGCCAACGAACCGGGCGCTCGACGACTCGCGCAGGGAGTCCTCGGCGCCGGGGTTCGGGAAGGCTCGCCGACGATCTACTTCGGAGTGCCGGTCTACTACCGGCTCCTCTCCTACGCCCCGGACCGGGCGGTCGTCCGCACCTGGGGCTTCACGATCCTCGGCAACGCGACGACCGCGGAGCCGGGCGCCTATTTCGGCTCGGGTCGCACGGTTCTCAAGTGGGTCGAAGGTGACTGGAAGATCGCCGCCACCCGGGCAGCATTCGGCCCGACGCCGAAGCTGGTCACGCCCCGGGCGGGCGGCGAAGGGTTCGAGTTGGTCGACCTGATCGAGGGGATGCGCCCTTATGCGGTCACTCCATAAGGTCGCGCTCCTGGTCGTGGTCGGGATCCTGGCAGTGGCGGCGCCGCTGGCCGATCCCGACCCGCCGCAGGCAAAGGCCACGGCCCTGCCCTGCATCGGCCTCTCGCCGGCGGGTGTCGTGGGTGACGCGCTGAACATCGGCAACCCTGTCGGCGACGCCTGCGATGCCGTAACCGATCCGATCCTCGGCGCCGCGAGTGATGCGGTGCTTGGGCCGCTGAAGGACGCCGCATCCTCGATCGGCAAAGGCATCTTCAATCAAGTCACGTCCTGGGTCGCCGACGGCGCCGTGTGGCTGATCGGGGAAGTGGCCGCGATCAGCGAGAAGACCACCTCGCCCGACCTGCTCAGCAAGGGCTTCTTACGGCAATACCGACTGATGGCGATGATCGCCGCCTTCATGGCGGCGTTGATGCTGATCTTCGCCGTCTTCGAGTCGCTCGGTCGCGGCGATGCGGGGATGCTCTGGCGGGTCTTCCTCGTGAACGTCCCGTTGGCCGCCATCGCGACGACGGTGGCCTATGTGGTCGTGCAGCTCTTGATCGCCGTCTGCGACGGGATGTGCGTCGCAATCTCCCACTCGGCCGGGGCGGACTCCAAAGAGTTCTTCAAGGGCGCCATCGAAGCCCTGGCGAAAGCCGGGGCGAGCGGTGGCGCGGTGGCCGGGACGTCGGTCGGCGGGCCTGGCGCCGGAACGGCCGCCGGGGAAGCGAGCGGCGCGATCGCCGTCCCCCTCTTCGTCGGCTTCATCGCCGCGATCCTCGCCGCCTTCGCGGCGTTCTTCGTCTGGATCGAGCTGTTGATGCGCGACGCCGCGATCTACGTCGTCGCGTTGTTCATGCCGCTCGCGATAGCGGCGTCGATCTGGCCGCGCTGGATCCCGGCGCTGCGACGGACCTGCGAGCTGCTGATCGTGGTGATCTTCTCCAAGTTCGTGATCGTCGCCGTCATCTCGCTTGCCGCGAGCCTGTTGGCGAAAAACGACGGCGCCGTCGAGCATGTGCTTGCGGCCGGGGCGATGCTGCTGCTGGCCTGCTTTGCGCCGTTCGTCCTCTTCAAGCTGGTCCCCTTCGCCGAGGAGGCGGCGGGGGCCGCCTTCTCCCGCCAGAGCGCGAGCGGCAGCGCCGTGAGGTCGGTGGAGTTCGCGAACTCGATGATGACGATGAATCGCCTGAGCCGCGCGAACTGGGCGGCGGCGAGCGCGGGAGAGGGCGGCGGCCGAGGTGTCGCCACCCAGGAGAAGTCGGCCGCTGCAAGGAGCGGATCAGGGGGCGGATCGGCGAGCGCGGCCGAGGGCGCGACCGCGGCCGGTGGGGCGGCGGGGGCCGTGCCGGTGGCTGCGGCCGCCACGGCGGCTGAGAAGGGTCGTGCGGCTGCCGGGAGATTGAGCAAGACGGGCGAGGCCCGCGCGGCGGGCGAGACGGGAGGCTCGGCGGGCGAGAGCTCCGGGTCGACGAGCGCGCCGGGAGGGAGCGCGGGCGGCGCCCCGGCGAGGCCGAGCCGCGCAGGAGCCTCGGAGCAGCACCGCGTCGGCCGGGGCGATGCCGGAGTCTCCTCCGCGCCGTCGTCTCCGCCCGGCGCGCGAAGCGCCGAGCCTCAAGACGCCGAGGGCGGAAGTCCGTCGTCGTCGACGAGCGGCAAAGGAGCGCCCAGGCCCCCGGCGCAGAAGCGGGGCGGCGGCCCGGGCGCAGGAGCACAGTGAGCGCGCGTCGCTATCGCTTCGGGCCTCTTGAGCAGAGGGCCGTGGTGGGCCCGCTTCGGATCGGCCAGGTGGCGGTCGTCGGGGTGGCGGGCCTTCTCGCGCTGATGGCTCTCTACCTGTGTCGCAGCTGGATCGGAATGGGCGCGGCGCTGGCTCTCCTCGGGGGCTCGGGGGCGCTCATCTATCTCCCCGTCGAGGGAAGGACGGCGGAGGAGTGGGCGCCGGTGGTGGGGAGATGGATACTGCGCGGCGCCGAGCGGAAGCGAGGCTTTCGATCCGGGGCGCCGTCCGGAGGAGCCTGGGCGTCTGAGAGCGGTGAGGCCGTCTTCTCGGCCTCGCTGCCGAGGGAGCTTGACGGGCTGGCGATGCTTGAGGTGCCCTACGGCTCTGAGTGCGTCGGCATCCTGCATGACCGGGCGGCGGGGACCTACACCGCCGCCCTCGCGGTGCGAGCGGGAGCGTTCGGCCTTCTCGACGGCTCCGAGCAGGAGCGGAAGCTTGATGCCTGGGGATCCGTGCTTGCCAGCATGGCCCGGGACGGGAGCCCGGTCCGGCGCCTGCAATGGATTGAGCAGACGCTTCCTGCAGGCGGCGACGAGCAGGCGGACTACTTCCAGAGCGAGCGCGATCGATCCGTCCCGTTGGGATCGAGCATCGTGAACTCCTACATCGAGTTAGTTGAGTCGACCGCCCCGGTGACGCAGGAGCACGAGGTGTTGCTGGCGCTGCAGATCTCCGAGCGGCGGGCCGCCCGGGAGCTGCGCCGGCTCGGGGGCGGGGTCGGAGCGGCCTGCGAGCTCCTTCTGCGCGAGGCGGAGAACCTAGCCGAGCGCCTGTCGATCGCAGAGGTGACGGTGTTCGGTCTCCTGCGCCCGCGCCGCTACGCGGCTGCGATCCGCGACTCCTTCGACCCCTACGGGCGCCAATCGCGAGCGCGGGCGGGCCTCGGTGATCGCGACCGAGAAGGCGCCGACCCGGCGCTGATGGGCCCGGTCGCTGACGAGGCGGGCTGGAGCGAGTACCGATCCGACTCCGCCTTTCACGCGACCTTTTGGATCTCGGCGTGGCCCCGAACCGACGTAGGTCCGGCCTTTCTGATGCCGCTCCTGATGCAGACGACGGCGTTTCGGACGGTCTCGGTCTGCGTCGAGCCGGTGCCGCACTCGACCGCGATCCGAAAGGCGGAGGCGGCGAGGACCGCGGAGGTCGCAGAGGAGATGCAACGCGAACGACAAGGCTTCCTCACGAGCGCCCAGATCCGCCGCCGCCAGCAGGCCGCCGCCCGCCGCGAGGAGGAGCTCGCCGACGGCCACGCCGAGATGCGATTCGCGGGCTATGTGCGGGTCTCCGCCCGCTCGCGCGCTGAGCTCGAGCGCACGGTGACCGACGTCGAACACGCCGCGGCCCTTTCCCGTCTAGAGCTTCAACGCCTGTTCGGCGAGCAGGAGGCGGGTTTCACCTTCACCCTGCCGATCTGTCGCGGGCTGCGTTGAACGGCGCGAAGAGGGATGGAAGAAGGGGTTATTCGGCCGCTCGCGCGAGCTGAATCCCGAGCGCTCGGAGTTCGTCCTCGGTGAACGCCGAAATCGGAAGCCTTGTGACCAGCCAGCCGCCCTGTTCAAAGGTCAGGGCGGCCCCGTACTGGACGACGGCGATCGGCGGCGCCCTGGTGTCCCGCTGGACAACCCACACGTGATCTTGAAAGCGGGGCAAAGCAGCTCCTCGTTGGTGCGAGGCGCCCCCCTGGCACGGCTGATGATCGTGGCGCGAGAGCAAGCGGTCAAGGTCTAGACGCCGCCGAGCGCCGAGCCCGGATCCCCGGGGACGTCTATCTCCCGCGCGGCATTTCCACCCCGCACACGTCATGCGAGGCAGGAGATGGAGCGTTGTCGGAGGCGCGGAGGTTCTGGCACAGGCTTTTCTGGTCGATCGGCGAGGGGACGGTTCTCCTCGACCGTGGGGGTCGGCGCCGATGAGCCCGTTAGGGGGTCGTGGGCGGCGGCCTTCGGAGAGACCGGGACATTCGGCGACGACCGCGCACTTTCAGGCGGCCTTCCCTTTTCTGGCCGAGGGCGGGCTCGGCGCCCCCGGCGTCTACATCGGGCGCGACGCCTGCGGCGGCGCCTGGGTCTTCGATCCCTGGCGCGCCTACGAAACCGGGATCCTCTCGGGGCCGAACATGCTGGTCGTCGGCCAGCTCGGGCGCGGCAAGTCCGCCTTCCTGAAGAGCTACATCGCCCGCCAGTACGTCTTCGGGCGCCAGGCATGGGTGCTGGACCCGAAGGGAGAGTTCGCCCCCCTGGCGGATTTCCTCGGCGGCACGGTGATCGCCTTGGTCCCCGGCGGCAAGGTGCGGCTGAACCCGTTGAGCTCGCGACTCGGGCGCGAGGGGCAGCTGAGCCTTCTGCGCTCGGTGGCCGCGGCGGCGCTGCGGCGCGAACTGACCCCCGAGGAGGACGCGGGGCTGCGCGTCGCGCTCCGCCTGGTTTCGGCCGAAGAACCGAGCGAGCCGACGCTGCCGGAAATCGTCGCCGCCCTGCTGCATCCCGGCGCCGCGATGACGGCGGAAGTGGTGATGGACGGCGACGAGTTTGCCGGGGCAGTGCGGCAGGTCGCCCTCGCCCTGCAGCGGCTATGCGAGGGCGACCTGCGCGGCATGTTCGACGGGCCGACCTCGCGGGGGCTCGATCTCGACGCCGGTTTCATCGGGCTCGACCTGAGCGCGGTCCAGGACTCCTCGGCGCTGGGAATCCTGATGACCTGCGCAGCCGCCTGGCTGCAGGGGGTGGTGATGGAGCGGAAGCGCTCCGCGGAGGCCGGCGCATCCGAAGCGCCGAAGGTGATCCTCGTAGTCGACGAGGCATGGCGGATCACCGCCGACCTGGGCGTCGCCGAATGGCTGCAGCGATCCTTCAAGCTCTCCCGCGCTCACGGCGTCCAGAACATCATCGCCCTGCACCGCCTCTCCGACCTCGGGGCTGCGGGAGCCGCCGGGTCGCGGGAGGCGCGGATCGCCGAAGGGCTGATCTCCGACGCCGACACGAAGGTCGTCCTCGCGCAGCCGCCCGATCAGGTGGACGGACTGCGGAACCTCCTGGGGCTGAGCCGGACCGAGGCGGAGCTGGTCCCGACGCTGCGGCGCGGGGAGGCGCTTTGGCAGGTCGGGCGCCGCTCGTTTCTGGTCCAGCACCGGCTTTCGACGATCGAGCAGAGCCTCGTCGATACCGATGCCCGAATGGTTCGCAGGAAGGCGCTCGCGGCATGAGCGGCGTCAGCGGAACGGGTCTGGTGGTGGCCGGGGGCCTCGCGGTCATCCTGGGCCTGGCGCACCTTCTCGACGGCCTCCTGCGCTACGGCGGCGGCCCCCGGCGGCGGGTGCAGGGAGCGCGATGGGCAAAGCGGAGTGATCTCCGCGACCTCCTCGCCGGCTCGCAGCGGCGCGGCCGATTGGTGCTCGGTCGCCACCGCGGCCGCCTTCTGGCGACCACCGGCCAGGCGTCTGTCGTGGTGCTCGGGCCGAGCCGGATCGCCAACAAGACGACCGGGTTCACGATTCCCGCGGTCCTCGAATGGGACGGGCCGGTCGTCGTCACGTCGGTCAAGAGCGACCTGCTGCTGGCGACCATTGCCCGCCGCCGTGCTCTCGGCGGTAGGACGATGGTCTTCGATCCGACCGACGCGACCGAAATGGCGACGGTGCAGGCGACGCCGCTGTCGGGCTGCGGGACCTGGCGGGGCGCGATGCGGGTTGCGCACCGCCTCTCTTCTTCGGCTCGATCGGGATCCGGCGGATTGGAGGATTCGGAGTTCTGGTACGCGGCCGCCGAGAAGCTCCTATCCCCTCTTCTCTTCGCGGCTGCGATCAGCGAAGGCGAAATGGCCGATGTGATCCGCTGGCTCGACGGCGCAGCCACCGCCGAGCCAGAGGTGACCGAGATCCTCAAGGAGAGCGAGTCCGCAGAGGCGCTGAGCGCCTGGCGGGCGAACTGGCATCGCGAGGAGCGCCAGCGCAGCTCGATCTATACGACGGCCGAGACGATCGTCATGGCCTTCGCCGACCCGCGGGTACTTGAGGCCAGCTCCCGGGCCGACTACACGCCCGCCGACCTTCTGGACGGGAAGCCGAACACGCTCTACCTCTGCGCGCCGGCCCATGAGCAGGAGCGCCTGCGCGGCCTCTTCGCGGCGATGCTCTCCGAGCTCGTCGGCGTGGTGCAGGAGCGCTCGGCGCAGAGCGGGGAGCCGATCGACCCGCCTTTGCTGTTGGTGCTGGACGAGGCGGCAAATACGGCGCCGCTTCCAGAGCTCGACGTGGTTGCCTCGACCGGCGCCGGGCAGGGAATCCAGCTCGTCACTGTCTTTCAGGACTTCGCCCAGGTCGAGGCGCGCTGGGGGAAGCGCGCGGCGACCATCCTCAACAACCATCAGGCGAAGGTCTTCTCGACCGGGATCAGCGACCCCGAGACCCTGCGCTACGTAAGCGCGGTCGTCGGCGAGGGCGAGTTTCGCCAGCGCAGCGAGACCGCCGCCGAGCGCGGGCGCGGCTCCTCGACGGAGGGGGCCACCTATCGCGCTCTGACCCCGGCCAACGTGGTTCGCGAATCCCAGCCGGGGACCGGCCTTCTTATCTACGGCCACCGGCCTCCGGCGCGGATCGAGCTGAGGCCGTGGTTCAAGGACCCGGAGTTGAAAGGTATGGCGAAGGAGAGGGGCCGATGAGCGAGGAGCGCTCCTGGGCTGAGGAAACGGTCGCGCTCGGGCGAGATGACGATCCCGCCGCGAAGTCAGCCGAGGGAGGCGGCGCGGCGGCGCGCCGGCCGCCGCGCCCGGCGTCCCGCCGAATCGCGCTGGTGTCGATCGCCGCGGCGGTCGTGGGCCTTGTGATCGTTCTCGGCGGGAGCGGCGGCGGAGGGGGAAGTGATCTCCCTAGCGCCGGAGCGCAGCGGCCGGCGCATCGGATCGCTCCTCGCGAGGAGGACGCCGGCGCCCCGACACGAGATCGGGCGCGCCCCGTGAGGGTCGAGCCAGTTCGGCCGAAGCGAAGCCACAGGCGCCCTCGCGCTCGCCGGGGATCACCGAGGCAGGCAAAGGCGGCCGCGGCTAGGCGCCCGGAAGCCAGTGAAGCGAGGACTTACGAAGTGGCGCCAGAAGCCTCCCCTGAAGCCGAAGCTGCGCCGGTCGCGCCTTCGCCAGCGCCGCCGGCCGAAACGCCTCCCGGCGTCGAGTTCGGGATGTAGTGGGCTTAGTCGCGGTGGAAGTCGAGGACCGTCCGATCCCCCTCGCCTCCGACTTCCTGGCTGACGAAGTCAGCGGAGTCGATGTTTTCTTGCAGCCAATCGAGTTTCTCCTCGTCGCTCAGGGACGACCAGCCAGGCGGCGCCTGGACCATCCAGTACTCGGTTAGCTGCGCCGTGGATCTAGCCCGGAAGTGGACGTTCATCGGATTAGCTCACGTCGGCCGAGAGGAGCGCCTTCCACTCGGGCAGGTCGTTGACCATCTCGATCATCTCCGGCCAGCGAGCGACGGCGATGTTCAGGACTCGGCGCGCGTCGGATTTGAAGCGGGCGCCGACTTCCTTGTAGACCTCGATCCGTTCGGACAGATCCCAGCAGGCGTAGAGGTCTTTGGCGACCTGGTGGGCGGCCTCGATCAGGTCATGGCGAGGGGGCGGCGGCCAGACCTGGGACGCCCGCCGGCGCGGAACGTCCTCCCGAACGGGGGAGTCGGCGACGACTTCTCGACTCCGGGCAGGTGCATCGTGGACGGCTTCCTCGGAGGGCCGGACCCTCGGCCTCAGCAACGTAGACATGGACAAACTCCTTGTTCTCGCCCCCGCCCGATGCGGGAGCCGGAGCCCGGATCCGCACGCCGAAGGCGTGCCAAAATCCGGGACCGGCTGCCGCGAGGGGAACAGATCACGACCCTGGCTCCTCGTCTGGAGCAGGGAATGGCTTCGGCTAGACGCTCTCAGCGGCCCAAGTGGAGAGCGGGGACCGTCGCCCGCTCCACGGCCGTGACCCGCTCAAGCTGGAGCTTGTTGGCGGCGACCCGCAGAAGGCTCCCGGGCCGGGGGTGTTCGACGCGACCCGACTTGGAGGATGGCTCGCGCTCAGGGGGCTTTCTCGTCCCGAAGTCGTGACGGAGGCGGTAGCTCAGGACTGCATGAGCGGCTTCCGTTCCAAGGGGTGGCCTTGGGCAGGAGGAAGCACACGCGAGAAGGCCCCGACGCCGCCATCGGAATGGCGACGTCGGGGAACCACATACGGGCGTCTAGCGAGTCAAAGCCGGCGCAGCCTGAGAGCCACCCTCTACATAAAAGGCGTTGCCCTCAAGATTGGCCTTTTCGGGGCCGCGCGGGTTTCCGTCGAACCGAACGGCCGTCACTTGATCGGCAACCAGGCCGACGGTGCTCTTGATCTCGCTCGCTTCGCCGTCGACCGACGGGCTGGCGATGGCGAGATCGATCCCGTCCGCCACCGCCCCTTGCGTGGTGTCGCAGCTGGACGCTCCGCTGCGGTCGAGCTCCACGAAGACGCAGATCCAATCGTCCCCGGGGATGACCCAAACGGGGCCTTCTGCGCCGGGGGGCGTCGCCTTTTGAGCGAGGGCGAGGTTGAGGCCGTGACCCTCGCCGCCGAGCATCAGCTTGACGCTTGCGGGAAGCTCCTCGGGAGTGCCGCGGAAGAGGCCGAAGGCCCGCGCCTGGTCGGGTTGCACCGCGGCGATCGGAGCCACTTTTTCGGTCGGCTGGGACTGGGCTTCAGGCGCAGCAGGGCTAGAGCTGCTGTCGTCGAGTGAGAGCACGGTGGCCCCTACGGCGATGCCGAGCAGGATCAGCAGGAGGGCGGGGATGCCGCGCCGCTTCAATGCGAGAGTGTTCATCTAGTCAAAGCTCCTTGCTTTGCGGATTGCGGGACCGCCGCTTACCGGTATTCCTCGTTGCCGTGGAGGACGTTGTAGAGACGGGTGTTGTTCTTGATCAGGCCCTGCAGATAGCGGCTGCCGTCGTAGTAGTTGGTGGCCTGCAGTCCCGTGGTCGTGCAGACGAAACTGTTGACCTGGACGCCGTTGCCGTTGAGCGCCGACGCGCACCCCTGATAGCCCGGGTAGGGGTCGACGATCACCCGGCTCCAAACGATGTGGTAGAAGGGCTGCGCGTGACACTGGGCGTAGCTGCCGGCGCCCCATCCTTCGCAGAAGCCGTAGAAGCCCGCTGAGGCTTTCGGCGCCACGTACATCGAGAAGGCGAGCACCGCCGCCACCAACGTCGCCAACACGAGCGACAACCGGCCGAGGGCGCTGCGGCCCGCTCCGGAGAACACCCCTGCGATAGACATCGAGTCTCCCTTGTTAATCAGAAGTTTTCAATAGAAACGCCGGGAGACAGTACTAAAGATTTCCTGTTTACGAACTCCAGATTTTTTTGCTGCACCAACTCAGACCAAAACGTGCCGAGGCGCGCAGCTGACCTCGACACCCTCAGTCGTCGCGTCAGCTCGGTCGTCGCGAGACCAAACCGTCAGCCTGATTGAGCCGAGGGCAGCCCTGGGGTCTCGGCGGCCGGGGCAGAGTTGGTGCCGGGGGGTTAGACGTTCTCAGC
The DNA here is from genome assembly GCA_035634815.1 of Solirubrobacterales bacterium. Classification (GTDB taxonomy): domain Bacteria; phylum Actinomycetota; class Thermoleophilia; order Solirubrobacterales; family 70-9; genus VAYN01. Next base: position 50,854 of record DASQCF010000032.1, on the reverse strand, counting down.
GGCCGAGGCCGAGATCGCGGACCGCCGCCCGCTCCACAGCCGAAACCCGCTCAAGCTGGAGCTGCCTGCGGGCGGCCTGTAGACGGCTGCTCGCCCGGGCGTGTTCGGCGCGCCCCGAAGCGGAGGAAGGCTCGCGGCCGAGGGGGCTTTTCTCGTCCCTGACGTTGTGACGGAGGCGGTAGCTGAGGACTGCATGGGCGGCCCCGTCCCAATGCGCGGCGAGGGCGGGGTCGGTCGGGTAGGAGCCCAAGACGTCGTAGATGATCTGCACCTCGTCGCTCCGGGCGGCGGCGAGCCGTTTTGAGGTCTCCCGCGAGAAGCGCTGCTCGATCAGCGCCACCTCCAAACGCTCGTGCGAGGTGGGCGGAGCGGTCGGCTGGCCCGGTTTGGCGAGGCCAGGCATGGCTTCGCGCTCGGCGAGGTTTCGTTGAAGCCGCTCGGTCGCGCTCACTTCGGCGGCGGTGAGTCGGGCGATGTCGGTTGCCGGCGGATCGGAGAGCCGTTCGATCGCTTCGCGCTCGGCGGCCAGAGTCCTGAGTGAATCTCGATCCCTGGCAATGGCGCGGTCCAGGCGGTCCTGCTTGCGAAGGATCGGGTCGGTTCCCCGTGACCGCTCGGCGAGGCGGTGATGCCGATCGCTGAGCACAACCAAGGGCAACGAATCGATTTCGGCGCGAACGCTGGCCTCGATGGCGGGGAAATCGGCGCCGTCGCGCTCGATGGCCTCGCGGACATCCTGAAGCGGGTCGGTGACTTCGCGGCGGCCGGGACCGAGATCGGGATCTAAAAGTTCGGAGGAGGCATCGGTGTAGACGTTGGCGACCTCCCGGCCCCGGCTAAGCGCCACCAGCTCCTCGTTTAGCGTCGAGCCCCTGTCGAGCAGCGGGTAGGCGCGGTCGAAGGTCTTGCTCTCCGCTCCGAACTTGGTGACGGCATATGCGTACTCGAGCGCGGCCGTGCCGTGATCGGTTGCGCGATCGAGATATTCAGGGCCGAGAGTGACGCTGCGCCCGTCGCCGCCGACGCGAATCAGAGAGACGGTCCGTGCTGTGGCATCGACGTCGATCACGTCCCAGCGCTCGCGGTTGTCGACGGCCCGGGAGTTGATGCGGGTCTGCACCCGATCGCCGCGGGCGATCGGCCTCTCCCCCACGATTACCTCGGCCTCGCCGAGCCGACCTTCGAGCCGTCGAACCTCATGCGCCTGGTCGTTTAGGTAATCGACATCGCGGTTTCGGCGGGCGATCATCACGGCGTCCGCGCCGGTGAGGTAATCGGCGTGCCAGTCGAGTAGGAGCCCTTGCAGGGTGGAGATGTGGTCCTCGCCGACGACCAGCTTTCCTTCCGTGCGCAGCAGGTCCAGCGCCTCCGAGCCGCGGCCTTCATGCACGAGGGAGACGATCCGCTGATCGGCCTCGCGGGCCTGGCGGCGGATCGTGGTCAGTCTCACGGTGTCGAGGAGGTGGGTGAGGTGGACGTAGGCGCCGCCGGGTCCGATAGCTCCGATCTGCCGGGGGTCGCCGATCAGGACGAGCTTGCCCCCGCACTCCACCGTGAGGGCGTGGAGCTGTTGGAGGTCGAAGGTGTTCGACACGTTGGCCTCGTCGACGACGATCACCGTGCCCTCGGCGAGTCCTCTTCCTTCGGACTTCCAGACCTCGGCCTGGTGCAGAAGCGAGCGAATCGAAAAGGACGGCCGAACGCCGGCGTCTATCAACTCGCCCGTCGCCGTCCTCGCGGTGGCGCAGCCGATGACCGGGTAGCCGGCCTCGCTCCATGCCTCTGCGCTCGCGCGCAGGGCGGTGGTCTTCCCGGTCCCCGGCCATGCCGCCACCGTCGCCACCTGCTGGCCGCCGGAGGTGAGGCGGATCACCATCTCGCGCTGATCGGGGCCGAGATAATCGTGGCGGGCCAGAGCTGAGCCCACCGTGGCGCGATCAACGACTGCAACGCCGGCGCCGGTGCCTTGCAAAGCGCCGTCGATCAGGCGGGCCTCGGCCTCTGCGATCCGCGGGGTCGTGAAGGCATCGGCATCGAGCGGCCCTGACCCTTCGTAGATGCAGAGGACCCGATCGCTGTTGAGGATCCGGTTGACCCCGGCGCTCAGGGCATGCAGGTCGGCGCCCTCGGGCAGCTGGTCGGCGAGCGCCCAAAGGAGCCTGCGGCGGTCGAAGTGGGAGGTCGAGAGCTCGAGCTGTCGAACCGCTGCGTCGAGCGCCTTGTCTTCGATCCGCTCGGGCTGGCGGGGGGCGCCGGAGGCGATCATCGCCTCGGTCGACTGCGGGGTGAAACCGAATGGCTCGGCCTGGGCCTCCCACTCGACTCTGCGCTCGTCGATGTCGATGTCGTGGTCCTTTGCAGCGCGGGTCCGGTAGGCGGCGGTCTGCGCTGCCTTCACGCTGTCGACCCCGTTGCGCTCCATCCAGTCGGCGATTTCGCGGGCGCGGGTGCTGAAGGCGTCGATCAGCTCGCGGGGGAAGCCCTTGAGGTCGGCGTAGCCGTTGCGGACGGCATCGAACTCAAGCCCGAACTCGCGCAGGATGCCGGCGCGAAGCGCTGCCTGAAAGACGACGCCGGCCGACTTGCCGTGCGGGAAGAGAGGCGAGCGCCCTTTCGGGCTGGCGAGGCTCAGCCACTTGCCGTCAGAGGCGGCGCGCGTGAGGTTGGAGATCACGACATGGACATGAAGCGCGGGGTCTCCGGCCCGGCTCATCCGGTGGCGAAAGGCCATGCCGACGAATCCCCGGCCGGGTTCCAGATGCACTCCGCCGGCGCCCCGCTGGACCATGCACGCCTCCTTCTCAAGATGGGCGATTCCCTGCTTCACCGCGTCGTTCATCACGGCGACGATCCGCTCCTGGGCTTCCTTGCTGCCGAGCGCGTAGAGAAGCGAGATCGACTTCGGGGCGCTGAAACGCACGTCGTAGCCGAGGACGGGTTCGACCCGCTTTTCGGTCCCGTTCGGGCGCAGGCGAAAGCGCGTCTCGGGTCGTTTGAGGAGCTGCGCGCCGGAGGTGGGATCCCGCCCCTCAAGAATGGCCCCGTAACCGGCTGGATCGATCTGGCCGTGGAGGCCGAGCTCGTCGGCGAGCTCGCCGACCCACTCCCCGGGGGCCTCGCCGGGCTTCGTGTAGTAGTCGTCGCCCCCTTCGGCTACGGCCGAGAGCCAGTACCCGGCGTTTCCTCGTTGGATCTTGGTGACGCCCACCATCGCCGGAGGAAGTGCCACGCGGCGTCGTCGGCGGCCCCGGAGATTGAGAACCCGTGTTCGGGTTCATAATGTGTCGGCGGTTCGGTGGTGGGGGATGCCGGTGGCGGTGGCGTAGCCGAGCTCTGTGGGGACAACTCAGCGGCAGCTCGCTAGTCGGTCGGAGGAATCGGCTTGTCTAGCGCAGACGCTTAGATCACAATCGGGATCTGCCTGGGAATAGGTAGCGACTAGCGAGCGGCAGGCAACCCGGGCGCCCGCCCCCACCGCCGAGCCGTCGCAATCTGCCTCCCCCGAGACCCGGCGGTCGGCCACGTTCTCGGGGGAGGTCTTCACTCCGTCCTGTGGCCGAGGCGGCGAGCGTTTCACCGAGGCGGCCGGTCTCATGGAGTCGGCCGGGGTGCGCCGCTTCGACCGCGATGCCGCGAGGCCGGCGCCGCCCGAGCGGAGCGAGGGCAGAGGGAGCGCAGCGACCGGGGCGCGAGGCCGAGACGGCGAGCGTGTCGCCAGCGGCCCTCCGTCCCGCGACCGGGTGGACTCGATCCCGCCGCGAGGGCATATGCCGACCGGGCGGGGCGAGGAACAGACCTGGGGACCTATCTCCCGGGAGGGCGGGAGATAGCGATGCCGATTCCGGCGGCGCTGGCAGACGCAGACAGGACTAGCGTGATCATCCAGACGGTGAACGGCGCTTCGATCACCCGCATAAGGAACGAAGCCAGAAGGCCGACGCTGGCGACAACTAACAGAACCTTGATTGAGCGCCTGACGTGCTGCTGTTGCACGGGCGGAATCATATCCAGGGCAAGCGCCGATCCCGGCGCTTTCGACCGCGATGCCGCGAGGCCGCGCCGCCCGAGCGGAGCGAGGGCAGAGGGAGCGCAGCGACCGGGGCGCGAGGCCGAGACGGCGAGCGGTCGCCGATAGCCACGCAGCCCCCCGGGAAGTAAAAAGGGCGCCCCGATTAGGGGCGCCCTTTTTACTTCTAGAGCCGTGTCAGAACAGACGCTGACAGAAGCTTCGGAACTGGTCCTCGCAGTCAAACTGGGAGATGGTGAGATCGCCTTCGCAATACTCCACGGCGCCATAGACGCCTTCGACGGCGAAGGCGGCGACTACCTCCGCCGACCAGCGTCCCCCTGCGGCCAGGGCGGTCCAGCCGCGAGAGGTGAGGTAGTCGATGAAGTCGTAGCCGTCCTCGAAGCCGACGACCCAAGTGTCACCGGCGCCTCCGTCATATCCGCAGAATCCCTGGCAGGTCAAGGTGCCGTCCTTGACGGTCGGTCTTGCCAGGTCGCCGGCGTCTGCGACGTGGCAGAAGCGCTCGATCAGATCGTCCGGAGTGACTACGAGGCTGGTGGGAATCGGTGCGATGGTCTCGGACATGGTGCGTCCTCCTTGGTTGCGGGCGGCCCTCCGTGGAGGGCCGCCCTCGGGGATTTCTCAGGCGGCCGCCGGGGCCGGGTCGGCCTCTTCGGGCGCCTCGCTCGGGGCGGGGTCGCCGCCGTCGCCTGCCGGGCTGCTGTCGGCCTTTTCGAGGTAATGGACGCGCTCGGCGACGATGAAGGTGCGCTGACGCTTCGCCCCATCGGTTTCCCATTGCTCGTGCTCGATCCGTCCTTCGACGCCGATCTTTTTGCCTTTGCCCTGGTAGCGGCAAAGCGCCTCGGCGTTGCCGCGCCAGATGTCGACGTCGACGAAGGCGGCGCCCCGGTCTTCGGATTCCTTGCCGTTGGGCCGCTGGATCGCCAGCCTGGCGGTGGTCTTCGCGAGCTTGTCGGGGCCGACGTGGAGCAGCTCCGGGTCCTTGGTGAGACGGCCGCTGATCGTGATCGTGTTCATGTCCTGCATTTCTGGCCTCCTTCGAGAGGTGGTTCGGTTGACGAGGCCAGGTAGGGCGCGGGACCGATCGGGCGGAACCGAGCCTGAGACGAATGTCGAAGGTGAGGGGAACCCCCTTGTGGGGGTTGAAGCCCGGGAGGCCCGTGCCATCCTGAGCTGAGGAAATCGGGCCCCCTCTCGGAGTCGGCCAGAGCCACCGGACATGCCGACCACGGCAGAGCGTCGGGCGACCCTGGAGAGCACCGCTCGGCGCTACACGACCGGGGCCAGCGCCATCTGCTCCTGATCAAGCTCCTGCCAGCGGGAAGAAAAGGAGGGGCGCCACTTGTCGACGGCACCTGCGGGTCCGGCCACGAAGAAGCGCTCACGGGCCGGCAGCGTGTCGCCTCGGCGGCGGACGTAGCAGCGCTCGAAACCGTCGGCGCGATCGGGCGCCCCCGTCGGCGAACGGCCTCTTCAAATTCCAACCGGCTCTCGAAGCAGTCCACGCGCAGGCACCGGAAAACGGTTCCGGCCTTTCATGCGGCGGCCAGCTCGGTCACGGGCTGCTCAAGCGTCGCGCCGGCGGTGGCTTCGGGCCGAATCGCGCTTTCGATCCTGCGGGCCAGGCGGTCGATGAGACCGGCGTAGCGCTCGATCTGCTCGCCTTCTCCCCAGCTCGCGATGTAGGCGGTGTTCGAGCCGGAGGTGTCAAGGCCGAGCGATCGGCAGACGGAGTAGGAGACACAGGCGACGACGATCTCCTCCTCGTCGTAGCTCAGAGTCGGATCGTCTTCCTCGCGCTCGGCGCGGAGCAGGGCGTGGCTGCACTCGTGAACTCCCGTCTCCACCTGGGCGTTCGGGGAGAAGTCCGCCGCCACGGCGCGCACGACGATGGCCTTCCTGGCCGGAGTGCAGTAGCCGTTGGCTCCGGCAGGGGTCGGCCCGATCTCGAAGCTGAAGCCAATCGAGGCGGCGAAGGCTTGAAGGGTCGGCAGAAGGTCGGCGAGACCGTCGCCGTCGACCGGCTGGATCGGCGGCGGGCTGAGGTCGACGACGTTGGGACAGTTCGGGAGCGGATCGACCTGGGAGCGGTCGAACACCGCGACCATCCGGAAGAACATCCTGGGCCGCTCGTCGGGATCGGCGCCGTCTTCGCGCCACTTCTTAAGCTTCTTCTTGGACGGAGGGCACGGGGCCCAGATGTAGATCGCCTTCTCGCCCTTGCGCACGGCGTAGCCGAGATCGAGCCATTTGCGAAATCCGGCTACTTTGGTCGCCTCGGGCATCTGCCAAGCGATCAGGAGCTGGTTGGTGAGGCTGTAGGTGCGGAACTTGCTCCGGACCCGGATCCATCGCCGCCAACCCTCGCTTCCGCGAAGCCCATCGACGGCTTCAGCCATCAGCCTTCGCTCGGCCTCCCGCTTCTTAGCGCGCTCGCCCTCACTCAGGACTCGACGGCTCTTCCTCGATCGACTCTTGGTTGACATCTGACCTCCTCGGGGCGGCCCGCCCCCGATGGGCGGGCTTGACGCCTCCCAAAAGCGCGGCGCAGCTGCGCCAAAATCGGGAGGCGCTGCCCGTCCATCGGCGTCTGCGGCCGACGCCCGGCATTCGAGCGCGACCGAGCCGTTGCCATCGACGTGCAGCGCCCGTCCGATGACGGCGCCGCGATCGAGCTCGGCCAACACCTCGGCGAGCTTCTCCGCAGCGAGGTCACGGAACTGGCTCGGGTTGTGTCCCCTTCCGGAAAGGAGGTCCACCGCCGCGGCAAAGCTGAAAACGGCCTCGTCGTGGACATCGGTCTCCTCACGGCGGAGCAGGTGTCCGGAGGCGGCGTGGGTGGTGATCGTGAACTTCGAGTTCATCGACTTCACCCGGCCCGTCGGCCGACGCGGCGCCGCCTAAGACAGGCGGTGAAATCCGCGCAGCGGAAGCGAACCCGGCCCCCGATCCTGCATCTGTCGGTGGTCTCCTGGCCGCATCGCTCGCAGCGATCAAGATCCCCGTCGTCCCCGACGGGATCCCGCCACCGTGCCGAGGAGCCGTAGCCGTCGAGCTCTGCCGCCCGCACCCGCGCGGCGTCTCCGCTTTGGACCAGACCGGTCTTTACCGTGGCTACGTCCTCGGCGCGGAATGCCCGGCCTTCCTTCGGGATGGTCTTCAGGCGCGCTAACTCGGCCCGCCCTTGTGCAGCGGTGGCCGGGTAGGCAAAGGTCACGCCCCGCTCCTCTGACATTTGACGGAGGACGCGAAGCAGCCCAGGGGACGGCTTGTTTGAAGTGAGCTTGGTGTTGGTCATGCCCGCCGAAACAGCGGGCCGGAGGAGGACGGCGGAGCCGGCCGGGGGAGGTCTGCTAGGCGATCCGGCATGACCGACACCAAGCGCACGCAAAAAGAAAGGCCCCCGCAAGGGGGGCCTCCCATCCCTTTGTAATCGCGGACGACCTACTTCTTCTTGGCTGCCGCCCTCCGGCGCCGCGGCTTGACGGCTTCCAGCTCGTCCTTCAGCCGCTCCCGAACAGTGACGGTGTTCGGCCGATCACCGTAGATGCGCTTGCTCTGCGGCAACTCGTGTTCGTCGGCATGGACGACCGCGGCCATCGCTTCGGCCCAGATGTCCAATGCCTCCTCCGGGGTCCTTGCCATCTCGACCCGCTTTTCCAACCACTCCCGCGCTTCCTCGGGGGTGGCGTAGTCGACTTCTTCCTTGTCCTTACCGGTGGTTTTGAGCTGGCGATGTTCGACTTCCTGCAGCTGGGACTTAACGAGTCGCAGACCGCAGCCGATGTTCTTGTTGTCGGCGATGTGGGTGAGGATCAGCGCCTTCGCCCGGTTGAGAGCGTTGGCCTTGATGGTCGCGGCGTCTTTTTTGGCGACGAGTTCGTGGCCGACGTCCTGGTTCCAGGTCCGGGCTTCCGCCTGCTTTGCCATGCGGAGTTCGTAGGGAGACGGTCCCGAGTCTTCTTCCTTCCTGGCTTTCTTGTCCGCTTTGCGGGCATTGGCCCGAGCAGCGCGGTCGGCGTCTTCCTTTTCCCTCTGCTTCCGGCTCTCGTCGGCTTCCCTCTCCTTGCGCTCGATCTGTCGTTCGGCGAGATCGGCCGCGACCTCCTGGTCGGTGATGAAGGCGGTCACGATCTCCCGATGGCCCACCTTCACTTTCAGCTCGAGGAGGCAGCCGAGGGCCCGCGCCGCGTCAACCTCGTCGGAGTTGAACTTGATCTCGGGGTTGTTCGTGCGAACCCACGGCACGGCGGCCAGGTAGCGGTCGCCGAGGTCGCGCAGCTTCTTCTCGTTGGTGACGATGATCGAGCTGAGCTGGGTTCCAGCGGTGGCGATCATGACCGGCTTGTCTTTGAACTCCCTGTGGGGCACGGCGGCAAGCAGGTCGGGGACGAGCCGGATGAAGTCGCCGGAGTCGACTTTTTCCCGCCTCGCCAGCTCGCAGATGCACTCGGCGATACGCGGTGACACCTTGGCGATGTCCCGCAGGACGCGCTCCGCCTTGACCGGCACGTCCCCGGCGGCGATGTGGGTCTGAACTCCGGCCGGCAGCTTCAGCAGCCGGAGGAGGTCGCCGACCCAGGAGGCCGAGAAGTCAACCTGCTCGGCGATTTCCTTGTTGGTCCTCAGCTTCTCTTCGGCTGCGAGCTCTCCGAGACCTTCGGCGATCTCGATGTCGTTGAGGTCCTCGCGGTGGAGGTTGGCGATCAGCGATGCCGCTTTGCGGCTCTTGCCTTTGAAGACGACGACCGGGACCTTCTTCTGCCCCGCCAGCTTGGCGGCAGCAAAACGGCGGTGGCCATCGACGACGACGTACTTGCCGCCTTTGGCTTTGCACACCGAGATCGGCTGGACGAGTTCGTGTTGCTCGATGCTCCCTGCCATCCGTTCGAGCGCCTCCTTGTCCATCTGCTTTCGGACGTTGAAGCCCTCCTCGATTTCGATGCTGCTGATATCCAGCGTCGGGGTGGTGAGCTGACCCATGTCCTTCTCCTTAGCGCGGTGCCCCCGCCCGATGCGGGAGCTGGTGCCCCCGCCCCCGCACGCGAATGCGTGCGAAACTGGCGGGGGTCCAGCGCAGCGAGGGCGGCGCGATCCACACGCCTTTTTGCAGCGAAACCCGTTAATCCTTAAGCGAGTCAATCCTCTTGGGCGATTCAAAGGTCGCCATGAAAAATGAAGCGACTATGAATTGCGAACCTCCCGCGATTCGGCGGAGGCATCGCTTTTCGAGATCCATCATTTCGGTGAGAACCCGATCGAAGATTGTTGCCATTTGAGTCCAGCCGATCTCGTCAATCTCAATGGTGTTCCAAGACAGGTGGGACTCCTTGCGCGCCTCAAACGTTCCGCCGTCGATGGCGTCTCCTAGGGCCTCAACCGCGCCGCGCATGACTTTGGCTAGAACGCTTTGCTTGACAATGGGACCTAGCGACTTCCAGATGTCGGTCCAGGCAAGGGCCGTCTTGAGCGGCTCATAGATGTTTTCCGTGGCACCTCGTCGCGGTACTGAGTCGACAAGGGCAATGCATCCGAAATCCTCCAGCTCCCGAAAGTGATAGGCGCAACGGTCTAGCTTCAAGCCTGTTTCCCTTGCAAATTGGCTCGCGGACATCCGTCGTCTCGGAGAGTTCATCGCCATGAGGATGCGGACCCGCGTGGGATGCGCCATCGCTTTGGTCATGATGTGCTCCTCACTCATTCCTTTGCGTAGCTCCCGGCGCCTGAGGCGATTCTTGTCTTTCGTCGGGCGCGGTGCGCGAGGTCTCGTTGTTACGCCGGGGGAAGGCATGGGATCAAAGCGGCGCGGGGATTCAAAGGTGAACATGAAGTGGGAAGCGACGAAAAACTCGTCACCTTCGGCTATTCGGGAGGTACAGGCCTTTTCGACCGCCGTGAGATCCTCCAACGCTCGATCAAAGACCCCCGCCATCTCGATCCAGCCCACCTCATCAACTTCAATGGTGTTCCACGAAAGATGGGAGTCGTCCCTCGATTCGAACGTTCCGCCGTCGATCGCTGAGCCAAGAGTCTCGACTGCTGCCTTGTAAACCGACGTGAGTACGGCCCGTTTGACCTTTGGGCTGAGAACCTCCCACTCAGAGGTCCAGGCGAGCGCAGTATCCCGTGGCTCGTAAACATGCTCGACCGACCCCCTTATGCCAGGTCGGGTTTCGACCAAGTTGATGCACCGCGCCTTCACAAGTTGGCCGAAGTGATAGGCGCAATGGCGAATGTCAAGGCCGGTCTCGTCTGAGAACCGGCTGGGCGTGAGACGGCGCTTAGGCGCGTTCATCGCCATCAGAATGCGAACGCGGGTTGGATGGCCCATCACGGCCACAACCGTTTTGTCTCCCCGCCCTGCGGGCCTGAAATCTTCCATCTGGGCTCTCACCGGAACGCGGAATCAGACTATTAGAAGCCCCCTGTTTACTGCAATCCGAACCAGTTTACACGACCTATTCGGAGCAAAATGCGGAAATCGGCTGGAGTGGTGGAACGGCTTGCACTAAAAAAACTCCCAATGGATCAGCGACTGCACACGAAGGGGGGTGAAGTTCGTGAAGCTCGTCGTCGTCAGCCAGGCGACCCCTGCGCTCCAGACCGTCAAGGGCGCGTAGCGGGTCCTGCTCCGGCTCCCGGGAGCCGGGGCTTCCGACCGACGACGAGATAGACGAACGCGCCACCGCAGGTTTCTCCGGGCCTGCGAGAGAAAAGGAAAGCGCGACGTGCGAGCGGTCTTTGGGGACACACGCACGCCGCGCTCGTCGCTGGGGTGGCAGAGAAGCCGAGGCCCCTAGTTACGCCGCCACTTGGCGGTGCAACTGGTGTGCGGCTCGGCCAAGAGACCGCAACACCAAGCGAGATGACGCTACTCGAATAATGCGAAATGAGCAAAGAAATCGGCTGGAGTGGTCTAGCCAGTCACTTTGTATTGCTGTCAGAAGTTCAGTACGTTCAACCACCTGTGGGCAAGCCATCCAACCCAGAAGATCCCCATTTGAGCAGGAAACCACCGTACGAGCTGGGGGAAGCGGTGGTCTCGCCAGACGGACCCGGCGCAGTCTGCGGGTATTCGCAGATACCGGGGGAATGGCGGGTAAGGGTCGAGCTTGCGGCTGGTGGGCATTGGATCGGCTCGTCCAAGCTTCTTAGGTCGAAGAGCGAGAATGCACACCCCTCAGCCAGAAAGAGAAGGAGTCGACGCAAATCGACGGAGGGGCGCAGCTCGTCCAAATGACTCCGATGGTAAGTGGCGGAGGCATACCGCCGGACGATCGCGATCTTGGTGAAGCACGAACCGCCCTCACCACTGAGAGCGCCCGGCTACGGGTTCTCGAAAAGGTCCGTCAGACCCTCGAAGGCGATAGCTGTTTTGATTCGGTGCTCGACCCCCAGGACCAAAAGGTACTGCGGTTGAGATGCGGAGCGGAAGATGGCAGGCACTACGCCCTTGGGGCAATCGGATTAGAGCTTGGGATGGATGCCGACGGAGTCGGCGAGATCGAGAAGGCGGCGCTGCGCAAATTGAAGAAAGGGGGGCTTTTAGAAAATGACTGATGGTTGGCTGGGGGGCGATCTCGCCGAGGACTCGAATAACCGCTTTGCGTCCGCCTACGATGACTTCAACAAGCGCTACCAAAACACCAGGTGGACCGGCCGCCTGCTGGAGCGAGCCGAAGCCGCTGGCCTCCAAGGAAACCGGCTGCTGGATGTAGCCTGTGGGACGGGTCTGAGCTTTATCCCCATGCTACGGCGCGACTTCCTGGTGACGGGCTGTGATGTTTCCTCCGCCATGCTTGACATCGCCCGAGAAAAAGTTGGTGATTTGGCCGAACTGCGGAAAGCGGACATGCGGGAGCTTCCCATCTTCGGTCCATTCGATCTCGTGTGGGCGGTCAACGATCCGATCAACTACCTCCTCTCGATGGAGGAATTGGTCGCTTGCCTCAAGGGGATGCGCCGAAACCTTGCCGGTGACGGGATCATCGTTTTCGACGTCAACACCCTGAACACGTATCGGACGTTCTTCGCGGAGACTTTGACGGTCGAGGTGAACAGTCGGAAGCTCGTCTGGACTGGTCTGGCCAACCCCCGGGAGGCACGTCCGGGAATGATCGCCGAAGCGCGCTTTGAAGCAGCTGGTGAGGCTGACTCAGTTCACCTCCATAAGCAAAGGCACTTTGGAGAAGACGAGGTTCGGGAGGCGCTGAAGGTCGCGGGGCTGAACCTGGTTGAGGTTTCGGGCGAGGCCAATGGCGATCTTCTTCGCCCGCTGGACGAAGAAGTGCACGGAAAGGCAGTGTATGTCTGTAAAGCAAGGACTCAGGAGTCGCTGAATCCGGCGGCGGGAGGCCGAGGGGACTAGTCCCCTTTCCAAAATGAAAGTGGAAATTTCTCTCAATGCTGGGGGCTAGTCCCCTCGGCTTCAGCCGCTCGGACGGGACCGCGCCTGCGACCGGAGGTTGCTTGGCACTCAACCGGAGGGCCAGCGCTTTCTCTGAACCGGCGAGGATCGAGAGGGGTAGCCGCGGTCGCTGACTGGTCGTCCGCGGTGCCCTCTGGGTTCACGGGCTCCCGTCGAGGGACGAGTGAGGTCACTCCCGTAGGGAGCGGAGAGGACAGGGTTTTCCAATTTCGAGCTAAAGGCTCGCCCTGACAGTTCCGAATTAGCGGACTGAGGAGGCCGATTTGTCCCGTTGAGACGAGTTTTTTGCCTGGCTCAACGGGATGCCTCCTCTGATTCGCCCTTTCCGCCGCCCGCTCAGGTATATTATGACCGTCGTGAGGACGGCATACCGCGGTTCGCAGTAGGATGAAGAACGAGGGTTCGAATCCCTTCAGCCGCTTCGTCATGACCAAGGCGGAGCTTCATCAGCTTGTCGATCGCCTGCCCGAGCAGGCAGTCGATGGAGCGGCAATCCTGCTCCGCGAGGTTACGGATGGTCGGATCGACCCCGACCAGGCTTGGTTCTGGACCCGCGAGTGGCAGCAGCGCGAGCGCGAAGCCGACAAAGACCTCGCTACCAGCCGCGTTACGCGATTCGAGAGCGACGAGGAGTTCCTAGCGGCATTGGACGAGCGCACGAAGCCGCTCGATGCCGACGCGTGAAGTTCTCGCGTCGTTCTGGCGCGACTGGGATCAGCTGAGTCCAAAGCAGCAGCGGGAATTCCGCGATGCGGTGGCGGAATTCATCGCCAACCTCGCCGAAGACAAGCAGGGCTTCCACCCCCGCCTCCGCGTAAAGCGGGTGCAGGGGCATCCGGGAATCTGGGAGATGACTTGGGCCTACGACGGCCGCGCGACCTTCCAGTACGGCGATGAAGTCCACTCCGGCCAGCCGCATGTCATCTGGCGGCGTGTCGGAACCCACTCGATCTTCCGCCGACCTTGATCGTTTGGGCAGGGGCATGATTTCGCTGCCCAAACCCAGCGGAATCGTGCCTGACCCAACCTAATTTCCCGGCTGCGCAGATATCTCATTTGGAACTGGGAAACAGCGACGAGCCGGATTGCTTGCCATGCAGAAGGTCGAGGGTTCGGTCCTTTAGCCGCTTGAAGCTTCGACCGTGGCGTGGCAGGATGCCGCCCACCGGTCAGCTACTTAGGGGGTCAGATCATCTCTCGGCTACTTCGCCTTTGCCTGGCGCCCATCGCGGCGTTCGCGCTCATGGCTCTCTCACTCTGCTCACCGGCGGGCGCCGCCATGAACGTCGGCTCGACCGGCGACAGCGGCGGCTGCAGCCTGCGTAGCGTGATCGAAGCGGTCGAAGCGGAAACCAGCAACGACTGCGGCACGGTCGAAAGCCCGACGACCACGATCAACGTGCCCGACAACACGATCACGTTGACCAACGAGCTCGTCGTCAACAAAGGCAGCATGCGGATCGTCGGCAACGAAGCCTCTCCCACGCAGTCGGTGATCAAAGGCGGCAACGACCGCGTGCTCGAGGTCAAATCCGGCGCGAACGTCACGCTCGTCGGCTTCAAGATCACCAAAGGGCACACGCCCAACGGCGGGCTCGCTCCCAGCCTTTACACGGAAAACGTCGTCGGCAACGGCGGCGGGATCCTCAACAAAGGCGTGCTGACCCTCGAACACGTGGTGGTGACCGAAAACCAGACCGGCCAGGGCGACCTGGGCATGAACGGCCCGGTCGAGAGCAGCGGCGGGAGCGGCGGCAGGGGCGGGTCGGGTGGTGGAATCTTCAACGACCTCGGCGCGAACCTGACGATCAGGCAGTCGACGATCAGCAAAAACCTCACCGGCAACGGCGGCAGGGGCGGCGAAGGCGGCCAGGGAATCAACGCGATCGGCCACTTCCCCAACGGCGGCGACGGCGGAGCCGGCGGCGCGTCCGGTGACGGCGGCGGCATCTACAACGCCGGCAGCCTGACCATCGAAGGCTCGACGATCAGCGGCAACTTCACCGGACAGGGCGGCGAAGGCGGAACCGGTGCGATCGGCACCGGCGAAGTCAACGAATTCAGCCCCGGGGACGGCGGCGACGGGGGTGAAGGCGGCAACAGCGGCATCCAGTACCAAAAGAACACGGGGTACAACTCCGACCTTCTGAAAGGCGGCGGCGGCATCTACAACGGCGGCAGCCTGACGATGATCAACTCGACGATCAGCGGCAACGGGACCGGGGCCGGCGGCGTCGGCGGCGGTTCTGGCGCCGGCGGCGGACCGAACAAATACGGCTACTTCGCCGACAGCGGTCGGGCGGGCACCGGCGGTGGCGCCGGCCGCGGCGGTGGGCTCTTCACCGGCGGCGGGTACGGCGGCAACTCGCCGGTGCACCTGACGAACGTGACGATCTTCGGCAACCGGACCGGCGACGGCGGCACCGGCGGCCCCGGTGGCGGCGGCGCAGACTCGACCCTCGGCGGCGGCGTCGGCGGCTGGGGCGGCGACGGCGGCGGCCTTTGGAGCCAGGGGGCGGAGAGCGGCTCCGAAGTGATCCTCACCCACGTGACGATCGCCGGAAACGGCCTCGGTGCGGGTGGCCTGACCGGCAACTCGGCCGTGCCGGACCGAGGGGGATGCTGCGGCGAACGCGGCGTCGGAGCCGGGATCTCCACCGGCGGCCGCTACGACGCCGGCGGGGCCGCGATCTACATGAAGAACTCGATCGTCGCCAACAACGGCAGCAACCTTGAAGGCGACGCCAACTGCTACCAGCGCTACCTCCCGACCTATACCGACATCGTCAGCCAGGGCGGCAACGTCAGCTGGAACGACACCACCTGCCCCGCCGAAGTCGCGGACCCGATGCTCGGCGTGTTCGGCGACAACGGCGGGCCGACGCAGACGCTGCTGCCGGGTGCGGGCGGCTCGGCGATCGGGGCGGTGCCTGCGGCCTCCTGCAGCGTCCACGAAGACCAGCGCGGCCTGCCCCGGCCGGGCGCGGGGAAGTCCAACTGCGATGCGGGAGCGGTCGAGACGCAGGAAGGGGAACCGCCCTCGGAAGAAGGTGAAGAAGAAGAAGAAACCAGCGTCGAACCGCCGGCTGGGGGAACCAGCGGCAGCCCCGTCGTTCCGACCGGCGCCGGTCCGACGCCCGCACCGAAGCCGCTCCACTGCAGAAAAGGCTTTAAGAAGAAACTCGTCAAAGGCAAGCCGAGGTGCGTGAGGAAGAAAAAAGCGCACCGGCACCACAAACGCTGAAGCGCCAGGGCGCCGACGCTGGTTGTCCTTCGCGCTGAAATAGGCTCGCGGTTATGAGCGGCTCGATCCAATCCCTGGAGAACATCGGCATCGTCGTCGAGGACCTCGCGGCGGTGAAGTCGTTCTTCGTCGACCTCGGGCTGGAGCAGGTAGGCGCGACGGAGGTTGGCGGCGAGTGGGTGGACCGCGTGGTCGGGCTCGATGGGGTCCGCTGCGAGATCTGCATGCTGCAGACGGCCGACGGCCGCGGGCGATTGGAGGTAATGCACTTCAAGAGCCCGCCGGCGCGCGAGGGCGATGCGAACGCAGCGCCGAACACGCTCGGCATCCGCCGCCTCGCGTTCTCGGTCGACGACCTCGACGCCGCCGTCGCCAAGGTTCGGGAGCGCGGTCTGGAGCTACTCGGCGACGTGGTGCGCTACGAGGACATCTACAAGCTCTGTTACGTCCGCGGCCCGGAGGGGATCATCGTGATGCTCGCCGAGCGTCTCGGCTGAGCCCTCCTCACCAATCGGGTACGCCAACGTCTCCCACATTGGCGGCATCCACATGCGTTTGTGCGCCACATCGGCGCACCACGGGCAGTTCGACGCGGAATAGCTTCGGAATCCTGAATCAATACGAGGGGAGACGGGATGCAAGGGTCTTGGGAGGCAGTCGCGGCTGCCGTGGGTTGTAACGTCGCCGGAGCGGGCTCGTCACAGCGGCGACCGGTAATTGCCGTGTCGGTCGGCATCGCTCTCCTCCTGCTGCTGCTCGCGCTCGGCAACAGCCCCGTCGCGAACGCGACGGTCACCAGCTTCGAAGTCTCCAACTACTCCCGGCACTACGACCTGTCCCGTCAGGAGGCACGGCGAAACCTGGCACGGCAGGCCGAGAGCGGCGCCGTTACCGAAGCCCTGATGGATTCGGAGCGGGGACAGTTCGCCGGCGTCTGGTTCGACAACCAGCGAGGCGAACTCGTCGTTCCGACCGTTTCTGGCGCGGCGGCGGCGACGGTCCGAAATACGCTTTCGGAATTCGGCTTCGATCCAGCTTCGCGAACCGAAAGCGCGGTCGCGAGTTGGGCTGAACTCGAAAGCGCACAGGAAGGCATCGACCGGGAGCTGTTGCCGGCGATCAAAGCGGGATACGTGGCGACCTCACTCGATCCCCGGACCAACTCGGTAGTCATCGAACAGGCGGCGGAGATCCCTAAATCGGCGATCGCGGGAGTCGCCGCCGCGAAGGCGACGTCGCCGGTGCCGGTCGAAATCCGCTCCAGCGACAAGGCTTCGCTCGCCGCCGACTTCGAGTCCTGCGGCTATGAATACTGCAGCCTGCCGCTGCGTGGGGGAGTCAATATCTACGACCCGTCCCATCCGACGGAACCCTGCACCTCCGCCTTTCCGGCGATGGGCAACGACGGCAACAGGTACCTGCTCACCGCCGGTCACTGTGTTGGCCACCAATACAGGCAAGAACCGGACTACACCCTCTGGTGGAGCAAGACCGATTCTCTCGCAGCTAACCAAATCGGCACCGCCACCCAGTACACGCAGTACCCGGAAGGGGATTGGGCCAAGATCAAAGTCAGCGGCTCCTATTGGGACAGCAACCCGTGGCGGTCCACGGTCGCCTACTGGGGAGCGCCGATCCTCAACTCCGAAGAAGACGTAATCGGAAAACAGCCGACGGTAAACGCCGAATATCCGATCAACGGAGAATCCCCGTCGGTCGTCGGCGTCTATGCCTGTCACTCGGGGATCCGGACCGGCACCACCTGTGGCCCGATCACCGGGGTGAACGTCACCCACACGGTCGGCTCATGGGTGCTGAAACACATGAACGAACTCGGGAACGTTTGCAGCGAGCCGGGAGACAGCGGTGGACCGGTGTTCACGAACAATTCGGCGCTTGGAATGCTGACCGGCTCAGATCCGAACAAAACCTGTAACGACACCATCTATTACTCGAACATCCAGGAAGCCACGCAGCAGTTAGGGGTTCAGATCGGCGGATCCGGAACCGGATCCTCTCCCCCCATCAAAGTCAGCGAAGACAACACCACCGGCCCCCGCATCCTCGCCGCCGCCAACGGGACCGTGGATACCTACTTCCGCACCGCGTCCGGCAACCTGGGCCACCAGTGGTACATCCCCGGCAGCGGCTGGTTGAGCGAAGAACGGCCGGCCTCGATGGCGGTCGACGCGATCCCCCGGGTGACCAGGCAGTCGGGCGGCATCACCGACATCTTCTACCGCACCGCCGGCAACGAACTGGGCCACGACTGGTACACCCCGGGAGTCGGCTGGGGGCACGGGGTCAGGGCCACCTCGGTGACCTCCGACCCGACCGTCGTCGCCCAGGACAACGGCACCGTCGACATCTTCTACCGCACCTCCTCGGGCTCGCTGGGCCACGACTCCTACGTGCAGGCCAACGGCTGGTCCTATGAAGTGCGCCCCGCCTCGATCGCCGCCGGCGCCGACCCGGTCGCGATCGGCCAGTCAAACGGCACCGTCGACATCTTCTGGCGCGAATCCAACGGCTACCTGGGCCACCATTCCTACGTCCCCGGATCGGGCTGGTCGGTGCAGACGATGGCCGCCTCGATCGCCCCGGGCGCCGATCCGGTGGTGCAGAACGAAGGCGGCGGCGCCGTCGGCGTCTACTTCCGCACCACCTCGGGGGAACTGGGCCACTACTGGTACCGCCCCTACATCGGCTGGGCGACCGAAATCCGGCCGGGGCCGGTCGCCGGCGACCCGCAGGTGACCTACTACAACGGGGTGACCAACATCTTCTTCCGCACCCCCTCGGGAGAACTGGGCCACGAATGGTATTCCGGCACCTGGGAACGGGAAATCCGCCCGGTGCAGATGGCTTCCGCGCCGCACGTGACCTCCCAGGTCAACGGCACGGTGAACGTCTTCTTCCGCACCCCCAACGGTGAACTCGGCCACGACTGGTACGTGCAGGGCAACGGCTGGGCCCATGAAGTGCGCTTTGCCCAGATGGGCTCCGACCCCCATCCGGTGGCCCAGGAAAACGGCATCGTCGACATCTTCTGGCGCACCACCTCAGGCACGCTGGGCCATCACTCCTACGTGCCGGGCAACGGCTGGTCGACCGAAAACCGCCCCGCCTCGATCGGCGCCCGGCCGCCGATCGCGACGACCGCGGCCGCCTCTGCGGTCACGGCCACCACGGCGACGATGAACGGCTCGGTCAACCCCGAACGCTCGCCCACCACCTACTACTTCCAATACGGCCCCACGACCTCCTACGGCTCCAAAGCCCCCGCCGTCGCCGCCAGCGCCGGCTCGGGCCACGATGCGCTCGCGGTCTCCCAGTCGCTCTCGGGCCTCACCCCCGGCGCGACCTACCACTACCGCCTGGTCGCGACCAACCCCGAAGGCACCACCTACGGCGGCGACCAGAGCTTCGTCGCCGCCAACGTCCAGGCCGGGGTCGAATCGCTGCCGCTGATCCAGCCCTTCGACTACAGCGCCGGCTCGCAGTCGAACTTCGCGAGCAAATGGGCCACCCTCGGCTGGGCCGCGGCGAAGGGGGTCGAAACGACCAGCGGCTGGGGGCCCTCGGCGGCCTTCCCCAGCGTCGCCGGCACCTACTACACGACCGCCCTGCCGGCCGGCAAACTGCCCGCGGCCTCGGTCGTGATGAACGTCTCGCCGGGGCTCGCCGAACGCTACTTCTCGCTCTGGCTCGATGCCGGCAGCCCGACCGCGACGACCCGCAGCGGCTATGAGGCAAGGGTCACCTACTACTCGACCAACAACTACAGCCTGGTCCTCTCGCGCTGGCAGTCGGGCACCCGCACCGTCCTCGCCACGATCCCCAGCTCCCCCTACATACCCGGTGGCGCCGTCGCCCTGGTCGACGAAGGCGCCAACGTCTCGGTCTGGGGAGTGGTCTCAGGCAGCGCCTCGAACCTGCTGAGCGCGAGCGACGCGACCTTCTCCTCCGGCTATGCGGGCCTTGAGGCCGCCGGCAACTTCACCCGCCTGACGACCTTCAAGGCGGGGGGGATTTGAGAGAACCGGAGACGGTTCAAAGTTCGCGACGGAGCAGCGCGTTGCCGCGCTCCAGCTGGTCGATGGTGGCATTGGCGACCGAGCGGGTGCGGGTGGCGCGGTTGACCCGGGCCTGGATCTCGCGGTGGGACTTCCCGGTGCGGCGAGCTACGTCGGCGACCAAGGTTCTGCGCTCGCCGCGCAGCCGCTCGCGCCTCGCGTAGGCGGACTCGCGCTCGGGCACAGGGTTCTCCGACGCAGCGGCCGGGGCGGCTTTGGGCCTCTTGGCCGGCACGGGATCGTCGGTCGGGAACAGCTGCAGGGTGGTTTCGCTGAGGATCGCCTCGTCGAGTTCGGCGTCGCCCGAGCTGAGGGCGGCGAACCGTTCGCCCGGCTCGCCTCGCTCGCGGCGGTCGACCTCCTGCTCCTCCTCACCGGTCGGGGAGAGGTCCAGGGCGTGGCGGCGCTCCAGCTCGATCTCGCGGGCGAGGGCCTTCAGCCGTGAATCAGCGGGCATCAGCAGGTAGCTCATCTGGCGCCGAGGGCGGGGGGTGGCGCGGATGAAGCGGCCGACCACCTGGCGGAAGAAGAGCTCGGTCCGGGCTGCCGTCGCGTAGACGCCGACCCGCAGGCGGGGGATGTCGACCCCCTCGGAGACCATCAGGACCGAGACCAGCCAGCGGCGGTCGGAGGAGGCGAACTCGGCGATCCGCCGGCTGGCGCCGGGCTCGTCGCTCATCACCACCTCGGGCTCCTGGGCCGAGATCGAGGCCAGCCGCGCCGCGATCGCCCGGGCGTGTCCCTGGTCGGAGGCGATGACCAGACCACCCGCGTCCGGGTGCCCTTCGGCGCGCACCTCGCTCAGCCTCGCGTCCCCGTCGCGCAGCACCTCCCCCATCCACTCGCCCTCCGGGCTGAGCGCCGTCCGCAGGCGCCGCGCTGCCTCGACCGCCGGCAGGACGAGGTCGAAGTCGGCGCTGCGCAGCCGACCGTCGGAGAGCCACTCCATCTCGCCGTCGTAGGGCAGGAAGGTGATCGGGCGGCAGACCCGGTCGACCAACGCCTGCGGATAGCCGTAGGCGTAGTCGGCCCGGCTGAGACCCTCATCGTCATAGGTGACCCAGGGGATCGCCGAGTTGTCGGAGCGGAAGGGCGTGCCCGAGAGGAGCAGCCGGAACCGGGCGCCGTCGAAGGCCTTGCGGGTCTGCAGTCCCCAGGCGGCGAGGTCGCCCATGTGGTGCGGCTCGTCGGCGATCAGCAGGGTCGGACGGCGGGCGGCGGCTTGGCGGTGCGTCTCCGGCCCGGCCGCGATCGTCTGGTAGGTGACGGCGACGCCGTGGAAGTCGGCCGACTCCGGACCGTCCGCGTTTGGCCTGTTCGGCTCCAGGTCGATGCCGTAACGGGCGGCGTCGGCGGCCCACTGGCGACAGATGTGGGTGGTCGGGCCGGCCACAACTACGCGCGAGACGAACTTGGCGCGCAGCATCCGGTGCGCGATGTGCAGGCCGAAGGTGGTCTTGCCGGCTGCCGGCGTGGCGGACGCTAGGAAGCTGGCGCCCGAGTGGGCGCGGACCGCTTCGGTCGCCTCCTCCTGCCAGGCGCGCAGGGGGCGAGCATCAGGCCAGTCGGGGAGCGACCGGGCGCGCGGGCCGCCGCCGGCCGGATGCTGAGAGGGGTCGTACAAGGGCCGGCCAGAATATGGTCGCCTGCGGTCGGAGGCAGGCCGCGCTCCGGTCATTTGTTTCGCATAGCGGTGCAAATGACCGGAGCACCACCCCGCACGGCCCATCTGGCCTTGCCCGCTTCGGCCTCGGTAGCACGGGTGACAAGGTTTGTGATACCAATTATTGGGTAGTTCGCTGAAGTTCCCCAGATGATCCATCCCCCACCGACGCGAGGCAGGAGGAGCGTGAAGAGCACTAGGTACGGCGCCGTCGTTATCTCCCTGGCCACGGCTGCCCTGTTGCTCCTCCCTGCCTTGGCGTCGGCTTGGGCGCCCGCCGGCTCCGCCCCCGTCCATCCCGGGGTGCAGACCTATACCGAAGGCGCCCAGTGCACTTCCAACTTCGTCTTCCAGGAAGGCTCAACCGTTTTCCTCGGACAGGCGGCCCACTGCTCGGGCACCGGCGAAGCGACCGAAACCGACGGCTGCAGCAGCGGCTCGCTGCCGCTCGGCACCGCGGTCGAAGTCAAGGGCGCGACCCGGAAAGGCACCCTCGCCTACAACTCCTGGCTGGCGATGCAGGCCGCCGGCGAGACCGACTCTGACACCTGCGCCTACAACGATCTTGCGCTGGTGCGGCTCGACCCCGCCGACGTCGGCCGGGTCAACCCCTCGGTCCCCGGCTACGGCGGGCCGACCGGCGTCGGGACCGTCGGCGACCTCGGCTCCACCGTCTTTTCCTACGGCAACTCCGAACTGCGGCTCGGCATCACCAAGCTGAGCCCCAAGCAGGGCACCGTGATTCAGAACGAAGGCGGCGGCTGGAGCCACATCGTCGTCACCCTCACCCCCGGCGTCCCCGGCGACTCGGGCAGCGGCTTCATGAACGAAGACGGGCAGGCCTTCGGCGTCCTCAGCACCCTGCAGCTCGCTCCCCTGGCGGGGACGAACGGCGTCGGCGACCTCCAGCG
Source organism: Solirubrobacterales bacterium (assembly GCA_035634815.1). Lineage (GTDB taxonomy): Bacteria > Actinomycetota > Thermoleophilia > Solirubrobacterales > 70-9 > VAYN01. The sequence continues at coordinate 28,499 of DASQCF010000032.1, read as the reverse complement.
CGAGCTCGCCTACGCGCGTTCCCACGGCTTCCCGGGTCTGCAGCTCGTCGCCGGCACCCAGCCGTTCAACCCCAGCCTGGTCGGCGCCATCCTCGGCGCCTAACCGGACGCATTAGTCCCCGCATACCGGGGACAAATGCGTTCGCTTACTCCCGCAGCTCGGCGATCAGGTCATCGAGGTCTAGCGGCACGGTGCCCATTTCGACGCCCTCGCCGTCTACCGGGCGCGGCCACTCCTCCCTGGGGCGGTCCCAGTAGAGCTCGACCCCGTTCTGGTCGGGGTCGGAGAGGTAGAGCGCCTCGCTGACCCCATGGTCGGAGGCGCCTTCCAGCGGCCAGCCGGCTTCGCTGAGGCGCCGCAGCGCGTCGGCGAGCGCGCGGCGGGTCGGGTAGCGGATCGCCGTGTGGAAGAGGCCGGTGGTCCCGGGCGGCGGCGGCGAGCCGCCTTTCGAGGACCAGGAGTTGAGGCCGATGTGGTGGTGGTAGCCGCCGGCGGAGACGAAGGCGGCGTCGGCGCCCCAGCGCTGCATCAGCTCGAAGCCGAGGACGCCGCAGTAGAACTCGAGGGCGCGGTCGACGTCGGCGACCTTGAGGTGGACGTGGCCGATGTCGACACCGGCGTCGATCGGCTTGCCGAGCCCCTCAGCCATCGAGCGCTCCGTCCAGCGCCTGGTTAACGAGGCGGTCGGCATCGGCGTTCTCCGCCCGCCGCACATGGCGGATCGACCAGGAGTCGAGCCCGCGCAGGGCCCGCTTCACCTCTTCGTGCAGTTCCTTCATGCCGGGGTTTTTGACCTTGTAGCGGCCTTCCACCTGCCGCACCACCAGCTCGGAATCGCCGACCAGTTCCAGGTCGGTGGCGCCGCGCTCGGTCGCCAGCTCGATCCCCCGCAGCAGCGCCCGGTACTCGGCGACGTTGTTGGTCGCCTCGCCGATCGTCTCCCCCACTTCCTCGACGACCTCGCCCCCGTCGCGCAGGACGACGCCGATCGCGGCGGGACCGGGGTTGCCGCGGGCGCCGCCGTCGACGTTGACGGTGAAGCGGCTCACCGGCTTCCCGCCCGCTCCCCCGCCAGGCGGAGCTTCCCGTCCTCGGCGACCAGGGCGTTCCACTGCCGCGCCGCGGCGTCGAGCTGGTCGATCTCGCCGCCTTTGCCGAGCTCGAAGACCGGCCGCAGCTCGTCGCCGATGTCGACGCCCCACTGGTACCAGGAGAGCTCCCAGGCGACCGTCACCCGGACCTCCCCGGAAGCGCCGGCCGAGGCCCCCACCGAGGCGCGCGGCTTGCCGAGGGTGCGGGTCAGGCCGGCGACGGTGCGCCCGGCCTCGCTGGAGTTGAAGCGGGCGACGGCGCGCTGGAAGGGCGTCGGGGCGGAGTCGTCGAGCGGCGGCCGCGGACGCGCGTGGCGCGGAGCGGAGGCTGGCTCCGGGGCGGCGGGCTGGGGCGCAGTCGTGGCCGGGGCCCCGGGACGGCGGTGTCGCCGTCGCAGCAGCCCGCGCAGCCGCCCTTCGTGGGGGTGGCCCTGGCGCTCGGGCGCCGCCTCGCCCGCCGGGCGCCAGGCGAGCTGTTCGGCGCGGGCGACGCAGAGCTCGCAGACGGTCCGCGCCTCGTCGCCGTCGAAGTAGGGGTGCACGCGCTCGCCGGCGAGGATCGTCCGGCCGCAGATCCCGCAGCTGGCTCCCATCACCCTTGCTGCAACGAGGATTTGAGCCGCATGACCGCCTTGGTGTGCAGCTGCGAGACGCGCGACTCGGTGACGCCGAGGACCTCGCCGATCTCCCGCAGGGTGAGGTTCTCGTAGTAGTAGAGGGCGACGACGAGCTGCTCGCGCTCGGGCAGGCCGCCGATCGCCTCGGTCAGCAAGTCCTTGACCTCGGTCGAAGCGAGCGCTTCCTGCGGATCGGCGGCGCTCTCGTCGGCGATCGTGTCGAGCAGCGAGACCTGGTCCCCGGAGGAGTCCGAGACGGTCCAGAGCTCGTCCAGCGCGTAGACCGAGGAGTTGGCAATCTCCAGCAGTGCGCTCTGCAGTTCCTCCTCGGTGAGGTTCAGTTTCGCGGCCAGCTCGGCCTCGGTCGGCGCCCGCTGCAGTTCGTGCTCCAGTTTGGCCTGCGTGGTCTCGATTTCGCGGGCGCGGGAGCGGACCGAGCGCGGGACCCAGTCCAGCGAGCGCAGTTCGTCAATGATCGCGCCGCGGATCCGGGTCATCGCGAAGGTCTCGAATTTGATCCCCCGCTCGGGCTCGAAGCGCTCGATCGCGCCGATCAGGCCGACCAGGCCGTAGGAGATCAGGTCCGCGTCTTCGACGTGCGACGGCAGTCCCGCGCCCAACCGGCCGGCGACGAATTTCACCATCGGCGAGTAGGCGACCACCAGTCGCTCCCGGGCACCGTCGTCTCCGTCATCCTTGTAGCGGCGCCACAGGTCGCGGAGCTCAACCTCTTTCACGCCCGTTTCCATCAGGCGATTCTACGTTCGTTTGCGGGGGTTTGGTTCATGCGCGGGGGTGGCTGGCAGCGTAAGTGTCACGCAGTCGGGCGGCGTCGACCCGGGTGTAGACCTGGGTAGTCGAGATCGACGCGTGACCTAGTAACTCCTGAATCGTACGCAGGTCGGCGCCACCCTCGAGCAGATGGGTTGCAAAGGAATGCCTGAGTGAATGTGGGGAGACGCCGGCGGCGAGCGCCGCTTCGCGGGTCCAGAGACCGAGCCGGCGGGTGACGTCGGAGTTGGAGAGGCGGCGACCGGACTTGGAGAGGAAGAGCGCCTGCTCGCGCTTGTCGACCGCCAGCGCGTGCCGGCCTTTGTCGAGATAGCGCCGCAGCGCGCGCTGCGCGGGCTCCCCCACCGGCAGCAGCCGCTCCTTCGACCCCTTGCCCAGCACCCGCAGCTGCTCGGTCTCGAAATCGAGCGAGCCCTGGTCGAGGTTGACGATCTCCTCGCAGCGCAGGCCGCAGGAGTAGGCGAGCTCCAGCATCGCCCGGTCGCGCAGCTCCAGCGGGGTGTGGGCGGGGATCCGCTCCAGCAGCGTCCGCATCTGCTCGGTGGTGAGGACGTGGGGCAGCTTCTCCGAGCGTTTCGGGCTGGAGACCAGCTCGGCCGGGTTGGCGCCGACCTTCTCGGTGCGGACCAGGTAGCCGTAGAGGCCGCGGATCGCCGCCAGCTTGCGGCCGACCGTGGCCGGCGCGGCCCCGGCGTTCGAGAGACCGGCGCCGAAGCGGCGGACGTCGCGATAGCGGACGTCGCCCGGAGCGAGCCCCTGCTCCCCCGCCCACTCGGCGAAACCGCCGAGATCGACCCCGTAGGCGCGGCGCGTGCGCTCAGCCGACCCGCGCATGCGCAGGTCCCGGTCGTATGCGGCGAGGGCGGCCTCCCAGTTCATCGAGGCTTCATTCGCCTCGGATCGGTGTCGTCCTTCGCGCCGGCGTTAGCCGATGAAGATCGGGGTGCCTACTTCGACCTGATCGTAGAGTTCTTCGACGTCGGGAATCGCCATCCGGACGCAACCGTGGGAGGCCGCGCTGCCAAGTGAGTAGGTCTCTTCGGTGCCGTGGATGCCGGCGCCTTCGAAGATCCCCATCCAGCGCGCCTTGATCGGGTTCGAGGGGCCGGGCGGGATCGTCTGCCCGGCGAGCGATCCGGCCCAGTCGGACATCGGCACGTGCCAGACCGGGTTTTCTTCCTTTTCCTGGATCGCGTAGAGGCCTTCGGGCGTTTCCAGACCTTCCATCCCGACCGCGACGGTGTAGGTCTTGGCCAGCTTCAGGTGCTTCCAGAGGCGGAGGGTGAAGGTCGAGCGGTCGAGGGTCAGGTAGGACGGGTACTCGGCGGCGACCTCCTTCTTGGTCACTTCCGGGGCGATCGAGTGGACCTTGGCCTTGACCGTGTGCGGCGCGTTGGCGTTGAGGACCGCCGCCTTCAGGTCCCGCTCCAGCATGTTGTCGCGCAGCTTGCGCCCGTCTTGGCCGGCGACGACTTCGAGCGAGTCGCCGCTCGGTTCGACGTCGGCGTTCTCCGGTTCGCGGTCGATTTCCTCGGCCACGTGGCGGACGAAGCGGTTGACCGCGGGCTCGGAGTAGGCGACTTCGGGCCTGATGCTTTCTTCGACCTCGCCGCCGCTGACGTAGCGGACCAGGCGCCCGGGCAGGCCGCCCTCCTGGCTGTCGTCGACCGCCTCCTCGACCGCGGCGTCGAGGTCGGCGCGGATCTTCAGCTGCTGGCCGGTCAGCTTCCAGGTCTTGCCTTCGAAGCTGACCCCGAGCGAGGTCTTCAGCGGCGCGACCAGCTTGCGCTGGACCTTCGCCTTGGCTTCGTCTTCGTCGAGGCCGCTGACGTCGACGCCGCCGATGGTGACGCCGTCGGCGATCTTGTCCTTCTGCGAGCTGTCGTAGGCGTAGGCGCCGCCGACGACCAGAACCAGCAATAGAGCGGCGATCAACGCCGCTATCGAAGTCTTCGTTCCCATCAGGACTGGAGTAACCCTCAGTGCGTCGCTTTGCCGGTTCTGGAAAGTCTAGGCATTCGCCAGGTTCGCCTTCCCAGGTGCTCTTCCCTGCAATTTCGCATGTGCATCGGTCTTATCGGCAGCGCGGCGGGATATCTTTCGCTTGGTGCGCACCAAGGACGAAGTCCGGGCGGAGGTCTGGAAGGCGATGGAACGCGAGGGCGTTTCCCGCTTTCCCGGCGCCGAGGGCCGGATCCCGAACTTCGCCGGGGCGAAACTCGCCGCCGAGAAGCTGGCCGGCCACCGGCTCTGGAAGCGGGCCCGGGTAATCAAGGCCAATCCGGATTCCCCCCAGACCCACGCGCGGCGGATCGCCCTCGAAGAGGGCAAGACGATGATCATGGCGGTGCCGCGGCTGCGCGACCCGCACCCCTTCCGCGTACTGGAGCCGAAGAAGCTCTCCAAGGCGGCGATGAAAGAGGCGGCGACGATCAAGGGGGCGCTGAAGCACGGCCGGGTCGTCGCCCTCGACGACCTGCCGGAGATCGATTTCGTCCTCTGCGGCTCGGTCGCGGTCAACCTCAGCGGCGCCCGGGTCGGCAAAGGTGGCGGCTACCACGACCTCGAGTACGGGATCCTCACCGACGCCGGCAAGATCGACGCCCACACCACAGTTGCCACCACGGTGCACCCGATCCAGATCCTGCGCCAGCACCTGATGGTCACCGACCACGACCTCCCCTGCGACCTGATCGCGACGCCGCGAGCGGTGATCGAGATCGACCGCCAGTACGACCGGCCGCGCGGCATCCTCTGGGACCACCTGCAGCCGCCGCAGATCCGCGAGATCCCGGTTTTGGAAAGGATGGGGTATGCCTGATCGCCCCGCCGAGCCGCCGCTCTTCCCCGCCCGCGACTACGGCGACGCGGACCCCGAGTGGCTGAAGATCGACTGGCGTGGGCACCTGCACCAGGTGGACCTGCCGGGGGCAGAAGCGGTCAACTACGCCGAGATCGGCGAGGGCGAGCCGATCGTCTTCGTCCACGGGATCGCCGGCTGCTGGCGCAACTTCCTCGAAAACCTGCCCTACTTCGGCCGCGGCTACAGGGCGATCGCGCTCGACCTGCCGGGGTTCGGCGACAGCCCGATGCCGAGTTGGGAGATCACGATGGCCAACTACGGCCGCTTGATCCACGACTTCTGCGAGCGACTCGGGATCGACCGCGTCGCGGCGCTGGTCGGCAACTCGATGGGGGGCTTCATCGCCACCGAGGCGGTGATCCAGGACCCCGACCGGTTCGACCGCCTGGTTCTGATCTCAGCCGCCGGGGTGAGCTTCGCCGAGTGGCAGGGCCGGCCGCTCGACGCCGCCGCCCGCATCTTCAAAGCCGCGATCCCGATGATGAGCGGCGAACGCCGCTCCTACTGGACCCGGCCGCGCGGTCGCAAGCTCGCCTTCGGCCGGATCTTCCGCAACCCCAACAAGCTGCGACCGGAGCTGCTCGCCGAGCAGGTGCGGCCCGGCCTGCAGGCGCCCGCGTTCTCCGAGGCGCTGACGGCGATCTGGGGCTACGACACCCGCGAGCGGCTGCCGGAAATCGAAATCCCGACCCTGATCACCTGGGGCCTCAACGACCAGATCGTCCCGCTCGAGGGAGCGTTGGCCTACCACCGCCTGATTCCGCAGTCCCGGCTGGAGCTGTTCGAGCGCACCGGCCACCTGCCGCAGCTCGAGCGCCCGGCCCGCTGGAACCCGCTGGTCGAAGGGTTCATCGAGTCCTCGCAGCCGCTGCGCGCGGCGCAGGACACGGCTGTCGGCTAGCAATTGGTGAACTTTCCACCCCTGATGGTGGAAAGATCACCGAACGTCAGCTGGTGACGGCGCCCTCGGCGGCGGAGGAGACCGTCGCCGCGTACTTCGCCATCACGCCGCGCTCGAACGGCGCCGGCGGCGACTCGTACTCGGCCACGCGCTGGGCGATCTCCTCGTCGGAGAGGGCGATGCTGAGGCTGCGCTCGTCGATGTCGACGGTGATCTCGTCGCCCTCGCGGATCGCGGCGATCGGACCGCCCTTCGCCGCCTCGGGGGCGACGTGGCCGATCATCAGCCCGCGGGTAGCACCGGAGAAGCGGCCGTCGGTGACCATCGCGACGCTCTCGCCGAGGCCCTCGCCGACGATCGCGGCGGTGACCTGAAGCATCTCTCGCATCCCGGGACCGCCGACCGGGCCCTCGTTGCGGATCACGACGATGTCGCCGGCGTTGATCTTCTGCTCCTTGACAGCCCGGAAGCAATCCTCTTCGCGCTCGAAGACGCGGGCCGGCCCGGTCTGGCGGCGGCGCTCGGTGCCGGCGACCTTGACCACCGAGCCTTCCGGCGCGAGGTTGCCGCGCAGGATCGCCAGGCCCCCTTCGTGCTTGACCGGGTTCTCCAGCGAGCGCACCACTTCCTGGCCCGGCGCCTCGGTCGCGGCCGCGGCTTCCTCGCCGATCGTCCTGCCGGTGACGGTGATCGCCTCGGCGTGGAGGATCCCGGCTTTGGCCAACCGCTCCAGAATCACCGGGACGCCCCCGGCGGCATAGAGGTCGGTGGCGACGAAGCGGCCGCCGGGCTTCAGGTCGGCGAACAGCGGCGTGTTGCGCGAGATCCGCTCGAAGTCGTCCATCGTCAGCTCGATTCCCAGCTCGTGGGCGAGGGCGATCAGGTGCAGGACGCCGTTGGTCGACCCGCCCGAGGCGCAGACGGTGGCGATCGCGTTTTCAAGCGAATCACGGGTGATGATCTTGCTCGGCCGCAGGTCCTCGGCGAGGACGTTGATCACCAGCTCGCCGATTTTCTCCGCCACCGTCGACTTCTCGTCGTCTTCGGCCGGCACCATCGCCGAGCCGCCGGCGCTGATCCCCAGCGCCTCGAAGGCGCAGGCCATCGTGTTGGCGGTGAACTGGCCGCCGCAAGCGCCGGCGCCGGGGCTGGCGACCCCCTCCAGCTCATGCAGTTCCTCGTCGGTCATCTCGCCCGCGTTGTGGGCGCCGATCGCCTCGAAGATGTCGAGGATGGTGACGTCGCGGCCGTGCCAGTGGCCGGGGGCGATCGAGCCGCCGTAGAGCAGCACCGCGGGGACGTCGAGCCTGGCCAGCGCCATCGCGCAGCCCGGGATCGTCTTGTCGCAGGCGCAGAGGGCGACGATCGCGTCGAACTGGTAGCCGCGGGCCATCAACTCGATCGAGTCGGCGATCACCTCGCGGCTGATCAGCGAGGCCTTCATCCCCTGCGTCCCCATCGTCACCCCGTCGGAGACGGCGACCGTGTTGAACTCCATCGGCGTGCCGCCGGCGGCGCGGACCCCGGCTTTGACGTGCTCGGCCAGCGCCCGCAGGTGGAAGTTGCAAGGCATCGCCTCGGTCCAGGTGTTGGCGATCCCGACCGTCGGGCGGCTGAGGGCCTCGTCGTCGAACCCGACGCCCTTCATGTAGGCGCGCGCGTGGGCGCGGTCGGGGCCGTCGAAGACGGTCGCCGAGCGGGGGCGGGGCAGCTTGGTCGCGGTCTTGCCGTTGGTGCTCATGGCGGTCAAATCTAATCAGCGAACCGCGCCGGCGTCTTCGGCCTGGCGGCGAGCGAGATTGAGGACATCGACCGGGCCCGGCCCCGCGCCGGTCTCGCGCAGCCCGTCGCGGACCGCTTCGGAGGCGATCTCGCGGGCGCGTTCGGCGGCTTCCAGCGGCGTGTGGCCGCGGGCGAGGAAGGCGGCGAGGGCCGAGGAATGGGTGCAGCCGGAGCCGTGGGCCGCGCCGCCGGGGTGCCTCTCGCCGGGGATCTCCACGACGTCGCTGCCGTCGTAGAAGACGTCGACCACCTCCTCGCTGTGACCGCCGGTAACGACCGCGCAGCCGGCGCCCATTTCGACCAGCGCCCAGGCCATCCGCGCCTGGTTGGCCTCCTCCCCCAGCCCGGTCAGCGCCCGCGCCTCGGGGATGTTGGGCGTGACCACGGTGACCAACGGCAGCAGCTTGTCGACCAGGGCCCCCCTGGCGCTCTGGTCAAGTAGCTCCGCTCCGCTCTCGGCGATCATCACCGGGTCAAGGACGACCGGCACGCCGTGGAGGTAGACGAGCGAGGCGACCACGGCCTCGACGGTCTCGACGCTCCCCAGCATCCCGATCTTCACCGCGTCGACGCCGATGTCGGCGGCGACCGCCCGCACCTGGCCGACGATCATCTCCGGCGAGACCGGCTCGACGGCGTTGACCCCCAGCGTGTTCTGGGCGGTGATCGCGGTGATCGCCGTCATCCCGTGCACCCCGACCCGGGCGAACGCCTTCAAATCGGCCTGAATCCCGGCCCCACCGCCGGAGTCCGAGCCGGCGATCGAGAGCACTGCCGGTACGCGTCCTGAGCTCATGGAATGCAGCCTAGAGAGCGCAACAGGTCGGAGGCGACAGCAAAGTGCGCGAGTAGTTACCCATGTTGGAGCAGCTGAGGTAACCGAGCAGCTCCAGGCGCGAGAGCGCGACGGCGGCCTCCGGGCCGGAGACCCCGACAGCGCTCGCCACGGCGTCGCAGTTGCTCTCCCCCGCCTCCACCGCGGCGAGCACCGCATGCAGCCCAGGCTCGAGGTCCGGGCCACTGCGGACCGGCAGCATCCGCCCCGGGCCGAGCATCGCGTCGAGCACGTCCTGCGCGTCGCGGACGACGTGGGCGCCGCTGGCCAGGAGGGCATTAGGGCCGGCGGAGGCGCGCGAGGTGACCGGGCCGGGGACGGCGCCGAGGTCGCGGCCGAGGTCCGCGGCCAGGTCCATCGTGATCAGCGACCCGGAGCGGGTCGCTGACTCGACCACCACGGTCATCCCGGCGAGGGCGGCCATGATCCGGTTGCGGGCCGGGAAGGTCCAGCGCCACGGAGTGGCTCCCGGCGGCAGCTCGGAGATCACCAGGCCGGTTTCGCAGATCCGCCGCCAGAGGGTGCGGTGGCTGGAGGGATAGGCGACGTCGGGCCCGCAGCCGAGGACGGCGATCGTCCGGCCCGCGTCGAGCGCGCCGCGGTGGGCGCAGCCGTCGATGCCGAAGGCGAGGCCGCTGACGACGACCATCCCCGCGGCCGCCAGCTCCCGACCCAGCTCGCGGGCGACCTCGCGACCGTAGGAGGTGGCCCGCCGAGCGCCGACGATCGTCACCGCCCCGAAGGGCTCCAGACCGTCGAGCAGGCCGGGGTCACCGCGGCCGATCAGCGCCCGGGGAGCGTCGGCGGCATCGCGCAGATGGTCCGGGAAGAGGTCGCCGTGTCGGCAGCAGCCCCAGCAGCCCGCCAGCGCCAGCTCTTCCCGCAGCCGCTCCTCCGCCAGCGCCTCGACCCGCGCCAGCAGCTGCCCGGCGACCTTCGGGGCCGCGACCGCGACCAGATCCTCGTTGGAGAGCCGCAGCAGCTCCGGCGAGCGCGAGCCGACCTCGCCGGTCGCGACCCGCTCCACGTAGGGACCGAGATCGGCCAGCAGCCAGGAGCGCCGCAGGCACTCGACGCAGGCGCGCGGCTCAGCCATGGTCGCGCCTCCGCATCTGCAGCGCCTGGGCCATCTGCTCCTCGCCGATCTCCTCAGCTGCGGCGAGATCGGCGAGCGTCTGCGCCAGGCGCAGGGCCCGGTCGTGGGCGCGGCCGCTGAGGCGCTGGCGGGCGTAGAGATCGGCGAGCAGCGAGGCCGTGCCTTCGCCGAGGGCGCAGGCGCGCGCCTCTGCCGGCGTCATCTCGGCGTTGCAGCGTCCCGGCCCGAGCCTCTGTTCCTGCCGCTCGCGCGCCGCCTGCACCCGCTGGCGCACCGCCGCGGAGTCCTCCCCGGGCGGGCCGCCGATCTCCGCCGCGCTCGGCTGCCGCACGGCGGCGAGGACGTCGATGCGATCGGCCAGCGCCCCGCTCAGCTTGCCCTGGTAGCGCTGCACGTCATAGGGGGCGCAGGAGCAGTCGGGGTCGGTCTCGCCGCGGCCGCAGGGGCAGGGGTTGGCGGCCGCGACCAGCATGAACCGGCACGGCAGGCTGCGCTGGCCGCCGGCCCGCGCAATCGAGACCCCACCGCTCTCCAGCGGCGCCCGCAACGCCTCCAGCGCATCGCGGCGGAACTCGCAGAGCTCGTCGAGGAAGAGCACGCCGCGATGGGCCAGCGTCACCTCGCCCGGCCGGATCGGCCCCGTGCCGCCGCCGACCAAGCCGACGGCGCTGATCGTGTGGTGCGGCGCGCGGAAGGGCCGGCCAGCGGGAAGCGCGTCGAGGCGCCCGCAGGCGCTGGCGATTCGCGCGACCTCGAGCGCCTCCTCGGCTGCCAGCGGCGGCAGGATCGACGGCAGCCGGCTCGCCGCCAGCGACTTGCCGGCGCCGGGCGGCCCGATCATCAGCAGGCTGTGGCCGCCCGCAGCCGCCACCTCCAGCGCGTGGCGCAGGTGCGGCTGGCCGCGCAGGTCGGCGAGATCGGGCGCGCCGGGGGCGGCGCTGAGCCGCAGCGGCAGAGGCTCCGCCGGCTTCGGCTGCCACGTTTCCTCCACCAGCCCGGAGAGGCAGCCGAGGCCGTCGACGCCGATCGGCTCGATTCCCTGCACCAGCGCCGCCTCGGGCCCGTTCTCCGCCGGCAGGACGATCGCCTCCGCCCCACCCTCGCGCGCCGCCTCGGCCATCGCCAGCGCGCCCTGGACCGGGCGGGTCGAGCCGTCGAGCGCCAGCTCGCCCACCAGCGCGACCCGCGCCAGCCCCTCCCACTCAAGCTGTTCGGAGGCGCTCAGCAGCGCGGCGGCGATCGCCAGGTCCATCCCCGGCCCCGCCTTGCGTAGGCTCGCCGGCGCCAGGTTGACGACGATCCGCCGCAGCGGAAACTCGAAGCCGCAGTTGACCAGCGCCGCCCTCACCCGCTCGCGCGCCTCGCGCACGGCAGCGTCGGGCAGACCGACGATCGTGAAGTTGGGCAGACCCTTGTGGACGTCGACCTCGACCCGGACCGGGCGAGCGGCGATGCCGTCGAGGGTGAAGGTGCGGGCGGTGGCGAGCACGGAGAGGACGCTAGGGGGCGTCGACGCACGCGTGGCGCGCAAATAGCCATTTCTTTGCACCAACTGTGGGGCGAATTCGTCGCCCTCACGACTTGAGCCAGAGATGACCGTCGCCCGCCGCCGCACCGGGGAGATCGCCGAGGAGCTAGTCGCCCGCCGCCTGGCGGCCGCCGGCTGGGAGATCGTCGAGCGCAACGCTCGCACCCGCTACGGCGAGCTCGACATAGTCGCCCGCGACGGCGCGGCGCTGGTCTTCATCGAGGTCAAGGGCGCCCGCGCCGGCACTGCCTTCGGCCCCGAGAAGCCGATCCTCGCAATCAACCGCCGCAAGCAGCTTCGGGTCCGCCGCCTCGCCACCGCCTGGATGTCCGAGCGCCGCGACCTGCCCCGCTACGACGAGATCCGCTTCGACGCCGTCGGCGTCACCCTCGACCGCGCCGGCCGCGCGGTCGACGTCGACTACGTCAAGGGCGCGTTCTAACCCAGCTCTAGCTGCGAGTACGCCACCGACTGGAACGAGCGCCGGTGCAGAGGCGAGATGCCGATCTCCTCGATCGCCGCCCGGTGCTCGGGGGTCGAGTAGCCGACGTGCTCCTCGAAGCCCCAGCCAGGGTGCCTCGGTGCGACCGCTCGCATGTAGCGATCGCGGGTCACCTTGGCGATCACCGAAGCGGCGGCGATCGCGGCGCTGGTCGCGTCGCCCTTCACCACGCGCCGGTGCGGGACCGCGCAGCGCGGCAGGCGGAAGCCGTCGACGAGGGCGATCGCCTCCTCACCCGGCGCCAGCCGCTCCAGCGCCAGCGATAGCGCTTCGATGTTGGTCACGTGGAGGCCGCGGCGGTCGATCCCGGGAGCGCTACGCACGACGACGCTGACCCGCTCCGCCGCCCGCAGCACGCACGGGAACATCTCCAGCCGCCGCTCCTCGGTCATCTGCTTGGAGTCGTGCAGGCCGCTCAGCGCCCGGCGGTCGGCGACCGTGAGGCGCTCGTAGTCGATCAGAACCGCGGCGGCGACCAGCGGCCCCGCCAGGCAGCCGCGCCCGGCCTCGTCGGCGCCGGCGACGAAGCGGCTCTGCAGGCCGCGGTCGAAGGCGAACAAGCGGCGGCTGCGGGCGAGCCGGCGCCGGTGGGTCTTCCCACCAGGGCTTTTAGAGCCCGCCGATGCGGTTGGGGGGCCAGTAGGTGGCAAATGCCTCACCGATGATCCAGTCTCGGGGGACGGGTCCCCATTCCCTGCTGTCATCGCTTGCCCCACGATTGTCGCCCATCATGAAGTAGTGGTCGGGTGGAACCGTGATCGGTTTCGGCAAATTGCAGGTCGGACAGGGGTTGGTGTACGGCTCATCGCTGACGATCTTGCCGTTGACGACCGGGTGCCCTTCTTTGACCGCGAGCGTGTCGCCGGGGCCGGCGACGATCCGCTTGATGAAGTTGTCGCTCGCCTCCTTGTCCGTCGCCTTGGGACAGGGTTCACTCGGACCGCGGTTGACGCCGCACTGTTCGCCCGGCCCGCCTTCGGCGCCCTCGGGCGGGTGGAAGACGACGATGTCGCCGATCTTGGGGTCCTTGAAGTGGTAGAGGAAGCGGTTGACGAGCACCCGCTGGCCGATGTCCAGCGTCGGTTCCATCGAGCCGGAGGGGATCTGGTACGGCTTCACCACCCAGGCCTGGATCGCCAGCGCCAGCCCGAGGGCAAGCACGACGATGACGACCAGCTCGATCAGGCCGCCCGCTTTGGATTCCGGCTTCGGAAGCTTGGGGTTCAGGCTGCCGGATCCTCGTCGGAGTCGCCGTCTTTGGCCGGCTCCTCGTCCTCGGCATCCTCGGGCGCTGCAGTGTCCTCGGTCTCCCCGGCCTCGGGCGCATCCGCGTCCGTCTCCGCCGCCGTCTCAGTCTCGGCTTCCGCCTCCGGCTCCGCCGGGGCCTCGTCCGCCTCAGGCTCCGCCGGGGCCTCGTCCGCCTCAGGCGTCTCTGCCTCGGCGGCCGGCGCCTCTTCCTCGGCGTCCTCGGGGGCCTCGACCGGGGCGGCTACCGGGACGACCTCCTCCTGACTGACGCCCTCGGCGTCGACCGCGGTGGACTCGCCGTCGGCCGCGCCGGCGACCGCGACGACGTCGTCGTCGATCCCCCAGCGCCGCTCGGCGACGCGGGCGGCCTTGCCGATCCGGCCGCGCAGGTAGTAGAGCTTCGCCCGGCGCACGTCTCCGCGCGCAGCGACCTCGAGTTTCTCGATCTTCGGCGAGTGCAGCGGGAACGTCCGCTCGACGCCGACGCCGAAGGACTGCTTGCGCACCGTGAAGGTCTCGCGCACGCCGGAGCCCTGGCGCCGCAGGACGACGCCCTCGAAGACCTGGGTCCGTTTGCGATTGCCCTCGATCACCTGGAAATGGACGCGGACACGGTCGCCAGGCGCGAAGTTGGGCAGCCCCTGCTTCAGCTGGGCGCGCTCGATGCTGTCGATTACGGAGCTCATAGGAAGGATCGCTGCGAGAAAAAACCGCCGGGACCCAGTTGCGGGAACCGCGCGGTCGCGGAATGGTAGCTATTCCGCATCTTTTTCGAACTGCTCGGCGCGAAGCCTGCTCTGCTCCAGCCGCCAGTCGCGCACCTTTCCGTGATCGCCGGAGAGGAGAACCTCGGGGACCTCCCAGCCGCGGTAGCTCGCGGGGCGGGTGAAGTGCGGGTACTCGGGCATCCCCTCAAGGGCGTGGCTGAAGGACTCCTCGACCGCCGAGTCCTCATGGCCGAGGGCGCCCGGCAGCTTGCGCATCAGGACGTCGGCGACGACCATCGCCGGCAGCTCGCCGCCGGCGAGGACGTAGCGGCCGATCGAGAGCTCCCCGTCGGCGAGGTGCTGGTGGACGCGGTCGTCGAAGCCCTCGTAGCGGCCGCAGAGCAGGGCGAGGTGCGGCTCGGCGATCAGCTCGTCGGCGATCGGGTCGTCGAGCACCGGCCCGGTCGGCGAGAGCAGCACGATCCGCGGCCGCGGCCCCTCGCCGTAGGCGGCCTGCAGCGCCGCGTCGACGACGTCGACCCGCAGCACCATCCCGGCGCCGCCGCCGTAGGGCGAGTCGTCGACCTGGCCGGCATTCAGGGGCGTCGTCTCGCGGTAGTCGAAGAAACGGAGCTCGTTGCCTTCGCGCAGCGCGTTCTGGACCGAGCGCTGCGAGCGGAACCAGTCGAAGGCCTCCGGGAAGAGGGTGAAGACGTCGAGGCGCACGCGGCGGGCGCGCTCAGTCGAGGATGTCGACGATCACCCGGCGGTCGATCCGCACCGCGGCCGCCTTGGCGATGGTCCGGATCGCGTTGGCGATCCGGCCGCCCTTGCCGATCACCCGGCCGAGGTCGTCCTCGGCGACGCTGATCTCGTAGATGAGGTCGCCGTCCTCTTCCAGCTCCTCGACCGCGACCGCCTCCGGGTCCTCGACGAGGGCCTTGACGAGAAACTCGAGCAGCTCGGTCATCGCTGCGGTCCGGCTAGGTGCCGGATGCCTTGATGCCCTTGGTCCGCAGCAGGGTCGCGACCGTCTCCGACGGCTGGGCGCCGTGCTCGAGCCAGTGGCGGGCGCGCTCCTCGTCGATGTTGATCGTCGAGGGCTCGGTCTGCGGGTTGTACTGGCCGATCGTCTCGATCGTGCGGCCGTCGCGCGGCGAGCGTTTGTCGGCGACGACGATGCGCCAGATCGGGTTCTTCTTCGAACCCACGCGTCTAAGTCTGATTCGGACTGCCATAGGGCCGGGCAGATTAGCGCCTGCGGGCCTTCGGGCGCGGCGTGCGCTGTCCCCCGCCCGCCAGATTGGCCATCTGCTGCGGCGTCGGCATCTGTCCGTTGGCCATCGATTTCATCAGCACCCGCATCTGGTCGAACTGTTTGACCAGCTGTTTGACGCTCTGGACTTTGGTCCCGGAGCCGGCGGCGATCCGTTTGCGGCGGGAGCCGTTGATCAGGCCTGGGTTGGCCCGCTCCTGGGGCGTCATCGAGAGGATGATCGCCTGCACGCGGTCGAGCTCGCGCTCGTCGACGTCGGCGTTCTTCAGCTGCTTCATCGCCCCCATTCCCGGCAGCATCCCGATGATCCCGCTCAGCGGGCCCATTTTGCGGACCTGCTTCATCTGCTTGAGGAAGTCGTCGAGGGTGAACTGGTCGCGCCGCATTTTTTCCTGCAGCGCCTCGGCTTCGTCCTCGTCGACCTGCTGCTCGGCTTTCTCGATCAGGCTGAGGACGTCGCCCA
Source organism: Solirubrobacterales bacterium (assembly GCA_035634815.1). Taxonomy (GTDB): domain Bacteria; phylum Actinomycetota; class Thermoleophilia; order Solirubrobacterales; family 70-9; genus VAYN01. The sequence continues at coordinate 12,797 of DASQCF010000032.1, read as the reverse complement.
TGCCGAGGATCCGCTGCGCCATGCGGTCGGGGTGGAACTTGTCGAAGTCCTCGATCTTCTCGCCGGTGGAGGCGAAGAGGATCGGCTTCCCGGTCACCGCTTTGACCGAGAGCGCGGCGCCGCCGCGGGCGTCGCCGTCGAGCTTGGTCATCACCACGCCGTCGAACTCGGCCACCTCGGCGAAGGTTTCGGCGACGCCGACGGCGTCCTGGCCGGTCATCGCGTCGACGACGAGGAGGACGTCGTGGGGGCGCGTCTGCTTGCGGATCTGCGCCAGCTCGGCCATCAGGTCCTGGTCGATGTGGAGGCGGCCGGCGGTGTCGACGATCAGCACGTCCCGGCGCTCGGCCTGGGCCTGCCCCAGCGCCCAGGTGGCGATCTCGACCGGGTCGACCTCGGTGCCGCGCTCGTAGACGTGGGCGCCGGCGCGACCGCCCATCGTCACCAGCTGCTCGACCGCGGCGGGCCGGTAGACGTCGCAGGCGGCGAGGGCGACGTCTTTCCCCTGCTTCTTGAAGAACTGGGCGAGCTTGGCGCAGGCGGTGGTCTTGCCGGAGCCCTGCAGGCCGGCCATCAGAATCACGGTCGGTCCGCTGGGGGCCATCGCCAGCTCCGAGCCGGTGCCGCCCATCAGCGAGGCCAGCTCCTCGTTGACGATCTTCACCACCTGCTGGCCGGGGTCGAGGCTCTCCAGGACGTCGGAGCCGAGGCAGCGCTCTTTCAGCGTCTTGGTGAAGACTTTGACGACTTTGAAGTTGACGTCGGCCTCGAGCAGCGCGAGGCGGATCTCGCGCATCGCCGAGTCGACGTCGGACTCGGTGAGCTTGCCGCGCGAGCGGACGTCGGAGAGGGTCGACTGCAGGCGTTCGGATAGCTGGTCGAACATGCCCGAGCAGCTTACGCGACGCCCGTCTGTTCCTTATCGATCCCAGGCAACGAAAAGGAACAGACGAATGACTACTCGGCGAGGAGGGCTTTGGCGTAGTCGCCGGGGTCGAAGGGGCGCAGGTCCTCGAGGGTCTCCCCTACGCCGATCAGCTTCACCGGGATGCCGAGGTCGGAGGCGATCGCCAGGGCGATGCCGCCGCGGGCGGTGCCGTCGAGCTTGGTCAGGACGACGCCGTCCACCTCGACCGCCTCGGAGAAGATTTTGGCCTGGCGGAGGCCGTTCTGACCGGTGGTGGCGTCGATCGAGATCAGCGTCTCGTGCGGGGCGTCGGGGATCTGCTTCTGGATCACCCGCCGGACCTTCGCCAGCTCGTCCATCAGGTTGTCCTGGGTGTGGAGGCGGCCGGCGGTGTCGACGATGACGACGTCGGCCCCGCGGGCGCGGGCGGCGTTGATCGCGTCGTAGGCGACGGCGCCGGGGTCGGAGTCCGCCTCGCCGCGGACCAGCTCGGCGCCAGCGCGCTCGGCCCAGGTTTCGAGCTGCTCGGCGGCGGCGGCGCGGTAGGTGTCGGCGGCGGCCATCACCACGCTCAGCCCCATCTCCTTGCTCAGGTGCCAGGCGATCTTGCCGATCGTCGTCGTCTTGCCGGTGCCGTTGACGCCGACCATCATCAGGATCGCCGGCTCGGCCGAGAGGTCGATCGGCGCCCGCCCGGTCGAGGCGACCTCGGCGAGGATCTCGATCAGCCGGTCGCGGACGGCGACACCGTCCATCGGCAGCGCCCCGGACTCGACCTCCTGCTCCAGCTTCTCGACCACCGCCGCGGTGGTCGGCGCGCCGACGTCGGCGAGGATCAACGCCTCCTCCAGCAGCTCCCAGGTCTCGTCGTCGATTTTGTCGAAGAGGCTGGCCGAGATCTCCTCGGTAAGCGCCTGGCGGCTTTTCGAAAGGCTCTCCCGCAGCCGCTTGAAGACCCCACGCCGCGCCTCCGGCGCTTCCTCCTCAGCGGTAGCGATCGCGGAGGGACTCCGCGTCCCAAGGTCAACAATCTCCTGCCAGCTAGTAGCCACGGCGAAGAACCGTAGCGGCCCGGTTGGGAGGGGCGGGTACCCCTCTCCAGACACTCAACATCGAGCCATTGGCGAGATGTGTCTGGGGAGGGGTACCCGCCCCTCCCCTAGGCGACCGCAGACAACCCCGGTGCTTCGTCCTCTTCGTCCTCGGCCACTTCGCGAGGCAGTTTCCGGGAGACCACCTTGGTCACGCCGTCGCCGCCCATGCTGACCCCGTAGAGGACGTCGGCGGCGTCCATCGTCCGTTTCTGGTGGGTGACGATGACGAACTGGGCGCGGTCGGAGAAGCGCCGAATCAGCTGCAGGAAGCGGTCGATGTTGGCGTCGTCGAGCGCGGCCTCGACCTCGTCGAGGATGTAGAAGGGACAGGGGCGGGCGAGGAAGACGGCGAAGACGAAAGCCAGCGCCACCAGCGACTTCTCGCCGCCGGAGAGCAGCTGCAGCTTGCGCATCGACTTGCCGGCCGGGGTGACCTCGATCTCGACCCCGAGCTCTTCGCGCTCCTCTTCCTCCTCCTCGGGCTCGGGCTCCGGCTCGGCGTCGGTCGGCGCCTCCTGCTCCCCCGCCGGCCGCTCCTCGTCGCGGACGGGACGCAGGGCGACCCGGCGCAGGCGGCCGCGACCGCCGGGGAAGAGGTGCTCGACCATCTCCTCGAAGTTCTTCGCCGTCGCGTCGAAGGTCTGCTCGAAGGCGCGCTCGATCTCCTCGTCGATGTCGCGGATCAGCGACTCCAGCTCCCGCATCGACCGCTCGATGTCCTCGCGCTGGGTCTGCAGCGCCTCGACGTGCTCGCGGGCTTCGTCGTACTCCTGCTCGGCCAGCGGGTTGACCGGCCCGATCTGCGCCCGGCGGCGCTCCAGGCGCTCCAGCCGGCGGTCGATCTCGGCCCGGTCCTCGTCGCTCAGCGCCTCCTCGGCGGGCGGGATCTCCTCCCCCAGCTTCTCGGCGATCACGGCCAGCTCGCGCGCGGCCTCGGCCCGGCGGTCGCCGAGGTGGGCGGCCTCGACCTCGGCCCGAGTCAGCTCGTCGGAGGTCTCTTTCATCTGCGTCTGCAGCTCGAACTCCTGCTGCGAGCAAGCGCGGAGCTCGTCGGCGATCTCGTCGCCGCTGTCCTGGCCGCCGACGACCTTGCGCTCGATCTGGCCGACCCGCTCGCGGATCGCCGCGCCGGCGGCCTCGGCGGCGGCGCGGGCGGCGCGGACCGCGTCGAGCAGCTCCTCGCCGGCGGCGACGCGGGCGCGGAGCGCCTCGCGGTGGCGCTCGCCGAGCAGGCCCTCGGCGCGGCGGGCGTGGCGGGACGCTCGTTCGGCGCCGGCCTGGACGTTGCCGAGGGCGGCCTCGCGGGCGGACTCGGCGGCGTCGGCGGAGCGGGCGACGTCGAAGCCCTCGCCCGCGGTCCGCAGCCCGGCCTCGATCTCGCCCAGCTCCTCTTCCAGCTTCCGCGCCCGTTCGCCCGGGGCGGCGCCGTCGCCGACGTCGAGCGTCAGCGGCCCGAGTTCGGTGCGCAGCCGCTCCAGGCCCGCCTCCAGCTCGGTCTCGCGGCCGGAGAGGCTGTTGACGCGGACCGCGACCCGCTCCTGCTCGCCGCGCAGCTTGGTCAACAGGCCCCAGGCCTGGGTTCGCTCGCGGTCGCGGGCGGCGAAGCGCTCCTCAGCCGCCGTGCGCCGCTTCGAGACCTCGGCCAGGCTCGCCTCGAGCTTCTCGCGCACCCCGCGGGCCTTCGCCGCGGCTTTTTCGGCCGCCGCCGCGCGGTCGGCGCCGAAGCGCAGCTCCTCGGAGACGATCTGCGCCCGCAGGCCCAGCTCCTCGCGCTCGATCCGCGCCCCCAGCTCGGCCGCCTGCGCCTGGCGCTTCAGCGGCCGCAGCCGCGCTCGCGCCTCGCGCTCGACGTCCAGCGCCCGGTCGAGGTTGTCGCGCGCCGAGCGCAGCTTCAGCTCCGCCCGCCGCCGCCGTTTGCGGTGCTTGCCGAGCCCGGCGGCCTCCTCGACCAGCAGCCGCCGCTCGCGCGGTTTGGAGTGGACGATCGTCTCCACCCGGCCCTGGCTGATCACCGAGTGCATCTCGCGGCCGAGGTTGGTGTCGGAGAGGACGTCGGTGACGTCGGTGAGCCGGCAGCGGGCGCCGTTCATCCGGTAGCCGCTGTCGCCGGAGCGGTCGAGCCGGCGCTCGATCGCGATCTCGGAGAACTCGGTCGCGGCGCGGCCTTCGGAGTTGTCGATCGTCACCTCGACCTCGGCGGCGCGGCGCTGGCCGACGTTTTTGCCGCCGGCGGAGATCACGTCCTGCATCGAGGCGCCGCGGATCGCGCCCGGGCTCTGCTCGCCAAGCGCCCAGAGGACGGCGTCGGTGATGTTGCTCTTGCCGGAACCGTTGGGTCCGACGATGACGCTGACCCCGGGAGAGAATTCCAGCGTCGTGCGCTCGGGGAAGGACTTGAAGCCCTTCATCGAGATCGACTTCAGGTACATGCGCAGGCACCTCGCATCGCCTGGATGCTCCCGGTCGATCCGGACGCGACGGCGGCTGGACTAATCCCCAAGATGCGTCAATGCCTCCTCGGCGGCAATCTGCTCGGCCGCCTTCTTGCTCCGCCCTTTCCCCGTCCCGACCCGCTCGGAGTCGACGATCGCGGCCACCTCGAAAGTTCGCCGGTGCGGGGGTCCCGTCGCCGCGGTCACCTCGTAGGTTACGCGCGCGCCGCGCTGGGCCAAAAGCTCCTGCAGGGCGGACTTGAAGTCGATCCGGGTCTCGGCGGCGAGCTCGATCCGCGGCTCGAAGGCGGCGGCCACCGCCGCGGCGGTGCGCTCGAACCCGAAAGCGACGTAGCAGGCGCCGATCAGCGCCTCGGTCGCCTCCGGCAGCGGCCGGCCGCCGTCGAGCAGGATTGCCGCCGGGATCGCGGTCGTCAGCCCCTCGGGCTCGTTGCCGCGCAGCATCTCCGGCACCCCGAGCTCGGTCCCCACCGCGGCGCAGGAGACGCCGCTGACCGCCTGGTTGTGGACCTTGGTCAGGCCGCCGGCGGCGAGCTTCGGGAAACTCTCGTAGGTGCGGGTGGCGACGGCGAGGCCGAGGACGCTGTCGCCGAGGAAGGCCAGCCGCTCGAAGGAGTCGACCCGGCGCTCGGTCCAAGAGGAGTGGGTCAGCGCCTGGCGGCGCAGATCCTCCGGCAGCTCGCCGATCAGCGCTGCCAGCGCCGCGACGGGAGAGTCCGGGCCCGGCGCCACCGGCTCAGGCCGGCGCGTGCTCGAGCACGAAGCCGACCGCGTCCCCGACCGTCTTGATGTGGGTCGCCTGCTCCTCGCTGACGCTGACGCCGTAGTTGTCCTCCAGCTCCATCACCAGCTCGTAGAGGTCAAGCGAGTCGGCGTCGAGGTCCTCCTTGAAGCGGGTCCCCTCCTCGATCTTGGCGATGTCGACTTCGAGCTCCTCGGCGAGGTGCTCGCGGACCAGGGTGAGGACTTGCTCACGGGTCATCTTGCGACTGTGTTTATCACGGCGCTGCGGCGCCGGTCAGCCGTCGCCCTCGGCCGCCAGCGCAGCGCGGCCGGCCCCGGCATCGGCCAGCAGGGCCGCGGTGCGGCCGACCGCGTCGACCTCGGCGCAGCGGGCGGCGAGGCGAACGGCGTTGGCGATGCCCTCGGCGCCGGAGCTGCCGTGGCCGACGACGGCGATCCCGCGCAGGCCGAGCAGGATCGCGCCGCCGGTGGTGTCGGGGTGGAGCTCGCGGCGCAACCCGTTCAGCGCCGGTTTCATCAGCAACCCGCCGGCGGCGGCCAGCGGGTTGGAGCGGGCGGCGTCGCCGACCGCGGCGGCGACCGTCTTCGCGGTGCCCTCCAGCAGCTTCAGCGAGACGTTGCCGGTGAAGCCGTCGGTGACGACGACGTCCACCTTGGCGGCGGGCAGATCGCGGCCCTCGACGTTGCCGGCGAAGTTGATCCCGCTCGCCTTGCTCAGCAAGCGGTGCGCCTCGACGACCTCCTCGCGGCCCTTGCCCGACTCCTCGCCGACGGTGAGCAGGCCGACGCTGGGGTCTTCGACTTCGAGCACCGCGTCGGCGAAGGCGGCGCCGAGGAAGGCGAACTGGACCAGGTGCTGGGCGCGGACCTCGACGTTGGCGCCGACGTCGAGGAAGAGGACCGGTTTGCCGGGGACCGGCAGCTGGACCGCCAGCGCCGGCCGCTGCACGCCCTTCAGCCGCCGCATCCCGAAGGTAGCGGCGGCCATCGTCGCCCCGGTGGAGCCGCAGCTGACCATCGCATCGGCGCCCCCCTCGGCGACCTCGCGGGCGGCACGGACGACCGAGGCTTCCTTCTTGGCCCGGACCGCCGGGACCGGGTCCTCGTCGTTGCCGATGCGCTCGGCGGTGTCGACCACCTCGACCGCCTGGACGCCGTCGAGCCCGAGCGCGCGGCGCGGTCCGAAGACGCGGACGCCGATCCCGTCGGCCGCGGCGAGGCGGGCGCCGGCGGCGAGCACGTCGAATCCCTGCTCAGCCCCGTAGCCGTCGAGGGCCACGGTCACCGCGCGGTCCTGCGCCACGAGCTACTCGTGGGTGTGGGGCGCCGAGGGGTCGGCGATCCGCTGGGCGACGACCTCGCGCCCGGCGTAGGTCCCGCAGGTCGGGCAAACCCGGTGCGGCAGCCGCGGGCTGTGGCAGCGCGGGCAGCTGTTCAGGTTCGGCTTGCCGGCCTTGTGCTGGGCGCGGCGCTTGTCGCGGCGGGCGCTGGAAGTTCTCTTCTTCGGGACGGCCATGAGTCGGGGAATGCTAGCGGTTGGTGAGGGGTCGGGACCCCCTCCCCAGACACATCTCGCCAATGGCTCGATGTTGAGTGTCTGGAGAGGGGGTCCCGGCCCCTCAGTAGACAGCTCTTATGACTGCCAGATCGTCTTGCTCCCAGGTGACCGTGCCTCCGGTCCATGCTGCTAGATCCTGGGCGGTCTCCGGGAAGTCGTAGTCGGGGTCGATCGGGGTTATCTCCTGGTCGGCTTTGACAATGTCGCCGATGACGAAGGCTCGGGCATGTTCTTTGACCTGGCGGAAGAGGTTCTGCTTTGCCTCGGCGCGCAGGTGGTGGATCGAGAGGACGCCGATCACCAGGTCCCAGGGGCCCTCGGGCAGCGGGTCCTCGATCCGCGCCAGCTGCACGTCGTCGTAGGCCTCGCGGGCACGGAAGACCATGTCCGGGCTGGAGTCGAGGCCGATCACCCAGCTCTCGGGGTAGGCCTCGATCAGCCGCCGGGTCGTCTCCCCCGTCCCCATCCCCAGCTCCAGGACGCGCTCGGGCGGGAAGGGGATCGCGGCGATCGCCTGCTCCTGCAGCTCGTCGTAGCGCGGGACCTCGGAGCGGATCAGGTCCAGGTAGGTGTCCGGTTTCCAGTCGAATTGGCCCATCTCGTAACCTCGACGGGAGCATGTCACAGGCGCCGCAGACGATCATCGACCTCTCCCGCCTCTCGCTGGCCCACGGCGAGGGCAAGCGCCTGGAGGTCCCCGTCGCGCTCGAACCGTTCGAGCTCGCCGGCCAGACCTACAAGCCCGAGCCGTGGTCGCCGACGGTGCGGCTCGACGTCTCACGCCCCAGCAACGGCTTCGCCTTCCGGCTCACCTTCCCGGTCCACCTCGAAGGGCCGTGCATGCGCTGCCTCGAGGCGGCGACCCTCGACCTCGAGGTCGAGGCGCGCGAGATCGACCAGGCCGGGACCGACGACCCCGAACTGCGCAGCCCCTACGTCAGCGACGACGAGCTCGACATCGGCCGCTGGGCCCACGACGCGACGATCCTCGCCCTCCCCACCCGCATCCTCTGCCGCCCCGACTGCGCCGGCCTCTGCCCGATCTGCGGCGAGAGCCTCAACGACAACCCCCACCAGCACGAGGAAGCAACCGACCCGCGCTGGTCGGCCCTCAAAGACCTAAAGCTCGACTAGCCGCGCCCTCGCACTCGACGCTTCCGATTTTGACCACACCCTGGTGTGTCGAATCTCGGAAGCGGCGGTCAGGGGATCGAATTGTCGGCCTCCGTCGTGCGACGCCTTAAAAGTCAAAGCGGGCTGGGAGCCGAATTAACGCGAGACCGAGAGGGTCGATGACCAAGCGATACGACCACGACACGAGTCCCGCGTAGCGGCGCTACGCGGGACCTCGGGGAGGGGGCGTAGCGCGCAGCGTCACTCGGCCCTCTCGGGCCGCGGTAATTCGGCTCCCAGCCCGCCCTAAGGCTGCTGATCCAGCTCGGGCTGCGGCTGATCCTCCTCGCGACCGGCGAGGCGGTCGCGGCCGCGCTGGACGGCGGCGAGGAACTTCTGCAGGTTCACTTCGAGGGTGTTGAGGATCTCGTCGGCGTAGTCCTCGGCGCCGAGGCGGATTTCGCGCTCGCGGGTGCGGGCGTCCTCGACGATCTCGTCGGCGGCGCGCTCGGCCTGCTTGGTGACCTCCTCGTCGGAGATCAGGCGGGCCTGCTGCTCGCGGGCCTCGCGGACGATCCGCTCCGCCTCGCGTTTGGCCTCGGCCAGCATCTCCTGCCGCTCCTTGACGATCCACCGCGCCTGCTTGATCTCCTCGGGGATCGTCGCGCGCATCTGGTCGAGGAGGTCGTAGATCTCCTCGCGGTCGACGCGCACCTGGTCCGTCAACGGCACCGGGCGGGCGTTGTGAACTACGTCATCGAGCTTGTCTATGAGGACCAGTACGTCCATAAGAGGTTCGTAAGCCTACGTGTATGCGGGGATTTTGGTGAGGATGAGGTTCAACGAGCCATTTTTTGCAAGGCGACGCCCATGGCGGACGAACTGGTGCCGCACAGCCTACCTGTCGTCCAGGCGTTCTCCCAGCGCGGCGGCGACCGGGCCCGGGACGAGGTCGGAGACGTCGCCGCCGAAGGTGGCCATCTCCTTCACGCCGGTGGACGAGAGGAAGCTGTAGTGGGGCGAGGCGATCACGTAGATGCTCTCGATCCCCGGGTCGAGCTTGCGGTTCAGCTGCGCCATCTCGAACTCGTACTCGAAGTCGGAGATGGCCCGCAGTCCCTTGACGATCGCCTTGGCGTCGTTGTCGCGGGCGAACTCGACCAGCAGGTTGGCGAAGATCTGGACCTCGACGTTGGCGAGGTCGGCGGTCGCCGCCTCGATGAACGCCTTGCGCTCCTCGGCGGTGAAAAGCGTCTTCGCCTTGCGAACCGGGTTGTTGACGACGCCGACGACGACGCGGTCGAAGACGTTCGAGGTGCGGGTGATGATGTCGAGGTGGCCGTTGGTGACCGGGTCGTAGCTGCCCGGGCAGACGACGGTGCCGTTGCGCTGGCTCACTCCGCCTCCCGGTAGATGGAGACGTCGGCGGCGCCGTAGCGGCGCTGGCGCAGCGGCTCCAGCGACTCGATCCTCAGCGGCCGGCGGGCGCCGCTCTCGATCACGGCGCGGCCTCCCGCGGCAAGCAGGCTGGGCAGATGGGTGTCGAGATCCTGGGCCACGCGGTCGGCGAGTCTATAAGGGGCGTCTACGAAGACGAGGTCGAATCTCCCCGCATGTGAACCGTCCGAAACCTGGCCCAGCCAGCGGCCCACGTCGGCGCGGAGCAGTTCGGCGCGGTCGCCGAGCCCGAGGCGCTGGACGTTGCCGAGCGCCGGGCGGGTGTCGCGGTCGACGAGAACCGCGGCCTCGGCGCCGCGCGAGAGCGCCTCGATCGCGAGCGCGCCGGTGCCGCAGTAGAGGTCGAGGACCCGGGCGCCGGCGACCCGCTCGCCGAGCGCCGAGAAGATCGCCTCGCGGACGCGGTCGGAGGTCGGCCGCACCTTCCAGCCTTTGGGAGCGACGAGGCGCTGCCCCTTGAGATCGCCGGCGATGACCCTCACAAGCAGCCCTTCATAGGGGAATCGGGTCGGCCGCGGCGGTGCCGAAGCGGTGGCGGGCGGCGTCGAGCAGCGGACCGAGGGCGGGGTCGGAGAGCGAGCCGTGATCGCGCAGCAGGGCCAGCACCTCGCGCTGGGCCTCGACCAGCTTCGGCCCGTCCTCGGGCAGCCTGGCGACGGCGAAGCGCGGCAGACCGGATTGGCGGGTGCCGAGGATCTCGCCTTCGCCCCGCAGTTCGAGGTCGACCTCGGCGAGCTTGAACCCGTCGTGGGATTCGACCACGGCGGCCAGCCGCTTGCGCGCCGTCTCGCCGGCTTCTTCGGCGAACAGCAAGCACTGGCTCGGGTGCTCGCCGCGGCCGACCCGGCCCCGCAGCTGGTGCAGCTGGGAGACGCCGAAGCGCTCGGCCCCCTCGATCACCATCACGGTCGCGTTGGCGACGTCGATCCCGACCTCGATCACCGTCGTCGAGACCAGCACGTCGGTCTCGTGGGCGGCGAAGGCGCGCATCGCCTCCACCTTCTCGCTCGAGTGCATCTGCCCGTGCAGGAGCCCGACGCGGAACTCGCGCAGCTCGCCCGCCCGCAACCGCCCGGCCTCGACCTCGGCGGCCTTTCCCTCGACTTTTTCCGATTCGCTGACCAGCGGGCAGACGACGAACGCCTGGCGCCCCTCGCGCAGCTGCCGGCGCAGGAACTCGAAGGCTTCGCCGCGCTGGCTCTCCTCGACCAGCTGCGTCGTCACCGGTTGGCGGCCGGCCGGCAGCTCGTGCAGCGCCGTCGTGTCGAGGTCGCCGTAGGCGGTCAGCGAGAGCGTGCGCGGGATCGGGGTCGCGGTCATGTGGAGGACGTGGGGCGCCATCCCCTCCACCCCCTTCTCGTCCAGCGCCCGCCGCTGGCTGACGCCGAAGCGGTGCTGCTCGTCGACGACGACGAGGCCGAGGCGTGCGAAGCCGACGGTCGGCTCGATCAGGGCGTGGGTTCCGAGGATCAGCCCCAGCTCGCCGCTGGCGAGCTGGTCCAAGGCTCGCTTGCGGACCGGCGCCGGGGTCGAGCCGGTGAGCAGCGCGAAGGGGATCGCCTCTTCGGCGAGCAGGCGACCGAGGGTGATCGCGTGCTGCTCGGCCAGCGTCTCGGTCGGCGCCATCAGCGCCGCCTGGTAGCCGGCTTCCAGCGAGCGCAGCATCGAATAGACGGCGACCACCGTCTTGCCCGAGCCGACCTCGCCCATCAGCAGCCGCTGCATCGGCTCGCCGGAGTCGAGGTCGGCCTCGATCTCGTCGAACGCCTTCAGCTGGTCGCCGGTGGGCTCGAAGGGCAGCGAGTCGAGCCAGCGGGCGACGAGGTCGCCGGGCTTCCCGAAGCGCGGGGCGGGGCGGGCGGTGCGGTGGGTGCGCTTGCGGGTCGCCAGCAGCGCTTGGTGGAGGAACAGCTCTTCGAAGCCGAGGCGGTCGCGGGCCTGCTCCAGGTCGTCGATCGAATCGGGGAAGTGGACGGCTCTGAGCGCGTCGCCGATCGGGGCGAGGTGGCGGCGGAACCGGAGCTCCGACGGGAGCCCCTCGATCGCGTTCGGCGACCAGCGGACGGCTTGTTCGGCCCAGTCGCGGATCTGGGCGGGACGGAGTGCCTCGGTGGCCCGGTGGAGAGGGACCATGGTCTCTGGCTGCGGGTCCTGACGAGGGCTTTTCGGGGACTCCTGCGCAGGATGCTCGGAGTCCCCGGCGCCCTCGCCACCCGCAGAAGAGACGAGCTCCCATTCACGGACGGCGAAACCTTTGCCGCTGTGTTTGCCGGTGAGGAGGAGCTCGGTGCCGGGGATGAGCTTGCCTGCTACCCAGGGCTGGTTGAACCAGGTTGCTCTTACGTGACCCGAGTCGTCGCCTACTTTGACGCTGACCATGCGCAGGCGGCCGCGGCGGAAAGGGCGGGGTTGGGAGCCCTGAACCTCGACCAGGACGGTCGCGGTCTCGCCGGGCTGCAGATCCCCGAGCTCCCTGATCCTCAGGTCCCGGTGCCGCCTCGGGATGTGGAACAGGAGGTCGCCGACGGTGCGGAGGCCGGCGTCGGCGGCGGCTTCGGCGGTTTTCGGCCCGACTCCCTTGAGGGCGCCGAGGCCCTGCTCCAGGACCGACGGGCGGGGCCAGTGGACGGGGGCGTCGAGCAGCTCGCCGCGCCCCAGCTCGCGCTCGCCGGCAAAGGACCGCACTACTGGGCGGCCAGCAGCCACCACCAGCTCGGCTGTCCCCCCTCGTGGGTCTCGACCTCGACCCCGGCGGGCATGTGGGTGTCGAGCTCGGCGATCGGGATCGGGGCTCCCTCGCCGGCGATCAGGGTGACGATCTCCGCCCCGGCGGCGAGGTGCTCGAGCGTCTTGGTCAGGGTCGAGCCCGCTCCGCCCCAGGCGACGATCTCGTCGCCGGCGAAGCCGACCGCGTCGCCCTTCTTGAAGCGGCCCTGGGCATCGTCGCGGGCGGCCGGGGCGACGCCGCCGGTCGCCACTCCCTCCAGAGCCTCCTCCAGGCGCTCCGCGTTCTCTTTCAGCGAGGCCTCGGGGTCGAGCTCGACCAGCGCCAGCAGGCTCGCCTGCTGCGAGGTCGCCGGCACCACCCGCGCCGGCTTCTCGGAGAGCTCGCAGGCGCGCTCGGCGGCCATGATCACGTTCGAGGAGCTAGGCAGGACGAGGACCTCCTCGGCGGCGACGCTGTGGATCCCGGCGAGCAGCTCGTAGGTCGAGGGGTTGAGCGTCTCGCCGCCGGGGACGACGTGGGCGCCGAGCTCGCCGAAGAGGCGCTGCATCCCGTCCCCCGCCGCCACCGCGACGACGCCGGTGCAGCCGCTGAGGCGGGCGTCGCGCTCGGCCATCTGCTCGCGCATGTCGGCGACGTCGAGGTTGGTCACCTCCCCCACCCCGTCGAAGACCGCGACCGCGGCCTCGGGCTCGTCGGTGTGGACGTGGACCTTGAGGGTGACGTCGTCGCCGACGACGAGGAC
>DASQCF010000031.1:0-14336 GCA_035634815.1 Solirubrobacterales bacterium | reverse complement strand
TCGGCCGCACCAGGTTGAAGCCGGGGGTGTCGGTCGGCACGCAGATCATCGAGGCGCGGGAGTAGGGCGGCGCGTCGGGGTCGGTGACGACCATCGCGATCGCCAGGTCGGCGCCGACGGCGCCGCTGGTGAACCACTTGTGGCCGTTGACGACCCACTCGTCGCCGTCGAGCTCGGCGCGCGCCTGCAGCAGGGTCGGGTCCGAGCCTGAGACCTCGGGCTCGGTCATCGAGAAGCAGGAGCGGATCTTTCCCTCCAGCAGCGGGTGGAGCCAGCGCTCCTGCTGCTCGTCGGTGCCGTGCTCGGCGAGGATCTCCATGTTGCCGGTGTCCGGGGCCGAGCAGTTGAAGGCCATCGGCGCCGCCATCGGGCTGCGCCCCATCTCCTCGCAGAGCAGCCCGTACTCCCAGTTCTTCAGCCCTGGGCCGAAGCGCTCGTCGGGCATGAACAGGTTCCAGAGCCCCTCGCCCTCGGCCTTCTCGCGGACCGCGGTCAGGTTCTGCGGGTAGGGGACACCGGGAGCGACCTCCGCGTCGAGCGCTTCCATGATCTCCCGCTCCTGCGGGTAGATCTCATCCTCCATGAAGTCGAGCACGCGCTCGCGCAGCGCGGCGACCTCGGGGCTGGGCTTGAAGTCCATCGTTTCCTCTCCTCGCTCTCCGGAAGGGGAACGCTAATCGATCAGCGGCTCAGGCCCGCCGGTAGCGGGCGAAGAGCTCACCCTCATCCTCGAGCAGCCAGACCAGCTCCATCTCGACCACGCCCGGCAGCGGCCCGTCGAGGATCCGCGGCGCGCCGCCGCCGCTCAGCTTGGGAGCGATCGTCAGGAACAGCTCGTCGACCAGGCCCTCGGCCTGGAGGGCTGCGTGCAGGGTCGGGCCGCCCTCGCAAAGCAGCGCCCGTACCCCCTCCGCGCGCAGCGAGGCAAGCAGCCCGGCGAGGTCGGCCCGCTCCCCGCCCCTGCTCTCGACCACGACCAGCCGTTTTTCGAGGCCCGCGTAGCGCTCGGCCCGCATCGTCCCGGCGCCGATCATCACCGCGTCGAAGCGGCCGCGCAGCCCGCTCAGCATCGCCGTGTCGGTCTTCGAGCCGATCGGTCCGGAGACGCCGCCGATCGTCGCCGCGCCGTCGAGGGTGGCGGCGAAGTTCATCGCCACGAAGGGGCGATCCTCGCGCGGCTGCTCGCAGGGGTCATAGGTACTCAACTGGGCAGTAACCGTGGTCGGACCGGGGTTTGGCAGAAGCCGCCTCATGGGTTCGAACGCCCGCTCGGATGCGTGCTGTTAGCGGCAGCCACGTGGATCGCAGATCGTCAGACTTCCTTTCACGATGTGAGCGGAGAAGTTTTCGCTTTTCCCTTTGAAGATCACGCTCCCGCTCGGATTGCCGAGCCCTGGATTACATTCCCATTCGGGCATGACGATGTTGCGAATGAGGAAGGTGGAGAGGGGTGCCTGGCCGCTCGTATAAGAGGTGCTGGCAGCTTCGATCACGGCGCTGCCGCCCTGGGCCACGTCCCCGCTGCCATAGCAAGTCCAGTTCTCTTCTCCGTCGAGCCGCAGGCGGCGGATCCCACCCGGCGCTTCGGACTTGAGAATGACGCGGAGCGCGTGTCCCTCCGGAACAACGGTGCGGCCGCTGCCGTCGAAACTCTGCTCGGCGCCGGTGTCGAGGTCGCGCAGGATCCACCGAATTGTCGGCGGGGTCGGGTCCCGAGTGTCGGATGAGCGACCGCACGCCACGAGGAAAAGTCCTGCAGCGCTCACCGCAGCGAGAGCCGCTAGGAGCGATCGTCGCCGCATCGCTCAGCGGTAGTCGTGCCAGCCGGCGAACTCGCGGCCGGCGAACCTCTGCAGCTCGGCGACGTCCTCGGTGAAGCGGCCCCGGATCGTCTCGAAGAGGTCGTCGGGCAGCTTCGGCTTCGGCGCCGGCGGCTTGTCGGGGTCGTGGACGACCTTCTCGACCAGCCAGCGCAGGGACTCCGGGAAGCGGTCGAAGTTGCGGTCGAAGGAGCGCAGCCCGGGCAGTTTCACCAGCTTCTCCATCAGCTGGTATTTGTCGCCCTCCTTGGCGCTCGACTTCTCCCACTCGCGGTCGAACTGCTCTGAGGTGAAGCTCTCATCGACGCCGGCGAAGGCGAAGGCCTTGCGCATCGTCTCCTCGCGTTCGGATTGCAGCTCCTCCTGGGTGATGATCTCGATCTGGGAGCGGTCGAAGCGCTGGAGATAGGGCTGCAGCTGCATCCAGTACTTGGAGCGGTTCATGTAGGAGGTGTCGGGCCGGGAGAGGACCTCGACCAGCTCGCCGGTCTCGTAGCCGGCGCCGGTGGCGTGGACCCAGTGGGAGAGGATCCGCTTGATCGGGTCGCGGACCATGTAGAGCAGCCGCGCGTCGGGGCAGTTCTGCTTGATCCGCTCCGCGGCGCCGTCGAAGCGGGGGAGGTTGGTGTAGTGCGGCGAGGACTCGCCGCGGACCTTGAAGCGGTCGTCGAAGCGGCTCGCGTACCAGTCGAGGCCGAGGTCCCAGTTCAGCTCCTCGACGAAGAAGTTCAGCTCCTTCGGCTTCGACATCTGGATTTCGGGATGGAGGCCGAGGTAGTGGTGGATGCTCGTCGTCCCGCACTTCAGCCCGCCGATGATGATCAGGTTCGGCAGCTGCGCGTGGCGCTTGCGGCGTTTGCGCCAGCGGCTCTTGCGATCGGCGGCGTAGCGCTCGCGGGCGCGAGCGCACATCGCTTCGTCAGCGGGGTCCCGGGTGGCGGCGGGGGGCACGGTATGCGTGTCGGTATCCGGCACGAGCGTGGCTAGTCTAGCTGCGATGCCAGCAGCCGATCTCCAGGCCAACTTCCAACGCTTTTTCGAAGCCGCGACGGAGTTCTTCCGCCACCTCTCGGAAATCGACTGGACCGTCTTCGCCCTGGCTCTGCTCTGCCTGCTGGCGATGCAGCTGGCCCGCGCCTGGGCCTGGCGCAACGTGCTGCGGGCCGCCTATCCGGACAAACCGATTCCCTTCCTGCCGCTGGCCGCCGCCTACCTGGCGGGCGCCGGGATCAACGCGATCGTCCCCGCCCACGCCGGCGACGTCACCAAGGTCTTCCTCGTCAAACGCCAGATCCCGGACTCCTCCTATCCGGCGGTGACCTCCTCGTTCCTGGTCCAGACCGTCTTCGACACCTCGGTCGGGATCCTGGTCCTGCTCTACGCGATCAGCCAGGGCCTGTTGCCGCCGCTGCCGCGGATCCCGGACCTGCCCGCCTTCGAGATCTCCTTCTGGGCCGACCACCCGAACCTGTTTTTCATCACCGTCGGGGTGACTCTGCTGGCGATCGCGATCGGCGTCTACCTACTGGCCCACCGCGTCCGCCGCTTCTGGGCCCGGGTCCGCCAAGGCGTGGTGATCCTTACCGAGCCTGGCCGCTACATGCGCGAGGTCTTCGCCTGGCAGGGGCTGGGGTGGCTCTTCCGCTTCGCCGCCTTCTGGTTCTTCCTCGAGGCCTTCGGGATCGGCGGCTCGGTCGGCAACGTGATGCTGGTGATGAGCGTCCAGGCGATCGCCAACATCGTGCCCTTCACGCCGGGAGGCGCCGGCGCCCAGCAGGCGCTGCTGGTGGCGACCCTGGGGGGGCCGACCCGCACCGCGGTCCTCTCCTTCTCGGTCGGGACCCAGATTGCGATGGCGGCCTGGTCGGTCGTCCTCGGCTTCCTCGCGATCCTGCTCGTCTTCCGGACCACCGACTGGCGCGGGCTGATTCGCCAGGCGCAGGACGAAGCCGACAGCGACAAGGCCGCCGAAGCGGCCGCTTCCTAGCTCGACCAGCAGTCTTCGACTGGTATCGCCTGGATCGCGTGGCGAGCGAGCTGTTGCCAGCCGAGGGCGGAACTTCCGAGCTAATAACGAAACCAGACGAACGACAGGGTCCGTTGGAGCCCCTACTATCAATAGCCCAGATGGCAGACGACAAGCAACCCAAAAGCCCGCCGAATTCGCCACCCCCGAAGACTGAGCGTCCGGGACCAGTTCGGCCAGCCGCTGAGCCTGGGGAGCACGGGCTTTCTGAGGGTCGCAAGGGGATGACTGCACTCCCCGATGGGGATCCGAGCGGCCTCATCAACAAAATAGAAGTACTCCCTCCCGCTCCGCCGTCACCTCCTCCGCCGGAGCCGCCAGCACCGCCGTCTGATTCGGAGTGATACTTCAGACCATCGCTAGCCTCGTCATCCTCGCGGTGACGGCGGCTCCCGGTCGAGTATTCGAGAGGCGGGTCGACGAGCGCGCTCCCAGGCAGTTTCGCTCGACTTTTGCCGAATACGTCGAGCTGATCATTATCGGCGCGACGACCACGTTGTTCGCAGTGATCGCTGTTGTTTTAGTGGGTGGCCTGCTAGGGGGACTTGACCTCGGCGATCTTCTGAACCACCCGCGCGACTACGTCAAGGAGGAGCCGTGGCGAGTCGCCATAGGCGCCGTCGCCGCGATCGTGCTCAGCTTTGTGATCGCAGATGTGGTCCCAAGGTGGCGCTATCCAAGGTCGAAGAGCAAAGACAAAAGCGCTTATCGGCAGCACACCATCTGGTACGACGCGTTCGAGAAGGAAAGACCGGCTGATAAAAGCGTTTCGGTCTCCATCGAACTGCAAGATGGACTGCGGCTCTCCGGAGTCTTGGTCGGGTTCTCGCCGACCGAGGGAGACGACCGCGAACTGATGCTTCGCCCGGTTGTGATGTTGCGTCCCGGGCTGAAAGCTGTTGCCCTCCCAAAGGACCAATTCTTATTGCTTCGGGAGAGTCAAGTTAGGTTTCTCCTCGGTGAGTACGCGCCCCTTGCCAAACAGCAAGAGGCTTGAATCCTCTAGCGATTCGGTATGCGGCCTTAGCTCGACCAGCCGGGGTAGCGGCCGGCGACGTTCCACTGCCAGGGAGGGCGCTCGTCCGCCGGGAACTCGTAGTGGTTGCGGCCCGGGAGCGTCTCCAGCGGAACCAGGGCGGGATCGTCCTCGACCAGGACCGGGGTGCCGGCGGCGGCTTCGACGTCGGCCTGGGTCGCGCGGCGGGAGATTCGTTCCCAGCCGAGGGTCGGGCGGTAGAGCCAGTAGACGAGTTCGACCCAGCCGGCGGAGCCGCGGCGGTCGACCAGCTCGGTGAAGGCGGTGGTGCGCCGGCGGGAGGCGGTCAGGTGCGGGCCGGCGGCGACGGCGCAGCTCTCGCGCCGGCAGCGGCGGAAGTCGACCGGGGCCAGCGGCAGGCCCGAGGGTCCGGGCAAGGCGAGCGGCGCCGGGGCCAGAGCCCGCGCCAGCCGGGCGAGCGGCCAGCCGTAGGCGGGGACCAGCGGGTGGTGCCGGCAGGCGTCGGGGAGGCGTGGCGCGCAGCGCATCTTGCTGCCGATCGCGCCGGCGAGGGCGCGGCCCGCGTCGACCTTGCCGCCGGAGGCGACCGCGGCGATCGCGGCGGCGAGCAGGAGCGCGACCAGCGCCGCCAGTGCGACCTGCTCGACGCTCGCCGAGCCCCGTTCCCCGTCGCCTCCCTTCCTCATCGTTCCGACGGTAGGCCGGCTCGGCGCACGCGTGGTGCGCGGAAGGTGCCGAATCCGAGTCGCAAGCGAGCCGCTTCTGCTTACATGGGGAGCGATGGAGGGCGGCTTCAACCTTTTCGGCGACCCGGAGGAGTTCCGCGCCCGCATGGAGGAGCTCCAGGAGCAGATGCAGTCCTCCCAGCGGGTCGCCTGGGCCGACAACGCGATCAAGCTTGCGGTCGAGATGACCGTCGCCTCGATCGGCCGCCTCGACCTCGCCGGCAGCGCCGACGAGCAGGCGATGCAGGTCCGTGACGCGATCCGCGTCCTCTTCCCCGAGGCCGTGACCCTGGTCCGCGAGGCCAGGGAAGGTCTCAGCTAGTCCAGCTCAGAACAGCTCGACCCGCACGCTGATCACGCCGCCGCGGCCGATCAGGCCGCCGCAGAGCTCGACCGGGATCGCGATCAGCAGCGCCGGGATCGCCAGCACCACCGAGGCGAGGCGGTCGATGCCCCGCTGCCACGGCTCTGCCGCCGGCACCGCCGGGGCCCCGCGCAGGGCGCCGAGGGCGACGTTGCGGCCGAAGGTGACGCTGTTGAGCAGCGTCTGCCAGGTCGTCGCCAGCCCCGCCAGCGGCAGCCAGCGCCGCTTCTTGACGATCTGGTCGCGGCGGGCGACCAGCCGGCGCACGGCCTCGGTCGTGAACAGATAGCGGGCGTCCGGGCGCAGCCCGTACCAGCCGGCGCCGCCGAGCGAGCAGGCGAAGCCGGCGCGGTTCTCGATCCGGATCGTCTCGGCCTCGCGCAGCCGGTCCAGCTCGCGCAGCGCCGCTTCCGCGTCTCCGGCTGCGCCGACGACGCCGAGGCCGCAGCTCTCGCAGCGCCGCACCGGGCCGGCCAGTCCGCGCTTCTGGGCGATCCAGCCGAAGAGCGGCTCGCCGCAGGCGGGGCAGGGCGGGTTCTCGGGCCCGGCTCCGGCCTCGAGCGGGACGACGGCGTGGGGGCTCTCTGCCTGGTCCATGCTCGGGTAGCGTACGCGTCGTGCGCCTCAGCGAGATCATGACCTCCGGCGTCGTCACCGCCGGCGCCGAGGCAAGCGCCCTGGAGGTGGCGAGGCTGATGCGGGACCACCGCGTCGGCTCGGTGGTGATCGTCGACTCGGCCGCCAAGCCGGTGGCGATGCTGACCGACCGCGACCTCGCCCTCAGGGTCTTCGCCGAGGGGGCCGAGCCGTCCTCGCCGGCGCTCGACCACGCCTCGCGGCCGCTGGTCTGCGGCGATCCGGAGATGGAGCTCGACGAGGCGGCGGCGCTGATGGTCCAGCACCGCGTGCGCCGGCTGCCGGTGCTCCGCGGCGAAGAGCTGGTCGGGATCGTCAGCCTCGACGACATCGCCGTGCGCAGCGGCAACCTCGAGGTGGCGCAGAAGATGACCCAGGACGTGATCGAAGGGGCCTTGCCCCAGTTCTACTTCCACGAGAGAGGATAGGAATGGACAGCAGTAGGGCCGAGATTCGGGCCAGGGAGGCGCGCTGGACGGTACCCGTCGGCCTCGCCAGCCTCGCCGGGGTGATCCTCCTGATCGTCATGCGGCCGCTCAACGTCAGCGGCGACGGCGCGGCCGACCTGCTGACCGAAGCGCACGCCCACAGCGGCTCGGTCGTCCTCTCCGGGCTCCTGCAGACGCTCGCCTTCCTGCTGCTGGCGCTGCCGCTCGTCTTCCTCTTCCGAGCGGTGCAGGCGCGCAGCGCCAGCGTCCGGCCGCAGCTGATCGGCCTGGTGATCGCGGCGCCACTCTTCCTCGCCGCCTCCTCCGCGGTCTCGATCGCGGTCACCACCGACGCCGCCGACAGCTACGTCGCCGGCGACGTGAAGCCGGAACTGACCGCGGCCGAAGCGCGCGAAGAATGCGTCGAAGAGCGCAAGGACGAAGGCGCTGATTTCCTCAAGGACGAATACGACCCGGCGCAGGGCGAGACCCCGCAGCGCGCCTGCGAAGACCGCAAGCTTGCCGACGACGCGGCGAAGCGGGCGACCCGGGAGGCCTCGCTGGCGCCGCTGGCGACCGGGCTCAGCCTGGCGGGCCTGTTCGGGATCGTCGCCAGCCTCCTCTACATCGGTCTCTGGGCGATGCGAACCGGGCTGCTGAGCCGCTTCTGGGGATCGCTGGCGATGGTCGCGGGCATCTCCTTCCTGCTCGGACCGCTCTTCCTCGTAGCCCTCGTCTGGTTCGGCTACTTCGGCCTGCTCTGCCTCGGCTTCGTACCCAACGGGCGGCCGCCGGCCTGGGAGGCCGGCGAGGCGATCCCCTGGCCGACGCCGGGTGACAGGGCCGCGGCCGAACTGGAGCCGGAGGGGGGCTGGGACGAGTCGAACGTCCCGGACGTCGGCGACGGGGACGGCGGCGAAGACGACGGCGAGCCGCCCGAGCGCCGCAAGCGCAAGCAGCGCGACTAGACCGAGCGGGGCGCTACTCGGGCTGGCCGGCGCCGACGCGCTTTCGGTGGGTGCGGATCTCGCTCATGATCCGCTCCAGCCGCGGCTCGGCCGAGGTGTCGACGTGGGACATCGCGGCCGCCACGCCGGGGTGGACGGCGGCGATCCGCTCGTGCATCGCCTGCGCCACCGCGCGGTAGGTCGGGTGCCCCTCGCGGCCCGAGCGCAGCTCGATCAGGTGCATCGCCTCGCGGGCGTTGAGGTCGAGCGTGTAGCGGATCCGGTAGGCGAGGCTGAGCGCGTAGGGCGCCTGCTCGGCGAGCCCCGCCTCGGTCAGCCGCTCGTACTCGGCGCGCGAGACCTCCAACGCCCGCTCGAACTCGCCGCCGACGCCGGCTTCGCGCACCTCCTCCGGGATCCCGGCGCCGAGGTCGGGGCCGAGGCGCTGCCACTGGCAGGTCAGCATCCGGTGGCGCTGCAGGTCGCGGAAGGCGCCGTAGTCGGAGACGATCTCGAAGCGGTAGCGCAGCGCCTCGAAGCCGCGGCCCGGCCGGTAGCGCCGGTTGGACCGCTCGCCGACCAGGGCGCCGAGCAGCTCGGCGCGCTCGTCGCGGTCGAGGACGTCGATGCGGGCGAGGACCTCGGTCTCCGGCGCGCGGGCCTCCTCGAACAGCGAGGAGGCGAGCAGGTCCTCTTCGGAGCCGTCGACGTGGAGCAGCTCGACCGAGGGGGCGCCGTCTTCTGCGCCGCGGCGGTCGAGGCCGAGCCGTGCGACCCAGCTCTCGGTCTGCTTGCGGCGCCGCTCCAGGTAGGAGATCCACTCGCCGCCGCGCTCAGGCCGGTCGACCCGGGAGACGAAGCTCGGCATCACCTGCTTCAGCTCGGCCAGGATCATGCCGCCGTACTCGCGCGCCTCCGGCAGCGGCGAGGCCATCAGCCGCATGATCAGCTGCTCGTAGGCCTGGCCGGTGGCGTAGATGCCGACGTGGCTGAGGGTCGCCGCCGGCAGCAGCCCGCGCAGCAGGTCGAGCGCCTTGGCCCGGATCGAGCGGCGCCAGGCGCCCTCGGGCTCCTCGTCGCCGCGCGGCCAGCGGGCCGCCGCCCACTCCTCGACCTCGCCGAGGGCGCGCGAGTAGATCGCGAAGATCTCGTCCATCGCCGCGGAAAAGTCCGGCCCGAGGTCGTCGCCGCGGTAATAGCGGTAGCCGCCGCCGGGCATCGGCTTGTCGTAGGGGATGTAGCGGGTCGACTGCTCGAGGTAGGCGGCGAGGCGGCCCCGCTGCAGTGCCTTGGTGAGGATGTTCGAGACCCACTCGCAGGCGACGTGGGCGCCGCCGAGCTGGGCGATCGAGTCGTCGCCGTAGCCGGCGAAGACGCGCTCGTAGAGCTGCGCCGCGCGGGCGCCCTCGTCCTCGTCGAAGGGCCGGCCGCCGGCCGGCGCGTCGGCGGCGAACTCCTCCAGGTAGAGGCGCCGCACCGTCCCGGAATAGCGTGAATAGCGGGCAAAAAGCGCCCCTTTGACGGTCTCGGGGAGGTTGACGAGGGCGAAGACGGGCCGGTCGAGGTTGGTGAAATGGGGGGCGAGCAGGGCTCGCTCCTCGGCGCTGAAGTCTTCGACCGGGTAACGCACCGGCGCATCGTAGTCCGCGCGGGAGACGTGGCGGCCTCGCGGCGTAGTCTTTGCGCATCGGTCGATCGGTCAGAGTTGCGGAGGACGGTGGGCGGGACGCCGCATCGCCCGACGGCAGTCGGCTGGTGCCGCTTGGGGCCACCTACCTGCTGGCGGCGCTCTTCGCGATCGCCCTCGGGCTGCTGGCGCCGCTCCTGTTCGGAGGTTTCTCGCGGCGGCAGGAGGCGATCCTCGCCGTCGCCGAGGCCGCCTGCCTGGCCTTGGTCGCGATCGGCATCGTCCTCCTCGTTCGCCGCTTGCGGGCGAGCCACGAAGCGCTCTGGGAGCTGGCGCGGCGCGACGAGCTGACCGGGGTCGGCAACTACCGCGCCCTGCACGAGCGGCTCGCCGCCGAGGTCGCCCGCCACACGCGGCACGGGCGCGAGTTCGCCCTCGTCCTCATCGACCTCGACGGCTTCAAGCAGGTCAACGAGCGCTACGGGCACCTCGAAGGCGACCGTCTGCTGGCCGAGATCGGCGGCTCGCTGCGCAAAGAAGTGCGCGGCGGCGACTCGGTCTTCCGCCAGGGCGGCGACGAGTTTGCGGTGATCGTGCCGGAGGTCAACGCCGAGGAGGCGGGCGAAGTGGCGGGCCGGCTGCGGGGCCGGGTCTCCGCCCGCGGCTTCGGCAGCGACGAGGTCCGGCCGCTGACCGCGACGACCGGGTTCGCGATGTTCCCCGCCGACGGCAGGACGGTCGACGATCTGCTGCGGGTCGCCGACGGCGACCTCTTCGCCGCCAAGCCGGGCGAGCGCGCGCGTCCGACCTAGGTCTGGGGCTTGGGCGG
The DNA here is from genome assembly GCA_035634815.1 of Solirubrobacterales bacterium. Classification (GTDB taxonomy): domain Bacteria; phylum Actinomycetota; class Thermoleophilia; order Solirubrobacterales; family 70-9; genus VAYN01. The sequence goes on along the minus strand of DASQCF010000031.1, from coordinate 3,937 downwards.
AGCGGCCATCAGCTCTACCCGGTGCCCGCCGGGCGCGATCGCCAGCGCCCGCGGCTGTCCCCAGTGTTCGCGTCTCGGCTCGACCGCGAACCCGGCCTTGCGCAGGCGGGCGACCGTGGCCTCGAAGTCCGGCGCGACGAGCGCCAGGTGGCCGGGGGAGGGGACGGTCGGCTCCGCGGTGGGCATCAGGTGGATCTGGGTCCCGTCGCGCTCCAGCCAGGTGAACTCGGCGAGCGTCGGCGGCGGCTGCACCCGCGCGAACCCGACCAGCTCGAAGAAGCCGGCAGCGGCCTCGACCTCAGCCGGCGCGACCTCGATCCCGACGTGATGGAGCACACGAAGAATCTACAGAGACGGCACCCATACGTAACATTTTGTCTGCTAACGTTTCGGACATGAGGGCAGCAGTCGCAGAGAAGGAGGCAGGGATGACGGAATGGAACGACGGCCGACTGGACGACCTTTTCAAGCGGGTCGAGAGAATCGAGGGAAAGGTTGACGACCACGGTAAGGCGATGCAGAAAGAATTCGCTCGGGCAGACAGAAAGTTCACTGGGATCGACGGGCAGTTCGAGCGGGTCGGCGAGAGATTTGACGAGATGGTTCGTCACTTTGGGCGAGTGGAATCCGAACTCGTAAGGGTCAATGACCGCCTGGATGGATTCCATCGGTCCATGACTTGGGCAGCATGGTCGATGGTTATCGGGTTGTTGGGTTTGCTCGGCGTGCTGACCGGAGTAATCGCCACGAAGTTCTGATCAGAGCAGCAGCGACCCCAGCGCCGCCAGGACCACGATCGCCGTCGTCCAGGTGACGGCCTCGGCGGTGATCTCCATGTCGAGGCCGTAGGCGTGGGCGATGACGAGGGAGTTGAGGCCTGAGGGCATCGCCGAGAGCAGGCGGTAGGCGGCGGGGAGGTCGATCAGGGGGGCGGCGAGGAGCATCAGCAGGCCGGGGACGATCGCCAGGCGGGTGGCGATCACCAGCACCACCGGACGGGTGATCGGCGGCGGCATCGGCAGCTCGCCGTGCTCGGCGTTCTCGGCCAGGGTGGCGCCGACGGCGAAGAAGCCGATCGGCAGGATCGCGATGATCAGGATCTGCGAGAGGTCGACGAGGACAGTCGGGGCGAGGGCGTCTGGCGCCAGCAGGCCGGCGATCGCCGCGTAGAGCGGCGGGTTGCGGGTGAAGAAGGCGACCACCCGCTGACGCGGCGTTTCCCCCGCCTTGGTGCCGAAGGCGGCGCCGACCGCGAAGGCGCCGAGCAGCAGGCAGGGGCCGGTGACGAGGACGTCGTAGAGGACCGCGGTGGATAGTTGGTCGCGGCCCAGAAGCGCAACCGCCAGCGGGTAGCCGAGGTAGCCGGTGTTGACGCTGAGCACGGTGCAGACCACGGCGCCGACCTGGGGCCGGGAGAGGTCGAGGAAGCGGGTCGCGACGCTCCAGGCGAACAGCGCCCCCAGCGAGGAGGCGACGATCCCCAGCACCAGTCCGACCCCGTGGCTGACGTCGATCTCTGCGGCGGCGGTGTTGAAGAAGATCACCGGCGGCAGCAGCACGTAGAGGAGCAGCGTCAGGGCGCTGCGCGAGGCGTCGGCCGCCCCCTGCGGCCAGCGGCCCTCGGACCAGACGCCGACGGCGACGGCCGCAACGATCGCGCCGGTGGTGAGGAGGACCCCCATGCCCGGCGAACTGAATCAACTTCTACACCCAGTAGGAGTAGAAGTTGATTCAGTTTCGGATTGGGCTAGCCGAAAAGGGCCGCGCCGGCGTGTTCGGCGAAGTTCACCAGCGGCTGCGGGACGATCCCGAAGAAGACCGTGGCGGTGGCGGCGAGCAGCGCCGGGCCGACGATGTACCAGCGGCCGCCGGCCTCCGGGTCGACCGGATCGGCCGCCGGCGAGGCGCCGGCGATTACCGGGGTGGCGCCGGGCGCGGTTTCGCTCTCGGGCCGCATCCACATCGCCGCCACCACCCGCAGGTAGTAGGCGAGGGAGATCATCGTCCCGACCGCGATGAAGACCGCCAGCCAGGTGTAGTCGCCTTCGACCAGCGCCTCGATCAGGTAGAGCTTGCCGATGAAGCCCGCCGTCGCCGGCAGCCCGGCCAGGGCCAGCATCGAGATCGTCAGCGGCCAGGCCAGCAGCGGTCGCTCGGCCCCGAGGCCACGCACGGCGCGGATGTCGTCGCCGAAGATCGTTTCCCGCTCGCGGGCGACGATCACCGCGAAGGCGGCGAGGTTCATGAAGGCGTAGGCGGCGAGGTAGAAGACCAGCGAGCTCGTCCCCGCGTTGGAGAGGACGACGACGCCGCCGAGCATGTAGCCGGCCTGGGCGACGCCCGAGTAGCCGAGCAGCCGCTTCAGCGAGTCCTGGCCGAGGGCGCCGACGTTGCCGACGACGATCGAGATCGCCGCCAGGGCGGCGAGCGCCGGTGCCCACTCGTCGACCTGCGAGCCGAGGGCGACGTCGAAGAAGCGGAGGAAGACGGCGAAGGCCGCGGCCTTGGTCGCCACCGCCATGAAGGCGGTGATCGGGGTCGGCGCCCCCTGGTAGACGTCGGGCGTCCACTGGTGGAACGGGGCGATCGAGGTCTTGAAGGCGAGCCCGACCGCCGCCATCGCGATTCCGATCAGGATCAGCGGGTCGCCGTCGAGGCCGTTCTGGACGATCCCGTCGGCGATCCCGGCAAACGAGGTCGAGCCGCTGCCGCCGTAGATGAAGGCCATCCCGTAGAGCAGCGTCGCCGAGCCGACCGAGCCGACGATCAGGTACTTCAGCCCCGACTCCAGCGAGCCCTCGCGGCGCAGGTTGGTGGCGCAGAGGATGTAGAGCGGGATCGAGAGCGTCTCGATGGCGACGAAGAAGGTGACCAGGTTGGTCGCCTGGGAGAGCAGCACCATGCCGAGCACCGAGCCGATCAGCAGCGCGTGGTACTCGCCGGAGCCGGCTTCCTCGGTTGCCTTCTCGCGGATCGAGAAGAGGACGCAGAAGACCGCCGTCAGGATGGAGATGAGGGAGATCGAGATCGCCAGGTCGTCGAGCCGCAAGGCGCCGGTGATCAGCGTCTTCGGGTCGTCCCACTGGCCGATCAGCAGCCCGGCGGTGACGAACAGGGTGGTCGTCGTCATCACCGGCGCGCTGCGGCGGAACGGCTTGAAGACGGCGCTGAGCAGGACCAGGCAGAGGCCGACGGTGAGGGCGATCAGCGGCGAGATGCCGGCGTAGTCGATGTGCGGCTCGTGGAAGTTCATGGTTCCTGGATGCCGAGCGTGTCGATGTCGTCCTTCGGCGGTTCGCCGACGAATTCGATTTGTGCCGCCAGTTTCGCCTCGGGCGCTTCGCCGCCGTTGACCTTGGCGACGGTCTGGGCGACGGTCGGCGCCGTCCGCTCGAGGATCAGCTGCGGGTAGAGAGCCAGGCCGAGGATGCAGAGCACCAGCGGCACCAGCACCAGCCCGTCGCGCACCCCGATCTCACGCGAGAGCAACCCCTCCGGCTTCCTGTTGTGCATCGTCCCCTGGTAGAGGCGCAGGGCGTAGTAGGCCGACATCGCGACGCCGCTGATGGCGATGAAGGCGAAGACGATCTTTTCCTGGAAGAGGCCGTTGAGGATGTAGAACTCGCCGACGAAGTTGGCCGAGCCGGGCATCGCCAGGGTCGCCAGGGCGACGATCAGGAAGAGCGCCGCCAGCACCGGCGCCCGCAGCGCCATCCCGCCCATCTCGCGGATGTCCTCGCTGCCGGTCCTCTCCACCAGGATCGCGACGATGACGAAGACCGGGGCTACCACCAGCCCGTGGTTGACCATCTGCAGCACCGCGCCGTCGGCGCCGTCGGCGCGCAGGGCGAAGATGCCGGCGGTGATGAAGCCGAGCTGGGCGACCGAGGAGTAGCCGCCGATCAGCCGCACGTTGGTCTGGGTGAAGGCCATCACC
>DASQCF010000030.1:0-51267 GCA_035634815.1 Solirubrobacterales bacterium | reverse complement strand
TCGCCGCCTGGAACCTGATGCACATGGCCCGCATCCTCAAGGACGCCGGCGGCATCCCCGCCCACGGCAACCAACCGAAAGAGTGGGAAGCCGGCTGCCACTTCGACCTCCCGAACCCCGAGCACCGGGCCTAGGGACGAGCGAACGCAGAATCATGTCGGGTCAAGTTTGAAGGTTCCAAGTTGCGAGGACGAGTCTTCAGAATCAGGTTGCCGTGAGGCCGACAAGATCGGCCGGCAGTCAGACCTCTCTCCGCCGGATGAAACCGTTCGCAAAGTAGTCCACCAGTCCGATGGCGAGGTCGAAGGCTGCTCTGGCCTGGTCGGCGGTCACCGCGGGGGGTGGTGTCCCCGACCCATGTCGCTCGTGATGCGTCTTCCAGACGATCTCCATCCGGCGTATGACATCAGAGACCGACTCCTCTCCGAGGACGACCTCCCAGCTCGATTCCTCGCCTCGCATCACTCCGATGACCCTGCCAAGGGTCGCCTGCAAGTCTTTGGGAGTCACGACAGGCTGCACCGCCGCCTCGATTGCCTTGACTGACTCTAGATAGGAGGTGCGCGGTTCTGGTTTGGGAGGACCTAGCTTCTCCAGTGCCTCGCGAAGGTGCCCGTGCGATGGGCCGGACGGGTCCAGCTCATCCAGCACAACCGCAACCGGACCGCCATGGCGAATAACGATCTTTGGTTTCTCGCCCTCTTCAAGCACTTCCCAAGTCGAGCCGGGAGCGTTCAGAATTTCAGCGAGGGCTTCGATCGCGTCCCGTCCTACCCTGGGAATGAGGAATGCGGCAAGTTGAATCGCGAAAACTTCGCTCCGCTCTAGGCGCACAATGCAGTCGCCGAGGGCATTTTCGCCCGACGACCAATCGAATGGGACTGATACCCCCAAGCCGCGCTCGACCCCCAGGAGGAGCTTGGCATCTAGCTGGTACTCGTAGCCCGTGTCGATCCAGAAGATGCCCTGCACCCAGGAACGGAGTGACGCGATTAGGTTGGGAGGAAGCGGCTTGGCGTCAAGAAGCGGTTCTTTCTCACCACGAATAGTTGCCCATTGGGTGAGGATCCGATTGCGCCTCCGGTCAACGACCATTCCACCGATCTTAAGACGTAGGTAGCAGCAAGGAGCAGATGAGCGCTGCCCAACGCTTCCGGCGCGAAACGACGACGCCGACCATCGCCCTCATCCGGCGGGCAACGGGCTGTGAAGTAAAACGAGGAAGCGGACGACGGGGGTCGAACCCGCGACCTCAAGCTTGGGAAGCTTGCGCTCTACCAACTGAGCTACGTCCGCGCGGGACTGATTCTACGTTGTGAGCGGGCGGCCGGGAGGCCGTGGGATCTAGTCTTCGCGACCCGTGAGCCTTCGCTCTGTCATCGCAGTCATCGGCGTGCTGGCCGTCGTCGGCCTGCTCGTCTTCGGCCTGGCCAGCAAAGGCTCCTCGGGCCTCGCGGTCGGGGACCCGGTGCCGACCGCGCCGCTGCCGAAGCTCGACGGCGAGGGCTCGCAGTCGCTGGCCGACTACCGGGGGCGCTGGGTGCTGGTCAACTTCTGGGCCTCGTGGTGTCCCCCCTGCCGGGCGGAGGCGCCGGCCCTGGAGGAATTCCAGCGGCGGCTGCGGGGTCCCGGCTTCACCGTGCTCGGCATCGACTCCCGCGATCTCAGCGACGACGGCCGCGCCTTCGTGCGCAGGTACGGGCTCAGCTACCCGCAGCTGCGCGACGCCGACGGCGGCGTCAGCCATGACTACGGGACGACGGGCCTGCCCGAGAGCTACCTGGTCGACCCGCGGGGGAAGGTGCGCCTGCACTCGGTCGGGCAGGTCGACGAGGAGTACCTGCGGGAAGAAGTCGAACCGCTGCTGAAGGGAGGCAAGGGGTGACGGCCCGAGCGCTGGCGATCGCGGGGCTGGCGCTGGCGCTGCTGGCACCCGCCGCCGTCGGCGCGGAGCGCGCCTCGCTGACCGAAATCGAAAAGCAGGTGATGTGCCCCGTCTGCGGCACCCTCCTGCAGCTGGCCGAATCTCCGCAGGCGCAGCGCGAGCGGGTCTTCATCGACGGCCTGATCGCCGAAGGAAAGACCGAAGCGGAGGTCAAGGACGCGCTGGTCGCCGAGTACGGCGACGAAGTGCTGGCGCTGCCGCCCGGCTCGGGCTTCAGCCTCTCCGCCTACCTGGTCCCGATCTTCGCCTTCCTGATCGCGGCGGCGGCGCTGGCGGTCGGCGTGCTGCGCTGGCGCCGGGCGGGCGGCGGCGGCGAGGACGGCCCTGGCCCAACCGAGGCCGGTCCGAGCGGCGAGGACTCCGAGCGCCTCGACGCCGACCTCGCCCGCTACGACCTCTAGCTCATCCGTCTGTTCCTTATCCGTGCAGGCCAACGAAAAGGAACAGACGAATTAGGCGCTGATGCTGATGGTGCCGATCGGGGACACCGGGAGGCGCTTGATCGCGGTGCGCAATGTGCGGCCGCCGCGGCCAGCGGTCTCGCCGGCGGCCAGGCCTGCGACCGTCGCGTCGGCCTGGGCGGCGACCGCTAGGCAGGCGGTCGGTTCGGCGAGTACGGGCGGGGAGAGGAGCACCACCTGCTCGTAGGCAGCGCGCAGCTTGACGACCATGTGGGCGAAGCTCTGCAACCCGAGCAGGGTGTCCGCCTTGGTCGCCGGCCGGCCGCCGCAGAGGCAGACCAGCTGCCCGCCAGCCGCACTCGCCGGCCCGGCCAGGGCGACCGGCTGTAACACGTCGGCCGGCTCGGCCTCCCAGCGCAGGTACTCGTGCAGGCCGGGGGCCGGGGCGAGGCCGACCTGTGCCGCCAGTCGCGGCCGCGCCAGGTCGCACTCGACGAGGATCGCCACCCGGCCGCAGGCGGCGGCTGCCGTGGCGATGGCGATGGCCGCCAGCGTCGGCTCGTCCCCCTCCCCCACCGTCGCGACCACCCGCCGCCCATCCAGCCGCGGCAGGTTCTCGCGCAGCGCCTCGAAGTCCCGACCGGTGAGCGCCCAGGCCCGCGACCCCTCGGCCGGCCCGGCGATCTCCGCCAGGACCGGGAGCCTGCTGCGGCCCCGCAGCATCACATCCGCTCGGGCGCCGAGATCCCCAACAGGCCCAGCGCCGCGGCGATCGTCCGCTTCGTCGCCAGGCAGAGCGCCAGGCGCGAGGCTTCGACCCCCTCGCCCTCGGCGCCGACCACCTGGCAGTCGCGATAGAAGGCGTGGAAGTCGGCGGCGACCGCGGTCGAGTAGGCGCAGATCCGGTGCGGCGCCCGACGGGCCGCGGCCACCCGCACCTCCTCCGGGAACTCGAGCAGGCGCTTGACGAGGACCTTCTCGCTCTCCTGCAACGCCGGCCGCCCGGCCGCCGCGGCGGGCTCGGCGCTCGTCTCGGCCGCGGCTTTGCGGAGGATGCTGGCGATCCTGGCGTGCGCGTACTGGACGTAGTAGACGGGGTTCTCGCTCGACTGGCTGCGGGCCAGTTCGAGGTCGAGGTCGACGGTGGTCTCGTGGCTGCGCCAGAGCATGAACCAGCGGGTGGCGTCGACGCCGATGTCGTCGAGCAGCTCGTCGATGGTGATGAAGTCGCCGCTGCGCTTCGACATCTGCACCCGCTCGCCGCCTTCGACGACGTGGACGAGGCTCATCAGCAGCGCCTCGAAGCGCTCCGGGTCGGCGCCGAGCGCCTCGATCGCGGCGCGCATCCGCGCCACGTAGCCGTGATGGTCGGCGCCCCAGACGTCGATCAGCCGCTCAAAGCCGCGCTGCAGCTTGTCCCAGTGGTAGGCGATGTCCGGCGTCAGGTAGGTCGCCTCGCCGTTGGAGCGGATCAGGACCCGGTCCTTGTCGTCGCCGAAATCGGTGGTCCGCAGCCAGAGCGCGTCCTCGTGCCGGTAGGTGTGGCCGCGCTTGTCGAGCTCGGCCAGCGCTTCCTCGACCTCGCCTTTGGCGTAGAGGCTGCGCTCGGAGAACCAGTTGTCGAAATGGACGCCGAAGCGCTCCAGCGTGCCCTCGACTTCCTTCAGCACCTCCTCGGTCCCCCGCTTTTCCAGCGTCTCCAGATCGGCGGGGTCGACCCCCTCGTCCTTGAGGCCAATGGCGATCGCCCTCACGTAGTCGCCGGCGTAGCCATCCTCGGGCGGCTCCTCGCCCCGCATCCGCGCCGCCAAGGATTCGGCGAAGCGGGTGATCTGGCTGCCGGCGTCGTTGACGTAGTACTCGCGCTGGACCTCGTGCCCGGCGGCCTGCAGCAGCCGCACCAGCGAGTCGCCGTAGGCGGCGTTGCGGCCGGTGCCGACGTGGATCGGGCCGGTCGGGTTGGCGGAGACGAACTCGACCTGGATCTTCTCCGGCGCCGCAGTCGGGGTCGGACCGAGGTCCCCGCCGGCGGCGAGTAGCTCGCCGAGCGCCCCCAGGTACCAGGCGTCGGCGAGGAAGAAGTTGACGAAGCCGGGACCGGCCACCTCGATCCGCTCCAGCTGCCCGGCGAGGCCCGGATCGGCCTCCAGCTCGCCCCGCAGCCGCTCGGCCACCGCCCGCGGGTTGTCGCCCAGTGGGCCGGCGAGGAGCATCGCGGCGTTGGAGCTGTAATCGCCGAGCTCGGGCTTCGGCGGGCGCTCGAGGGTGGGCGTCGGCTCGATCGGCTCACCGTCGCGCAGGGCCCGCGCGGCGCCCTCCACCGCGCCCCGCAGGGCGGCTACTGAATCGGTCGCGGTCACGGGCCAATCGTATGGACCGGGGGTCGGGCGGGGTACGCTGCCCGCTTGCGCGCAGCCGTCCTCAGCGACATCCACGCCAACCGGCAGGCCCTGGAAGCCGTCCTCGGGGCGGTCGACGAGGCCGGGGTCGACGAGATCTGGTGCCTCGGCGACCTGGTCGGCTACGGCGCCGATCCCGACGCCTGCACCGCGCTGATGCGCGAGCGCGCCTCGCTCTGCCTGGTCGGCAACCACGACCTGGCGCTGCTGGGGGCGCTCGACATCTCGACCTTCTCCGAGGCGGCGGCAGCGGCGGTCGAGTGGACGCGCCAGAACGCCGCCGAGGACACGGTTGAGTTCCTGCGCTCGCTGGAGCCGGCCGCCTCGCGAGACGGCGTGGGCCTTTTCCACGCCTCCCCCCGCGACCCGATCTGGGAGTACGTGCTCTCGACCGACCAGGCCGACGCCGGCCTCGACGCCCAGGAGGAGCGGGTCGGGCTGATCGGCCACTCCCACATCGCCCTCTTCTTCGTCCGCGCCGCCGGCCACGCGCAAGGCGCCCAGGCGCCCGGCGGCACAGAGGTCGAGTTGGGCGAGGGCGAATGGCTGCTCAACCCCGGCAGCGTCGGCCAGCCCCGCGACGGCGACCCGCACGCGGCCTGGCTGGAGCTCGACACCGAGGGCTGGCTGGCCCGCTACCACCGCCTGCCCTACGACGTCGAGGCGGCGGCGGCGGCGATCCGCGAGGCCGGCCTCCCGGAGGTCCTCGCCGAGCGCCTGGAGCTGGGTCGTTGATCCGGAAAATGCAGGGTAAATATCGCCTGCCGACCTTTGTCTAGACTCGAATCATGGCCCGCCTGAGCCCGCTCCTCCTTGCCCTGCTGCTGGGCGCCGCCAGCGCCGCGGCGCTGGCCTCCTGCGGCGGCAGCGACGCCGAGCTGCTGCCCGGGACGACGGCGGACCAGATCGAATCGAACCTCGACCGGGTCGAGGAACTGGCCGGCAACGACGACTGCATCGGCGCCGAAGACGCGGTCGCCGAGGTGACCGAAGAGGTCGAAGGCCTCGAAGGCGTCGACCTGAAGCTGAAGACCGCGCTGCAGGAAGGCACGGCGCGGCTGAGCGAAGTGGTCGCCGGCTGCGAAGAAGAAAGCAGCGAAGAAACGGAACCAAGCTTCGAATCCGATGTTGAAAACGAAGAAGTGGAAGACGAAAAGAAGCCGAAGAAGGAAAAGCCCGAAAAGGAAAAGGCTGAGCCGAAGGAAGAAGAATCCGAAGGCGAAGGCCCGAACCTGCCACCGCAGTCCAACGGCAAAGGCGAAGAAAACGGCAAAGGCGGGGGCGAAGAAACGAGCGAACCCGAAGCCGAAGAAACCCCTCCCTCCGGCGGGGTAGGCCCCAGCGAAGGAGTCGAATGATGGAGTTTGGCGCGGGCATCCTCTCTGGCCGCTACGAGACCGGCGAGAAGCTCGGCACCGGGGGAATGTCGAACGTCTACAAGGCGACCGACCGCATCCTGGAGCGGACGGTGGCGGTCAAGGTGCTCGCCGAGCACCTCTCCGACGACGAGCGCTTCGTCGCCCGCTTCCGGCGCGAGGCGCTGGCGGTGGCGAAGCTGATCCACCCCAACATCGTCCAGGTCTACGACACCGGCGTCGACGAGGGTCGCCACTACATCGTCATGGAGTACGTCGAGGGGCGCTCGGGGGCTCAGATCCTGCAGCGCTCGGGTCCGGTCGAACCGGAGATCGCGGCCGAGATCGGGATCCAGTCCTGCGCCGGGCTCGACTACGCGCACCGGCGGGGGATCATCCATCGCGACGTCAAGCCGGGGAATCTGATGATCGTCGGCGGCCCGGTCGGCGGCGGCGAGATGGTCGTCAAGCTGACCGACTTCGGCATCGCCCGGGCAATCGAGCAGACCCGCATCACCCAGGTCGGCTCGGTGGTCGGCACCGCCGCCTACCTGGCGCCCGAGCAGGTGCGGGGCGAGGAGGCGACGCCGGCGACCGACGTCTACGCGCTCGGCGTCGTCCTCTACCAGTTCCTCACCGGCCGGCTGCCCTACGAGGGCTCATCGCTGGCCGAGCTGGCGGTGCGACAGCAGAACGAGAAGCCGCTGCCGCCCGACGCCTACAACAGCGAAGTCCCGGAGACGCTCGGGGCGGCGGTGCTGCGGGCGCTGGAGGGGGACCCGAACCGGCGCTACGCCAGCGCCGACGAGCTCGCCGCCGGGCTGCGGCTGGGGATGGAAGGTGGCGACGTGACCCTGCCGATGGAAGAGAGCACCGCGGCGACCAACGTGCTCGGCGGCGACACCGCCGCCACCCGCCACATGGGCCGCGATACCGCCCAGACCGAGTACCGGCCGGCGCAGTCGCAGACCCGGCGGCCGGCGCCGCGGGTCGCGCCGGCTCCGGCCCCGGTCGCGGCCCCGCCGCGGGCGGCGCAGCCGCGCAAGCGCGGCGCCTTCTCCCGCTTCGCCCGCTTCGTCCTCGCGGCCGTGGCCCTGGTCCTGGTGGCTGGTGTAGTCGCCACCGCCGTGATCGTCACCACCGACAAGGCGGCCGGCGTCAGGGTCTCCAAGGTGGTCGGAGACAGCGTCGACAAAGTCGTCGAAGAAGTAAAAGACCTAGTTCGGAACAACACCGAATAGGAAGGCGACTTAGTCAACCATTGGTTGACAAAGTCGCCCAGGGCGCAGCGCCGCCGAGCACGGCGGCGCGGTAGGCGTCGAAGCGGCCCGCCTCGATCGCGCGGCGGGCGTGGGTGGTGAGCTCGCGCATGTAGGTGAGGTTGTGGATGACGATCAGGCGGACCGCGGTCAGCTCCTCGGCGCGGGAGAGGTAGCTGACGTAGTCGCGGTCGTGGCGCTGGCAGGTGGTGCAAGGGCAGCCCTCGACCAGGGGCTCGCGATTGCCGACCCACTTGCCCTTGCGCATGTCGAGGCGCCAGCGGGTGTCCGGCGAGGGCGCCAGGGCGACGCCGTGGCGGGAGAGCCGGGTCGGCACCGCGCAGTCGAAGACGTCGAGGCCGAGGGCGATGCCGCCGAGGAGGTCATCGACCTCGCCGATCCCGAGCAGGTGCTTGGGCGCCTCCGCGGGCAGCAGCGGCGCGGTCATCGCCAGGACCGCGGCCATCTCCTCCTTGTCGCGGCCGAGGGTGCCGCCGATCGCGAGGCCGTCGACGCCGGCCGCGGAGACCGCCTCGGCGGATTCGTGCCGCAGGTCCTCGTGGGTCCCCCCCTGGACGATCCCGAAGACTGCTTGACGCTCAGGGCCGTGCTCGGCGTGCCAGGCGAGGCAGCGGTCGAGCCAGCGGTGGGTGCGCTCGGTCGAGCGGGCGGTGTACTCGCGGTCAGCGTGGAAGGGCGTGCACTCGTCGAAGACGAGGGCGATGTCGGAGCCGAGCTGCGCCTGCACGCTCATCGAGACCTCGGGGGAGATGAACAGCTCGGCGCCGTCGCGCGGCGACTGGAACCTTGCCCCCTCCTCGCTGATCTCGACCCTGGAGCCGTGGTCGCCGGAGCGGCCCGAGCCCTTGACCTCGTTGGCGACGCCGCCGTGGGCGAGCGAGAAGACCTGGAAGCCGCCGGAGTCGGTGATGATCGCCCGCTCCCAGCCCATGAACCCGTGCAGGCCGCCGGCGGCGGCGATCCGCTCCGGTCCCGGCGAGACGAACAGGTGGTAGGTGTTGCCGAGGATCAGCTCGTAGCCGAGCCCGGCCACCTCGGCCGATTCCAGCCCCCGCACCGTCCCCTTCGTCGCCAGCGGGATGAAGGCCGGCGTCTCGATCGGCCCGTGCGCGGTGTGGATGACCCCGGCGCGGGCGGTCCCGTCGCGGGCGCCGATCTCGAACTTCAGTCTCTGCGAGTCGTTACGCACGGACGGCAGCGTATGGGGCAGGAGGTTGGGTCCGCTGTTTGCGGAGAAAGCGCCCCGCATCGGGGGGAGACTTTCTGTCCGCGAAGCCTTTACCCTCTGAAACGTGAAGTCCAGCTTGGAGCATTCCGATACTCGCCGCCAAAGCAACCCACCCGGTCGGCCCTCCCCCGGGCCGGAGAGACCTCCGCGTCGGTTGTTTGGCAATCGTTTGCGCTGGGCAGCTCAGGTCATCCGCGAAGAGCGGACCCGCAGACGGGACCGATAGCCCTCTCTCAAGGAGGGTCGGTGTCTGAAGACCTGATCCGCCTGATCACGCAGATCTGCATCTCAGGCACGCTCCTTTTCACCGGGCTTGGCATCCTCGTCCTGGAAACCGCCGAAGCGGATGTCCAAAAACTCGCCGCAGGGTGGGTTGGAGCTGTCGTTGGCTACTGGCTGCGGTAGAGAACCGCCTAGGAAATCAGCGAGCGGCCGGTCATCGCCTCCGGCTGGGGGATGCCGAGGAGGTCGAGGGCGGTCGGGGCGACGTCGGCGAGGATGCCGCTGCCGCGTAGCTCGACGCCGGAGGCGGTGACGATCAGCGGCACCGGGTTGAGCGAGTGGGCGGTGTTGGGGGAGCCGTCGGGCTCCAGCATGTGGTCGCAGTTGCCGTGGTCGGCGGTGATGATGCATGCGCCGCCTTTGGCGGTGACGGCCTCGATGACCTTGCCGAGCTGGGCGTCGACGGTCTCGACCGCCTGCACCGCGGCGGGGATCACGCCGGTGTGGCCGACCATGTCGGGGTTGGCGAAGTTGATGATCCCGAACCGGTAGTTGCCCTCCCGCCAGTGCGAGACGAAGGTCTCGGCGGCGCCCTCGGCGCTCATCTCGGGCTTGTGGTCGTAGGTCGGGACGTCGCGCGGCGATTCGACCAGCGAGCGCTCTTCCCCCTCGACCTCCTGCTCTTTGCCGCCGTTGAAGAAGTAGGTGACGTGCGCGTACTTCTCGGTCTCGGCGACGTGCAGCTGGTTGCCGCCAGCCGCGGCGATCGTCTCCGCGATGGTCGTCTTCGGCCGCTGCTCGGGGAAGGCGACCGGGTAGGGCCAGCCCTTGCGGTACTCGGTCATCGTCGTCAGGTCGAGCGGCGCCGCGCCGGCGCGCGAGAACTCTTCGAAGCCGGGCTCGGCGAGGGCGCGGCTCATCTGCCGGGCGCGGTCGGGGCGGAAGTTGATGAAGAGGGCGACGTCGCCCTCGGCGGCGCCGTCGTAGTCGCCGACCACCGTAGGTTTGACGAACTCGTCGGTCTCCTCGCGCTCGTAGGATTCGGCGATCGCCGCCGCCGCGCTCGGCGCATGCAGGCCCTGGGCGTGGACGATCGCGTCGTAGGCGAGCTTGGTCCGCTCCCAGCGGGTGTCGCGGTCCATCGCGTAGTAGCGGCCGCTGACGGTGGCGACGCGGCCGGCCGCCCGCAGCCAGCGCTCCAGTTCCTCCAGGTAGCCCTTGCCGCCGTGCGGCAGGGTGTCGCGGCCGTCGGTGAAGGCGTGGAAGACGACGTCGGGGACGCCCTCCTGGGAGGCGAGCTCGATCGCCGCCTCGATGTGCTCCCAGCCGGAGTGGACGCCGCCGTCGGAGACCAGGCCGAGCAGGTGCAGGCGGCCGCGGGGGCTGGTGCGGGCGCGCTCGCAGGCGGCGAGCAGGACCTCGTTGTCGAAGAAGCTGCCGTCGGCGACCGCGTCGTCGATCCGGGCCAGGTCCTGCTTGACGATCGCGCCGGCGCCGAGGTTCAGATGGCCGACCTCGGAGTTGCCCATCTGCCCCTCGGGCAGGCCGACGTCGGGCCCCTGGGCGGAGAGCTGGGTGTGCGGGAACTGGTCCCAGAGGCGGTCGAAGACGGGCGTCTCGGCGAGCGAGATCGCGTTGCCGGGGCCGGGCTCGGCCAACCCCCAGCCATCGAGGATGATCAGGGCCAGGGAGGGGACGAGCTTGGCCATCCTCAGCCGGCGGCGTCGACGATCGCGGCGAAGTCCTCGGCGTCGAGGCTGGCGCCGCCGACCAGGGCGCCGTCGACGTCGGGCAGCGCCAGCAGCTCGGCGGCGTTGGCCGGCTTGACCGAGCCGCCGTAGAGGACCCGGACCTCGTCGGCCGCCGCGCCCCGCGCCCGCAGCACGTCGCGGATGAAGGCGCACGCCTCCTGCGCCTGCTCGGGGGTCGCGGTGCGGCCGGTGCCGATCGCCCAGATCGGCTCGTAGGCGATGACGACGTCGGCGATCTGGCCGGCCTCGATGCCGCCGAGATCGGTCTGCAGCTGGCGCTCCAGCACCGTCTCGGTCTCGCCCCCGTCCCGCGCCTCCTCGCTCTCGCCGACGCAGAGGATCGGCTCCAGGTCGGCCGCCAGCGCCTTCGGAACCTTGCGGGCCAGCGCCTCGTCGCTCTCGTTGAAGAACTGGCGGCGCTCGGAGTGGCCGAGGACGACCGCCTCGACGTCGAGCTCGGCCAGCATCGGCGCCGAGACCTCGCCGGTGAAGGCGCCCGAGTCCTCCTCGTGCATGTTCTGGGCGGCGACCTTGACCGCGGTGCCGTAGCGCCGCTCGACCACCGCGGTCAGCGCCGTGAACGGCGCGCAGATGACGACGTCGGACTGGGTCGCGGCGATCCGCGGCAGCAGCGCGTCGACGAACTCGGCCGCCTCGGCGACGGTCTTGTGCATCTTCCAGTTGGCGGCGATGTACGGCGTGCGATCAGGCATTCGCGGTCTCCTCTTCGGCGTCGAGCAGGGCCTCCACGCCCGGCAGCTTCTTACCCTCCAGCAGCTCCAGCGATGCCCCGCCCCCGGTCGAAACCCAGTCGACCTCGTCCTCGAGGCCGAACTGGTTCAGCGCGGCGACCGAGTCGCCGCCGCCGACCACGGTCGTCCCCGGCGCTTTCGCGACCGCCTCGGCGACCGTGCGGGTGCCGGCGGCGAAGGGCTCCATCTCGAAGGCGCCCATCGGCCCGTTCCAGAGCACGGTCCCGGCTCCGGCGATCGCCTCGGCGTAGCGCTCGGCGCTGCGGGGGCCGATGTCGAGGCCCATCCAGCCGTCGGGCACCTCCACCCCGTCGCTCTCTTTGCGCTCGGTGTCGGCGGAGAACTCGCGCCCGAGGACCAGGTCGTCGGGGAGCATCAGTTCGCAGTCGGACTGCCCGGCGCGCGCCAGCGCCTCCTTCGCCTCGTCCTCGCCCTCGGCGAGCGAGTCGCCGACCGGTATCCCCTGCGCCTTGAAGAACCCGAAGCACATCGCGCCGCCGATCAGGATCTTGTCGGCGACTTCGAGGAAGCGGTCGATCACCCCGACCTTGTCGGACACCTTGGCGCCGCCGAGGACGACGACCAGCGGTCGCTCGGGCGAATAGACGACCTTTTCGAGTTCGGTCACCTCGCGCTCCAGCAGCAGCCCCGCGTAGGCGGGCAGGTAGTCGGCGACCCCGGCGGTGCTGGCGTGGGCGCGGTGGGCGGCGCCGAAGGCGTCATTGACGTAGACGCTCGCCAGCTGGCCGAGGGTTTCGGCCAAGTGGGGGTCGTTCTCCGTCTCCCCCGGCTCGAAGCGGACGTTCTCCAGCAGCAGAACGTCGCCGGGCCCGAGCGCGCCGCAGGTGAGGTCGACGTCGCCCTCGATCACCCCGGGCGCCAGCCTCACCTCGGTCCCCAGTAGCTCACCGAGCCGCTTCGCCACCGGCGCCATCGAGAGCGCCGGGTCGGGTTTGCCCTTGGGCCGCCCGAGGTGGGACACCAGGATCAGCGCCGCGCCGCGTTCGCGCAGCAGTTCGATCGTCGGCAGCGCCGCCCGGATCCGGGTGTCATCGGCGACCTCTCCCTCGGCCAGGGGGACGTTGAAGTCCACCCTGACCAGGACGCGGCGGCCTTTTACTTCGGCGTCGCGGACGCTTGCCTTGTCGAAGGCCATCGGCAGCCGAGGCGAGACGCCTAGGCGGGCAGAACCTTGCCGGCCAGCTCGACGCAGCGGTTGGAGTAGCCCCACTCGTTGTCGTACCAGCTGATCACCTTGGCCATGCGGCCGTCGCCGATCACCATCGTCGAGCCGGCGTCGACGATCGAGGAGTGCGGGTCGCCGACGATGTCGGTGGAGACGATCGCGTCGTCGGTGTAGGCGAGGATCCCCTTCAGCGGGCCCTCGGCAGCCGCCTTCAGGGCGGCGTTGATCTGCTCGGCGTCGAGCGGGTTCGGGGTCGTGAAGACGAGGTCGACGGCGGAGCCGGTGGGGACCGGGGCGCGCATCGAGAACCCGTTCAGCTTGCCGTTCAGCTCCGGCAGCACCAGGCCGACGGCCTTGGCGGCGCCGGTCGTGGTCGGGATCAGGTTGAGCGCCGCGGCGCGGGCCCGCCGCGGGTCCTTGTGCGGCATGTCCTGTAGGCGCTGGTCGGCGGTGTAGGCGTGGATCGTGGTCATCAGCCCCTGCTCGATCGTGAACGACTCGTGCAGCACCTTGGCCAGCGGCGCCAGGCAGTTGGTCGTGCAGGAGGCGTTGGAGATGACGTGGTGGTTCTCGGGGTCGTAGTCGCTCTCGAAGTTGACGCCGAGGGCGACGGTGACGTCCGGCTCCTTGGCCGGGGCGGAGATGATCACCTTCTTGGCGCCGGCCTCGAGATGCTTGGCGGCGTCGGCGCGGGCGGTGAAGAAGCCGGTCGACTCGATCACCACGTCGACGCCGAGGTCGCCCCACGGCAGCGCCGCCGGGTCGCGCTCGGAGAGGACCTTGACCTCGTCGCCGCCGGCGACGATCGTGTCGCCGTCGACCTCCACCCCACCGGGGTAGCGGCCGAGGATCGAGTCGTACTTGAGCAGGTGGGCCATCGTCGGCGTGTCGACGAGGTCGTTGACTGCGACGAAGTCGATGTCCGCGTTCGCCTCCTTGGCGGCGCGGAAGACGTTGCGCCCGATGCGGCCGAAACCGTTGATGCCGACCTTCACAGCCATGAACCCAATCCTCCTATTTGTATGTGGGGAAACCGATCCTAAGGACTCGGCGCTACGGGCTCCGGTCTAGTCGGAGCCGATGGTGATCTCGATCTCGTACCCGTCCGGGTCCTTGAGAAATGCGGAGTAGGAGCCGGACCCGTGCGAGCGCTGCTCGCCGGGGTCGGCGACGCTGGCGCCGCCGGATTTGACGCCGTTCTCCCAGGCCGCCTTGACCGCGACGATCCCCAGCGCGGAGAAGCTCAAGAGGCCGAAACCAGGCTGGGGGTCGTGCTTCGAGGAGACGAAGAAGACGGGTTTGGCGATGCCCCAGCCGATCGTCTGATCCTGCTCGAAATGGCGTCGCCAGCCCAGCGGGGCCAGCATCGAGTCGTAGAAGGCGGCGCTGCGGTCGAGGTCGCCAACCTCCAGGAGGACGTGGTGGAGCATTGAGGTGGAGAGGCTATCGGGGCGCCTCCCGGCAAGGTCGTGCGCTTCAGCCCGAGCGCGGGGTCCAGCGGAAGTAGCGAATCGCGAGCAGCAGGCCGGCGACGCCCCAGAGGGCGACGATCGCGAGGTTGTCCCAGGAGACGGCCGATCCGCCGGCCGGGACGTAGGCGTCCATGAAGGCGTCGAAGAAGTGGCGGACCGGGAAGAGGTCGGCGAAGGAGATGACCCCGTCGGGCAGCTGGTCTTCGGGGATGAAGACGCCGGAGAGGAAGTAGAGCGGAAGCAGCAGCGCGTTGACGATCGCGGCGGCGGCGTCTTGGGATGGAATCGCCGCCGTCAAGGCGATGCCGAGGCAGCAGAAGGAGGCGGCGCCGACGACGAGGGTGATGAGGATCGCCGGCAGCCGGTCCCAGGGGACGTCGGCGCCGAACAGGGCGCCGATCGCGGCCAGCAGGGCCAGCATCATCAGGGCGACGACGATCGAGTTGCCGACTCGGCCGGCGATGAAGACCCAGGGCGGCATAGGGGTGCCGCGGCCGCGCTTGAGGCGGCCGTCTTCGCGGGCGATCACCAGGGTCATCGCCAGCGTCTGCATCGTCGCCGAGATGATCGCCAGCGACATGATCGCCGGCACGTAATAGGTCGTCGCCTCGATCCCGCCGCGGACGACGACTTCTTCGCCGCTGAAGACGACCGCGAGGATGAGGAAGAGGAGCACCGGGAACATCACCGTGAAGAAGACCGACGCGGGGTTGCGCCAGAAGGCCTTCTGGTCGTAGCGGAACTGGTGGCCGACGAGGGCGAGACCGTTCACGAAAAGCGCCTCCCTTCGGTCGGCAACCCGTCGGCGCCCTCGGCGGTGAGCTCGAGGTAGACGTCCTCGAGCGAGGGGCGAGTCACTTCCAGGCCCTCGAGGTCCTCGCCCGCGGCGAGCGCGGCGGCGGTGATCTGGTGCAGCGTCTCGACCGGCGTCCTGGTCTGCACCACCACCTCCTCGCCGCCGCTGCGGTAGCGGATCGTCGTCTCGCCGCTCTCACGTTCGCCCAGGTCCTCGGGCGTGCCGCGGGCGACGATGCGGCCGGCGGCGATGATCGTCACCCGGTCGGCGAGGCGCTGCGCCTCGTCCATGTAGTGGGTGGTGAGGAAGACCGTCTTGCCGAGGTCGCGGAGGCCGGCGATCACCTCCCAGGCCTGGCGGCGGGCGGAGGGGTCGAAGCCGGTGGTCGGCTCGTCGAGGAAGAGCAGCTCGGGGTCGCCGACCAGGGCCATGCCGACGTCGAGCCGGCGCTGCTGGCCGCCGGAGAGCCGGCTGGCGCGCTCGTCGGCTTTGTCCTCCAGCCCGATCAGCGCGATCACGTCCTCGGTGGGGCGCGGCGCGCGGAAGTAGCCGGCGTAGAGGTCAAGCGACTCGCGCACGGTCAGGTAGGGGTCGAGCCGGCCGCTCTGCAGGACGATTCCGATCCGCTCGCGCCAATCGCGCCCGGCCCGCTCGGGGTCCTCGCCGAGCACCGTCACCTCTCCCCCGCTGCGCTTGCGGTAGCCCTCGAGGATCTCGACCGTCGTCGTCTTGCCCGCCCCGTTGGGGCCGAGGAAGGCGAAGATCTCGCCGCGGTTGACGTCGAGGTCGATGCCGCGGACGGCCTCGGTCGCGCCGTAGGACATCCGCAGGCCCTTGATGGAGATGACGGGGTCGGGCAAGGACGGGGAGTCTAGGCCGACCTCAGTCGAAGGCGGTGTCGCGGTGCTTCACCCTCACGATCACGTCCTCGCGGGCAGCGAGGTCGCGGCGGATGCGGTCGGCGACGGTGATCGAGCGGTGGCGGCCGCCGGTGCAGCCGACGGCGATCGTCAGGTGGCTCTTGCCCTCGGCGACGTAGGCGGGGACGAGGAACTCCAGCAGCGGCAGCAGGCGGCCGTAGAACTCGCCGGCCTGGGTGCCCTGCTCGACGTAGGCGCGGACCTCCTCGTCCATCCCGGTCATCGGCCGCAGGTCGTCGACGTAGTGCGGGTTGGGCAAGAAGCGGACGTCGAGGGTGAGGTCGGCGTCGCGCGGCGGCCCGTTCTTGAAGCCGAAGGTGAGCAGGGTGAGGGCGAGCTTGCCGGTCTCCTCCTGCCCCAGCAGCTCTTCGGTGATCTGGCGGCGCAGCTCGGCCCCGGTCAGGTCACTGGTGTCGATCACCTTGTCGGCGCGCTCGCGCAGCGGCGCCAGCAGCTGGCGCTCGGCCCGGATCCCCTCGACGATCCGCCCTTCCGGCGCCAGCGGGTGGCGGCGGCGGGTCTCCTTGTAGCGGTCGAGCAGGGTCTCCTCGCCGGCCTCGAGGAAGAGGACCATCGGCCGCAGGCCTTCGGCCTCCAAGTCCTCCAGCACCTGCAGCAGGTCGTCGAAGTACTCGCCGCCACGCACGTCGGAGACGACCGCGGCGCGCTCGACGCCGCTGCCCTCGTGGCGGAACAGCTCGCCGAGCCCGGCGATCATCCGCGGCGGCAGGTTGTCGACGCAGAAGTAGCCGCCGTCCTCGAAGGCGGCGATCGCCTCCGACTTCCCCGCCCCGGAGTGGCCGGTGATCACGACCAGCGTCACCTGCTTGGCGATCGCCACCTCAGTTGGTTCGGTTGAGCTGCTCATGGATCTCGCGACCTACTTTGCCAGGCAGGCCGGGCACTGCCTCGAGCTCCTCGCGGGTGGCGGCGAGAAACCGCTCCGGCGTGCCGAAGTGTTGCAGCAGCGCCCGCTTGCGCGCCGGGCCGATGCCCGGCAGCTCGTCGAGCACCGAGCCCTCCAGCATTCCGCGATCGCGACGGCCGCGGTGGTGCTCGATCGCGAACCGGTGCGCCTCGTCGCGGACCCGCTGCAGGAGGCGCGAGGGCTCGGAGTCGGCGGCGAGGTCAAGTGGCTCGGCGCGGCCGGGAACGTAGACCTCCTCCAGCCGCTTGGCGAGGCTGACGATCGTGGTGCCGCGCTCGGTGAACGGTGCCAGGGCCCGCACCCCGGCCGCGAGCTGACCTTTGCCGCCGTCGATCAAGATCAGCGAGGGGAGCGAGGCGAAGCTCTCGTCGCGTTTGCGATCGTGCGGCGAGAGGTCGGCCTGTTCCAGGTAGCGGGCCATCCGCCGGCTCAGGACCTCCTCCATCGAGGCGAAGTCGTCGGGGCCGCCGTTGCCGGTTCCGCCCTCGCGCAGGTCGCCGCGGACTTTGAAGCGACGGTAGTCGGACTTCTTCGTCGCCCCGCCCTCGAAGACGACCATCGAGGCGACGGTGTGCTCGCCGCCGATCGTCGAGATGTCGAAGCCCTCGATCCGCACCGGCAGCTCCTCCATCCCCAGCGCCGCGGCCAGCGCCGAAAGCGACTCGACCCGCCGCGTGCGCCGGTGCTCGCGGCGCAGCCGGTCCTGGTCGAGGGCGAGCTGGGCGTTGCGCTCGGCCATCTCCCGCAGCCGCCGTTTGTCGCCGCGCTCGGCGGCACGGACCTCGACCGGGGCGCCGCGGCGCTCGCTCAGCGCCTCGGCCAGCAGCTCGGCACGGTCGCGCAGGTAGGGGCCGACGACGACCGTCCGCGGCATCGAAGGGGAGGCGGCGTAGTACTGGGAGACGAACTCCTCGGCGACCTCGGCCGGCTCGCGTTCGCCCTGGTTTTCGAGGTAGAAGCTCTGGCGCTCGGCGAGGATCCCGTCGCGGAGCTGGAAGACCTGGGCGTTGGCATCCTGGCCCTCGACCGCGACGCCGATCAGGTCCGCGGTCCCCATCCCGACGCCGGCCACCCGCTGGCGCTCGAACAGCGAGCGGATCGCTTTCAGCCGGTCGCGGTGCAGGGCGGCGCGCTCGAACTCCTGCCCCTCGGCGGCGGCCTTCATCTTCGCGTCCTCCTCGCGCTCGATCTGGCGGTAGCGGCCGGAGAGGAAGTCGACGATCGCGTCGATGTTGCGGCGGTACTCCTCCTTGGTGATGTATTCAACGCAGGGCGCTCCGCAGCGCTTGATGTAGTAGTCGAGGCAGGGGCTGCCGGAGCGGCGGCCGGGCTCCTTCCCCTCGCAGGTGCGGAACTGGAACAGCTTGCCGAGCAGGTCGAGCGTCTCCCGCACCCGCTTGGCGCTGGAGAAGGGGCCGAAGTAGGCGCGGCCGCTGCGGTGCTTCTCGCGGGTGAAGTAGACCCGCGGGTAGTCCTCGTCGAGGCTGACGGCGACGTAGGGGTAGGACTTGTCGTCCCGCAGGCGGATGTTGAAGCGCGGCCGGTGGCGCTTGATGAAGCTCTGCTCGGTCAGCAGCGCCTCGGCCTCGTTGGCGGTGACGAGGCTCTCGATGCGGTCGATGCGGGAAGTGAGGCGGGTGTCGCCGCCGGAGAAGTGGGAGGCGATCCGTTTGCGGATCGAGCGCGCCTTGCCGACGTAGAGCAGCTCGCCGTCGCGGTCGTAGAAGAGGTAGACGCCGGGCTGGTCGGGCAGCGATTTGCGCTGTTGCGCGATTCGCTCGGCGCGGTTCAGCGCCTTCTCGCCGGCGTCCCCGCCGCCGTCTTTTCGCCTGCCTTTCGCCATCCCACTAAGGGTAGGCTGCTGGCCACTCGGCCAATTTCCGATGCCACGAGGGAGAGAGATGACCAGCGAGACCGTCAACCCGCCGCAGCTGAACACGATCAGGATCGAGATCGACGGGGAGATCGGCACCCTCACCCTCGACCGCCCCGACGCCTTCAACGCGATGAGCCCGGAGATGATCGGCGAGATGATCGTCGCCTTCGGCTGGCTTGCGGACCGGGCGCCGCTGCGGGGGCTGATCGTGACCGGGTCGGGGAAGGCGTTCTGCGCCGGCGGCGACGTCACCTGGTTCCGCAAAGGGGTCGAGTCCGACGAGATCGACCTGCCGTCGGACGTGCGCCGCGGCGCCGAGGCGCTGCACCAGGCGATCATCGACCTGCGGCGGATCCCGTATCCGGTGGTCGCCGCGATCAACGGGCCGGCGGCCGGGGCCGGCTTCTCGCTGGCGCTCGCCTGCGACATGCGGATCTCCTCGAGCGCGGCGTTCTTCGCCCCCGCTTACGGGCGGATCGGCGCCTCCCCCGACGGCGGCATGACCTACTTCCTGCCGCGCGTGGTCGGTCCGAGCAAGGCGCTGGAACTGCTGCTCGAAGACCCGAACCTGAGCGCGGCCGAGGCGAAGGAGCTGGGCCTGGTGCGCGAGGTAGTCGAGCCGGACGAGCTGATGGCGAGCGCGCAGGCGCTGGCCGGCGAGCTGGCGAAGAAGGCGCCGCACTACGTGCGGATGGCGAAGAAGCTGGTCGGGGTCAGCATCGAGAACTCGATCAACGACCACCTGCAGCTGGAGCGGCACGGGATCGCCGACTCGATGGCGACCGAAGACCTCCGCAACGGGGTCGAGACCTTCTTCAGCGGCGGCACCCCCGAGTTCCACGGCCGCTGAACCTGCCGCTCACGGCGCGCGTATCGCGGCTACAGTCGAGTTGACCGTTCTCTGCGGGAAAGGAACGCAATGAAGAAGATCGCAGCACTGTTCGCCCTGCTCCTCGCCGCGCTGGCTTTGGTCGCCTGCGGCGGCGGCAGCGACACCACCGGCGGAGAAACCGCCGCGGCGCCCGAAACCACCCAGGAAGCCGAAGGCGAAAAGGAAGCCGAAGGCGGCACCGCCGGCTCCGCCGCCGCGGTCGACATCGAAGCCGACCCGAGCGGCCAGCTGGCGTTCACCAGCGACGAAGCCAGCGCCAAGGCCGGCAAAGTCACCGTCAACTTCACCAACTCCTCCCCCGTCCCCCACGACGTGCGGATCGAAAGCTCCGGCGGCGAAGAGGTCGGCGGCACCGAAGTGATCAGCGAAAGCAGCGAATCCGCCACGGTTGAACTGAAGCCGGGCGAATACACCTACTTCTGCTCGATCCCGGGCCACCGCCAGGCCGGCATGGAAGGCACCCTGACGGTCAAGTAGCCCGGACTCGCACAGCGGTGCGCCTTTTGTCCCCATGGCGAACAAAAGGCGCACCGCTGTTGCTCCGGCCACGATTCGAAGAGAGGGAGCGCACCAGATGAACGACCGCAAACCGCGCATCGCTTTCGTTCAGTCTTGCTGGCACAAGGATCTCGTCGACCAGATCAAGAAGGGATTTGCAGACGAGATCGCCGAGCTAGGCATCCCGGCAGACAACGTCGACTTCTTCGAGGTGACGGGCGCCTTTGAGATCCCCCTCCACGCCCGCCGACTGGCGGAGACCGGCACCTACGACGCCATAGTCGCCGCCGGCCTGGTGGTCGACGGCGGCATCTACCGCCACGAGTTCGTCGCCGAAGCGGTGATCGGCGGCCTCATGCAGCTCCAGCTCGAAACCGCCGTCCCGGTCCTCTCGGCGGTCCTCACCCCGCACCACTTCCACGAGCACGAGACCCACCGCAGCTTCTTCTTCGACCACCTGGAGACCAAGGGCACCGAGGCCGCCCGGGCCTGCGCCCACACGGTCGAGGTGCTCGACCGGCTGCCGTCAGTCGGCTGACGCCGCTTAGGCCCTGAAGACAGTGCTGCTCGGGATCGCCTTCATCGTCCTCCTCGTCCTCGGCTCAGCCGCCGAGATCTATGCCTACACCGGCGACCACTGGTGGCACGAGGAAAAGCGCGACCCGCGCAACTTCCCGCCGCGGTGAATCGGCTGCGGCGGTTCTTCGGAGTCTAAGAGGCCTGGGCGGCCAAAACCCGGGTCACCGAGTCGCCTACGAAACAGGGCTTCTCGCCGCCATCGACCTCGATGGTGAAACGGGTGACGACCTCGTACCAGCCGCTGCCTTTCTCCTCGACGGAGACGACCTCCGCCTTGCAGCGGATCTTCGAGTCGACCGGGACCGGGGCCGGGAAGCGGATCTTGTTCCAGCCGTAGTTGACGCCGAGGGCGAAGCCGGTGGAGCTGATCAGCTCGGTGCGGAAGCCGTCGACGGTGGCGAGGGTGAGGTTGCCGTGGGCGATGGTGGTGCCGTAGGGGCTCTCGGTCTTCGCCCGCTCGGGGTCGACGTGGATCCACTGGTGGTCGCCGGAGAGCTCGGCGAAGGCGTCGATGTCGGCCTGGGAGATCGTCCGCCACCCGGTCGGGCCGATCTCCTCGCCGACCAGCGCCTGCATCCCCTCGACCCCGTTCACCTCTGCGGTCGCCATCAGTCGGTCCAGAACTCGTGGTCGAGGGAGCCGTCGCCGTCCTTGCGGGGGCCGAAGACGAGGACCTCAAGGCCGTCGTCGCCGGCTTCGAAGGCGCGGGTCACCTCGGGGGAGACGCGGATCGCGTCCAGGGTCTCGACCTCGATGATCTCGTCGTCGAGTTTGAACAGGCCGTCGCCGCGGACGATGACGTAGACCTCCTCGGCGTCCTCGTGCTTGTGGCCGAAGGGCTGGCGCTTGTTCGGCTTCAGCCGGTGGAAGCTGAAGCCGGTCTCCTCGGTCTCGAGGTCGCCTTTAGCGAACCGGGCCTCCATCTTGTCGCTGTGGCCGAAGTCGGCCGCCGAGTCCTTGACGTCCTCGATCTTCTTGTGGGTGAAGGGGTTGCGCATCGGGTCCTTTCGGTCGCTGGCCTCACGGGCAACCTACCCCGATGGGTAGCCTTGACGCGTGGCCGGTCCGGTAAGTCGCGTCCTTTCCAGTACCCAGCTGGCGCTGCTCGCCGAGCACGGCGAGGAGCGGACGGCGGAGGTCGGCGAGAAGCTCTTCGAGATCGGCGACGAGACCTACCCGTTCATCGCCATCCTCGAGGGCGAAGCGGCGGTGCTGGACGAGGCCGGCAACGAGATCGTCCGCCACGGCGCCTCCGGCTTCCTCGGCGAGATGAACCTGCTCTCCGGGCAAACGGTCTTCCTCACCGCGGTCGTCGTCGATCCGATGCGCTACATCGCGGTCGAGCGCGAAGAGCTGCGCAAGCTGCTGCGCGAGGACGCGCCGCTCTCCGACATCCTCCTCTCGGCTTTCGTGCAGCGGCGCGAACTGCTGCAGCAGCGCCAGGGCATCGGGGTCGAGATCCTCGGCTCGCGCGATTCGGCGCCCACCCGCCGCCTGGTCGACTTCGCCAAACGGCAGCGGCTGCCTTTCACCTGGACCGAGCCGGCGGAAGACGAGGAGGCAGCCCAGGCTCTGGAAGGGCTAGAGCCGGATGAGATCCCGCTCGTGAGGCTGCCCGGCGGGGCCGAGCTGCGGGCGCCGAGCGAGGGCGAGCTCTCGCGGGCGCTGGGGATCGGGCTGGAGCTGGGCGACCGCGAGGAGGTCGACCTGCTGGTGATCGGCGGTGGCCCTGCCGGGCTCGGCGCCGCCGTCTACGGCGCCTCCGAGGGACTCGACACCCTGGTCGTCGAGAGCACCGTGCTGGGCGGCCAGGCGGGGACCTCGCGGCGAATCGAGAATTACCTCGGCTTCCCGGCCGGAATCACCGGTACCGAGCTGACCAGCCGGGCGGTGACCCAGGCGCGCAAGTTCAACGCCCGCACCGCCACCCCCTACCGGGCGAAGGCGCTGGAGCCCGGCGACGGGCACCACCTGGTTCGCCTCGAGGAGGGCAACGAGATCGCCGCCCGCGCGGTCGTGGTCGCCACCGGCGCCGAATACCGCAAGTTGCCGGTGGCAGACCTAGAGGACTACGAGGGGCTGAGCGTCTTCTACGCCGCCGGCCCGCCCGAGGCCCAGATCTGCGGCGGCCAGCGGGTCGCCGTCGTCGGCGGCGGCAACTCGGCCGGGCAGGCGGCCGTCTGGCTGGCGCGCGGCGGCGCCCTCGTCACCCTCCTGCACCGGCGCGCCGACCTCGCCGAGACGATGTCGAGCTACCTGCTCGACGAGCTCGACCGCTTCGGGGTCCACGTCCGCGACCGCAGCGAAATCGTCGAGCTGCACGGCGACGAAGGCAAGCTCGAGGCGGTGACCCTGAGCGACGGCAGCCGCTGCCCCTACTCGTTCCTCTTCCTCTTCCTCGGCGCCTCGCCCTGCACCGAGTGGCTCGGCGAGGCAGTCGAGCGCGACGAGAAGGGGTTCATCCGCACCGGCTCGGAAGTCGGCGCCGAGGGCTTGCTGGAGACCAGCGTGCCGCGGGTCTACGCGGCGGGCGACGTCCGCGCCGGCTCGATCAAGCGCTGCGCGATCGCCGTCGGCGAGGGCGCGGCGGTGGTCCGCTTCATCCACGACGAGCTGGCGCCGAACCCGGTTTCGTCCTAGTAATCCCGGGGCCTAGGGCGCCACGAAGGGAACCGACTCGACCTGCGAGGAGAGCTCGCCGTCGCGCAGCGAGTGGATCGCGAAGCCGGGAGTGTCCACCGGATCGACCCTGTCCTGCTCGAAGTTGGGGCGCACCTGCCAGTAGGTGCTGGGCGCGGCGAGGACGGGGCAGCCGGCCAGGGCCGAGACCGCGACCCGGTGCAGGTGGCCGCCGACGATCGCCCGCAGCTGCGGATGCCGGGCGACGACCTCGGCCAGCGCCTCGCGCTGCGGCGCCAGCAGGTTGATCGCGTCCCATTCGGGGATGCCGGTGGTGAGCGGCGTGTGGTGCAGCGCGAGCAGGGTCGGCGCCTCCGGCGCCGCCGCCAGCTCGCGATCCAGCCAGCGCAGCTGCTCGGGTGGAAAGTCGCCCGGGTCCTGACCGGGGACGATCGAGTCGAAGGCGACGAGCCGCAGGTCTCCCACCGCGGCGCAGTAGTTGATCGGCTCGTCCTCCGTGCCCGGCAGGTCGAACGCCTCCCGCAGCCGCCGGCGGTCGTCGTGGTTGCCGGGGATGACGTGCAGCGGCACTTCGAGCCGGGCGAGCATCTCCCCCGCCAGCCGGTATCCCTCGGCGCTGCCGTCGTCGCTCAGGTCCCCCGAGATCAAGGCCGCGTCGGGCCGGTTCGGCAGCGTCCGCACGGCCTCGATCACCGCTTCCAGGCGCGGGATCGGGTCGAGCCCTTCCTCGTCGCCGCCGATGTGGATGTCGCTGAGCTGGACGAGCAGGGTTGGCTTCGCCATTGGTTAGGAAGGCACCGGGATCGGGACTACCTCGAGGCCTTCGATTCCTGCGAAGTCGCGTGGGTTGCAGGTATAAACCGGCAGCTCCCTCGCCAGCGCGATCGCCGCGATCATCGCGTCCTTCCGGCGAGCCTCGACCTTCCGGCCCGCCTTTCGCAGAGACGCTGAGACACCACCGAAGGTTCTCGCTGCTTCGACGTCAAATGGGATCGGACTGAAGGTCGCCTCGACCTTCTGCAGGTGTGCCAATCGGCGGCTGCGCTCGATCTCGTCTCTCGCGATCAATGGGCCGACGCTCAGCTCCGCAAGGGAGATAGCAGTGATCAACGGTAGCCGCGGCAGGAGGTCGACGTTCGCCACCCGATCGATGAGGATCAGCGCCGAGGTGTCGAGCACCCCTCGCCGGTGGACGCCGCTCGACTCAGTCATCGAAGATCGAAGCCCCCATCACCTCGTCGATATCGGCGCGAAAGGCGTCGTAATCAATCGGGGGCAGATGCCGAAATCGCTCGAGAATGACCTCGGACGTCGGCTCCGAATCCAATGGGGTCAGCCGCGCCACCGGTTTGCCACCACGGGTGATCGTGATCTGCTCGCCATTTGCCGCCCGATCCACGATCTCCCCTCCGTTATTCCTCAATTCCCTGATGCTCACGTTGCTCATTCCTCCAATGTATCACGCGTGATACGGCAGTTATCCATCATTCGATCAGCCTCACCTCGAAACTCGGCATCGCCATCGCCCCGGCGCCGCCGACCAGGGCGAGGATGCGGGTGACGTAGGCCTGGGTCTCCGGGTAGGGCGGGATGCAGTCGCAGGCTTCGACCGGTGCCGGGCCGGCGTTGTAGGCGGCGAGGGCCAGCTCTGGCGATCCGAACTGGCGCAGGAGGTCGGACATCAGGTGAGCCTCGGCGTCGATCGCGGCGACCGGGTCGTAGGGGTCGGTGAGCCCGTAGGCAGCTGCCGTCGAGGGCATGAACTGGGCGATGCCTTGTGCCCCGGCGGGCGAGCCCGCGGTCGGGTCGAACCCCGACTCGGCCATCAGCTGGCCCGCCATCAGCGCCGGCGGCACGCCCCAGCGCGCGGCCGAGCGGAGGATCGGCTGGCGGAACTGGGCCGGGACGAAGGACGGCAGGTCGGTCGAGGCGAAGGACGAAGCCCCTCCCCCGTCCGCCGCGACGGCTTCGCCCGCCGCAGAGCAGGGCGCCGGTCCGGCCGCGTAGCCGAAGTGCCAGGCCTCCCACGAATACCGCTGGACAAAGCCGAACCGGCCGGCGTTGGCGGCGAGCCAGTCGTAGGCAGAGGAGGGGCCGAGATCGAGCTCGGTCGCGCAGCGGTGCAGCGACTGCCCCGGCGGCGCCACCCAGGTCGGGTCCGGGTGGGCGGCGAACAGTTCCGCCTGTTCGGCGTCGGAGCGGAAACCCGAGACCACCATCAAGACGATCCCGTCGCCCTGTGCCGCGGCGGCCATCCGGTCGTAGGCGGCGGCGACGTCGGGACGCATCCCCTCGCCGTTGCGCACCACCAGCGGTCCGCCGTAGCCGCCGCCGCTGGCCATGGTGGTCGCTTCGGCCCCTGCTCCGTAGGCCGCCCCCGCTTCGGCGACCGCCGAGGCTTCCACCCGGTGCCCGTCGCTCCCCCGCAGGGCGGCGACTACCTTCGCTTCGGCCCGCACCGGCGCGAACGAGCCCGCGTCGGGGAAGCCGATCCGGACGCGGTCGGGATCGACGCCGTTGGCCCGCGCCGCCAGCAGGCCGGCGGCCCGGGCGCGTTCGAGATATAGCGCCTTGGCTATCCGCCTCGGGTTCGAGCTGCCGTCGGACAGACGCGGTGGCGCCAGCAGCCGCGGCAGGTCGTCCCGCATCGAGCGGACCGCCGAGATCGCGACCAGGTCGGCGGCTCGCTGCACCCGCCCCTTGCCGGTCACCGCGCCGGCGATCGCGACCAGCGCCAGGGCGCCGGCGATCAAGGCCAGGGCCCCGCCGAGGGCGAGGATCAGCGCCTGCCCGGACTCCTCGCGCGCGGTCACCGCGCCACCGGAGCCAGACGCCGGACCAGCCGCTCTGGCAGTCCCCCGGGGACGCCGGCGGGTAGCACCCCGAACAGCGCGCGCCGCTCGGCGACCCAGGCGAGCCGGCGCTTGAGGACCGCGGCCGTCAGCCCCTGGTCGAGCAGGGCGCGGACCGCCAAGGCCACCAACGCCCGGTCCTCGCCGAGGTCGGCCCGCAGCAGCACGCCGGAAGGGCTCCAGTCCGGCGCGGCGAGGAGCTCGTGCAGCAGCGTGGGAGGGAGGTGGACGACGACCCCCGCCTCGCGCGCGAGAGTCGCCGCGGCCGAGGCGAGGTCGAGGCCCTCGGTCCCCGCCGCGACCCCGAGGTGGCAGACCTGGCCGCGGGCGGCGATCTTCGCTTCGGGCAGATGCGCCCCCACCCGCTCCTCCAACTGCCGCGCCGCCGCCGAGGCGATCAGGGTCGGCCGCGGCGGGCGGCCGCCGACGTCGACCAGCAGCGGTGCCAGGTCGAGGTCGGCGCCGGCGCAGGCGAGCGCCGCCGCCGCGCCGCGCGCCCCCTCCGCCCCGCCGACCGCGCTGACGAGCACCGTCGGCGCGACCTTCAGCGGGTTGAGCAGGACCGTCACCGGGCCGGCCTCGCGGCGGCGCTGCTCGTCACCGTCAGCCGATCCGCCAGCGCCCGCAACGGCGAGGGCGGCCGCAGCCGCACCGACACCTTGCCGCCCTCGACGGAGACCGAGACGTCGTCCTCCGCCCACCCCGGCAGCGCCTCCCGCGCCGCGCCGGCGGCCGAACCTCCCGAGGCCAGGGCAAGCGCGCCCGCCTCGGCCGCTCCGTCGGCGAGCGTCAGCGCGTAGCCGGCCGCCAGCAGTTGCAGCGCCACCAGCGCCGCCAACAGCAGCGCCGGCAGCGCCGCGACCAGCTCGACCGTCGCCTGTCCCCGCTCAGCCATCAACGGGCTCCAGTCCGCTCCGCGCCCCCACCCGCAGCTCCGGCAGCGCCGGGATCAGCCGCGGCACCTCCACCCGGACCGCGACCCCGTCATCGTCCTCGACCCGCGCTCCCTCCCGCATCGAGGCCGGCAGGGCGGCGCGGGCGGCGGCGGAGGCGTCCCCGCCGACCGCGGCCGCCCGCGCCCCCGCCCGCGCCGCCACGCCCGCCGACCAGAGCGCCTGGCCGGCGAGCGCGATCTGCGCGGCCACCAGAAGCGCCAGCAGCAGGAAGGGCACCGCGGCGACCAGCTCGACCGACGCGGTCCCCTCCTCCCCGTGCGCTGCGTCCCTGGCTTCCGGTGGCATGCGCCAAACCTGCCGAGGCAGGCCGCACCCGTGGTGCGCAGAACGCAAAATCTTCGTCGCGGTTTACGGGCGCCTTCGTAAACTGGGGGCATGCGAGCAGCTCGCAACGTCGCCATCGTCATGGCCCTGGCCCTGCCGGTCGCCTTCCTGCCGAACGGCGAGAACGCCGCCGAAGCCCTGCTCGCCGCCCTGACGATGGGCCTCCTGGCCGGGATCTCCTGGATGCTCTACACCCTCAGCCGCCAGAACCAGCTGACCCTGGCGACCCTCAGCGACGGGCGCCGGGCGATCTTCTACGGCGGCTTCGGGTTGATCGCGCTGCTGATCGCCGGCGCCGACAAGATGTTCGCCACCGGCGGCGGCACGGTCCTCTGGCTCCTCCTCTTCGCCACTGCTGCGGCGGCCATTTGGCGAATCTGGATGGAAGCCAACACCCTGAGCTGAGACGAAGAGGAGGGCCGGGGGGAGGGCTCGCCGGACCCTCCCCGCTGTTGTCCGGCGAGCCCTCCCCCCGGCCCTCCCGAAGGCCCTACTTGTGGGTCATCACGACGATGCCGGTGATCACCGCGGCGGCGACGCAGAGGAGGCCGAGGACGCCGATGACCGCCGCCGCGCTCGCCGCGACCGGCCGGTTGGCACGGCTCAGCTCGGTGAACTGACCGGCGCCCCAGATCCCGACCGAGAAGAGGAAGGTGACGCCGATCCCGGCGATCAGCGAGGCGGCGACGGTCTGCAGCAGTTCGTCGGTGTGGACGATGGTCGCGATCACGTGCCGGTCGCCTCCACGGGGGCGCCGCTCTGCGCGCGCCGGGCGAAGGCGGCGGCGATCAGCGAGAGCGCCATCATCGTGACCAGGATCGGGCCGAGCGCCCCGGTGCCGAAGATCCGCGTAAACCCGTAGGTGAGAGCGCCGATCGCCGCCGCCGCCGGCAGGGTCAGCAGCCAGGCGACCATGATGTTGCCGGCGACGCCCCAGCGCACCGCCGAGAGCCGTTTCGCCGCGCCCGAGCCCATCACGCCGCCGTTGATCACGTGGGTGGTCGAGAGCGGGAAGCCGAAGTGGGTGGAGGCGAGGATCACTGCCGCGCCGGCCCCCTGGGCCGAGAAGCCCTGGGCGGCGTCCATCTTGATGATCCGGGTGCCGGTGGTTTTGATGATCCGCCAGCCGCCGCTGTAGGTGCCGAGCGCGATCGCCGTCGCCGAGGAAGCGATCACCCAGAAGGGCGGGTCGGCTTCGGCCCCGAGCGTGCCGT
Source organism: Solirubrobacterales bacterium (assembly GCA_035634815.1). Taxonomy (GTDB): domain Bacteria; phylum Actinomycetota; class Thermoleophilia; order Solirubrobacterales; family 70-9; genus VAYN01. The sequence continues at coordinate 22,801 of DASQCF010000030.1, read as the reverse complement.
TGGCGATCAGCGCCAGGGTGATGATCCCCATCGTCTTCTGCGCGTCATTAGTGCCGTGGGCCAGCGCCAGCAGGCCGCCGGAGACGATCTGCCCGTAGCGGTAGCCGCGGCTGACGATGCCGGGCCGCTGCTTCCCCACCACCCGGTAGGAGAGCCCGATCGCGAAGCCGGCGACTCCGAAAGCGAGGATCGGGGCGACGACCGCCGGGATCAGGACCTTGCCGACCAGCCCTTCGGCGAGCACAGCGTCGAACCCGACCGCCGCCACCGCCGAGCCGACGACGCCGCCGATCAGCGCGTGCGAGGAGCTCGACGGCAGCCCGAAGTACCAGGTGATCAGGTTCCAGGCGATCGCCCCGATCAAGCCGGCGAAGACGATCGTCGGGGTGATCACTTCGGCGTCGACGACGTCTTTGGCGACGGTCGCGGCGACGCTGATCGAGATGAAGGCGCCGACGAAGTTGAGCAGCGAGGCGAACCCGATCGCCACCTGCGGCCGCGCCGCCCCGGTCGAGATCGAGGTGGCGACGACGTTGGCAGTGTCGTGGAAGCCGTTGGTGAAGTCGAACGCCAGCGCGGTGGCGATGACCAGTAAGAGGATGACGTCAGAGCTCATCGAGGCGTGACGAGGTCCGCGGCCGTCACGAATTCTTGATGACGATGCCCTCGAGGATCTGCGCCGCCGTCTCGGTCGCGTCGATCGCCTCCTCGAGCACGGCGAACATGTCCTTCCAGCGGATCACGACCATCGGGTCGATGCCGTTGGAGAAGAGCGAGGCGACGGCGTCGCGGGAGATCCGGTCGCCGTCGTTCTCGAGCCGGTGGATCTCGATCCAGTACTTGTCGAGATCTTTGAAGGAGGGCAGCTTCTCCAGCCCCATCGCCAGCTGTTCGCAGGAGGCAACGAGGACTTTGGTCAGCGCCTGCGCCTGGACCATCGGCGCCTCGATCTTGTAGAGGCCGAGGAAGTCGGCGGCCTCCTCGGCGTAGTCGACGATGTCGTCCATCTGCGTCGCCAGGTTGTAGATGTCCTCGCGGTCGATCGGGGTGACGAAGGTCGAGTTGAGCCGCTGGACGATGTTGTGGGTGATTTTGTCGCCCTCCTGCTCGGCGATCACGATCTCCCGCGAGAGGTCCCCCGAATCGGGCCAGGTGTGCATCATCTCGTCGAGCAGCTTGGCCGCCTGCACGGAGTTCTGACCCGCCTGGATGAAGAGGTCGAAGAAGGTCCGGTCGCGAGGAAGGAGCGAGAAGCGCGCCACTGCTCCGCATCCTAGTGACGCGGGAGGCGCGGGCGCGTCTTAGGCGGGAGTGGTGGCCAGGTGCTCCGCGGCACGTGCGGAATGCCGGGCCATCAGCTCCTCCTGGACGCTGCGCTCTTCGCCGTCCGGCGCCCGCCGCGTCCAGGTCCCGTCGGCGGCCAGGTCCCAGGAGTTGGCGTTGTCGGCCAACGAGCGCTCCAGCACGTCCAGCAGCTCCGCCTTCAGCGCCGCGTCTTCGACCGGGGCCACCAGCTCGACCCGGCTGTCGAGGTTGCGCGGCATCAGGTCGGCCGAGCCCATCAGCACCCGCGTCTCCTCGCCGCGGCGGAAGACGTAGACCCGCGAGTGCTCGAGGAAGCGGCCGACGATCGAGCTGACGCTGATGTTCTCCGAGAGCCCCTCGACCCCGGGCCGCAGGCAGCAGATCCCGCGCACGTTGAGGTCGATCCGCACCCCCGCCTGGGAGGCGTCGTAGAGCGCCTGAATGCAGCGGGGGTCGACCAGGGAGTTCATCTTCAGGGCGATCCGCGCCTCCTCCCCCGCCTCGTGCGCCTCGGCGGTGCGCTCAATCTCCTCGACGATCCGGTCGCGCATCGTCGTCGGCGAGACCAGCACCTTGCGGTACTCCGCCGGCCGCCCGTAGCCGGTGAGGAAGTTGAACATCTCGGCGACGTCGGCGCCGACGTCGGGATCGGCGGTGAAGAGGCCGAGGTCGGTGTAGAGCCGGGCCGTCTTCGGGTTGTAGTTGCCGGTCCCGACATGGACGTACTCGCGCACCTCCTCGCCCTCGCGGCGGGCGACGACGATCGCCTTGACGTGGGTCTTCAGCCCCGGGATGCCGTAGACGACGTGGACGCCCGCCTCCTCCAGGCTCTTCGCCCAGTGGATGTTCGCCTCCTCGTCGAAGCGCGCTTTCAGCTCGACCATGCAGACCGCCTGCTTGCCGCGTTCGGAGGCGCGGATCAGCGACGGCACCAGCGGCGAGTCGTCGCTGGTCCGGTACACGGTCTGCTTGATCGCCAGCACGTCGGGGTCGGCGACCGCCTGGGTGACGAAGCGCTCGACCGAGGTGTTGAAGGAGTCGTAGGGATGGTGGACGAGCAGGTCGCGCTGGCGGATCGCCGCGAACATGTCGACCGGCTCCTCGTCTTCTCCCTGCAGGCGCGGCTGGGTGACCGGGGTCCAGGGCGGCCAGCGCAGCTCGGCGTGGCCGGGGACGTCGGCGATCGTCTCCAGGTCGGCGAGGTCGATCAGGCCCTCGACGTCGTAGACCTCGCGGTCTTCGAGCCGCAGGGCCCCGACCAGCTGCTCGCGCAGCTTCGGGTTCATCCCGGAGGCGACCTCCAGCCGCACGACCTCGCCGAAGCGGCGGCGGCGGAGCTCGTCCTGGACCGCCTGCAGGAGGTCGTCGGCCTCGTCGGAGACGGTGAAATCGGCGTCGCGGGTGACGCGGAAGTAGCCGTAGTCGACGACCTCGGTCCCGGGGAAGAGCGCGTCGAGGTTGGCGGCGATCACGTCCTCCAGCGGCACGAAGACGGTGCCGCCGTCGCCGACCGGCAGGAAGCGCCCGAGCAGCTCCTTCGGCACCTTGACCCGGGCAATGATCTCGGTGCCGCTCTCGGGGTCCCGCAGCAGCACGCCGAGGCTGAGCGAGAGGTTGGAGATGTAGGGGAAGGGCCGGCCGAGGCCGATCACCAGCGGCGTCAGCGCCGGGAAGACCTGCTGCTCGAAGCGGGCGTCGATGTCGCGCCGCTCCTCCTCGCTGGCGTCGTCGAGCGAGACGATCCGGATCCCCTGCTCCTCCAGAGCCGGGCGGATGTTGCCGTTGAAGCACTCGCAGAGGCGGTCGTCAAGCTCCAGCACCCGCCGCTGGATCGCGTCGATCTGCTCCTTCGGCGTTAGGCCGTCGGGGCCGCGGGCTTCGATCCCGGCATCGAGCTGGTCGAAGAGGCCGGCGACCCGGACCATGAAGAACTCGTCGAGGTTGTTGGCGTAGATCCCGCAGAAGCGGAGCCGCTCCAGCATCGGAACATCGGGGTCCTCGGCCAGTTCGAGAACTCGCTGGTTGAAGTCGAGCCAGGAGAGCTCGCGGTTGAAGTAGAGGGCGGGTTCGTCGATCGGCCCATTATGCGGCACGGGCCACGACCTGCGGGCGCGTCGCGGCGGCGCCGTCGAGCGCCCGCCGGTAGCCGACCGCCAGCTGCGCCATCGAGCGCTCCCAGGAGCGCTCGCGGGCGGCGCGGGAGGCGGCCTCGCCGAGCTGGCGGCGCAGCTGCGGCTGCGAGGCGAGCTGCAGCAGCGCCCCGGCGAGGTGGTCGGCGTCGGGGCGGCAGAGGAGACCGGTGTGGCGGTTCTCGACCAGCGCCGCCGGCCCGCCTTCGGCGACGGCGACGATCGGCAGGCCGCTGGCTGCCGCCTCGAGAATCACCTGGCCGTAGGTGTCGGTGCTGCTGGCGAAGAGGAAGGCGTCGGCGCTGGCGTAGGCGCGGGGCAGGTCCTCGCCGGAGAGCCAGCCGAGGAAGGTGGCCCGATCGCCGAGCCGCTCGCGCAGCTCGCCTTCCTCGGGGCCGCCGCCGGCCAGCAGCAGGTGCAGGCGCGGGTCGCGCTCCTGGGCGAGGAGGAAGCTCTCGGCCAGCAGGTCGACGCCCTTCTCACGGGTCAGGCGTCCGGCGTAGAGGACCTTGATCTCGCCGGGGAAGGCGTCGCGGTCGGCTTTTGCGGGATCGAAGCGATCGGTGTCGACGCCGCGCTCCCAGCGCCCGACCCGGGCCGGGTCGGCGCCGAGGGCGAGGACCGAGGCATCGGCCGAGGGGCTCGGCGAGAGCACCGCGGCGGGGGCCGAGTAGAAGGCGCCGAGGCCCGCGCGGGTCAGCGCCTCCAGCCCCTCGTTGCGGCTGCGCATGCCGGCGTAGGCGGCGATCTCGGTGTGGTAGCTGGCGAGCAGAGGCACGCCGGTGATCCGGCTCATCAGGGTGGCGGCGATCCCGGCCGGGCCTGGGGCGGTGACGTGGACGAGGTCGTAGGACCCCTCGGCCAGAGCCTCGACCAGGTCCGGGAGACCGGGGACGCCGAGGGTCATCCCCTCGTAGAAGGGGATCTCCAGCTCGGCCGCGGCGGGGAGACGACGGTCGACGCCCGGGTCGGTGCCGACGATGTCGACCTCGAAGCCAGGGACCCCATGCTCGCGGATCTGTTCGATCGTGTGGGTGACGCCGTGCATCGAGCCGATCCCGTCGGCGATCACCGCGACCCGGCGCCGCTCGCCGCGGCGGTCGCGCAGCTTCGCTTTCTCGGCGCCGAGAAAGGCGGTCGCCGGCGCGTAGGGAACGGCGGGGACGAGCGCCGCGAAAAGCCCGTCGACGGCGGCGGCGAAGTCGCCGTCGTCCACCGCCCTGGCGCCGCCCTCGACTGCGGCCCGCAAACCACGGTCGTGCCGCCGGCGGGCACGCCGGTAGAGGTCGCCATGGGAGAACTCGTCGGCCTGCAAGTAAGCGATCAGATCCCGACCGCGCATCTCGAGCCCAACCCCGTCGAGCCAAGCCTCCAAAAGCGCCCGCGCATCCTCAGGCCCCACGTCAGCAGCAATCTTCCCCTCCCGGGCAGCCCCCTCCCGAATAACCCGCTCAGCCATCCTCAGCACAGCGGCGGGATCCGGACCCCGCGGAGGACCATCCACGCCCGAGGGGACGGAGGGGAGTACCTCGCCGGACCCTCCCCGCCGTTGTCCGCCGAGGTACTCCCCTCCGTCCCCCACCACCAGAGCCCGGGTCGCCAGAGCCATCGCCGCATGAGCCCATTTGGCGGCGCTGCCCTGTTCGCCATGCGCTTCGGCGTCCCCCATCTGCAGATGCCCAAGAAACTCTTCCGGCGTCGCGGCCGCGGGCGCCTCGGTGTAGGTGCGGCCGATGTCGACGCCGGCATGGTCGTCGGAACCGCCGATGCCGGTGCCGCCGTGCGTCTCGACGTAGACGGCGGCGGGCATGTTCAGCTCGGCGGCCCGAGAGCCGTTGCGGACCTCCCAGATCGGGAACAGCTCCGCCAGTCGCCGCCGGTGGCGCCGGGTCAACGGCGCGGCGACGTTGAAGAAGGGATGCGCCAGAGCGCAGGCGATCCCGTGGTCGTGAAGGTAGGCGGCGCAGGCTTCGACGTCGCCGGAGTGCGCCTGCAGCCACTGGTGGTCTCCGGGAGTGATCCCGTAACAGAGGACGTGAACCGCCTGGGGCTCGCCGGCGAAGCGGGCGGTCAGCTCCTCGGAGACGAAGCAGTCGGGGCGATCGGCGAGCTCGAGGCAGCCGTCGATCGTGTCGTGGTCGGTGATCGTGACGAAGTCCATACCCCGCCGTTTGGCGAGCTCGTAGACCTCCTGCGGCGGCGTCGCGCACTCCGGCAGGCCCAGCGAGCGCTGTACGCCCAGCTTCGAGAAGTGCGATGCCGTCGAGTGGCAATGCATGTCAACACGGGAAGTCATCGGTGCTCTCCCTATATCGGATCTTCGGTTCCCCCACAGGGTTCGCCATCGGCGAGCCCGAGGTGTGAAAAGACCGATAAAAAAACCGGCACCGGGGCGAAGCCCGGCGCCGGTTTGGTGCCTCCCGCTTGGGGCGAGGGCGCATCGCCTAGAGGCCGGCGACCGCCTTCAGCCCCGCCTGCTGGACGACCTTCGGCAGGGGCGCGAAGTCCAGCGCCGCGCCGTATTTCTGGCCGATCGTCAGGCAGTACTTGGCGAACTGCTGCAGGAAGCCCTTCTGGGAGGCGTCATGCGGCACGATCGCGTAGGTGAAGGTCGAGATCGGGTAGGCGATCTTGGCCTTCTTCGGGGGGTTGGTGATGCTGATCGTGTTGCTCGCGGGCAGGCTCTTGACGGTCGAGGCCGCGCTCGCGATGTTCGGGATGTTCGGCAACGTGAACTTGCCCGCCTTGTTCTGGACCGCGGCGGCGTGGACGCCGGCAGCGATCAGGTAGTAGGCGGAGATGTAGCCGATCGCCCCCGGCGTTTTCACGACCGTGGCGGTGACGCCGGCGTTGCCTTTGGCGCCGATCCCGTGGCTGAAGCCGACGGTGGTCGCGTAGCCGACTTCGTTCTTCCAGGCGGAGCTGACCTTGGAGAGGTAGTTGGTGAACGCGTAGGTGTCACCGGAGCCGTCGCTGCGGAACACCGGGGTGATCGGCAGGCCCGGCAGCTTCGCCCCCGGGTTGACCTTCTTGATTTTGGCGTCGTTCCACTTGGTGATCTTGCCGAAGTAGATCCCGGCCAGGATCGACCCGGTCAGGTTCAGCTTCTTCACCCCGGGGACGTTGAAGCCGACGGCGGTCGCCGAGAGCGCCCAGGGAATGTGCACGCAGCCGTTGCAGGCGCTTGCCTGTTCCGGCGTCAGAGGTGCGTCGGAGGCGCCGAAGTCGACGGTGCGGGCGGTGATCTGGGCGATGCCCGTGCCCGAGCCGACGGCGGCGTATTTGACCGGGATCCCTTCTTTGATTTCGAAGTTGCTGATCCAGTTGGCCATCAGCGGGGCCACCAGCGTGGAGCCGGCGCCCGTGAGCCCGGCGGCAGAGGCGGAGGCGGCCGTGACGGTTGCCGTACCTCCAACCGTTGCTGCCACCGCGATCAAGAGAGTAAGCAACCTGTTGCGGAGCAAGATGATCCTTTCAACTCGTTTACCTGTCTGAAACGGCTGGAAGGTTCGCGCCATCCGGGTGGACAGAATGTGTCAATGTCGTGAAAAACACAGTGTGAAAACGATGTAACAGAAATGTGAGTTGTGTCAATTCTGTGAAAATACGGTGTGAAAAGGGTTGAAACTGCATCTGCTCGTCTAGGCTGCCGGCCGATGAGCACCGCAGCACCCTCCGTCGCCGGGCCCGGCGCCCGCGCCGGCCGCATCAGCCCGCTGCGTAAGCGGCTCGACCGCGTCGGCGACCGGATGCTGTTCGGCGTCTGCGCCCTGGCGGCGCTGATCGCCGGCGCGACCATCGTCCTCGTCGGCTTCCAGATCGTCCACGGCGCCTCGCCGGCGCTCTCGAAGTTCGGCTTCGGCTTCGTCTACGAGACCACCTGGCAGCCGAACTTCGGCGAGTTCGGGGCCGGCGCGCTGCTCTTCGGCACCGCCGTCACCTCCGCCTTCGCGCTGCTGCTGGGAGCGCCGATCGCGATCGCGATCGGCCTCTTCCTCACCCTGCTGGCGCCGCGCGGGGTGCGCGGCGTCGTCGGCCCTCTGGTCGAGCTGCTGGCGGCGATCCCCAGCGTCATCCTCGGCTTCTGGGGCCTGCTGGTGCTCGCCCCCTTCGTGCAGGCGCACGTCGAGCCGTTCCTCCACAGCACGCTCGGCTTCCTGCCGATCTTCGGCGCCCCGGAGACGACCGGGCTGAGCGTGTTCACGGCCAGCCTGATCCTGACGATCATGGTGATCCCGATCATCGCCTCGATCTCCCGCGACCTCTTCCAGTCGGTGCCGCCGGAGCTGCAGGACGGGGCCAGCGCTCTCGGCGCCACCCGCTGGGAGGTGGTTCGCGGGATCGTCCTGCCGACGACCTCCAGCGGCGTGGTGGCCGCCTGCATCCTCGGCCTCGGGCGCGCCTTGGGCGAGGCGATCGCCGTCTCGCAGGTGATCGGCGCCGGCTCGACCATCCAGGCCTCGCTGTTCAAGTCCGGCGACACGCTCGCCTCGCGGATCGCGCTCCAGTTCCCCGGCGCCCTGACCGAGCTGCACAAAGCCTCGCTCTACTACTGCGCCCTGATCCTGCTGGTGATCAGCGTGGTGGCGAACGTCGCCGCGAGCTGGATCGGGCGGCGCTTCAGCTACAGCGGGGCGGTGAACGGGTGAGCGCGCCGACGATCCCGGACCCGAGCGCGCCGCTGACCCCGAGCGGCAACCTGCGGCGGCGGCAGCTGGTCAGCCGCGCCGCGGAGCTGGTCGCGACCGCAGCCGCGATTGCCGCGATCGCGGTGCTGGCGATCGTGATCTGGACCGTCGCCTCGCGCGGGATCAAGACGATCGACCTCGATTTCGTCTTCACCGGCTACCCCACCGGGGTCGGCCCGATGCTGCTGGGGACGATCGTCATCTCCCTTGTCGCCACCCTGATCGCGATGCCGATCGGCGTCCTCATCGCCCTCTTCCTGACCGAGTACGCCGGCGCCCGCGGCGTCCGCAGCATGAAAATGGTCCTCGACCTGCTCAACGGGCTGCCCTCGATCGTCCTCGGCGTTTTCGTCTTCGCCCTGCTCGTCGACCACAAGCAGCAGTCCGCCTTCGCCGGCGCGGTGGCGCTGGCGATCATCGAGCTGCCGCTGATCGCCCGCGGCTCGCAGGAGGTGCTGCTGCTGGTCCCGAAGGGGCTGCGCGAAGCCTCCGACGCGCTCGGCGTCGCCCGCTGGCGCTCGGTCGTCACCGTGATCCTCCCCACCGCCCTCGGCGGGATCGTCACCGCAACCGTGCTGGCGGTGGCACGGGCAGCGGGCGAGACCGCGCCGCTGATCCTCGCCAGCTCCGTCTTCGACCCGAAAAGCTTCTCCGTCAACCCCTTCGAAGCGCTGCCGAACGTGCCGGTGTGGATCTACAAACTCTCCGAAGAAGGCAACCCCGAAGGCTTCAACGAAGCCTGGGGGATGTCGCTGCTGCTCGTCTCATTCATCCTCTTCGCGAGCCTCGGCGCCCGGGCGCTGCTGGCCCGCAGCAAACGAAAGCTGAGCCAATGAACCCTCCCGACCAGGCCGTTCCCTCGCGGGTCCGGATCCAGACCGGCGCCACTGCGCTGCCGACCGGCGCCACCGGGACGACGGCGGCGCCCGCCTTCCAGCCCGAGCTCGTCTTCGACGCGCGCGGCGTCTCGATCTCCTACGGCGCCAAGCAGGCCCTGGCCGCGGTCAACCTCGGCATCCGCCGCGGCGAGATCACCGCCCTGATCGGCCCTTCCGGGTGCGGCAAGACGACCTTCCTGCGCAGCCTCAACCGGATGAACGATTCGGTCCCGGGCTTTCGCATCGAGGGAAGCGTCCTCTACCACGGCCACGAGCTCTACGGCGGCAACGTCGACCAGGTCGAGGTGCGGCGGCGGATCGGGATGGTCTTCCAGAAACCGAACCCCTTCCCGAAGTCGATCTACGACAACGTCGCCTGGGCCCCCCGCAACCTCGGCCTGCGCCGCGGTCTCGACGAGCGAGTAGAGACGGCCCTGCGCGGCGCCGCCCTCTGGGACGAGGTCAAGGACCGGCTCAAGGACAGCGCCCTCGGCCTCTCCGGCGGCCAGCAGCAGCGCCTCTGCATCGCCCGCGCGATCGCGATCGAGCCCGACGTCCTCCTCCTCGACGAGCCCGCCTCGGCGCTCGACCCGATCGCGACCGGGGCAATTGAGGATCTGATGCACAGCCTCAAAGGCCGCTTCACGATCGTGATCGTCACTCACAACATGCAGCAGGCGGCGCGGGTCGCCGACCGCACCGCCTTCTTCAGCCTCGAGACCGGCGGCGAGAAGCCGGTGGGGACGCTGATCGAGGTCGGCGACACCACCCAGATCTTCTCCGACCCCCGCGACCCCCGCACCAGGGACTACGTAACGGGTCGCTTCGGCTAAAGGTCGTTGCATGGGGGTGTCGGTGGGGGTCCCTGGGAGCACCTCCGCCGAGTGGAGCGGGTCCCTGGGTACTCAGCATGGAGCCGACCCGAAAAGCTTTGAGGCGGCAGCTGAATGCGAAACTGTCGGCGGAGGTGCTCCCAGGGAGGGGTACCCGTCCCTTCCCTACCGTTCACCTCTTGAGGATCTCGTCTCCCGAAACCTGGGCCATCAGCGGCGTGCCGCACTGCCAGCAGAAGGTGGCGCCGCTGGAGTGGGGAGCGCCGCAGCCGGTGCAGGTGCCGGCGGTGCCGCTCTCTTCCAGCCGCAGGATCCGCTCGACCTCGCTCAGCTCGGCGTCGGCGTCCTGCAGGGGCACCGCGCGCTTGACGATCAGCTCGACGTCAATGCTGTTGCGGACCGCCATCTCGTAGACGAGGCCGCCGAGGTCCCACTGCAGCTCGGCGACGCGGGCGGCAAGCTGCTCGCGCCGGCGCTCGAGGTCGACGACCAGCTCCTCGTCGCGGGGGGCGCTCATTCGAAGAAGTTCCCTTCGAACTTGCCGTTGCTGCCGCAGCCGGCGACGCTGGGGTCGCATTCGCCGCCGAGCTGCTGTTCGGGCGGGGCGATCTTGACGCCGGGCGCCGGTTCGAAGACTTCTTCGGTCGCCTTGCTGGCGCCGCTGGCGCCGGTCGCCGCTTTCTCCTTCGCTTTCTTTACCGTCGCCGAGTTCGCCTTCTTGCCACCTTTGCCGGCCGCCGCACCGGCGCCACCCGCCGTCGAGGCGGTTGCCGTCGACGCTTCGCCGCCGCCGACGCGGATTATCTGCGGCGCGGCGGCGTTGCTCGCCCCGCCATCGCCGGAGCGCCCGATCATCACCCCGACGCCGAGCGCGAGGACGAGGGTGGCGACGACGGCGACCAGCGAGGAGCTGGCGGAGATGGAGGGGCGCCGGCGCGACGGCGGCGTAGGGGGCGCCGCCGTCGCTGCCGGGCGCGGACGCTTGCTGGCGTCCATGTAGGTGACCGCGTCCATGATCGGCAGCCGCGGCTCCCCGCGCCGCTGCCCGCAGGAGAGGCAGTAGCGCTGGTCTGGGAGCAGGGAGGATCCGCAGCTGGGGCAGGCGTCGGACACCAGCGCATCTTCGCGGCGACCTGCCGCCCCTCATGTTTAGGAGTTGTAAATCGGACCCAGGATCTTCACAACCTGGGCGCGGGGCGCGGCGATACTCGCGTTGCCGGTGACCGAGACGAAGGACGAAAAGGCGCTGCCCGCGCCCTGGGCGCTGGCAATCGCCGTGCTGGGGATGCTGGCGCTCGGGGTGCTGATCGGCTCGGTCACCAAGAGCTCCGCCGAGAACGCCGGTTTCGCGACGGTCCTGCTCGAAGAACCGGTGCCCCCCGCCGAAGAATCCGCGGCCGAACCCACCGCGACCGCGGCCGGAGCCGAAGCCGGCGGCGGAGAAGCGGCGGTGCCGACCGCGACCCCGTCGGCGATCCCGACCGAAGCGCCGCTGGTCGAAGAACCGCTGCCGGGCGCGCCGGAACCGGAAGCTCCTCTGGTCGAAGAAGAACTCCCGACCGGGCTGCCGGAAGTGAAACACGTCTTCGTCGTGATGCTGAAGGAAGGCGGCGTCGAGGAAACCGGCAAAACCGCCGAGGCGAGCTACCTCGGCGAAGAGCTGCCGCAGCAGGGCGAGCTGCTGACCAACTACTTCGCCGTCACCGCAGGGGCGCTGGCGAATCAGATCGCGCTGCTCAGCGGCCAGGGCCCGACGCCGGAGACGGCGGCCAACTGCCCCAGCTACGCCGACCTCGCACCCGGCACCGAATCGGCCGAAGGCCAGGTGGAAGGCAGCGGCTGCGTCTACCCCGCCGCGACCAAGACGCTGCCCGGCCAGCTGGCCGAAGCGGGGCTGAAATGGAAGGCCTACGTGCAGGGGATCGAAGACGGCGCCGGCACCGGAGCGCCGACCGCCTGCCGCCATCCCTCCCCCGGGGTCTCGGACCCCAACCAGGCCCCGACCGCCACCGACACCTACCTGACCTGGCGCAACCCGTTCGTCTACTTCCACTCGATCGTCGACGCGCCCGAGTGCGCCGAAGCCGACGTCGGCCTGCCGCAGCTGAGCGCCGACCTGAAGCTGAAAGCGGACAAGTTCCCCGCCCTCGCCTACGTCGCCCCCGACGAAGCGCAGCTCGAACCGCTCGTCGCCGAGATCAAGGAATCGCTGGCCTACAAGGACGGCGGCATGATCGTCGTCACCGCCGCCCAGGCGCCCCGGGAAGGCGAGAGCCCCGACGAAAGCGGCTGCTGCATCGACCCCGCCTTCCCCAACCTGCCCGATCCCGGCGAGACGGAGCCCCCGAGCGGCCCGGTACGCGAAACCGGCGGCGGCGGCCGCGTCGGCCTGCTCCTCCTCTCCCCTTTCGTCGAACCGGGCACGACGAGCGAGACCTACTTCAACCACTTCTCGCTGCTGGCGACGATCGAGGAACTGTTCGCCCTCGAACGAATCGGCTACGCCGCCGAACCGGCGATCACCGGCTTCGACGAATCGCTCTTCAACGCAAGCAGCTAGATCCGGGCTCCAAGAGGGGGAGAACTCTCTCCTCCCAGACCTTGATCGGGCATGTCAGGCCGACGCACGATCGTTCGCATCCTGGTCGGCGTCGCTTTGGCCATTGCTCTGATGGCCTGCATCCTTCCCCCGGTGCCTAATGAGCTGCCAGACGTAGCTTTGGGGCAATCGAGCCTCTACCGACTAGAGGTCGCCTTGGCCGCCTTCTACGGCTGCCTGCTAATCGTCACTCCCGCCTACTCAGGGTTGGCGGTAGGGCGTCTTCCGGTCGAGATCTCGACTCGTGGTGCCAGATTTGCAGAAGAAGCTGACAGGTCCGCGGCGGTCAACCGAGTGAGGATCGAGGAGCTTCGGCGGACTGCGAACAACCTGACCGAAGCCCTAACCGCAGCCGAACTCGAAATCGACAGCTTCAGGCATTCGGCGAAGGAAGACGATACGCAGCGAGAGGTAGATTCGAAACCATGACCGAAGATGAGCAAAGGAAGATGGCTCGGCAGATCGCCGACGGCTCAACCGTCTTCGACTTCGAGCGAGCGCTTGAGCTCGTGCAGTGCAGGCAAGCCGACGCGGAAAAGATTCTTCGCATGCGGGAGGAAACGGCGAGGCAATTGGAAGAGCTCAGACTCGCCTACGCTGGCCTGCACCGCGCCGCTCTCGAGTATCGCTAAGCCGCAACCCGCTCCGGCGAGCCGTTGATGCTGCCGTTGAGGAGGTCGAGGATGACCCCCTCGCGGAGGCCGCCCTTGCCGATCTGCAGGGGCTGGCCGAGGAGGTCGGAGAGCTTCTCGAGGAGGAGGACGCCGGTCGGGAGGATGCGGACGCGGGTGGGGTCGAGCTCGAAGCGGCGGCCGACGTCGGCGGCCGGGTCGCCGCAGAGGACGCGGATCCCGCGCTCCAGGGTCTCGTACTCCAGCACGGCGCCGACCAGGCGGCGCAGCGAGGTGGCGGAGCCGCCGACGGCCACCGCCTGCGCGGGGCGCTCGATCTCGACTCCCTCGAAGATGTCCTCGATGCGGTCGCGGGCGCGGCGGACCTCGGCCGCCGAAGGCGGATCGGAGGAGATCAGCTCGTCGGCGAGGTTGCCGGAGCCGACCGGCCATGAGCGGACACTCTGAACGCCGTCGGGCACGGTGCCGAGGATCACCTCGGTCGAGCCGCCGCCGATGTCGACGACGCCGATCAGGCCCTCGGCGGGGTGGCCCAGCGTCTTGGTGGCGCCGATGAAGGAGAGCCGTCCCTCCTCCTCCTCGGGCAGGACCTCGATCGGCACCCCGGCGGCCCCGCCGACAGCCTCGGCGACCTCTTCGCAGTTGCGCGCCTCCCGCACGGCGGCGGTGGCGACAGCGCGGATCTCCTCCGCCCCGAGCTCCCGCGCCAGCCGCACCTGGGTGGCGACGACCTCCCCCACTTCCTCGACTTTCTCGGCCGAGATCCGACCCTTGCTATCGACGGCCTTGCCGATCCGCGTATAGGCCCGCTGCTCCATCACCTTCTTCAACTGCCCATCCACAGGCTCCGCAACCAAAAGTCGCGTCGTGTTCGAACCAATATCTATGGCGGCGCAAAGAGTCACAGAAGTCCCACATGTTCCCAAGCGAGCCGGATCTGACGCAGGGAAGGGTCCGGTGGGGGTCCCTGGGTACTCAGCATGGAGCCGCGCCACCACGGCCGGAGGCGTCAGCGAAAAGACCAATCACGCGGCGGAGGTGCTCCCAGGGACCCCCACCTGACCCTTCCCCTACGAGGGATGCGACGCGTCCTCGAACTCGCGAAACAGCCCGGTGACCACGAAGGCAACCTGCTCGCCGATGTCGACCGCGTTGTCCCCGATCCGCTCGATCGCCCGCGCCGCCAGCAGCATCGTCATCGCCCACTCCCGCCGGTCGGCGTCGTCGCCGATCTCCAGCGCCAGGTGGAAGCACTCGCGGTTGAGCTCGTCGACGGCGTCGTCGCGGCGGACCAGGTCCCGAGCCATCTCCACGTCGCGCTCCTCGAAAGCCCGCTTCGCCTGCACGATCAGGGTCCTGGTGTGGGCCCCCATCTTCAGGATCAGCTCGACCATCCGCGGGTCGACCGGCGCGTAGTTGCCGGTCAGCGGGATCACCTTGCAGACGTTGACGCACTGGTCACCCATCCGCTCGATCCCCTTCAGCACGTGCAGCAACGCCGAGATCAGGCGCAGGTCGGTCGCCACCGGCGACTGCGTCGCCAGCAGCGTAATCAGGCTCTGGTGCACCTCCAGGTAGCGGCCGTCGATCCGGTCGTCGTCGGCGATCACCACCTGCGCCAGCTCGACGTCCTGGTTCTCGACCGCTTCCATCGTCCGGCCGAGGGCGATGTTGACCAGGTCGAGGCCGCCGAGGGCGCTCGCCTCCAGGCTCGCCAGTTCCTCCAGGTATCCGGCACGGGCTATTTCCGGCATCGTCCCTCTCCTCCCCGTCTCAGCCGAAGCGGCCGCTGACGTAGTCCTCGGTCTGCTTCTGGGTCGGGTTGGTGAAGATCTCGTTGGTCGCGCCGACCTCGACCAGGTGCCCCGGCTTGCCGGTCGCGTCGAGGTTGAAGAAAGCGGTGACGTCGCTGGCCCGCGCCGCCTGCTGCATGTTGTGAGTGACGATCACGATCGTGTAGCGGTTCTTCAGCTCGGAGATCAGGTCCTCGATCGCCAGCGTCGCCAGCGGGTCCAGGGCCGAGCAGGGCTCGTCCATCAGCAGCACCTCGGGCTCGACCGCGATCGCGCGGGCGATGCAGAGCCGCTGCTGCTGGCCGCCGGAGAGGCCCGAACCGGGCTTGTCGAGCCGGTCCTTGACCTCCTCCCAGAGGTTGGCGCCGCGCAGCGAGCGCTCGACCACCGAGTCCTTCTGGGACTTCGGCACCCGCCGCGAGTTGAGGTTCAACCCGGCGGCGACGTTGTCGTAGATCGACATCGTCGGGAACGGATTCGGCTGCTGGAAGACCATCCCGATCAGCCGCCGCACCTCGACCGGGTCAACGCCCTTGCCGTAGATGTCCTCGCCGTCGAGGGAGACGTGGCCGTCGACCCGCGCCCCGGGCGTCAGCTCGTGCATCCGGTTCAGCGAGCGCAGGAAGGTCGTCTTGCCGCAGCCGGAAGAGCCGATCAGCGCCGTCACCTTGTTCGGCGCGATCGTCATCGTCACGTCCTCGACCGCGTGGAAGTCGCCGTAGAAGAGGTTGACGTCGCGGGCCTCGATCGTCTTCGCCCCGCGGCCGGTCGCGGTAACGGGCTCGGTCGAGGTCCTGCCCGCCGGCCGGCCGGTCATCGTCGGCTTCCCCTCCTCGGCGGCGCTGCGCTTGGTCGCGGCTCCCAGCATCGATCTCAACTTCCTTCCTTCCGGGGTCACCGGATCTCCGTTTTGTAGCGCCGGTAGACGAGGCGGGCGGCGACGTTCAGCAGCATCACGATCGCGATCAGAGTCAGCGCCGCGGCCCAGGCCTTGTCGTAGGCCGCCTGTTTGAAGACGCCCGGCGATCGGTACTCGTTGTAGGCGTAGACGGCGAGGTTCTGCATCCGCCCGTGGAACGGGTCGGAGTTCATCGAGTCGACCACCCCGGTGGTCACCAGCAGCGGCGCCGTCTCGCCGACGATCCGGGCGATCGCGATCATCACCCCGGTGACGAGGCCGGCGAAGGCGGTCGGCAGGACGACCTTGACGATCGTCTTCCACTTCGGCGTCCCCAGCGCGTAGGCGGCCTCGCGCAGGTGGTTGGGGACGATCTTCAGCACCTCCTCGGCGGAGCGGATCACGATCGGGATCATCAGCACCGAAAGCGCCACCGAGCCCATCACCCCGAGCCGGATGCCGGGGCCGAAGAAGAGCTCGAAGAGCGCGTAGGCGAAGAGCCCGGCGACGATCGAGGGGATGCCGGTCATCACGTCGACGAAGAAGGTGAGGGCGCGGCGCAGGCGCCCCTGCCCGTACTCGTTGAGGTAGATCGCGCCCATGATCCCGATCGGGACCGAGATCGCCGCCGCCACCCCGGTGATCACCAGGGTGCCGACGATCGCGTGGGAGGCGCCGCCGCCCTCGCCGACCACGCCGCGGGCGTCCTCGGTGAAGAACGCGAGGCTGAGGCCGGGGATGCCGCGCTTGGTCACCTCGTAGACGAGCGAGATCAGCGGGATCATCGCCAGCGCGAAGGCGCCGGCGATCAGCACCGTCATCAGCCGGTCCTTGGCGCGCCGGCGCCAGCCGGCGCCGCTGGCGAGCAGCGAGGCGGGGCGCTCTAGAGCGGGGCTGTGGGTGACGCTGGCGCTCTCCATCTCCGCCTCTATTCGTGGTTCTGGCGGGCGATCACGGCCCGCGCTGCCATGTTGGTGACGAGGGTGATCGCGAAGAGGACGAGCCCGGTGGCGATCAGGGCGTTGATCGCCAGGCCGGAGGACTCGGGGAAGTCGAGGGCGATGTTGGCGGCGATCGTCGAGGGGTTCGCCTGGCCGATCAGGTTGAAGGTGACGGCGCCGGAGACCGAGAGGATGATCGTCACCGCCATCGTCTCGCCGAGGGCGCGACCGAGGCCGAGCATGGCGCCGCTGATCACCGAGGATTTGCCGAACGGGAGGACCGTCATCCGGATCGTCTCCCAGCGGGTCGCGCCGAGGGCCTGCGCGCCTTCGGTCAGCTTGCGGGGCGTCTGCGCGAAGGCCTCGCGGGCGATCGCCGAGACGATCGGCAGGATCATCACCGCGAGGACGATCCCGGCGACCAGCATCGTCCGCCCGGTCGCCGAGGCGGGGCCTTCGAAGAACGGCAGCCAACCGAGCTTCTCTTCCAGCCACTTCAGCACCGGCACCGCGGCGGGGCCGAGGACGAAGATCCCCCAGAGGCCGTAGATGATGCTCGGGATCGCCGCCAGCAGGTCGACCAGGTAGCCGAGCGTGCCGGCGATCTTGGGCGGCGCGATGTGGGTGATGAAGAGCGCGGCGGCGACGGCGAGCGGGACAGCGACGAGCGCCGCGATCGCCGAGGCCAGCACCGTGCCGAAGGCCAGCGGCGCGACGTAGTCGAGGAAGGTCTTGCCCTCCGGCAGTTCGGAGGCGGCGGCGGTGAAGGCCGGGTAGCCCTCGGAGATGAGGAAGATCGCGACCCCGGCCAGCAGGGCCAGGATCGTCACCGCGGCGACGACCGCGGTACGGGAGAAGACGCGATCACCGAGGCGGCGGCGCCCTCCGGACGCCGCCGCCAGCAGTTGACCTGCGTTGGTCGTGGTGTCGACCTGGGACACGCTCCCCCTAACCGGCTTCGATCGCTTCGATCGCGGGGGTCACCTTCGACGTCAGGGCCGAGGAGAGCGGGGCCGAGCCGGCCTGTTCGGCGGCCAGTTCCTGCCCTTCGGGGCTGATGACGTATTCCAGGTACGCCTTCACCGCGGCCGCTTCGTCGGCCGAGTCGTACTTGGTGCAGGCGATCAGGTAGGAGGTGAGCACGATCGGATAGGTGCCCTCCGATTCCGTCTTGCGGTCGAGCTTGTAGGCGATCGTGTACTTGCCCGGGCTCAGTTCCTTGTCGAGCGGGGACTCCTCGAGCACCTTGGCCGCGGCCTCAGGGGTCGGTTCGGCGTATTCGGAGCCGACTTTGATCTTGGCGATGCCGAGTTCGCCGGCCTGGCTGGCGTCGGCGTAGCCGATCGCGCCTTCGCCGGCGGCGACGGCTTCGACGACGCCGGAGGTGCCGGAGGCGGCTTCGCCGCCCTTGACGGGCCAGTCGCCGCTGACTTCGTAGCTCCAGACGCTGGGCACGACCTCGGAGAGGTATTCGGTGAAATTCTCCGTGGTCCCCGACTCGTCAGAGCGGTTGACCGGGGTGATCCGGGTGTCGGGCAGTTCGGCGCCGGGGTTGTCGGCGGCGATCGCCTTGTCGTTCCAGCTGGTGATTTCCTGGTTGAAGATCTTCGCCAGGGTTTCGGGGTCGAGCTGGAGGTCTTCGACGCCGGGGAGGTTGTAGATGATCGCGATCGGCGAGATGTAGTTCGGGACCTCGATCAGCTGACCGGCCTTGCAGCGCGCCTCAGCCTTTTCGAGTTCGCCTTCTTCGGTCGAGAGAGCGGCGTCGCTGCCGGCGTATGCGGTGCCGCCGGCGATGAACTGTTCGCGACCGCCACCGGACCCGACCGGATCGTAGGAGATGGTCACGTCTGAATTTTCGTTCTCGAATTCGGCAATCCAGGCTTCCTGCGCCGCCTGCTGGGCGGTCGAGCCGGCGCCGGCGATTTCGCCGGAGACGCTGCCGCCGCCGCTGCCGCCGGTCGTTTCGTCGCTGCTGCTGCCGCAGGCGGCAACCGCGATCGCGAGGATCACCGCGGCGCTCAGCACCACGAACCACTTAGAGCTGGTCAACTCTTTCTCCTTCGGGTCGATTCATCAGGTGGCGCCACCCTCGCAGCGGCCTACCTGCACCTTGTTACGCGGCTGTGTCGAGCGTGTGAAAAAGATGTAAAAGCGCCTCGAAAGCGCTCAGGCGTCGGGCGCGAAGCGGTAGCCGATCCCGTTGTGGGTGTGGATCAGGCGCGCTTCCGGCAGGGCGTCGCCGAGCTTCGCCCGCAGGCGGCTGACGTAGACGTCGACCGAGCGGTCGTCGCTGCGCGGCTTGCCGCCCCAGACCTGGGCGAAGAGCTCCTCGCGGGTCATGATCCGCTGCGGGTTCTCCGAGAGGGTGACCAGCAGCTGCAGCTCCCGCACGGTCAGGCTCAGCGGGCGGCCGTCGACGAGCGCCGCGTGCTGCTCAGGCTTGATCTCCAGCCTTCCCATGCGCCCGAGCATGGCGAGCAGCGAGGTGGCGGCGGTTATCCGGGCGTGAAGGTGTTGTGAACGGCTTGTGAATCAGCCGCGGGTTGCGGCTCGGCCGCGGGCGCGCCCTCGGGCGCCGGGTGAAGCTCCGCGGCGACGATCCCGGCCGGTTCGGGGTCGAAGCGGTAGCCGATCCCGAAGTGGGTGTGGATGTATGTCCAGCTCGGCGAGAGGCTCTCCAGCTTCTTGCGCAGCTTGCGGACGAAGACGTCGACGGAGCGGTCGCCGTGGGCCATCGCGTAGCCCCAGACCCGCTGGTAGATCTGCTCGCGCTCGAGCACCTGGCCGCGTTCCTCGGCGAGCAGG
Source organism: Solirubrobacterales bacterium (assembly GCA_035634815.1). GTDB lineage: Bacteria > Actinomycetota > Thermoleophilia > Solirubrobacterales > 70-9 > VAYN01. Next base: position 3,297 of record DASQCF010000030.1, on the reverse strand, counting down.
TAGAGGAGCTCGAACTCGCGCCGGGTGAGGTCGAGGGCCTCGTCGCCGACGAAGGCCTGGAAGCGGTCGGGGCGGATCTCCATCTCTCCGACCGCGAGCGGCGAGGCCTCGTGCTCCTGGCGGCCGCGGCGACGCCGGCGCGAGACCGCTTCGAGCCGGGCGATCGCCTCCTCTGGATGGCAGGGCTTGGTCATCCAGTCGTCGACGCCAAGCCGCAGCCCGCGGACCCGCTGGGCGACGGTGGAGCGACTGGTGCAGACGACCAGGCCGAGGTCGGGCAGCATCGAGGCGATCCGCTCCAGGTAGGCCCAGGCTTCGTCGCCCAGCACGGCCGGGTCGACCAGCAGGGCGTTCAGCTTCATCGCCACCAAGTCGCGCGGCGGCACGGGGCCGGTCTTCTGGCTGAGGTGCCAACCGGCCGCCTCTGCACGGCGGGCGAGGACGGTGACGAAACCGCTGTCGGTGTCGAGGACGGCGATTCGGATAGGGGAAGTGTATGCACACCGGGAGGCCGTGTATCCGTTTGTTTCCCCTGCGTTCACAGGATTTTCACGAGTGCATCAAGGTCCGTGCCGAAATTGCGGGGATGCGGCGCCGGGCCTTCGGGGGCCCCGGGGTCAGTGGATCGCGCCGCTGGCGGCCAGAATCAGCACCAGCGAGCCCAGCGCCACCCGGTAGATGACGAAGATCCGCAGCGAGTGGGAGGTCAGGTAGCGCAGCAGCCAGGCGATCGAGGCGTAGCCGGCGACGAAGGCGACGACGGTGGCGACGATCGTCGCGCCGACCGGCGGTTCGCCCGCTTCGCCGATCTTGCGCAGCTCGAAGAGGCCGCTGAGGACGACCGCCGGGATCGAAAGCAGGAAGGAGTAGCGGGCGGCGTCGACCCGGTCGAAGCCGCGCAGCAGCCCGGCCGAGATCGTCGCCCCGGAGCGGGAGACCCCGGGAATCAGCGCCAGGACCTGCGCCATCCCGATCGAGAACCCGTCGCGGCCGCTCATCTCGTCGAGATGGCGGCGGCGAGTGCCGTAGTGCTCGGCGGCGAGCATCACGAAGGAGAAGAGGATCAGCGCCGAACCGATCAGGTAGAGGTCGCGGGCACCCGACTCGATCTGGTCCTTGAAGATGAAGCCGAAGACGCAGATCGGGATCGTGCCGAGGAGGATGAACCAGCCGAGCCGCGCGTCTTTTGATGCTCTGGGTATCGGCGTCCGCAGGTCGCGCAGCCAGGCCGAGGCGATCCGCCAGAGGTCGGCGCGGAAGTAGATCAGCACCGCCGCCATCGTCCCCAGCTGGATCACCGCGGTAAATCCCGCGCCGGGGTCTTCCCAGCCGAGCAGGGCGGGGACGATCCGCAGGTGGCCGGAGGAGGAGATCGGCAGGAACTCCGTCAGCCCCTGGACGAAGCCGAGGACGATCGCTTCCAGAGTGCTCATCGCGGCGGGAGGCTATCCGCATGACCCGGACGGGACCTGAAGAGCGAACGGCAACGCCCCTCGGTGCGCTAGATTCCCGCCCGTGAAGCGCTCCGTCGCAGCCCTGCTCTCGATCTGGGCCCTGATGCTGCTCGCCGCCCCGGCCGCCCTGGCCGACGAGGGCGTCGGCCTCGCCGGCCCCACCACCGACAAGACGGTGACCTTCTTCTGCTTCGGCGTGATCGCCTTCTTCGCCGCCCTGGTGATCGTCCTCTCGCTGATCCAGAACCGGCTCGACAAGCGCAAAGAACAGCGCAAGGCGGATCTGGCGCGCTACAACTAGCCGGACGCCGTGCCCCTTTTTTTGACCACTTTCATCGATGAACGTCGATGAAGTTGCTAGGCTCTCGCCGCCGATGACCGAGCTACCGGTGATCAACTGCTGCACGCCGCTGGCCGGCTCTTCGCTCGACGAGGATCGCGCCGCGCAGCTAGAGGCGGTGATGAAGGCGCTGGCCGACCGGCAGCGGCTGCGGATCGTGAACATGCTGCTGCGGGCCGAGGGTGAGGCGGTCTGCGTCTGCGAGTTCGAGCCCTTCCTCGGCCTCTCCCAGGCGACCGTCAGCCACCACCTCAAGGTCCTCGCCGAGGCCGGCCTGGTGCAGCGCGAGGGCCGCGGGACCCGCAGCTACTTCTCGCTCGTCCCCGGCGCTCTCGACTCGGTCCGCGACGTCTTCGCCCCGGCGCCGGCCCCCTGCTGAGATGGACGGGCGCCCCGACCTCCTCCGCCGCGCCGCCGCCGAGGGCATCGGCGTCTTCGCCCTCGTCTTCGCCGGCTGCGGCGCGATCGTCGCAGAGACCGAAAACCCCGGCACGCTCGGCGCCCTCGGCATCGCGCTCGCCTTCGGCCTGGTGGTGATGGCGATGGTCTACGCGACCGGTCACCTCTCCGGCGCCCACCTGAATCCGGCGGTGACCCTCGCCTTCGCGCTCACCCGGCACTTCCCCCGCGGCGAGACCCTCGCCTACCTCGCCGCCCAGGTCGCCGGCGCCCTCGCCGCAGCGGCGCTCCTCGCCGCGGTCTGGCCGAGCCAGCCGGCCGACCTCGGGACGACCCTGCCCAGCGTCGGCGCCGGCAGCGCCTTCGTCTACGAGATGGTGCTGACCGCCTTCCTGATGTTCGTGATCATGGCCGTCGCCACCGACACCCGCGCGGTCGGCGCGGCGGCGGCGATCGCGATCGGCGGCACCGTCGGCCTCGACGCCCTGTTCGGCGGCCCGGTCACGGGAGCGTCGATGAACCCCGCCCGCTCGCTCGGGCCGGCGCTGGTCTCCGGCGAACTGCACGACCTCTGGATCTACCTCCTGGCGCCGCCGCTCGGCGCGGCGCTCGGCGCGCTGGCCTACCAGCTCGTCCGCGGGGAGCACCCAACCGGGACCGCGACCGAGGCCGCCTGATGGCCCGCGCCCTCTTCGTCTGCCTCCACAACGCCGGCCGCTCCCAGATCAGCGAGGCGCTCTTCCGCCGCGCCGCCGGCGAGCGCCACCAGGCGCGCTCCGCCGGGACCACCCCCGCCGAGCGCGTCCATCCGGAGGTGGTCGAGGCGATGGCCGAGCTCGGGATCGACCTCGGCGACCGCCAGCCGCGCAAGCTCAGCCAGGCCGACGCCGAATGGGCCGACGTGGTGGTGACGATGGGCTGCGGCGACGAGTGTCCTTACATCCCCGGCAAGCGCTATCTCGACTGGGATCTAGAGGACCCGAAGGGCCAGTCGCTGGAGGCGGTCCGCGAAACGCGCGACGAGATCGAGCGCCGGGTGCAGGCGCTGGTCGCCGAGCTCGACGCCGCCGGCTAAGCCGGCGCTTTTAGGAGAGCCGGAAGCCG